>JBFXJT010000001.1:0-119423 GCA_050174575.1 Bacilli bacterium
AATAAATGATTGTGCACAAAATGTGCACTTTTTTTGTATAAAAAAATCCATAATTGTTTAGTCGATATCTTTGTTTGGAAATTCTTCTGTAATATGTTATAATTTACGAAAAAGGAGTTTATTATGAATGTTGTTTCTGTTGCCATTTTAGGATTTGGCCAAAGAGGTTATACCTATGCCAACATTATTCGTGAACACCCAGATGAAGCAAAAATTGTTGCTGTTTGTGAGAAAAACTTACTTAAAAAACCCATTATTTTGGGACAATATCAATTATCAAACGAGCAGTTCTATGAAAATGATGATGATTTTTTTAAAAAAGGAAAAATCGCGGATATTTTAGTTATAAGTACGATGGATCAAGATCATTATCGGCAAGCAATGATTTCTTTAGAACTTGGATATGATTTATTGTTGGAAAAACCAATAGCAACAACTAAAGAGCACTGTCAAGCTATTTTAAATAAAGCCAATGAATTAAAACGAAAAGTAGCAGTTTGCCATGTTTTAAGATATACGCCGTTTTATCAAAAATTAAAAAGTTTGATAAATGAAGGGGTTATCGGAGACATCGTGACTTTGTCGCAAACAGAGCATATTGGCTATTTTCATTTTGCTCATAGTTATGTACGTGGTAATTGGCGTAACTCGCAAACTTCATCGCCAATGATTCTGGCAAAGTGTTGCCACGATCTTGATATTATAAGATGGTTAATTGGTGGAAATTGTACACAAATATCTTCGGTAGGGAATTTATTCTATTTTAATAAAGCTCATGCTCCTGTTGGTAGCAGACCATATTGTTATCAATGCGACCTTGATTGTCCTTATAATGCCCTTCATTTTTATAAACAAAATCCTATGTGGGCCATGATTTTTTCTTTAAACCCTAATTTAGATGACGTCTTAAAAGATGAATCTTTAAGTTATAGTCGATGTGTTTTCCAATCAGATAACAATGTTCCGGATCATCAAGTAGTTCAAATGCTATTTGATAATCAAACAACTGCTCAACTAACTGTCACAGCTTTTTCTAATGAAGTCCACCGAAGCATTAAAATTCATGGTACAAAAGGCGAAATGGAAGGTGACATGGAGGGAATGGTCATTACCGTCAAGGTTTATGGTAAAGAAACGTTTACTATTGATATTAGTAAGCTAGCTGATGATTTTTCCGGCCATGCTGGTGGAGATAAAAAAATGATCCTCGATTTTGTCAATAATATTCGCCATCATGAATCCATTTCGGGGTTGACCGATATCAATAATTCTTTAGAAAGCCATTTTATGGCACTTGATGCAGAAGAATCAAGATTGGATTAAGGAAAAGTAATCTCACGCTGAGATTACTTTTTTTAAAAAAGATGTTTATTTCGTTTTCCAAATGTTTTTACTATCGATATTTTGGAAATTATGTTATAATTTCTTTAATGAATGTTTAGGTGATTATATGTACGAAAATATTGATAAGATGCAATATACGCCAATGATGCGGCAATACCTAGAAATAAAAGAACAATATCCTGATACTTTGGTCTTTTTTCGTTTAGGTGATTTTTATGAAATGTTCTTTAATGATGCTATTGTTGCTTCAAAAGTATTGGAAATTGTTTTAACAGGACGGGATGCTGGGTCAACAGAACGCGTGCCGATGTGTGGTGTTCCCTACCATGCTGTCAATGCATATTTAGATCGATTAACAGAGAAGGGTTTTAAAGTCGCTATTGTGGAACAAACAGAAGACCCTGCGCTTGCAAAAGGGATCGTTACCAGAGAAGTAGTTCGAATCGTTACTCCTGGAACAACGACGGAAGGCAGTTTGGTCGAAGCAAAAGAAAACAATTATCTTACTTCAATTGATGTGGATAAAGATCGCTATTTATTATGTTATTCTGATTTAGGGACCGGTGAAAACTATTTAACTGACCTTCCGTTAAATGAAGATTTGTTAACAATGGAAGTCCTAAAATTGAAAACACGTGAAATTGTTATTGGTGATGATTTTCCCATTCACTTGCTTGATCAATTAAAAACATATTATCCCATTACCATTTCGCAAGAAAACAATTTAACATCAGTTAATTATTTAAAAGCTTTAACTGAAGATCTTGATAAGACAGAAGAAAAAGCTTTTTTAAGACTTTTAAATTATATTATTCGGACGCAAAAACGTAATTTAATTCACATGCAAAAGGTTGTAAAATATGATAGCAGTGGATTTATGAAAATCGATTTTGCATCTCGTAGGAATTTAGAGATTCTTGAAACACTTCGCTTTCAAAATAAAAAGAATTCCTTAGTCAATGTTTTAGATCACTGTGTAACAGCGATGGGAAGTCGGTTTTTAAAAAAAGCATTAATCTTTCCTTTGATAGACCGCGAAAAAATTGAAAAGCGATATGGAATTGTGGAGAAATGCCAACAAGAATTCCTTGTTGCCAGTGAATTACGTGGGTATTTAGAAAATGTTTATGATTTGGAACGAATTGTTGGAAAGATTGCTTATGATAGCGCTAACCCAAAAGATTTATTGCAGCTGCGAAAATCTTTGGGAGTCATTCCCAATGTTCAAACTTTAATTAAAAAGATTAAAATCCATCAATATTTTAATTTAAGTGATCACTTAAATGTTTATTCTGATTTATTTGCTTTGTTAGATCGAAGTATTTCTTTAGACGCTCCTTTTGTTGTGAAAGACGGAGGAGTCATTAAAGATGGATATCATGAAGAACTAGATTCTTTTCGTCAATTGATAAGTGAAAGTAAAGACTTTTTACTGACTTTAGAAGAAAAAGAACGTGAACGAACAGGCATTAGAAACCTTCGTGTTGGTTTTAACCGTGTTTTTGGCTATTATTTAGAAGTTTCTAAAGGTAATAGTGCGATGGTTCAACAAGAAATGGGTTATATCCGCAAACAAACATTGAGCAATGTGGAGCGCTTTATTACTGAAGAATTAAAAGATAAAGAAAGCATGATTTTAAGAGCAGAAGAAAAAGCACTTGAACTTGAAATAAAAATATTCCAAGAAATTCGTGATAAAGCTAAAGAAACGATCGGTAGTTTACAGTTTTTAGCAAAAAATTTATCTGAACTTGATATGTTGTTAAGTTTTGTAAAAGTGGCTAATGAGAATCATTATGTTCGACCAAAATTAATTGAAAAGCAAGTAATCGACTTAAAGGGTTCACGTCATCCTGTTATTGAAAAATTTCAAGACAGTTTTATTCCAAACGATGTTGTCATGAAAGAGAATGAGCGTATTTTGCTGATTACGGGACCGAACATGAGTGGGAAATCGACGTATATGCGCCAAATCGCCTTAATTGCTATTATGGCGCAAATCGGTTCGTTTGTTCCTTGTACAAGTGCAAAATTGCCAATTTTTGATGCCATATTTACGCGTATTGGAGCTGCTGATGACATTGTTAGTGGGCAGTCAACGTTCATGATTGAAATGCAGGAAGTAAATAATGCTTTAAAACAAGCAACAGAAAACAGTTTAATTATTTTTGATGAAATCGGTCGTGGAACTGCCACCTATGATGGCATGGCATTAGCCCAAGCTATCATTGAGTATTTACACGAGCAAAAGGCTTGCAAGACTTTCTTTTCAACGCATTATCACGAGTTAACAACCCTCGATAAGGATTTAGAACATTTACGAAACATTCATGTTTCCGCCGAAGAAGTCCATGGTGATGTTGTCTTTTTGCACAAAGTTTTACCAGGTCCAGTTGATAAAAGTTATGGAATAAACGTTGCAAAGCTAGCAAAAATTCCCCTTGATGTTATTTTAAGGGCAACGGATATTTTGAAGAAACTGGAAAATCATCACAAAATTGATAGCAAAACTTTATCTATCAAAAATTATCAACAACCAATGTTATATGATTCCAAATCCGAAAAAGAAGTTTATGCCTTAGAACAACTTAAAACAATGGATATTAATAAATTAAGTCCAATTGAAGCAATGAATAAGCTAGATGAAATACAAAAAATATTAAAAAAGTAGGGATAATATGCCAAAAATCAATCAACTTGATCAACATACAACGAATTTAATTGCTGCAGGTGAGGTTATCGAAAGAGCTTCATCGGTTGTGAAAGAACTTGTTGAAAATGCTATTGATGCCAAAGCAACAAAGATTGTTATCAAACTTGTTGAAGCGGGTTTGTCAGAAATTGTTGTTACGGATAATGGTGAAGGGATGGATGCTGTTGATGCTAAATTATGTGTTCTTCCCCATGCTACAAGTAAAATTCATGATGAAAAAGACTTGTTTAAAATTGCCACCTTGGGTTTCCGTGGAGAAGCTTTGCCTTCCATTGTTGCTGTTTCTTTATTTAAATTAAAAACTAGTACCGATGGAACACGGGGATTAATGTACTCCCTAAAAGCGGGAGACATTATCTCTGAAGCAACTATTGCTTTTCCCAAAGGTACGGAAATTTCTGTTCGTAATTTGTTTTTCAATACTCCGGCAAGGTTACAAAATCTGCAATCGGCTTCGATGGAATTAGGTTATATTTTAGATTATGTAACAAAAATGGCTTTAGCCCGTCCTGATATTGCTTTTTCTGTTCAAAATAATGAGCGGATAGTTTTACAGACTTTCGGCAATAACCGCTTATTAGAGGTCATTAATAATATTTATAAAGATGAAGTTGCGAAATCGATGATTGAATTCTTCACAAGTAATGGTTACTTTCAAGTTTCTGGGATGATTTCCAAATTGGATGTTACGCGTTCATCTCGAAGTCATATTACCATTATCGTTAATGGGCGTGTTGTAAAAAACAATAAATTGGTCCAAGCTGTTATTGAAGGTTACCAAGAACGATTAATGGGAGGACGATTTCCGATTGCCGTCATCAATATTGCAGTTGATTTAGCATTAGTCGATGTCAATATTCACCCAGCAAAATTAGAAGTAAGGTTCTCAAGTGAAAATGAATTAATTGATTTAATAAGAAATGAAATTTCTCAAACGCTTGCGAAAACAAATTTGATTGTTGGTTTGATGGTTGATGAAGAAGAAAAACAACAATCAGAAAGCGAACCGTCAATCCCTATTTTAGAAGAACCTATTTTGATAAAACCGACTCTCGAAGAAGATTTCGTTAGGGAAGAAGCAAAAACAACCTATGAAGTTCCTCCTATAGAAGAAGTCGAGCAAACATTAGAAAGTTTTTCTCAGCAGAAATATACTTTGATTGATGAACAAGTAAGTGATGAACAAAACTTAAGTGAGCAAAAACTTCCATTATTAAATTATATTGGCCAGCTCCAGGGAACATATTTACTTGCCAATGATGATGATTATTTTTATATAATCGATCAACATGCTGCTGCAGAACGCATTAATTATGAAAAATTCATTCGTGAATTAGCAAAAGACGATTTAGTGACTTATGAACTATTAGTACCTTTTTCCATAAATTATTCATTAAGTGAAGCCTTGTTAATTAAAGATTGTCTCGATGAGTTAACAAAATGGGGTTTGGTTGTTGAGGATTTTGGCAGTGGTAGTTTTTTAGTTCGGGAGATTCCTGTTTGGATTCCTAAAGGAAAAGAAAAAGACTATGTGGAAGAGATGATTTTTCAAATTATTTCTGGTAAAAAGCAGGAGAAGAAACAGTTTATTGATAATCTAGCAAAATCTTTGGCTTGTAAAAAATCCATTAAAGGCAATGAATTTGTCAATCGTCAACAAATTGAATACATGTTAGAAGATTTAGGACGTTGTGCAAACCCCTATACCTGTCCTCACGGTCGTCCTGTCATTATTAAATATCGTTTCTACGAAATTGAAAAATGGTTTAAACGGGTTGTATCATGAAACCGCGTGTTGTTGTTCTAACTGGACCAACGGGTATTGGTAAAAGTGATCTTGCCATCGCTGTGGCAAACAAATGGAACTGTGAAATTATCAATGGAGATGCTTCGCAAATTCGTAAGCATTTAAACATTGGTACAGCCAAACCAAATATATCACAATCTTTAGTTACCCAACATCTCTTTGATATCATTAATGCGACTGACAGCTTTTCAATTAAAGACTATCAAAAGAAGGCTTATGAAAAAATTAATGAGATTTTAGCTAAAGGAAAAATTCCGTTAATTGTTGGAGGCTCCGGGCTATACATTGCTAGTTTGTTTGGTGATTATCCATTAAATGAACCAACACGGGATCCACAATTTGCGATGGGTTTTTCATCATTAACGGATAAAGAACTACATGAGTTACTTTTGGAAAAGAACCCTGATAAAGCGCAAACGATTCATCCAAACAATCGGCGACGAGTTTTAAGAGCGCTAGAATTAACATTAAATCCACCTGTTTTTGAAAAAATACCACACGAAACAACTTTTGAAGCCATGATTATTTGTTTAACTTGTGATCGTGATTTAATATATACACGTATCAATAATCGTGTAGAATCAATGTTTAATGAAGGCTGGATTGAAGAGGTCAAGCAATTAATCGATATGGGGATGGATATTTCACAAATTCAAGAAATTGGTTACCGAGAGATTAAGGATTTTTTAGATGGGAAAGTGACAATTGATTTTGTCAAGCAATTAATTAAACAAAAAACAAGAAATTATGCGAAAAGACAAATTACCTGGTTTAAAAATAAACTTGCTTGCCGTTTTGTACAAATGGATTTTAAGATGCAAGAAGCAACTTTAAAGGATATCGATGAATTGATTGCTTGTTTTTTAAACAAGGAGGCATTATGAAAAAAATATTAATAACAGCTTTTACGCCATTTGGAAAGCAAACACAAAATTCGTCGTTAGAAGTTGTGAAAAAATTAAAAAAACAACTAAATAATGTGCAATTTGAAATTGTGAAATTGCCCGTTGTTTTTGATATTGACATGATTGCCAATTTGTTAGAAAAACATAATCCAGATTTCTTATTAATGTGTGGTCAAGCAGGAGGTAGAAAAGCAATTGAATGTGAAAAAATTGCTGTTAATTATGCTTATTCCCTCCATCCTGATAACAAAGGCGTCATTATTAGAGGGAGTAAAATCATGTTTGATGGACCGGATGCTTTTTTTACAACAGCTCCAGTTTTAAAAATTGTTCATCAATTACAAGATCAAAAATTTCCTGTTAATTTGTCTTTTTCTGCTGGAACATATGTTTGTAATTTCGCTTATTACTTAGCTCTTTACTATACCGCAACGCATCATTTAGCTTGCGAAACGTTATTTGTTCATTTCCCTTATTTTGCTGGTCAAACTAAAACTGATGAACCAGCACTCAAATTACTAGATATGGTTTCCACAATTAAGCAATTAATCGAAATATGGATTGCATAAAACTCTGCTTTGCAGAGTTTTTAAATTGTTTCTTGCATTTTTTTCGTTTTTCTATATAATAATTGATAGTAGAGATTTTCGGAGGTATTATGGAACGTTTACAAAAAGTTATTGCCCAAGGAGGAATTTGTTCGCGTCGTAAAGCTGAAGAATTGATTGCTCTTGGAAAAGTTACTGTTAATAACGAAGTTATTACCCAGATGGGGTTTAAAGTTTCTTCCCAAGATGTCATCAAAGTTGATGGAGTTGTCGTCAATCGACTAGAACATCGTTATCTTGTCATTAATAAACCACGTTATGTTGTCTCGTCCGTTAATGACGAACATGATCGTAAAACAGTGATTTCCATTTTGCCTGAAGCATTGCAAAAATATCATTTGTTTCCCATTGGTCGTTTAGATTATGATACCAAGGGAGTTTTGTTATTAACAAATGATGGCGATTTTATGAATGCTTTGGTAGGCCCAACATCACAAATTTTAAAAGAATATTTAGCCCGTGTAGAGGGTATTATCACTAAACCCGTTTTAACAAAACTTGAAAAAGGTGTTGCCATTGATGACTATGTAACAAGAAAATGTAAAGCATATCTTGTGAGTGTTGATCACAAAAACAACTCTAGTTTGGCGGGAATTATATTAAATGAAGGTAAATATCATCAGATTAAGAAAATGTTTGCAGCCGTTGGCTTCCCAGTAAAACGCTTAACAAGAGTTAAGTTTGGTGAAATTACCGTTGAAGGGTTAGAAGAAGGCGATTATCGCGATTTAACACCCCATGAAATAAAACGTCTGTATGTTTTGAGCCAAGGGAAAACTTTAATTTAGTACTTGAGTTATTATTGTTGTTATGATATAATAGAACGGTATATTTAGAGGTGCAATATGAGTTGGCAAATTGCTATTGATGGTCCTGCGGGAGCAGGTAAAAGTACCATCGCCAAAGATTTAGCGTCTCGATTAGGTTTTGAGTATGTAGATACAGGAGCCATGTATCGAGCCGTCACATTAAAAGCGATGACCTTAAAAATCAATATGGACAATGAAGCTGATTATCATTTTTTGGATTCTACAACCATTGATTTCCAAAATCAACGTTTGATTTTGGATGGCATCGATGTTTCTGAAGCCATTAGAAGCTTAGAAATTTCTAATTCTGTATCTTTAGTTGCGAAATTTGGATTTGTGCGTACAAAACTTGTGGCTCTGCAACAGCATTTAGCTGATTCGAAAAATGTCATTATGGATGGCCGAGATATCGGAACAGTAGTTTTACCGAATGCCCATTTAAAGATTTATTTAAATGCGACAGTTGAAGAACGGGCTCGAAGAAGAATGCAAGAACGCTTAGAAAAAAATCAAGAAGTCCAAACACTAGAAGCGACTATAAAAGAAATTGAAGAGCGCGATTTTAAAGATAGCAATCGCCCCATAAGTCCATTAGCAAAAGCAGCTGATGCGATTGAAATTGATTCGTCTAAATTATCTGTTAACCAAGTTGTGGAAAAAATCATGAGTTTAGTCATTAGGAGAGGTATTTTTATGAACAAAGCTGACCAAACAGTCGAAAAAAAATTGGAAGAAGTTGTTGAACCAAAAGTTGAAGAAGTTGTTGAACCAAAAGTTGAAGAAACTGTTGAGGTGAAAAACGAAGAAGTTGCTCAGGTGGAAGAACCCGTTGCGATTGAAAAGGACGAAGTTGTTTCTTTAGAAGAAGCACCAAGTAATGAAGCTATTACCGAAGAAAAGGTTGAAGAAGAAAAAACACCTTCTAAGTACCGTGAATTACAAGTTGTAGAAGGTAAAGTAATTGAAGTTCAAGAAGCAAAACCAGAATTCACAAGAAACGGTAAAGTTGTAAAAGCGAAAGAAGAACGCGTTCTTATTGAATTAGAAGATGGGCAACAAGGCTTTTTGTATCGCAAAGATACCGCAGATATGCAAGAAGATGAAGATCTATTCGATTTATTCGTTGAAGGCGATCAAGTTCCATGCGTTATTAAAAAGATTTATCCTGATGGCGGAAAATTCTTATTTTCAACTGTCTTATTAAAGATGCGCAATGATTTGAAAAAATTCGATGAAATAATCCGTGATCATGGTGTTTTCCAAGCAAAAGTAGTAAAAAATGTTAATGTAGGTTACCTACTAAAATATGAAGACTTTACTTGTTTATTACCAGTTAGCCAAGTCGCTGTTCCTGAAGAAGAACGAGAAGGCTTAATCGGTCAAACAATCGAAGTTGCACCAATTCGTATTGATTTTGGACGTATTCGTTTAATCGTCTCCCAAAATGTTGCTAATGCGATTAGAAAACGTAGTGTTAAAAAAGAATTCCTAGACCAAATTCAAGTTGGCCAAGTATTTGAAGGAACAATCAAGAACGTTGAAACTTATGGTGCTTTCGTTGAATTAGGAAATGGCGTCGAAGGACTATTACATATTTCTGAATATGATCATGTAAAAATATTTAAACTTGATCGTGTTGTAAAACCAGGTGATAAAGTTCAAGTTCAAGTAATAAAAGTTGAAAATGATCATGTTGGTTTATCAAGAAAAGCCTTAATTCCAAACTTCTGGCAAGAATTTACAGGCAATAAAGAAGTTGGACAAATTATTAATGGAAAAGTTATTGAAATTAATAATGCTGGTTTAGTTCTTGAATTAGGTCAAGAAGTCACTGGTTTCTTACCAAAGAGCGAATTTGCTTATGAACGTGATGTTTTCATCACTGATACCGTTAATGTTGGTGATCAAATTGATGCCAAAATTATTGAAATTGATGCAAGCAAACGTCGAATTATATTATCTAAAAAGCAATTAACAGTTAATCCATGGGATGGCTTAAAAATTAAAGCCGGCGATAATGTCGAAGTTTTAGTTGAAAAAGAACTAAAAGATGGCTATAAAGTTGCATTAAATGGAGCTTCTGGATATTTACCAAAGAGTAATATTTTCAATTTCCCAATAGAGAATATTGTTGTTGGTGGTCAATTAAAAGTAAAAGTCCGTGTATTTGATCCTGAAAGAACACGTTTAGTTGTTGGCTTAAAAGTTGAAACTGAACGCGTAGAACGTGAATCTTATAATAAGTTTATGAAAGCTCAAGAAAAGTTAACCAATAATTTTGGTGATTTGCTAGCTAATAAATTTAAAGATTCTAACAAGTAGGAATATTATGCGTGGAGTAGTTGCTATAGTTGGCCGACCAAATGTCGGAAAATCCAGTTTATTTAATCGAATTGTAGGCGAAAGATTATCCATCACTGATAACGCGAGCGGAATAACTAGAGACCGAATTTATAGCAAAGCTTCATGGTTAAATCAAGATTTCAGAGTTATTGACACAGGAGGGATCATCTTAAAAGATGAGCCCTTTTCTAAAGAAATAAGGGCTCAAGCAGCACTTGCTATTGATGAAGCTGATGTTATTATAATGGTTGTTGATGCTAGAAGTGGTTTAACGGTTGAAGATGAAGATGTGATCGCATTATTGCAAAAAAGTCATAAACCGTTAATTGTCGCAGCAAATAAAGTTGATGATAATAGTTTTGTTAACATGATTTATGATTTCTACAGTTTAGGTGTTAATGAAGTCATGCCAATAAGTACTTTACATGGTATCGGAATTGGTAATTTGTTAGACCGCATTATGGAATTGTTGCCTGTTACAAAAAAGGACCAATATGATGAAGCGATGATCAAATTTTCATTAATTGGTCAACCGAATGTTGGAAAATCAACCTTAACTAATGCCATTCTTGGTGAAGAACGGACGATTGTTAGTGACATCCCTGGAACAACGAGGGATTCCATTGATACCTTGTTTACAAGGAACAACCAACAATATGTTGTTATTGATACGGCAGGTATTCGTAAACAAGGTAAAATTTATGAAAACGCTGAAAAATATAGTGTTTTTCGTGCCTTGCAAGCAATTGAAAGAAGTGATATCGCTGTCGTCATTCTTGATGGAACGATGCCAATAACCGAACAAGATAAACGGATTGCCGGTTATGCCCGTGAATATAATCGCGGCATCATTATTTGCGTAAACAAATGGGATCTTGTTTCAAAAGATGATAAAACCATGAAAGAGTTTACAGATAAAATCAAGAATGAATTCTTATTTTTGGATTTTGCACCCATTGTCTTTTTATCTGCAAAAAATCGTTCCCGAATTCATCTTTTACTAGATGAAATTGACCATGTTTATCAAAATTTTAAAAGGCGGGTACCAACGAACCTTCTAAATGATTGTTTGTTAGATGCTACATTATTGAATCAACCACCAATCTTTAAAGGGAATCGTTTAAAATTAACATATGCCACTCAAGAAGAAACAATGCCACCATCTTTCGTTCTCTTTGTGAATAGCGAAAAACATATGCATTTTTCTTATTTGCGTTATTTAGAAAATCAGATTCGCGCGACATTTGATTTTCAAGGATCACCTCTAAAATTTACTTTAAGGAAAAAGGAATAATGGAAAAATTAGTTATCATTGGCGCAGGTAGTTGGGGAAGCGGCTTAGCAAGAATTATTGGTGACAATGGTTATGAAATAATGATGTATGATGTTGATCAAAAACAAGTCGATGAAATCAATCAGTTTCATACCAATCATGCAAAATTACCTGTTGGTATTTTAAATGCAACTGTCAAGGCAACAACTAATTTAAAAGAAGCAATTGCTTTTGGAGAAATTATTATTTTAGTTGTTCCGACTGCAGTTATAAGAATGGTTTTGAATCAAATCAACTTAGTAATCGAAAGCCCAAAATTATTTGTGAATGCGAGCAAAGGTCTTGAACCGAATACCTTTAAAAGAGTTTCGGAAATTGTCGACGAAGAAATCAATCCATTGTTTGTTCAAGGATTTGTTGCTTTAACTGGACCAAGTCATGCGGAAGAAGTCATTTTACAAATGCTGACATTAGTTACTGCTTCATCAAAAAAAATTGAACATGCCGAACTTATTCAAAGAATCTTTTCTAATCAAACATATTTTCGCGTTTATACAATCAATGACTTGGTTGGTGCTGAACTTTGTGGGTCTTTAAAGAATGTCATTGCGCTAGCTTCAGGGATTGTAACTGGACTTGGTTATGGTGATAACACTAAGGCAGCATTAATCACTAGAGGCCTTGTAGAAATAAAAAGGATGGCTTTAGCGTTAGGTGCCCAAGAAAGTACCGTATATGGACTTGCGGGGTTGGGTGATTTAGTCGTTACTTGTATGAGTAATCATAGTCGCAACTATCAGGCAGGTTTAAAAATCGGTAGTGGTAAAAACCTAGAACAAACATTGTCGGAAATGACCATGGTTGTTGAAGGTGCAAGAACAGCAATTGCCGCTCACCAAATTATCCAAACATATAATATTTATGCACCAATTATGGAAACTGTTTATGAAATTATTTATTTAAAACACGATCCAAAAGAATGTATTCTAAAATTAATGCAAAACAGTTTAAAACCTGAATAAAAAATCTCCAATATGGAGATTTTTTTATATTCAAACCAATTAATTGAATATGATTAAAGCATAATAGCCCTTTTTCATTAGTTTTCATGAAACCTTTTCATTAAAAAAAGTTTGTTTTTTTGCTTGTTAGATGGCTGATTAAATGTTATACTAAATTTAGTTTTTTGGGGGGTCAAAAAATGAAAAAAGCGGTTTATTTGCAAGCCATTAAGGATCAAACAGGTTTTCCAAAAAAAGAAATTGAGCAAGTAATTGCTTGTTATTTTTCTTTATTAATTGAAAATCTCAAAAACAATAAAAAGGCTTCAATTACAAATTTTGGAACTTTTAATGTGAAGCCTACAAAGCCATTTTCTTATTTTAGCCCCGTTGATGGAAGCACGCTTACTACCCCCGGAATTAACAAAATATATTTTTCATCAAGTAAAGCTTTGTTAAAGGACATTTCGAGGTAAGTTTATGGAAACAATTTATCGCTTATATAAAAATGTAGGGAATGGCCTATCGGAAAATATTTTGGATGCTGTGATGAAAAATGATTGTGCCTATGTTATCAAATACTTTGAAGATGGCAAGGACATCAAAATTCTTGATAATAAAAAAGAATCGCTTTTACATAAAGCTTGTAGAAATGATAATTTCGAGATCGTTGATTTATTAATCAAATTAGGAGTTGATATCAACCAAAGCAATATTTATGGTGATACTCCCCTCCATTTGGCAGTCCAATTTAAAAATGGTGCTGTTGTTGATAAATTATTATTTGAAGGAGCAAAGGTCAACGCACAAAACTTAAAAAAAGTTTCACCACTTCATGTAGCTGCTGCTCGTGGGAAAGAAGACATCTTAAATTTACTAGTCATTCATAAAGCAAAATTAAATATGGCTGACGAAAATGGCGCAAAACCGATTCATTACGGTGTCATGTCGGGAAAAACAGCGATTATTCGAAATTTATTGAATAATGGTGGTAGTTTAAACGAAGGTGATGATCGCAAAAACAATGTATTGCATTATGCCTGTGAAAAAGGCGATGTTGAATTAATTGCCTATGTTTTACGTCACATTTCATTTAATGATTCAAGGAATTTATATTTAGAAACACCGTTGCATCTTGCTGCGGGAAATTGTAAACCTGCTGTTTTGACAATGCTTCTTGACAAAGGTTATGATATTGATGCTGTTAATATTAATGGACAAACACCATTGGACGTTGCTATCGCGAAAGACAAAGTTGAAAATGCGGATTATTTGCGAGAATATAAACGGAGCGTTGAATATCGTGAACGTTATTCAAAATATCCCATCCATCGTGCTGCTTGCAGTGGAAATTATGAATATTTAACACAGACCGTCAATTCTGAAAACATTAATGATGTTGATTATTTCGGTAAAAATTTAATGTATTATGCTATTAATTCAGGATCTTTAAAAATTGTGGACTTTTTGTACCGTCGCGGGTGTCGAATTGATGCTGTTGACGAATTTAACCAATCAGCCCTTTTAATAGCCGTGTATAATGAAAATTATCCCATTATTGAATTCTTACTAAAGAAAAAAACGAATGTCAATGAAATCTTTTACGGGCGGAGTTATTTATATCGCGCGATATTAAGAAATAATTACGAAATTGCAAAACTATTAATTGATCATGGTGCTGATGTCAATTATATTGATAATCGCCACCGCACAATTTTTTCGTATGCCATTGATTATGCCAGTGATGAAATCATTGATTTATTAGTAACTAAGAAAGCTTCATTTGTATGAAGCTTTTTCGCTAAAGGAGTAGAAAGATGATTATTATTTTTGCATCACAAAACAACCATAAATTACAAGAAATAAAAGGGTTTCTTCCCAATTTCACGCTTTTGTCTTTAAACGATTTGCATGATGTTGATGAAGTTCTAGAAGATGGGGAAACATTTTCAGAAAATGCTTTTAAAAAAGCACATTACTTTTTTCAAAAATACCAATTACCCGTTTTTGCTGATGATTCGGGGTTAGTTGTCGAAGCATTAAATGGAAATCCTGGGGTTAAATCCGCTCGTTATGCTGGAGAAGATGTTAACTATCTTGAAAACAATTTGTTGCTTTTGAAAGAAATGACGCTAAAAACTAATAGAAAAGCCTTTTTTATTACAGTAATCTGCTTCATTGATGAACTAGGAAACGCTCACTATTTTGAGGCCAAGTGGGAAGGAGAAATTAGCACTAAATTAACAGGAGAACATGGGTTTGGTTATGATCCTTTGTTTTATGTGCCGGAACTTAATAAAACTGTTGCTGAATTAACAATGGAAGAAAAAAATAAAATATCCCATCGTGCTTTAGCTTTTAAGCAATTTTCGGAATATTTAAAAAACCATTATTAAAAGTTTATGTAAATATCAATAATATCTCTTTACAATTTCTTTGGTTTATAGTATAATATTTAAGGAATTATTCGTGTGGAAGGAGGGACGATAACAATGGCAAAAACGATAGTCCGTGAAAATGAAACAATTGAAGATGCAATCAAGCGCTTTAAACGCGATGTGTCAAGAAATGGCGTCCTTGCGGAAACACGTAAACGTCAATACTTTTTAAAGCAAAGTGAAATTCGCAAAGAAAAGAAACGTGCTGCGCGTAAAAATGCATATCGCCGTTCTAACTAAAAAAGCCTAAGGGCTTTTTTTTGTTATATATTTTCTTAACAATTATTCACAAATATGATATAATCAATAAAAAAAGGATGGAATAAATGACTGATTATCAAACCATTTATCATTTTAAAAACGCCAATAATGAAGCTAAAATTGTCGGCCCAAATAATCGATTTTGGCATTTAATGGAAGACTTTTATCAAGCCGAAGTTTTAATTCGCCATTCTGAAGTAAAAATGGTCGACCACCATTCACAAATTAACATCATTGAAAAATATTTGAATGTTGTGGAAACAATCCTTGACAATAAAATAACGCTAAATGAGGTCGACTTGATGAGTATAATGCGTAATTTAAGTTTAGAAAATCAAGATCAAGTCATTTCTCTATATCTGAATAAACAAGTTTTATTAATTACTACTTCAGGGAAAGCCGTTTATCCAAGAACTTTTGCACAAAAGTTGTTTATTGAAACATTAAATAAAGATGATATTGTGTTTGCCGTCGGTCCTGCAGGAACTGGAAAAACTTTTTTAGCTGTTTTGTATGCTGTTTCGATGTTAAAAAGTGGGAATGTAAAAAAAATCATCCTTGTTCGCCCAGTTGTTGAAGCAGGGGAAAAATTAGGTTATTTGCCAGGTGACGTCAAAGAAAAGATTGACCCATATTTAATTCCTTTATATGACGGTTTGAATGAAGCACTCGGGAAAGAAACCGTCAATAAAATGTTAGAAAAAGGAACGATTGAAATTGCTCCTCTAGCTTATATGCGTGGACGAACTTTGGAAGATGCACTTGTTATTCTTGATGAAGGTCAAAATGCTTCTTTATTGCAAATGAAAATGTTTTTGACACGATTAGGATTTGGTTCAAAAATGATTATTACTGGAGATATTACTCAAGTCGATTTGCCAAATCGTAATAATTCAGGACTTGTTGAGGTTTTGGATTTATTAAGCGATATTTCAGGCATTGGTTTTGTTTATTTTACCGACATTGATGTTATGCGTCATCCGCTAGTTCAAAAAATTGTTAAGAAATATGAAGGTCATTATGGAAATTAATGTATTTAACCAATATGGAAACATCATTTTTGATTACGAAAAAATAATTCGTGACATTGAAAAAGAATTTCCTGACCCAAGTGAAGTAAGTCTAATTTTAGTTAATCGCGAAGAAATTAGTTCGATTAACGCAACTTATCGCCATTTGGATAAGGAAACCGATGTTATTTCCTTTGAAGATGAAGAAGAAGGCTATTTAGGTGATATTTTTATTTGTATTGATAAAGTAATCGAACAAGCGAAAGCTTACGATCACAGTAACGAACGTGAATTTGCTTTTTTATTGGTTCATGGTTTATTACATTTAACAGGGTATGATCATTTAAATGCCACTGATGAACAAATCATGTTTGCAAAACAAGAAGAGATACTTGCAAGAACGGCTTACGTTAGAATAAATAATATTAAGGAGAAAATATGAATAAAATAGATTACGATCGTTTATATGAAGCTGTTACAGCAGTTTCAAAACAAGCTTACGCCCCTTATTCCAATTTTCCAGTGGGAGCAGCTTTGTTAATGAGCGATGGGAAGATTGTCACTGGAGCAAATGTGGAAAATGCTTCCTATGGATTATCCAATTGTGCCGAAAGAAGCGCTTTGTTTGCGGCGTATTCCCAAGGTTATCGACAAAACGATATAATGGGAATGATGATTATTGGGCCAACAAAAGGACCTGTATCTCCTTGTGGGGCTTGTCGTCAAGTAATGTCGGAACTCATAAATCCCGATGTGTCAGTTGTCATGACTAATTGGGAACACCAAGACTTAACTGTGAAGGTCAAGGATTTATTGCCGTTTAGTTTTTCTAAGGATGATCTTCATGATGGAAAATAAATTTAAATCGGGTTTTGTTGCCCTTATTGGCCGTCCGAATGTTGGAAAATCAACCCTTATTAACGCTTTTTTAGGCAAGAAAATATCAATCGTCAGTGATAAACCACAAACCACGAGAAACAAAATATTAGGGATTCATACATCACTAACTGAACAAGTGCTCTTCATTGATACTCCTGGAATTCATAAGCCAAAACATGAACTTGGCGAAATGATGAATCATTTATCTTTAGAAACACTTAGTGATGTTGATTTGATTCTTTTTATTATTGATGGAAATGAACCGTTTGGAAGTGGTGACCAATTTGTTATTGAACAATTAAAAAAAGTTTCTACTAAAGTAATTTTAGTTGTCAATAAGATTGACCTTGTGAAAAACAAAAACCAATTACTTTTAAACATAAATAAATTTGCTCAATCGTTTAATTTTTTAGAAGTTTATTATGTAAGTGCCTTAACTTTAGAAAATGTTAATTTCTTGTTTTTAGCAATCGTTGCGCAACTTGAAGAAGGCCCTAAGTACTATCCCGATGATCAAATGACTGATTATCCCGAACCATTCATCATTGGTGAAATGATTCGCGAGAAAGTTTTAATGTTGACCCGTGAAGAAATCCCTCATTCAGTAGCTGTTGTTATTGAAGAAATGAAAAACAATCCCGACAATCCTGCTTTATTGGATATTAGAGCTGTGATATACGTTGAAAAAGCAAGTCAAAAAAAGATTATCATTGGGCGTAATGGCGACATGATTAAAGAAATTGGAACTTTGGCAAGAAAAGATATTGTAATGTTACTTGGGCAAAAGGTTTATCTTGAATTATGGGTGAAAGTTGAAGAAGATTGGCGGAACAAACGTTCACAACTTAAAAGAATGGGATATTTTATTCAATCAGAATAAAGGTGGATTTATGACATTAAATGAAGGCATTATCATTAAAGCGCAAATTTATCAAGAAAACTCCAAAATTGTTTGGATATTAACAAATAACAGTTATGCAAGTTATTTAATGCGTGGTAGTGCAAGCCCTAAAAGTCATAATTTTCACTATGCCAATGAACTTACAAAAATTCGATTCCAAACATCGGAGCGATCACAAAAAGATTTTTTGATTCTTACAAGTGGCGAAGTTGTGGAAAATTTTACAAATCTTAAAACTGATATTGAAAAAATGAAACTTGCTGTCGTTATTTTAGACTCCATTAGTCAATTGGCCAATCACATTGATGACAAAAAGACTTTATATGAGTTTACTGATCAAGTTTTAAGTTTTATAAATATTGCCTATCATCCCTATTATTTGCAAATTTTTCGTGTAAAATTATTATATTTGTTAGGTGTAGGTCCCATTTTTTCGAAATGTGTAAATTGTGGACGGACGATTGAACATGGAACATTTGATTTGTATAATGGTGGAATGATTTGTGATCAATGCCATAACTCGACATTGACTTATTATGACCCCGATGTTATTGATATTGTCAAATTTTTGTATTTAACAAAATTAGAATATTTAACTTTTGATGTTTTAAACAAAATACCTAATCATTTATTAGAAGTGAGTGAGTTTTTAGATAGTTATTATGATTATTTTTTGAGTTTTTCAAGTCGTGCAGAAAAAATTTTAAAAAAGCTTTAAATGGAACGAACCTCTTGGTTCGTTTTTTCCATTTCATGAAATCGCTTGAAAGGGTATTCACTTTTTAAAAGCTTTGTGGTATAATAATCAAGGTTTATGCAGTGAATTAGAGGAGGTTCATCGTGTTTATTAAAAGTAAAGGAACTCATATTTCAGAACACAAGGGGCACAAAGAAATGTCTTTAAAAAATCCCCCAGTCGAGTTTTTAAACCCGGCTAATGTCTACATTCCCCTTGTAGAACAAAATACACCATGCGAAGTTACTGTCAAAGTTGGTGATTTTGTAAAAGTAGGGCAAGTAATTGCTAATAAAATGGGGACTTTTTGTTCGCCTATTCATGCTTCAGTAAGTGGCGAAGTTATTTCCATCAATCAAAAAATGTGGCACGCTATTGGAAAAATGGTTGCAACTGTTCAAATAAAAAATGATTTTAATGAAACAAAAGTTGAAACAATCAAACCACAAGATGCCCATAATTTTACAAAAGAACAAATAATTGAAGCTGTTCGTGAAAACGGTGTTGTTGGTTTAGGTGGAAGTGGTTTTCCAACTTATTTTAAATTAAAAGTAAAACAACCTATGGATGTAGTAATCATCAATGCTGCAGAATGTGAACCATACATTACTACTGATTATACTTTAATTAAAGAGCATCTCGACCAATTAATTCGTGGAATCAAATATTTAATGAAAGCAGTTGAAGCAAAAACTGGTTATATTGCTATCAAAGAGAATAAAAAAACATTAATTCAAAAAATCAAGTTGGCACTGGAAAAAGAACCAAATATCGTTGTTTTTGAATTAAAAGATGAGTATCCAGCTGGTTGGGAAAAATACATCGTCCAAAGAATTACTGGAAAAAATTATCGTTCTCTACCAAGTGAAGTTGGCGCTGTTGTTAACAATGCCGCAACAGCTGTAGCTGTTTGCCAAGCAGTTGAAGACAATATGCCACTTGTCCAAAAAATGGTAACAATTACTGGTGAAGGGATCAAAGAACCTACTAATGTTTGCGTGAAAATCGGAACAAAAGTTAGCGATATTATTGAAAAAATTGGCGGTTATGCTGATAATCTAAAAGAGATATATTTCATTGCTGGCGGGCCAATGACAGGAAAGAGTATTTTCTCCGATCAAATGGTCGTCAATCGTGCTTTATCAAGTGTTATTGTTATGCCGAAAATGATTCGTGAAGATAATCCAGAATGCATGGGTTGCGGGAAATGCACAGAAGTTTGTCCTGTTTGGTTATCGCCAATCCAAATTAAGCAAGCATTTGATGCAAAGAATGTCGAAGCAATGGTGGAACTAAAAGCCAATTTATGTATGCAATGTGGATTGTGCTCATATGTTTGTCCATCAAGAATTGAGTTGACGGAAGCTGTTACAAAAGCAAAAGCAGAAGTCTTGAAAAATAGGTGATGATAATGAATGAACAACGTAAAATAATTTTAGGAAAAGAACCTTTTATTAGAAAAGCAGATAATCCAGCATACGGTACAAAAGTCATTATGCGTGATTTTATAATTGCCCTTTTACCATTGATTATCTTTGCTTGGATTAAAAACGGACTTCTACCTTTTATTAATAAAGATATTACATCGGTATGGTTAATGTTGTACCCGCTTATCTTTGTTTTAATGGGTGGTTTAACAGCAATAATTGTTGAATATGTTTATTACAAATTTTTATTAAAAGATAAAAACGTAAAAAAGACTTTAAAAAACTCTTTTGGAGTTATTACGGGTTTATTATTAGCGATGATGTTATCAATAAGTACCCCTTTATGGGTATTAATCATTGGTGTCATTTTTGCTGTTGTAATTGGTAAACTTTTATTTGGTGGATTTGGGAATAATGTTTTTAATCCAGCATTAATTGGTTATTTATTTTTGACGGCAGCATATTTTTCTGTAATAACTGTGGGAAATGGGTTTTTAAATCCTAGTGAAATTATTGCTGGGGCTACACCAATGACTATCTTTAAACAAGATCCTATTGCCAATGTTACAGTTTTAATTAATCAATATGGTTTATGGAAAATGTTTATTGGCTTTGTTCCTGGAGCAATTGCAGAAACAAGTGCTTTATTGTGTTTAGTAGCCATGGTCTTTCTAATTGTTAGAAAAGTCATTAATTGGCGAATTCCTGCTTTTTATTTAGGAACAGTTTTTGTGATTACTTATATTATTGGTGCTTTTAATGGTTATGCATTAAGTCTAGACTATGCTTTATTTAGTTTATTCAATGGTGGTTTAATGTTTGGGGCTGTTTTTATGGCTACGGAGCCAGTAACTAGTCCAAAAACACCAAATGGGAAAATTATTTTTGCTATTGGTTTAGGCGTTCTTACTGCTTTATTCCGCTATCGTGGAAACATGCCTGAAGGTGTGGCTTCATCAATATTAATTATGAATTTATTTACTGTTATTATTGATCGAACAGCTGCAAAATTACGCGTTAGTGGTAACTTTAAAAAGATGATTCTTACTTATTCATTAATAGGAGTGTTATTTGCGGGCATAGGTGTTTATGCGATGAGCGAATATACAACTCCAGATACGGAACCAGTAATTAATTTATCTGCAAAAGCTCAAGATTTTAACACGTTAAATTTTAAATATACTTTCTCTGTTGATGGAGAAGAAGTAATTGTAACAGTTAATCAACAATATGCAATTAGCCAAATTAGTGTTTCTGATTATAATAATGATGAGTATAAAGCTTTGTTCTTAACGACGATTAATACTAACAAAATGACAAGTTTTGTAACAAACATTGAAGAAACAGAAACAAGCTTACTTGTAACTGTTTCCTCAAAAGGATTTGCTTCATCCGTGTTAGCTAACATTGTGTTTGGTACGGACAATAAAATTACTAGTTTAACGGTTAATACGGAAAACGAATCATATGATGAAGAATACAATGATGGTTGGGACTCAGCCAATGGACATCCTCATACCGTTTTACCACCACTAATTGTTACTAATCAAGATAATCTTAGTGCTGTAACATTGGTTAGTGGAGCATCAGTGACATCGAATGCCATCATTTCTGCAGTTAATACAGCAAAAGATTATGTTGCTAATTTATCAGCTAACGATACTCTTAGATTGACTGGTAAAGCTCAAGATTATACAACTTTGGGTTTCTTATATATTTTCCGACAAGGAATAAATCGTTATGTTGTAAAAACAGATGCTAGTTATGTTATTACTTCCGCAATTGATGAAAGTTTACGAAGCCAATTCACACAATTAATTGATGCTAACTCATTTACAAATTATGTTGATGATGTTGAAACAGGTGTCGGCTATACCAAAGTTACAGTCATTACTAGTGGATATGCTAGCAATATTACTTCTATCATAACTTTCAATGATGCCAATGTCGTTACGGCATTTACTTCAAATATTGTTGATGAAACATTTACTAATGAGTATAATTCTGGTTATAGTACTGAAAATGGCAATCCTGGAACGGATATCCCAGCTTCCATCATTACTAATCAATCCGACTTATCATTAGTTCAAGTAGTAAGTGGAGCATCGGTTACTTCTAGAAGTATTCTTGAAGCTGCAAAAATAGCTTTTGCTTACATGGAGGCACAAAATGGGTAAACCGTTAAAATATTCCTTAATTTTAATTGTTCTTGGAATTATTGCCGGATTCTTATTAGCATTTGTAAATAATATTACTTCAGAAATTATTAATGAAAGACAACAAGAAGAGCTAAAAGCTGCTTTAGAGCAATATTTCCCCTATGAAGCTTACAGTGTCGATCAATCGAGCAATTATGCCAATTTAAATAACAAAATTTCTGCAATTTATTTTGGTTTTGGTGCTGATGACAAAGTATCAGCAGTCATTTATAAAACGACAAGCCAAGGCTATGGTGGTGACGTTGTCAGTTTAATTTGTATTGGTGCTGATGGTAAAATCATCAATGCGAAAATGATTGAAGCATCTAAAGAAACTCCAGGTAAAGGTGATAAATTGTTTGATCATGATTTTACCATTGCGAATGAATCTGTTGATTCTTATTCAACTGAAATCGTTGCTGGTTCAACGTTAACTTCCGATGCTGTAATTGTTGGAATTGATGCGGCTGTTAGCCACTTTAAAACAATTGCCAATACTTTAGGAGGAATAACCAATGACTAAACGTGAAAATTTCCTTAAGGGATTTTGGAAAGAAAATCAAATCTTAGTATCGATGCTTGGGCTTTGTGCTCCTTTAGCGATTACAACTTCAGTTGAAAATGCTTTAGGAATGAGCATTGCATTAATGTTTGTTTTAATTATGTCTAACGTCATTATTGCTGCAATTCGAAAAATTGTTCCAAATGAAATTCGCATTCCCATTTTTATTGTTGTTATTGCGACTTTAGTTACACTTGTAGAGATGTTAATGGCAGCTTATTTACCAGCGTTGTCCAAGAGTTTAGGAATATGGATTCCTTTAATTGTTGTTAACTGCATCATTTTAGGAAGAGCAGAAGCATTTGCTTCAAAAAATAATGTTCTTGATTCTTTAATTGATGCTATCGGGATTGTAATCGGATATTCTTTAGTCCTAATCTTAATTTCTGTGATCCGTGAATTTTTGGGTACGGGGGGAATTACCATTTGGGGCGACTTAAAATTTAATTTAAATGACTTATTCAATCGAACAAGTGATAATAAATTTTCTTTTTTCACAAACTTCTTTATGACACCGACAAGTGCTTACCTTGTTTTGGGATTATTAATTGGGTTTGCAAATATTATTAATCGCAAAAAGGCGGTGACTAAATAATGAGTTTTGGTGAAATTTTAACTTTAGCTTTTAGTGCTATTTTAGTAGAAAACGTCATTTTATCACGTTTTTTAGGAACTTGTCCTTTTTTAGGCGTTTCATCTAAACGTGAATCAGCAGTCGGAATGGGTTTAGCGGTCATCTTTGTTATTACTTTATCAAGTGTGACAAGTTGGGCACTATTTGAGTTTATCTTGGCTCCGTTTGATATGGTTTATATGTCAACAATCGTCTTCATTTTAGTCATTGCTTCCCTTGTGCAAATAATTGAAATGTTTTTGAAGAAAGTTTCTCCCGCTTTATATAAAGGACTTGGGATTTATCTTCCTTTAATTACAACCAATTGTGGTGTATTAGGTATGGCTAAAATTGTTGCAACACCAGATTATAATTTACTTACTTCCTTTGTGATGTCGTTTGCATCATCAGTTGGTTTCTTACTTGTGATTTATATATTTTCTTCACTCCGCGAAAAAATTGATAATGGCAATGTTCCTGCCCCTTTTAAAGGCGTTCCAATTGCGTTAATTATGGCAGGTTTAATGGCAATGATATTTGCGAAATTCGTTGGGGTGATTTAAAATGATACTTTCTATTTTTCGAACATTTATTTTACCAATCATTGTTTTGGCGGGATTGGGTGGCTTTTTTGGTGTGCTTCTTGCCGTGTTGTCTAAAGTTTTTGCGGTAAAGGTTGATGAACGTTTTGAAAAGGTTTTATCAATGCTTCCAGGATACAACTGTGGAGCTTGTGGCTATCCAGGGTGCCAAGGTCTTGCTGAACAAATCGTTGCAGGGAAGGCTGATCCAATTAAATGTAAGCCAGGAAAACAGGAAATGCGCGATAAAATCAAAGCTTATTTAGCAGAAGTTTCTCAAGAAATAAAGCAGGAAAAAGACCAAGAAAAGAAATAAAAAATAGTAAGCATTTACATTTTTGGAGTGCTTGATTTCTGTTGATTTTTAAAAAAAATATGTTACAATATATATGTCTCATTTAGAGGAGGAAAGACACATGTTTAAAAAATTATTAGTCCTTTTAGTTGTCGTCGTTTCTGTATTTGCTTTATCAGCATGTAAGAAGGAAAGAACTTACCCTGCTGATGGAGTCTACACTGCTTTTTCAGCTGATCTCACAAGCAAATCAGGACCACAATTGACTTCAGTCTCTGTTACGATTGAAAATGACCAAGTTAAATCATTTTTTATCGATTGCCATCAATCTTACGTTTCTGCTTATGTTGTTGGTGATAATCCAGCAACTACCGATGTTAAAGAAACAGATTTCACAACAACAACTCCAAAAACATTTGCATTTAATGCAAAAACAAAAAAAGAGTTGGGCTTAGAGTATGGCATGCACAATGCAGATAATACAGCTTTAAGTTATACAAAACAAGATTTGACTACTCAAGCCGGACGTGATGCTTACCAAGCATATTTAACAGCATCTGGCAAAAAAGAATGGTTCCAACAAGCTAATTTATTAGAAGCTTTCTTCTTAGCCAATGATCCAGCAACAATTACTGTTGATGCTACGACATCAGCTATTAACAATGTAACTGGTGTTACAATCAAAGATGGTGGATATTCCACTTTAGCAACTGAAGCTTTAGCTCTTGCAAAAGAAGGAAAAGTTCAAGTTGTAAAAGCTAGTGGTGCTAACATTGTTTGGGTAACTGCAGTCGTTAATGCGGAAGGCGAATTCGAAAGTGTTTTAATTGATACTTTACAAGGAAAAGTAGCTGCCGGAAAATTTGCATGGAATGAAAAGAGCAAACAAGAATTAGGTTATTTATACGGAATGCATAACAGCGACAATGCTACTGCAAGTTATACAAAACAAGATTTAACTTCAGAAGCTGGCTTAAATGCTTACAAAGCTTATTTAACAGCTCAAGGCAAAAAAGAATGGTTTGAACAAGTTAAGTTATTGTCTGACTATGTCTTAGCAAATGGTTGGGATGGCAAAATCGTTGCTTTAACAACTGGTAAATTAGACACTGCTGCATCAGCTGCTGCTCTTGCAAGTGTTTCTGTAACTGTTTCAGAATATGCAGAATTATTAGAAGAATTATGCGAGATTTTTGAATAATTGTTAATTAAGCTTGAAGGTTATCCTTCAAGCTTTTTTTATTTTGAATAAAAAACATAAAATAATCGTTTAATAGTGTGCTATAATTAAAAATGAGATAATTTATTCACTTATGTTCCTCTCGATTTTTTCTTTACATCTTTTTGAAATTGTGTTATTATTAATATTAATGCAAAGGGGTTGATTTCAGTGGAAAAATTTACTATGGATCAATTAGTAAGTTTTTTAAAACAACAAGGTTTCGTTTTTCAAGGTAGTGAAATTTATGGCGGTTTAGCAAACTCTTGGGATTATGGACCTTTGGGAGTCGAGTTAAAAAACAATATTAAAAAAGCTTGGTGGAAAGCATTTGTACAAGACACTCCTTATAATGTTGGTATGGATAGTGCCATTTTAATGAATTCACAAGTATGGGTTGCTAGTGGCCACGTTGGTGGTTTTAGTGATCCTTTAACTGATTGTAAAAAATGCGGTGTCCGTTATCGTGCTGACAAATTAATCGAAGAATATACTCATGGTGAAGTTACCGGCGATGGCATGACAAATGATGAGTTAATGGCATATATCAAAGATCATCAAATTGCATGTCCCGCTTGTGGATCGGCCCAATTTACCGAAATTAGAAAATTCAATTTAATGTTTAAAACTAATCAAGGTGTAATAGAAGATGAAAAGAATACCGTTTATTTAAGACCCGAAACGGCTCAAGGCATTTTCATCAATTTTAAAAATGTTCAAAGGTCTACAAGAAAAAAAATTCCTTTTGGAATTGCGCAAATTGGAAAAAGTTTCCGCAATGAAATTACTCCAGGGAATTTCATCTTCAGAACACGTGAATTTGAACAGATGGAATTAGAGTTTTTCTGTAAACCCAATACGGATTTAGAATGGTTCGCTTACTGGAAACAATATTGTTTAGATTTTTTAGATAAACTTGGAATTGCGAAAGATCGTATCCGTTATCGAGATCATGAAGCCAAAGAATTATCCTTTTATTCAAAAGCGACAACCGATATTGAATTTCAATTTTATTTTGGTTGGGGTGAATTGTGGGGAATTGCTGATCGAACTGATTATGATTTAAGTGTCCATCAAAAGCATTCACAAAATAGTTTAGAATACTTTGATCCTGAAACAAATACGAAATATTTGCCATATGTTATTGAACCATCTGTTGGTGTTGAACGATTATTATTAGCTGCTTTAACGAGTGCTTATGATGAAGAATTGCTTGAAAATGGAGAAACAAGGGAAATTTTGCATTTGCCTGTTTGTTTAGCCCCTTATAAAGTTGCCGTTCTACCCTTAGTCAATAAACTTAATGATCGGGCAATCGCTGTTTTTAATGATCTTCAAAAGCATTTTATGTGTGAATTTGATACTAGTGGGTCTATTGGCAAACGTTATCGCCGACAAGATGCTATTGGAACACCGTTTTGCGTTACATTTGATTTTCAATCTTTAGAGGATTATGCTGTAACTGTTCGAAATCGTGATACCATGGTGCAAGAACGCATAAAAATCGATGATTTGCTATCTTACTTTCAAAACAAAATAATATGAAAAAGGGGTGATAATTTTGATTATTTCTGAAGAATTATTGAATAAAATCAAAAAAGAAGCAGATATTG
Source organism: Bacilli bacterium (assembly GCA_050174575.1). Lineage (GTDB taxonomy): Bacteria > Bacillota_I > Bacilli_A > ML615J-28 > CAG-698 > UBA2253. The sequence goes on from JBFXJT010000001.1 coordinate 27,537, forward strand.
TTAAAATTATCGGAGAATATATCAAACTTGAAAAGAAGGGGGCTAATTTTGTTGGCCTTTGTCCTTTTCACCCCGATACTAATCCTTCTTTAAGTGTTTCACCTGCGAAAAACATTTATAAGTGTTTTAGTTGTGGTGCTTCTGGCAATATTTTTACTTTTGTGCAAGATTATGAACATATCCCCTTCCCAAAAGCAGTTCAAGTCGTAGCTTCTAAATGTGGGATTAACATTGATAATGATTTATCAGAAAATGATGGTCAAAATTTTACAAAATACTATGACATTATGCAAAAGGCAACATCATTTTATGAATTTTATTTAAAGAACACTAATGATGGAAAGTCTGCTTTAAATTATTTGCATGATCGTCATTTAGACGATGATATCATTAAAAGATTTCGTATAGGGCTTGCTCCAGTTGCTGTTGATTTGCTTTATCGAAGTTTGCTAAACGAAAAAATCCAACCATTAAATATGATTGAAGTTGGCCTTGTTCGCTCTAATAAAGAATATTATGATGTTTTCCGAAATCGAATTATGTTTCCTATTGAAGATTTATTGGGGAATTTAGTTGGTTTTAGTGGGCGAATTTTCCAAAAAACTGATTCTAAAGAAGCAAAGTATCTTAATAGTAATGAAAATGTTATTTTCAAAAAAGGTCAATTATTATATAATTACAAAAATGCTATTAACGAAATCAAAAATGCCAATCGGATTATTGTTTTTGAAGGCTTCATGGATGTTATTGCGGCTTATCGAGCTTCGGTTTTTCATACGGTTGCCACAATGGGGACAGCTCTTACACAACAACAAATCAAGGCTATTAGTAAATTAACAAACAATGTTACTTTATGTTATGACGGTGATTTTGCAGGAATTGAAGCAACAAAAAAAGCAATTCACCTTTTTAATCAAGCGAAATTTAATGTTTCTGTTGTAAAACTACCTGATGAGCTTGATCCCGATGAATATATAAATCAATTTGGCGCTGAACGATTAAAACAATTATTGACAAAAGAAACCATCACAGGAATCGATTATCTATATGAAGTTGAAAAGAAGAACTTAATCGTTGCAGATATCAATAGTGTAGAAACATTTAAAAACATTATCTTTGAATATATGCATTATTATCGGTCACAAGTTTTAAATGAACGATATTTAAAGCAAATGGCTAAAGACTTAAGTGTCAGCGTTGAAAGCCTGCAAGGTGATTTCAATAACAATCAATTTAAGACGGTTTCAAATATTTCTAATTTTAATGATCAAGATGTTGTTGATTTCCAACAAAAAGAAAAAAGTCAAATTAGAAATAAACATCAAAAAATGAAATTTTCAATTGCTGAAAGAGGATTGATTCGTCAAGTATATTGGTCAAAAGAAAATTGTTTACGAGCAAAAGCTGTATTAGGACAAATTTTTGTACTGCCCAAACAACGTGACCTTCTTTATTCACTGTATGATTATTATCAGTTATATCCTGAAATGAATGAACAAGTTTTTAAATCGCGAATAACTGCTGATATGGTTGATTTACTAATAAATATTCTACAAGATACCAAAGAGCCATTTATTGAATTAAATGAGATTTTTGATTTAATTACCCAGTATAATAGTGAAAAAACAACGGAAAGTGTGGCTTCAAGTTTTATTGAAGATCCATCATTAGAAAAGCTAAAACAAATCAGTCAATTAAAAAAAGGAACAATAAAATTTAAAGGAAGTGATAATAATGATAAATGAAAATGCCTTATTAATGGAACTCATCGAAGAAGGCCGAAAAAAAGGGTATGTAGCAGTTAAAGACATTATTGCGCTTGTTGATGAAGAAAGTGAAGATTTTGACGAAATAACAAAATTGCTTGAGAGTGAAAATATCGATTTAGTCCGTGATAATGATATCGAAGCATATGGTCAAGAAGAAACACCTAATGACAAATTTGGTGAAGATTTTGAAGGATTTATTGGCGAACTAGAAGGTGATTCAGAATTTAATGAGTTTACCAATGAGATTGAAAATGATCTTAAAACAAAAGATATCGATGATATCGTTTCTTCGTATGTTTCACCTAGTCAAGCAGATGACCCTGTAAAAATGTATTTAAAGGAAATTGGTCAAATCCCTCTTTTAACAATTAATCGTGAACTTGAGCTTTCACGAACCGTTCAACAAGGACTTTTAGCACAAGATATTATTAAAGCCGTTGATCGTGGCCGAAAAGAAGTAACTACGAGTGATTTAGACCGTTTTCGTCAATTTGTGCAAGAAGGTCAAGATGCAAGAGAAATCTTAATTGAATCAAACCTGCGTTTAGTAGTGTCCATTGCAAAACGTTATTTAGGAAGAGGTATGCAGTTCCAAGACCTGATTCAAGAGGGCAATATGGGGCTTATGAAAGCAGTCAATAAGTTTGATCCTACAAAAGGCTTTAAATTTTCGACATATGCAACATGGTGGATTCGACAAGCTATTACTAGAGCAATCGCTGATCAAGCTCGAACAATTCGTATTCCTGTTCATATGGTTGAAACCATTAATAAGTTAGTTAGAACGCAACGCAAGTTGACTCAAGAATTAAGGCGTGAACCAACCCCAGAAGAATTAGCTTCAGAAATGAAAATATCCGTTGAAAAAGTTCAACAGATTCAAAAAATTGCCCAAGAGCCTGTTTCTTTAGAAACACCCGTTGGTGAAGAAGATGATTCAACTTTAGGTGATTTTGTTCATGATACGGATTTGCCTAATCCTCTAGATTATACAATTAATGAAAAATATAAAGAAGAGATTGACATTGTTTTAAAGACACTTACACCTCGAGAAGAAAAAGTTCTTCGATTGCGATTTGGTTTGACTGATGGAAAACCTCATACACTTGAAGAAGTCGGTAAAGAGTTTGGTGTCACAAGAGAACGTATCCGCCAAATTGAAGCAAAAGCTATTCGCCGTTTACGTCACCCAACAAGACAAAAACGTTTAAGCCAATTTAAATAAAGAGTATCATTGACTATTTGTCAATGATACCCTTTTTCTTAAAGATTGCTTTTCATATCTTTTTTGATTATAATTATAGAAGTGAGGTAAGTATGATTTCAAATCGTTTGCAGGCTATTGCATCGTTCATTCCACCAGCAAAAAAAATAGTTGATGTAGGGTGTGACCACGGATATTTAATCATTGAAGCATTTGAAAAATATCAAATTGATTTTGCTGTTGCCTTAGACAATAAACAAGGCCCTTTATCGAAAGCTATTGATAATATTCGCGGTTATGATTTTTTTGAAAAAGTGAATTTTATTTTAAGTGATGGTCTGAACCAATTTTATGCCAAGGCCGATGCTTTTATTTTTGCTGGTATGGGTGGGTTAACAATCATCGATATCATTAAAAGAGGAATAGAAAAGATTTCCGATGCTAGTCTAATCATCCAAGCCAATCGTCACACGCCTGAAGTACGAACATTTTTGTCAAGAATGGGATATGGCATCGTTAATGAGCAATTGGTGTTTGAAGATGGAAAATATTACGAAATTTGTTTGTTTAAAAAAAGCCAAGGGATAGTTTCTTATAATGAAAATGAAATTTTATTTGGCCCAATTTTCCTTTTAAAAAAAGAAGAAATCTTTTTTAACAAACTTAGAAATGATTTAAGAATTTTAAAAGAAATTCCGTATCAAACAAAGAAAAATGTTGATTTAATAAAGAGAATTGAGGAAATATTATGCTTATAAAAGAAGTTGTTAATTATTTAGAAAACCGTTATCCACGTTCAAATGCAGCTGACTTTGATCAAGAACGGATTGGGCTTGTCATCGGTGATGAAGATATTACAATTACCAATATTTTGCTTACTCTAGATTTGACTTTAGAAGTTGTAAAAGAAGCCATTGCGAAAAAAGCAAATTTTATTATTTCTCATCATCCTTTTATCTTTCAACCACTTTTTAAGGTATTATTTAAAAGTGCTAAAGGTCAAATTTTGGAATTAATGTTCAAACATCGGCTTTCTTTATATTCAATGCATACAAATTTAGATGTTGGCATTAATGGCGTAAATGATGTTTTAGCTAATTTGTTGGAAATTAAAAACGTCCAAATTATCAATAATGAACCGATATTAGGTAATTATTTACGTTATGGTGAAATTGATGCAATTCCTTTAATTGATCTTGCGAAAAAAGTAAAAACGCAATTTGGATTGACTGGTGTTAAAATAATTGGCGATCCAAACAGGTTAATTAAAAAAATAGGTATTGTTGGTGGAAGTGGTGCCCATGATGAAGATATTGATAATGCTTTAAAAATGGGTCTTGATTGTTATATTACTGGTGAAGTTAAACTTCCTGCTGCCCAAACTGCTCATTTCAATAATTTAGCAGTTATTGAAGTGAACCATGGAGTTGAAAAGCTCGTATTTTACCCTTTAGCAAAACAATTGGAAAAAAGTTTGTTGCTTTATGATCATATCTTTGTTTCAGAGATTAATACGGATCCCCTATATTTCTTATAGAAATAAAAAAGCAGGCTATTTATAGCCTGTTTAGTTTAGAAATTATTTTTCAATAATGCAGTCAACTGGACATACTTCTTGGCAAGCCCCACAATCGATGCAAGCATCTGGATCAATCACATAAATTTCACCTGGTTTGATGCAATCAACTGGGCATTCAGCAGCACAAGCACCACATGCAATACACGAATCAGTAATAAATCTTGGCATTATGAATCCTCCTCTAATGTACGAAAATATTATATCATAAAAAAAATAAAAAATAAACAATAATTTAATCTAAAACATTTTCATTGTATTTTTGTTTGTTTTGTAGTAAAATACTCTTAGTAAAAAAGGAGTGAAAATTATGGTAAATTTAGTTTGGTGGGCTTTTACTTTAATTCTCTTGGGAGTATTAATTGTTGGAGCTGTGGCAGGATTTTTTATTTCTCGAGCTATTTTCACAAGATATCTTGAAAAAAATCCACCAGTTAATGAAAAAATGATTCGAGCAATGATGCAACAAATGGGAAGAACCCCTTCTGAAAAACAAGTTAGACAAGTTATGGCTTCAATGAATCAAGCCAAAACAACAAAATAATTAAAACGCCATTTCATCTAATGGCGTTTTATTTTTTAAAAGAAAACGGTTGTTCTTGATGCTTGATTAATCGGACGATATTATCTCGATGCCTAAAAACGATAATTAGAAAAATTACAAAATGGAGTAATGGAAAATAAAAATCGACCGATAATCGAAATAAGGGATCAAAACCAATAAAATAAAGAACGAAAGCGACAACCAAAGTTAAACTAGAGCTAATCAATGAGCTTAAAGAAACTAATTTTGTCACGATGACCAAAGTTACAAATACCAAGAAACCTACAAGAAAAACCCAAGGGCTGAATCCCAGCAAAACACCTGCCGTTGTGGCTACTGCTTTTCCCCCTTTAAAATTGATAAAGATGGAAAAACTATGACCTAGGACAGCTGCTAGCCCATATGTCATTGGCGAAAGCCAACAATAATTTTGTGGAATGATTGAGAAGCGAAACAGAAAAACAATTAAAGCACCTTTTAGTAGATCAAGAAAAAAAGCTAAGAAAGCAAATTTAAACCCCAGAACACGGCCAATATTAGTAGCGCCAATATTTTTACTTCCGTGTTCACGTATATCAATACCACGAAGTTTGCCGATTAAATATCCAAAAGGGATTGATCCTAAAAGATAAGCAATTATTAACAAACCAAATTTAAGGATTTCAGTCATTAAATAACTCCTTTTTAAATATTCGATTTTTATATATTATACATGAAAAAGGGACTAATTGCAAAGAATTTGTAACAAAAAAACTAGGATTTGTCATGTTATAAATATACTCATATTTTTTCAAAAAATAAAATTTAACTCAATTCAAACATATTCATAAAAGTTAAATGAGTATAAATAAAATAGAAAAATAAACGTTTACATTTTATTAAATATATGCTATAATAAATTATAAACGCGAAAGGAAAATCAAAAATGGCAAAGATTGTAGAAAATGTTTATGATGAGTCGAAAATTCAAGTAATGCAAGGTTTGGAGGCTGTTCGAAAACGTCCAGGGATGTACGTTGGCAGCACTGATTCTCGCGGTCTTCATCATTTGATTTGGGAAATTGTCGACAATTCCATCGATGAAGTTTTAACTGGCTCAGCGAACCATATCAAGATTATCATTCATAAAGGGAATTCTGTTGAAGTAATTGATAATGGTCGTGGTATACCAATTGGCATGCATAAAACGGGTGTTCCGACACCGCAAGTCGTTTTTTGCACTTTACATTCTGGTGGTAAATTTGATTCAAATGGAGCATATAAAGTTTCTGGCGGTTTGCATGGTGTTGGTTCTAGCGTTGTCAATGCCTTAAGTGAATGGGTCGAGGTAACAATTGCCCGTGATGGCAAAGTCTTTTTTCAAAAATATGAAAATGGCGGATCGAAGATTAATAAGCCCAAAATTATTGGAGACAGTAAAAAAACGGGGACAACGGTTCACTTTAAACCCGATCCAACTATTTTCTCTACAACAATCATCGATTATAAACAATGCGTTCAACGGTTTAAAGAATCTGCTTATTTAATCAAAGGTTTGAAAATTGAATTATTTGATGAGCGTACTGGCGCATCGGACACTTTCCTTTACCATGAAGGGATTGCTGCTTTTGTGAAAAACATCAATCAAGGCAAAGAAACCATTCATGATCCCGTATATTTAGAGGGAACATCCATGGATATCCAGATTGAAGTTGCGATGCAATATTGCTCAAAAACTTTTAGTGAAAATATTTATTCGTTTGTAAATAATATCCGTACACGAGATGGTGGAACTCACGAAACAGGATTTCGTTCAGCTTTAACAAAAGCTTTCAATGATTATGCTCGGATGAAAGGCATTTTAAAAGATAAAGATCCAAATTTGGATGGAGCTGATATACGTGAAGGATTGACAGCAGTCCTCTCAATACGTATTGGTGAAGATATTCTGCAGTTTGAAGGTCAAACAAAAAATAAACTAGGAACAGCTGATGCCAAAGTAGCTGTTGAAAATATTGTCAATGAAAAATTGAAATTTTACTTAAACGAAAAAGGTGAAATTGCCAACCTGTTGATTCAAAATGCTTTAAGAGCTTTCCGTGCTCGTGATGCTGCTAGAAAAGCCCGCGATGAAGTACGAATGATCAAGCAAAAGGTAACAAAAACAGCAAATTTAGCCGGAAAACTTGCACCTGTTCAAGAAAAAAATCCTAATACTAATGAATTGTTTATTGTGGAAGGAGATTCAGCCGGTGGAAGTGCCAAACAAGGACGTGATCGACGTTTTCAAGCTATTTTACCTTTACGTGGGAAAGTTATTAATTCCGAAAAAACCAAAACTGACGAATTATTGAAGAATGAAGAAATTATGTCGATTATTTATTCGATTGGTGCTGGCTTTGGTATGGACTTTAATGCGGCAAAATCAAATTACAGCAAAATTATCATTATGACGGATGCGGATACTGATGGTGCTCATATCCAAATTTTGTTACTAACTTTTTTCTTCCGTTACATGCGCGAATTAATTGAAAAAGGGCAAATTTATATTGCGCTTCCACCACTTTATAAAATAACAAATAAAAATAGCATTGATTATGCTTGGACTGATGAAGAACTGAAGGAAAAGGCTGCTAATTTAAAAAACATCATGATCCAACGTTTTAAAGGATTGGGCGAAATGAATGCGGAACAATTGTGGGATACTACAATGAACCCTATGACGAGAACATTAATTAAAGTCAATATTGAAGATTTTACTGATGCGGATGACCGTATAGCAACCCTTATGGGGGATGATGTTGAACCACGTCGTGAATGGATTGAAAATAATGTTTCTTTTGAATATGAAGATAATTTCACTTTAGAAGAGGTTGAAAGCAATGAATAATAAAAACGCGAAAAAGAAGAATTTAAGTGCTTTAATCGAAAACTTTGTAAGTGAAAAAATCTTGGAAGAAACTTTAGAAGATATTGTTAGTGAACGTTTTGCGCGATATTCTAAATATATTATTCAAGACAGAGCACTTCCCGATGCCCGGGATGGATTAAAGCCGGTTCAAAGACGTATTTTATTTGCTATGTATAAATTAGGCATGTTTGCGAATAAGCCATATAAAAAATCTGCTCGTATCGTTGGGGATGTTATTGGTAAATATCATCCACACGGTGATACATCGGTCTATGAAGCGATGGTGCGTTTATCGCAAAATTTTAAAATGCTATTACCCTTAATTGATATGCACGGTAATAACGGTAGCATGGACGGAGATCCAGCGGCTGCTATGCGTTATACTGAGGCTAGATTATCAAAATATGCTGAGTACTTGTTACAAGATATTAATAAAAAAACTGTTGGTTTTGTGCCTAATTTTGATGATGAAGAGTATGAACCAACCGTTTTACCGGCAAAATTTCCCAATTTACTCGTTAATGGGGCTTCAGGTATATCGGCTGGATATGCAACAGAAATACCTCCTCATAATCTTGATGAAGTAATTAAAGCCGTGATTTATCTGATTGATCATCCTAATGCGACCATTAGTGACCTTATGAAAATAATCAATGGCCCTGATTTTCCAACTGGTGGAATTGTTCAAGGCATTGATGGTATTCGCAATGCTTATGAAACGGGACGCGGGAAAATTAGTCTTAACTCCAAAACATCAGTCGTCGAAAAAGACAATATGAACCAATTAGTTATTAGTGAAATCCCTTTTGAAGTTAACAAGGCAATGCTTGTAAAAAAGATGAGTGAAGTTTATGTGCAAAAAAATGTTGATGGAATTATTGATATTCGTGATGAATCCGACCGACAAGGATTAAGAATTGTCGTTGACCTTCGCAAAGATGCAAATCCTGAATTTATTAAAAATTTCTTTATGAAATCAACAGAATTGTCAATTAATTATAATTTTAACATGGTCGTTATTGCAAATAAACGTCCAATGTTAATGAATTTGAAAGATTTATTATCATCGTATATCGATCATCAACGGGAAGTTATTACTAATCGAAGTAATTATGAATTGAATCAAGCCAAAAGGCGTTTACATATTGTTAATGGTTTAATTGCAATGACTTCCATAATTGAATCAGTTATCCAAACAATCCGAAATTCTGCAAATAAAAAAGATGCAAAAGATAATTTAATCAGTAATTATAACTTTTCTGAAGAGCAAGCTGAAGCAATTGTTATGCTTCAATTATATCGCTTGACTAATACAGATATTGTAATGCTCCGTGAAGAAGAAGAAAACTTAAAAGCTTTAGTTGTGAAACTATCGGAGATTCTTTCAAATGAAACTATTTTATTAAATACGATTAAAGCGGAATTGCAATTAACAATGCAGACCCTTTCTACTCCAAGAAAATCGGTTATTGAACACGAAATTGATGAGTTAAAAGTTGAAGTTAAAGAACTGATTGCAAAAGAAGATGCTGTGATTATTATTACTAATGATGGTTACATTAAAAGGATGACACCAAAAGTTTATGCCAATAACGAAGAAACAAAATTGAAAGACGAAGATGTTATTATTGCAACATATGAAGTCACAACAACGGATACTTTGTTATTATTCACCAATTTAGGGAACTATGTCTTTTTGCCTATTTCGAAAATTCCTGAGGTAAAACATAAAGATTTAGGATACAATGTTAGTACTTTAGCATCGATTGAAGCAAATGAAAAAATTATTTTTACAGTTCCAATTGATGATTTTGAAAAGGATCGATATTTGTTATTTACAACAAAAAACGGTCTAATCAAGCGAACACATATCCGTGAATTAAATGCAAATCGTTATTCACGAGCTTTAAAAGCGACTAAAATACGAGAAGAAGATGAATTAATTAGTGTCGACATATCTTCAGAAGATCGGACTGAAGTTGTTGTTGTCACAAAAGAAGGTTATATTAATCGATATGATGCTGAAGAAATAAGCATCATGGCCCCACCGTCATTTGGTGTTAAAGCTATTGAATTAAAGAATCGCCCTTATGATGAAGTTGTTGGTGGACATTACATTTCACAAAAAGACTTTATCGTTATTCTGACTTTGAAAGCAACCATTAAGCGACTTCGTCCTGATGAAATCATTAAAGGCAAAAAGAACAATGTTGGAAAGCCTTACTTAATGATTACCAAATCATCACCAAATTTTGCGCTATCATCGCAGATAATTCATCGAAAAAACGCTAATTTAAATTTAGATTGTTATTTGTTCGGCGTCAAAGGTCATGTTTCGGTGGACTTTAATACTGTTAAAAATGCGACCGCGCAAACTGGTAAAAAGATTACTAACACAGATATTGGAAAACCCGAAAAATTAGTTATTGTTCGCAATAACAACGATTTTGAGTGAAAAAGACGTTATAAAACCCTTCTGTAAGACGATTATCTTTAAATAGTTGGATAATTGTTCATCACAAGATTATAGAAGGGTTATCTTAAAAGAAGGGGAAAAGATATGAGCTCTATTTTAAATATTAATCGTTTTATTATTCCAAATGATGTAATTGTAACAATAACTAAATTATATCGATGGGTTGGCCAAAATCAAAATTTCCTCGATATTGTGAAAAGCGACATCGATCGAATTGTTGAACAGACAGTTGAAAGGGATAGCTATTTTTTAGCAAAGATTTTGGAATTAGATATTAGCGATGCAAGAACAAGACTAATTATTACAAAAAACTCGGCTCCTAGATCTAAAGAAGAAACAACACTCTTTAACATTAAAGAGATGTTATCGTTGTTTCAACAAAAATTTCCGACACTTAATTATCAAAGCAATGATGTATTAAACCTTGTTAATGGGATTTATCCTCATTACCCTACAATTAAATTTGATTATTCATCTAATGATAAAAAAGCTCTTTTACAAAGCCAAGCAGTTAGAAGTAAACGAGTAATTTTGGATGAAGTAATTGGTGGCATGGATTTATTACTTGAGAAAGAAGCTTTTGAGAAAATAACGTTATTCTTGCATTATTTTGTAGATTTTTATAATATTAGTCCATTTGTTTCACACAACGAAACCGCAGCATTGTTGTTGCTTTACTTGTTAGTTTTAAAAGCTGATTTACATTGTTTCCGTTATATCAGTTTTTTTGAATTACTGTTAGAAAATTATGATGAGTACAAAACAGAGTTAAGTAATGCTAGCTTTAATTGGAAAGAAGGCTTTTCACAAACGCTTGGGTTTGTTAGATTTATGCATAGCTTATTTCTAAAAGGTTATGAAAAAACATATAGCATTATTAAAGAGTATAAATTTGATGTAAATATTAATAAAGGAAATAACATTGAAAACACCATTAGCAAATTAGCTGATATTTTTACAAAAGAAGATATTCGTTTACTCCATCCGTATGTCAGCGAATCAACAATTAATCGAGCTTTAATTAAATTGCGCGATGAGGGGTTAATTAAACCTACTGGAAAAGGAAGAAGTGCGAAATGGATGCGCATTTATAAAGGCTTTAATCGTGAATAAAATTAATTACCACAATCATACATATTTATGTAAACATGCCATAGGCGAACCAAAAGATTATGTAAATAAAGCCGTAGAAAATCATTATACAGAAATTGGGATAAGTGACCATGGGCCTTTGGTGCCTGGTTGGGGTTTAAGAATGACCCTAGAACAATTTTATAATGTTTATCTTCCTCAAATTGATGAAGCAATTGCCGTCTATGGAAATAAGATCCAAATCTTTAAAGGATTAGAAATAGAATATTTGGAAAATTACGAGGAATTTTATCAAAATTTATTATTAAAACTGGATTATTTAATTTTAGGGCAGCATGTTTGTTACTTCAAGAATAAGATTCATGACATTTACCATTTTATGAACGAAGAAACACTAGAAAGTTATAAAGATTTAGTCATTAAAGGAATGGCAAGTGGCAATTTTAAAATTCTTGCCCATCCCGATGTCTTTATGTATAAACATAAATTTTGGGATTCGAAAGCTCAAGAGATTTCACAACAGATTATTGAAGCTGCTATCAAATATCATGTTTTGTTGGAATTAAATGTCAATGGGATTCGCCGAGGCCCCATAATTACTGAAAATAATGAGATAACTTATATTTATCCACGCATTGAATTTTGGCGTTTGGTCAGCCAATACCCAAATGCATTAACAATAATTGGCGAAGATAATCATGAGCCATCACTAACAAATGATGAAGCATGTGAGGTTGCTAGAGAAATGGCAGAACGTTTAGGAATAAAACCAATTACAAAATTTTTAGGTGCTTAACATGAGTAAAATAAGGCTGTTTTATACCATTATTTCGCTTATAATCGTTTTGTTTTGCTTTCTAATGATTATAATCGATTCTGTAAACAATTCATTGTATTTGATTATATTATTGAGTGGAATCTTTTTAATCTTTTACATGCGAATAATCGAACTTGCAAAAGAAAACAGGGTTAAAAATATTTACTTTCAAAAGTGCCAACCGCATAAATATTTAGTAGAACACCAAGAATTAATTTCTGGATATGTTCTTAGTAAAAAACAAATAATAAAGGATCAACTTTTTAATATTATTGTTTATTTGAGTGAAGGTAACCTATCAGAAGCAAAGATAATCTTAGATGAATTATCAATCAAAACATCAAAGTTGACAAACGTCGAATTATACTGGCTCATGGTAGGATGGATTAATTATTTTGATGAGATAGACGATTTAGAAAGAATGGAAATATTTTTCAATAAACTAAAATCCTTGATTGCTGATCTCCCTCATTATTTTAAAGTGAAAACTGAAAATAACTTTTTAAAACTTCAAGCACGATTCTTTATTAAAAATGGCATATATTTAGACAATGCGGAAACCACATTTAATGATTCATTAAAAAGCAGAAGATATTTTATTAACGTTTTAAATGCTATTTATTATTTGGGTTTAATCGCTTTTAAGCAAAATAAAAAAGAAGTTGCTCTCGAAAGATTAAATTTTATTGTTCAGACAAAATTAAAAGAACTTGCAATATACCATAAAGCTTTGGAAATAGTAGAGCAAATTTCCAATGAACCAACAATATAAGCGGCTTAGATGCCGTTTTTCTTTTTATGTTTTTAACTGTATCAAGTGCCTATAATATATATTATGTTAAATGAAATATATAAAGGACAGTGGCTGATATATAATTAGTATGTGGAAATGTTAGTATTGGATGTTGTTACAAGTTTTTTAAAATTTTACTTATTTTTTATTACTAGTTTTGTGTTTAATTATTTATTAGTTATTTATATAGTTAAAGTAACTAAAAATTTTAAGACAAATTGTAGAACATTATTTTCATTGTTTCTTTAACAATCAATTTTTTTAAAACCATTATCACAAATATATCTTATTGCGATGTGAATTATCTTAAAATGTTTTTTATAAGGGTTTTCTTAAATTAAAGTAACTTTTACATAAATTAAATTGTACTTTTTTTTATAAAATTTAATTTCATTTTAAAAATACACTAAAATAATTTAATTCAAATAGTACTTTTGGATACATTTAAGGTTGGCTATTAACGAAATAATATTTATTAAAGTCTTCAATATTATCAAAGGTCCATTTTAATATTTACCTTATTTTATTGAAATATTAACAAGTTTAATAATTCAATATTTCCCCATATTTCGTTTTAAATCGTTTTTAAAACTTACATACCTATTTAATAGTTTAATACATAAAAAACGATTATAAAGGGAAAAACAGGGCTTCATTATCTTGCTACTCCATTTATAGCAATTTTACTGTTACTTCTTAAAACAAAAAAGGGTTATTTTGGATAACCCTTTTTCATAAATTTTATTTGATTGATATCAAGTTAGATTTAAGTAAAATAATATTACTTTTAAAAATTAATCGATTTGAGGAATGATTAATTTTCTGGTAAGTGCTTTAAAAGCCAATTAATGAAATCATTTCGGACTTCATCTTTACATAACTCTAAAAGGATTTCATGTCTTGCACTGTCATATAACTTAAATTCAAGATCCTTGATTTGTAGTTTCTTATAGTTCTCATATAATTTTGTAATGTCTTTGGAATAACCTCCGACAGGATCTTTACTACCACTAGCAATAAAAATTGGTAAATCTTTCGGAACTAATTCGTAATTTCGGTTGATAGATTGTAAACCTTGAAAAAAGGTTTTAAAAAATGAAACTGTAAATAACCCACCACAGTATTCATCTTGAACATATTTGTCAACTTCTTTTTCATCGCGGTTAAGCCAATCAAAAGCTGTACGATTTGGTTTAAAGCCAGCATTATATTTTTGGAATGTTAATTTGTCGATGAAATGGCTTCGGTGTTTTGGCCCTTTTATTCGAGCAATTAAAGATGAGAAAAAAGCTCCCATTTTTAAGAGTATTATTGGATTTTTCATAGCTCCTGATAAAATTACCCCATTTATTTTTTTACCATGAAATTGACAAAATCTTTGTGAAACTGCAGTACCCATACTGTGACCAAGAATAAAAACTGGTAAGGCAGGATAATCTTGTTTGATAATATCGATAATTTCATTGACATCGGATACTAATGTATCAAAACCAACAAAATCACCTAAATATCCATAATAATCTTTTTGGATAATGGATCCTTTATGGCCTCTTTGATTATGCCCATATACAATAAAACCATTGTCAGTTAACATTTTTACAAAATCAACATATCTTTCAATATGTTCTGCCATACCATGAACTATTAAAACGACACCTTTTGGATTTCCCCCGTTTGCATTTTCCCACTTATAGCATTGAATAGCCCCTTCTTTGCTTAAATTCAAGATTCGTTGTTCAGTTTTCATATTATTCTCCATCTTTGCTCTATAATTCATTTAAAAAGCTTTTGCCAATATTTGGTTTGGTAATTAGAAAATTGTCAGCAATTGTTGCTCCAACGTCAGCAAATGTTTGCCTTATACCGAGATTTTTTCCCTTTAAAGTTGGATTATAGACGATTAAAGGAACAAATTCCCTTGTATGATCAGTTCCAGTATGTGTTGGATCATTGCCATGGTCAGCACTTATGATAAGTAAATCATTTTTTTCAATTAATGGGATTAATTTTGATAAATAAGCATCAAACTCTTCGATTGATTTCGCATATCCATAAGCATCGCGTCGATGACCATAAAGAGCATCAAAATCAACCAAATTAACAAAACACAAACCATTAAATGCTTGTTTTGCTGTTTGAATGGTTTCATCCATTCCGTGAGCATTACTTTTGATTTTTGTTGTTTTTGTGATTCCTTCACCATCAAAAATGTCATTTATTTTTCCAATAGCTATAACATCAAGGTTTGTTTGTTTTAAACCAGTTAAAACGGTGTTTTCAAAAGGTTTCACCGCATAATCATGGCGATTTGGCGTTCTTGTGAAGTTACTGGGATTAGATCCGACAAATGGACGAGCAATTATTCTTCCTACCATCCAAAGGGGATTTTCCAAAGTTATTTTTCTGGCAATTTCACATACTCGATAAAGTTCTTTTAAAGGCACTTTGTCTTCTGAAGCAGCTATTTGCAATACAGAATCGGCACTTGTATAAATGATCAATGATCCTGTTTTAAGATGTTCTTCTCCTAAATCTTTGATAATTTCCGTGCCACTTGCCGCAATATTGCCTATAAAATGGTGGTTTGTCTGTTTTTCAAGTTCATCTATCAATTCTTTTGGAAAACCATGGTCGGTGAATGACGGGAAAGATTTAGTGACATGGAGACCCATCAACTCCCAATGTCCCGTTAATGTATCTTTACCAACACTTATTTCTCGCATTTTTCCGTAGGATGCTAAAGGGTTATTAATTGGGGGAGTATTGTTTATGTCAGTAATATTTCCTAATCCCATTTTTTGTAAGGTAGGGATGTAAAAGTCTTCTTTTGCATAACTTAGATGTTTTAAGGTATTTGTATACAAATCATGATACTTTGCGGCATCTTCTTGCGCGCCTGCGCCAACAGAGTCGATGATTATTAAAAATATTCGCTTAAATTTTACCATTTTTGTCTCCTTGAGAGGCTCTGGGATGTGCATGTAAATACAAATCCTTGATACGAGCATTATAAATATGGGTATAAATTTCTGTTGTAGAAATATCTTCATGGCCAAGCAATTCTTGAATAAATCTTAAATCAATGCCTCGTGCCAATAAATGTGATGCAAACGAATGACGGAGTTTGTGTGGTGAAATAGGTTTAGTAATCCCTGCTTGTTTAGCACAATCTTTGATGATTATAAAGAAACTCTGTCTTGTCATTGGCTTTCCAAAATGAGTTAAAAAAATAAAATCATTTTGATGGTTACTAAGCAACTTTGGCCGAGCTAAAGATAAATATGATTTCAATAATGCAACAGCTTGTTCTCCAATTGGCACAATCCGTGTTTTTTGTCCCTTACCCAAAATATCTAAAAAGCCCATTTCTAAATGTAAATCTTTAAATTGCAAGTTGATTAATTCGCTAACACGTAGTCCAGACGAATAAGCCAATTCAATCATGGCTTTATTACGATGGTTAAGCGGATTATCGGTTTTGAGGTTGCTCAATAAGATATCAATTTCTTCAATTGACAAGATTATTGGTAGCTTTTTTACTTTTTTGGGGCTTGTCAACAATTTAGCTACATTCATTTTAACATACTTTTCCTGAAAAAGAAATCGATGAAACGATTTAATTGCGGAAAGCTTTCTTGAGAGTGTTCCATTGCTGTTTTGTTTTCGTTTAAGTGTCGCAAGAAATTGGCGGATATCTTCAACAGTAATATCATTAGGATCAACCCTCATGCGATATTTTCCCAAATATTCCAGATATTGTTTAATATCCCGTTCATATCCATTTCTTGTATTAATACTTAAATTGAGTTCGCCGGATAGATAATAAAGATATTCATTTAAATAATCAAACATAATAACCTCGTTTAAAAGAATTGAACAAGCACCTCATTTGATACAAATAATTTATCTTTTGGAATGAATAACTGATCATTTTGCAATATAAGCATTTTTTTTGTTATGAGGTCGTTAATGACCGGAAATATAGTCAAAATATCGTCTTGATAACGTTTTTTAAAAGAAATTGTATTAACACCAAGTGTTTTCCTTAAGCCTAGCATTAAATGTTCGCGCATTTGATCAAGTCTGCTTAATGGCGTAACTTCATCAAACACAGGTTTCTTTTGATCGATTCCTTGAAAATACGATTCTAAATTTTTAATATTAGTATAGCGAACACCATTTACATAATAACTTGCACTTGCTCCCAATCCTAAATATTCATCATTATTCCAGTAAGTTAAATTATGAAGGCTTTGATAACCATTAAGACTAAAATTGCTTATTTCGTATTGAACAAAAGAATGGTCATTCATAAAAGCTTGCGCTTTTTCATATAAAAAGGCTTGTTTGACTTCATCCATTTCTTCAAACTTATTTTGTTTATGCAAATAACTTAAAAATGTTTTATCTTCAAGGATAAGCGAATATAGCGAAATGTGTTTTGCCCCATGTTTGATGGCTAAGTGAAAATCATTTTTTAAAATACGCCAGTTTTCATACGGAAGGCCAAAAATTAAATCGACATTAACATTATTAAAATCGTTTTGTTGGCAAATTTCTAAAGCTTTTACAGCATCTGCTTGTTGGTGTGTTCGGCCAAGTACTTTTAACTTTGCATTGTTAAACGACTGAATGCCTAAACTTAATCTATTTATGTGATAACGCTTAAGTAAAATAATTAATTCATTACTAATATCATTGGGATTTGCTTCAAAAGTAAATTCTTTAATTTTAGTTAAATCAAGGTGTGTTTGCAGAGCATTAAATAATTTTTCCAATAAAAAAGCAGATAAAATGCTTGGAGTGCCTCCACCAATATAAATTGTTTCGATTTGGGCATAGTAATCCTTCCAAAAAGCCATTTCTTTAATCAAGTAGTCGATATATTTACTAATTGTTTCTGGTTTTGCCCTCATTTTATAAAAATCGCAATAACTACAAACAGACGAACAAAAAGGAATATGGATGTATAAAGCTTTAATGTTGTTTTGGCTATTGTTCATCATCGATACTTAAAACAGCTAAAAAAGCAGCTTGAGGGACTTCAACGCTTCCAATTGTTTTCATTCGCTTTTTGCCTTCTTTTTGTTTTTGCAACAACTTCTTCTTACGGCTAATGTCACCGCCGTAACATTTGGCTAAGACATTTTTTCTTAACGCTTTTAAAGTTGAGCGTGCAATAACTTTTGAACCGACAGCAGCTTGAATCGGGACTTCAAACATTTGCCTTGGAAGCAATTCTTTCAATTTATCAGTAATAATTTTTCCTCTATGGAAAGTAGCATCTTTATGTAAAATCAAACTCAAAGCATCGATTTTCTCATTATTCAGTAAAATATCCATGCGAACAAGTTTTGAAGGTAAATAGTTGGATAATTGATAATCAAATGATGCATACCCTTTTGTAGATGATTTTAGTCGGTCGAAGAAATCATAAATGATTTCAGAAAGAGGCATTTCGTATTCTAATGTCACCCGCGTTGTTTCAATGTATTTCATGTTTTTGAAAATGGCCCGTTTGTTTTGACAAATTTCCATAATTGGGCCAATGTATTCCGACGGTGACATAATGGTAGTTAGCACATATGGTTCCTCAATGCTTTTAATAAAATTTGGTTCCGGCATCAAAGATGGATTATCAATAATAATTGTGTTCCCATTTTCTAAATTGACACGATAACTTACGCTTGGAGCAGTTGCAATTAAATCTAAATTAAATTCACGTTCAATTCGCTCTTGAATAATATCCATGTGTAATAAGCCTAAAAAACCAACACGAAATCCAAAACCCAAAGCTTGGGAACTTTCCGGTTCAAATATTAAAGCGGCATCATTCAATTTTAATTTTTCCAAGGCATCCTTTAATTCGCCAAATTTAGTATTATCAATAGGAAACATTCCGCAAAAAACCATCGGGTTTAAATGGCGGTAACCTGGTAACGGCGATAAAGATGGATTTGCTTTACCAGTAATGGTATCGCCAACTCGTACCAAATTAATATCTTTGATACTTGCTGCCAAAAAGCCAACATCACCAACTGATAAAAAGTCGCGTTTAACTTCATTAGGAGTATAAACACCAACATCAGTTACTTCAAATTCTTGACCATTTGCCATCAAGATAATTTTATCACCTTTTCGAATTGTGCCGTTAACAACGCGGATGGAAGGAACAATCCCTCGATATTGATCATAATAAGAATCAAAAATTAAAGCTTGGATTGGAGCAAAAGGATCGCCTTTAGGGGCAGGAACCTTTTTCACAATTGCTTCAAGAACTTCTTTAATCCCAGTTCCTAGTTTTGCTGAAACAAGTAAGGCATCTTTAGCATCTAAACCAATGACGTCTTCGATTTCTTTTTTCACAAATTCTGGATTGGCATTAGGAAGATCGATTTTATTAATCACGGGGATGATTTCTAAATTATTGTCGATTGCTAAATAAACATTTGCCAGAGTTTGTGCTTCAATACCTTGTACAGCATCAACGACTAATATTGCGCCTTCACATGCCGCAAGCGATCTAGATACTTCATATGTGAAATCGACATGTCCCGGTGTATCTATCAAATGAAAAATGTAATCAATTCCATCATCAGCTCGATAAGCAATTTCCACTGCATTCAATTTAATTGTAATTCCACGTTCACGCTCAATATCCATCGAATCAAGGAGTTGTTCTTTCATCAAGCGTGCTTCCACTGTATGTGTAAGTTCTAAGATTCGATCGGCAAGTGTGCTTTTACCGTGGTCGATGTGAGCTATTATTGAAAAATTGCGAATGCGTTTTTGACGTTGTTTTAAATCATTATGTAAATTATTCATATTAGTAATTTCCTATAGTACTTATTTTACATTATATGTGATAAAAACGCAATAAATATTCAACTTGAGCATCTGGAGCTTTTTTCAAAAAAGATTAATTAAGAAATGATGAATTTTTAAAGATAAAATGCTATAATAAACCAATGAAAGGGACAGTTTAATCAAAAATGAAAGTAAAATATCCTGATCCAACAATTACAATTGAAAAACCCATCAAAAGCAAAAGCCATGGAATGCTTTTTGAAAATGCTTTAAATATATCCAATGAATATTACCGAATTCATAACAAAGCGGTCATATATAAAAAACCAACGCCCATTCAAGTAGTAAAAGTTGATTATCCCACAAGGAGCAAAGCACGGATTTCGGAAGCTTTTTACCGGACTCCATCAACGACAGATTATAATGGGTTATATCGGGGCCGATATATTGATTATGAAGCAAAAGAAACAAATAATTTAAGCTTTGCTTTCAAACACATTTATCCGCACCAAATCGAACATCTTACCCAAATAGATGAATTAGGAGGCATTGGATTCATTATTATTTATTATCGAAAGGTTAATGAAATTTATTTAATTGATATTAAAATATTTAATGCATTAATTACTGAAGGTGAAAATGGCGGATTAAAGAGTATTCCTGTTGAAACAGCAAAAGAAAAAGGTGTTTATGTAGCCCAAGGTTATACACCACCGATTGATTACCTTAAAGCCGTTGATCAATTATATTTTTAAAAAAAGATCTTGCTTCAAAGCAAGACCTTTTTTAACGAACTTCAGTGATAATTTTCTTCATTGAAAAACCAACAAACATCGCTAATAAAGTTGAAAGTCCATTGTATGGTAAATTGTAAATGATAAAGGAATAATAAAAGACTGTTTGGTCAGCAGGTGCATAATTTGCAAAAAATAAGACTCCACTTAAAGAATGCATTAAGTATTTCACAAAACCACCGATGAAAATAGCTAGTAAAAACCAAAAAGTGTTAGTTCGTTTTTCATGAAATAAACCAGTTAACCCCAAAGCTAACCCAACAAATAAATAATCAAAAAATATTGAGCCAAAGTGTAAAATGTATCCATCCAATAGCCAATGGATGAATGCAAAGACCAAGCCACCCAAAAGTCCGTATTTTAAGCCTCTTCTTAAGCCAATAGCCATGATTGGCAAATAAGCAAAGGAAACACTTCCACCTTGGGGCATTTGAAGTATTGGAATCAAATTACTAATTATTTGTAATACAATTCCTAAAGCAACCAAAATTGAAGTTTCGGTCATAGCTTTAATTTCTTTTGTCATAAAAAAACTCCTAGATTTGACTCTAAGAATGCGCGTAAAAAACTACCTACGCTAGCATTACCTAGATCAGGTTTAAGGGTCGTTACTATTACGTAACCTCTCAGCCGTAGCTCCCCACTTATTATTATAATACTAAATATATTATTTTACCAGTAATTTAATTATTTAAATTCCAATCAATTGTTTTTACATTATTTTGTTCGAAAAAAGCATTGCATCTAGAAAAGTATTTTCCTCCAAAAAAACCTCGATAAGCAGATAAAGGGCTTGGATGGGGTCCAGTTATAATCAAATGATTTGGATTATTTAATAAAGCAACTTTTTTATTAGCATACTTTCCCCATAATATATAAACTACGGGATCATTTTTTTCATTAATCAATTTTAGGATAAAATCAGTAAATTGCTCCCAACCCATATCCTGATGGCTATTAGCAAAGCCCTGGCGAACTGATAAAACAGCATTAAGCAGTAAAACTCCTTGTTTTGCCCATTTTTCAAGATTGCCTGTTCTTGGGTAAGAAATGTTTAAATCGTTTTGTAATTCCGAAAAAATATTCTCCAATGAGGGAGGAAACGGTACATCATTATTAACAGAAAAGCACATGCCATTGGCTTGACCTTTTTCATGATAGGGATCTTGGCCTAAAATAACTACTTTAACTTCTTCATAAGGTGTCAACTTAAAAGCTTGAAATATTTGATCCATTGGAGGGAAAACGCTATGATTGGCATATTCATTTTCTAAAAAGCGAACTAATGCTAAAAAATAAGGTTGGTAAAATTCTTTATTGATTTTCCCGTCCCAACTTTCACTTATAATCATGATGTTCCTCCCTTTATTAATTTAATTTTTCGCTTGAGTTTCTTTTAAAAATTGTTTATACCATCCATCTACACAAGCACGATTAAAAGGGTCCTTTTTTTCTTTAATAAATTCTAGTAGTTTTGATAAGTTATCCTTAATAATATTGATAATTTCTTCAGGGTATTGCATAACTTTTATATTAAAATCATATTCGTCGCGATCCAATAACAAGACTTCTCCATCAGGGAATACTTTTACATCCAAATCGTAATCAATATACTTTAATCCTTCCTGATCAATCACAAACGGCGAACTTAAATTACAATAATAGTAAATGTCATAGGTTCTAATCATACAAATTATATTAAACCAATAATTTTTAAAAAAATAACAAATAGCGGGTTCCCTTGTTTTCCATTTCCGCCCATCACCATCAATTACGTCAACTTTATTGTTAACAATAACAACAAGTTCATCTGATTCATAAATTTTATAAACATTACGCCAAACACGATGCAATTCTCCATCATGTTTATAGCTAATGATATCTAAATGCTCCATTTTTTCACTTCTTTCATAACTTCATTATAACAAAAACGCGACTTTGTGTAAATTATTTTTTAAAATATGTCTTTTTAAAAAAACTTGTTAGTTTTAACTAACAAGTCATTTTTAATTAACGAAATGAATTAATCCATTCGACCAAAGCTTCTTTAAAAACAAAGCCAACTTTTCTTCCAACTTCAGAACCATTTTTATACAAAATTAGTGTAGGAATACTGGTTATGTTAAGAGATGTTGTTAAATCGCGATGATGATCGACATCAATTTTTTCAAAAGAAATCGTATCCAATTCAAGAGCAATTTCATTAACAATTTTTGTGACAAATTTACATGGGCCACACCATTCAGCATAAAAATCGATTAAATGCAATTTAGATTCTTCCATAAATAACTCCTTATTTTAAATTAACGATGGTCGCTCCCTGACCACCTTCACCTGCTCCACCAAAGCGATAATTATCAACTAAAGGAGAGGTTTTCAGAAAGTTGATTACCAACTCGCGTAGAACTCCTGTTCCAAAGCCATGAATAATAGATACTTGTTTTAGGCCGGCATAAGCCGCATCATCCAAGTATTTGTTTAGAATATCTTTTGCTTCTTCATAGCGTAAACCACGAAGATCAAGGCTTAAGGGCACATTTTTTTTAACTCCAATTGGAGTTGAAGTTTTAATGATTTGCTCATTTTTGATTTGATCTGTCAATCGCAAAAATTGCTTATCGACAGTTACTTGCGCATTTCCTATTTGAACATCATATTTGTTATTTTGTTTTTTCTTGATTACAGTACCATAGCATGAATAACTTTCAACAAAAACCTGTTGGTTGACGGTTAATTCACGATCATTTGGGATAATATCTAATTTGATTTTCGCTTCTTCTTTTGCTTCTTTAATTTGATGCTTTATTTCAGCAATTTCATGTAGCTTAACTTCTTTTAATTTCATTTGCTCAAGTTCTTCTAAAATAATTTCCATCTTTTTAGTTGTTTTTGCAATTATTTTGCGAGCTTCTTCCTCAGCATTTTTCAGCAAGCGGTTTTTCTCATCATATAAGGATTGTTTTAATAAATCGGCATCTTTAATTTTAACCATTAATAACTGATTTTTGTCTTCAATTATTGTTAATTTTTTATCTAATTCAGCTGTTTGCTTGGTCAATTTCTCAATTATTTTGTTTAAGTCCGTGTCTTTTTCACCAACATACCGCTCAGATTGTTTTAAGATTGGTTCAGGAAGTCCCAAATGACGCGAAATATTTAACGCGTTACTTTGTCCGGGAATTCCTAACAAAAGTTTATAGGTTGGCTTAAGAGTTTGAATGTCAAACTCGACACTGGCATTAATAATATTATCAGAATCGTATGCATGGATCTTGAGCTCGGAATAATGGGATGTTGCGATGACTAAACAGTTTTTCGCAATCAAATAATCAAAAATAGCAATTGCTAAACTAGAACCTTCCACTGGATCAGTTCCTGAACCAAGTTCATCTAATAGTACCAAAGAATGATTTGTTACTTGATTGATGATATCAATCACATTACGAACATGGGATGAAAAAGTCGATAGATTTTGGGAAATACTCTGTTCATCGCCAATGTCTGCAAAAATGTTATCAAAAATCATTATATCACTATTTTCATCACAAGGAATTAACATGCCCAATTTGACCATAAGGGATAATAGCCCAACAGTTTTTAAAACAACTGTTTTACCACCGGTGTTAGGGCCAGTAATGATGATCCCTTGATAATTTTTTCCTATTGAAATATTATTAGGAATGACTTTCTCAACATTCAATAAAGGATGCCGACAATTTAACAAATCGACAAATCCTTGATTATTAATTCTAGGTTTTTTCGCATTGATATTAATGGCATATTGCCCTTTTGCAAAAATAAGGTCAAGATTAACAAATATCAAAAAGTTATTTTTTAACTCTTCATAGAAATTGTCAATTTCAAAAGCAATTGTGCGTATTATCCGAGCAATTTCATTTTTCTCATCTTCTTTTAAAGAGTTTAATCGGTTATTTATTTCCATAACGGCTATTGGTTCAATATAAACGGTCTCTTTTGAAGCTGATTGATCATGAATTACTCCCGGAATTGCTCCCTTTGAATCAGCTTTAACAGGTAGGACATAGCGATCATTACGCATCGATATTGTTGCTTGTGATAATTTTTGACTGTTTTTGGCTAACAACTCTTGAAGTTTGTTTTGAATATTTCGTTCACAATCACGAATGCTTTTACGAATTATTCGCAGCGTTTCCGATGCAGAATCTAATATCTCCCCATAGGGGTTGACTATTTCTTTAATCCTCAAGTTCAATTCTTTAGGATAAAATAATTGTTTGATATAGTCCTCAAAAAGTTGGCAAATAATATTGTGAACTTGCATATTTTCTAAAAATAATATATTAGCTTTTGTAGTATCTAAGAATTTACCGATTTCAGCTAAATCTAATTCAACAATCGAACCACCTTTATGGATTAAATCTAAAATAAAAGCAATATCTTGGTTGAAATATAAAGGAAAACGGCCCATTCTTTGAATGATTATTGTTGCTTCGTCTACTTCATCAAGCATTCTTTGGATAATTGATAAATCATTATTTAATACTATTTGACTTAAAAAAGTTTTATTTTGCTCAATAACGACTAAATCCTGTAGTATAGCGACAATTTTATGCAATTCTAATAGATTATAATACTTATTCATAAACAAACACTTCACTTTTGTCGATTTTTATGGTAAAATAAACGGAGAGGGTTTTTTTGTTATGAGTTACACTTTAAGTCTAACCAACTCACAAGCTGGTGAGATAATAAGTAAATACCATGAATATTCCGTTTCACATACCAACAATTATACACTATTTAGAGCCAAATACAAGCAAACGATTGTCACAATTTTTAAAACTTTAACCCTAATAGTGCAAGGCGCAAATACTCAGGAAATTTTCCACGACATTTGTGAGTTGTTAGATATTGATAAACCAAACGAGACGAATATTAATTCCGCTTCTGCTGTTAACTTGTCTGTCATAGGTACTGATGAGGTAGGAACAGGGGATTTTTTTGGTCCCATTGTTGTTGCTGGTGCTTTTGTTCCTAAAAATAAAATACTGAATTTAATGAAATTAGGCGTGAAGGATTCAAAAGCTCTAAATGATTCAAAGATTATGCAATTAGCTCCCGTATTAATGAAAGATATTAAATATAGCGCGTTAGTGATGGATAACGTCAAATACAATTTTTTAACAAAAGTTCATAATTTTAATATGAATAAAATTAAAGCTCTTTTACATAATAACGTCATTTATAATCTATTACCCAAAGTTGAAGACTATGATGCTATTATTATTGATGGTTTCACAAATAAAGAAAAATATTTTGAATATTTAAAAGGTCAGGAGCATATTATTAATAGTGTTCAGCTTGAGGAACAAGGTGAAAGTAAATATATTGCTGTTGCTACTGCAAGTATTATAGCGCGTTATTTATTTTTGGTAAATTTTGAAAAGTTATCCGAGATGGTCGGTTTTGAGCTCCCCAAAGGAGCTGGACCAAAAGTTGATTTAGCCATTGCAAAAATATTAAAAGATCAATCAGAGCGTTATCTAGATTTGATTGGAAAAACAAATTTTAAAAATCTTGAAAAAGTAAAAAAGAAGGACATTCATTAAGCCAATTAAGCTTAGTGATTGTCCTTTATTTTTTTAAGCTATTCATTTTATTAATAAAATAATCAGGAAGAGGTGAATCCCATTCCATATACTCATTGGTTGTTGGATGGATAAAACCTAAAGTTTTCGCATGTAAATATTGTCCGTGTTCGTCAATATCATTTTTTAACCCGTAAGTTGGATCTCCAACAACAGGGAAACCAATATACTTCATATGGGCTCGAATTTGATGAGTTCGTCCTGTTTCCAAAGCTAATTCAACAAGTGTATGATTGTCATAACGTTCAATAACACGAAAATTAGTAACAGCTTTTTTACCATCTTCTAAAATGGCCATCATTTGTCTATTTAAATGCGATCTCCCAACTGGCGCATCAATTTTACCTAAATTATGTTTAATAACGCCATGGACTAAAGCATAGTATACACGTGTTACTTCTTTATTCATAAATTGCAAGCTCAAATGACGATGGGTAAAATCGTTTTTACAAGCAACGATTAACCCTGATGTATCTTTATCAATTCGATGGACAATACCTGCTCTTAAAACACCACCAATACCGGATAAATCTTGGCAATGATATAAAAGAGCGTTAACTAAAGTACCGTGATAATTTCCTGGTGCGGGATGAACTACCATCCCAGAAGGCTTATTTACAACAATCAAGTCTTTATCTTCATAATAGATGTCGAGCAAAATATTTTCAGCTTCGATATCATCTAAAACCGGATCTGGAAGATTGACTTCGATTACATCATTGTTTTTTAATAAAAAACTTGATTTCACAATATTTCCATTGACAAGCACATGTTCGCTTTCAATCAAGTTTTGAATTTGGGTCCGTGTAAGATCATCGATTTCTTGGACTAAATATTTATCAAGTCGTAAACTTAGTTCTTCTTCGAATTTTAAGAACTTTTTGTCCATTGCACACCTGTTTTTCCGAATAAAATATCAAAAGTTAACACAATTACACCAACAGTTAAACACATATCAGCAAAATTGAAACTTGGGAAACTGATAAAATCAAAAGTAATAAAATCTCGAACTAATCCGTTATTGAACAAACGATCAATAAAATTGCCAATAGTCCCAATGACAATCAATATAAATGAAGCACTGAAAAGAGCATTTTCCTGTAAATCAAAGTCTTTTGCAAGATACGCTAGAAAGCCCAAAGCAACAATTGTGATTATAATAAAAAACCATAATTTACCTTGAAGCATTCCAAAACCTGCTCCTTCATTTTCTAATAAAATAAATTTGAAAATTCCGGGAATAGCTTTTTGATTTTGCAAAAGAGCAAGATTATTAAAAGCAATAATTTTTGTTACTTGATCAATAATTATTCCTAATGTAATTAAAGCAAGACCTATTAACATTTGTTTTCCTTTCATTATCGCGCTCCTAAAATTTGGATGGCACTAAAGACAATAATAATTAAGCTAAAAATGCCAAAACCGATATTCAATAATTGATACCAAAAAATATAACCAGTTTCAATTTCTTGTAAATTTAACATTTCTTTTGCACTAGCCTGCGCTATTTTGACAGTTAAATAGTTGGATAAACCGTTAAAGAACATCAAAGCAACCCAAATTAAGGTTAAATATAAGCCGAAAATAGTTAAATCATAGCCATAAATCATTAGAAATTGATAAATTAATAAACCAAATGGCATGATTATTAATGTTGCAAGTAAAAACCCAAAAATAAAGGTTTTAAAAGAAGTTGAACGGTTAAGACGAATTTCATAAAATTTTTTTGTTTCACGACGTCCTCGTAACCAAAAATTTAGTTGTTTTTGATTATTCATGGTTTTCACCTTCTAAAAACTGTATGATATCTTGAAAATAATTTACTTTTACTAATGTAAAATCGGGGCTTATTTCTTGATATTTCATCAAAGCTTCATCGTAATCTTCAGGATTAACAAAAAAATAATCGACGTCATATAGTTTTGCTGTTACTATTTTTTGAGAAACAGCACCAATATCACCGATGGCTCCTTCAATTGAGATTGTCCCAGTGCCAACGATTGTCTTGCCATAAGTGACATCTTCATTTAATAATGAATTATAAATAGATAATGTTAACATTGCTCCGCCCGAGCCTCCGATTGAATCTAATTCATCGCTTAAGGTATATTCTGGGAAGGCATTGTTAATTTTATAATCTGGGAGAGCTTCAATAGCAAGTCGATAAATTTTATTTTGTTGATCGTCTTCTAACTCAATCATTTTTGCCTGAACAACTATCTCTTCATCATCTCGAACAATCGTTAAATCAAAAGAATCTAAATTAGTTTGCAAATCCCTTAAACTAATAAAGTGCTGATAATCAGTTATTAAAACACCATTGAATTTGGTAATTAGGTCCCCAATTTCAAGGTTTGACTGCGATTCTTTCGTGACAGCAGAAACACGCATCCCTAAAAACTGTTTATCAATGACGATGGATGAATCTTTTAGCTTTGCTTGTTCATAAGCAACGATGATGGCATTTTTGATGCTAATTTCCTTATGGATAACACCACGCAAATATTCTTCTCTTTCGCTTAAATCACTTGTTTTATCATATTGGCTGATTTGGATGTCATCGGACAATGAAGCAATCAAATACTGAAATAAAGAAATTTCATAATGGCTGTAAACACCAATTGTAAAAATGTTGCCAGAAATATTACTTGTTTCGATGGTTAGAGGAACAAAACCTTTGTCCTCGTTTGATGTTTGGGCTGTATTATTGATTAGTCCGGGCGTTGTAACAACAACATCCATTTTGATAAATACCAGTCCTAACAAGCAAACATATATAAAAAACAAAATAATTGTCATTAGTTTTCTTTTTAAAGTACTTTGAATAAAGGTTGTCCAAAATTCTTTGATAAAATTAATCATTCTTCATCGACCAACTTTAAAGACATATTAGGAAGTTTTCGATAAGAAACATGTGCAGCATCAAACATTTTTTTTGCTGCCTGGTCGCTAGGTGTTCCTAAATATTTTTCCGATAAATAGACAACTTCTTTTATTCCACTTTGAATTATTAATTTTGCGCATTCATGGCATGGGAATAAAGTTACATAAATTGTGCAATTATCAAGTGAAGAAATAGCATTTAAAATGGCATTTGGTTCAGCATGAACCACATAAGGATACTTTGTATCTAAAAAATCTCCATTATTTTCCCATGGAAATTTGTCATCATCGCATCCTATCGGGAAGCCATTGTAACCAATGCCAACAATCCTTTTTTGAGGATTAACAATGCAAGCGCCAACTTGAGTGTTGGGATCTTTACTGCGCATTTGTGATAAAATTGCCACACCCATAAAATATTTATCCCACGAAATGTAATCAGTTCTTTTCATCTTGATTTTCTTCCTTTTCACAATTTATTAATTTTCGTATTTCTTCTTTTGCTTTTTCTACATTTTCAATTTTAATAATGCATGATGAAGATTGACAAAATTCACATTTTTCGGGCAACACAACATTTTTAGGAGGTTTTGTTCGTTTATTTAAAGCATAAGTGATTACAAAAACAACAAAAACACTAACAATAATGATAACTTGTACATAAATATCTGCTAAGAACATTTTTATTTTCCTTTCCAAATTTGTTTTAAAACATAATCTGCGAGTAATAGTCCAGCCGATGCTGTTACTGGCATATATGAACCAAGTTTTTCTAAATTTGGAGTTTCTTCAGTTGAAGATACAACCATAACTGGTTTTTGAATATTATCATCTCGAAGTTTCTTACGAATGATTTTTGCAAGGGGATCATAAGTTGTTTTTTTGATGTCCAAAACAGTTAATTTTTGGATATCAACCTTATTAGCTGCTCCCATTGCACTAACAAATGGTATATCATTATTAAGGCACTTTTTTATGAGTGAATATTTATTTGCAACAGAATCAATCGCATCAACCAAAAAATCAAAATGAAAATTAAACAATTGTGAATTATCGTCAAAACGTTCATCTAAAACGGTTACCTGACAATCGGGATTAATACTTTTAATTTCTTGTAAATAAAGCGATGTTTTCTTTTCTCCAATCGTTTGATAATTAGCGATTAACTGGCGATTAATATTGGATTCTTGAACAACATCAAAATCTTGAATAAGCAAATTCCCAATACCAGATCTTGCTAGAGCAATAGCACAAACACCACCAACGCCACCGAGGCCAATGATGGCGACTGTTGCTTTATGTAATTTTATTAAATTGTCTTTGCCAATCAAATATTCGAGTCGTTCAAAATTGTTCATTTTTTTATTTCCAATTTAAGTTCATTTAATTGTAAATCCGTTACAAAACTTGGTGCTTCACTCATTGGATCCATCGCATTTGCGCTTTTTGGGAAAGCAATGACTTCACGAAGCGAAGTTGAATTAGTCAGAATCATCGCTAAACGATCAAGACCTAAAGCAATCCCTCCATGAGGTGGTGTACCAAATTTCAACGCATCAACAAAGAAACCAAATTTATATTTGATTTCATCTTCTGTAAGACCGATAGCTTTAAACATTTTAGCTTGTAAATCTTGGCTATGGATTCTAATTGAACCACTACCCAATTCATAACCGTTTAAAACAATATCGTAGCATTTGGAGTGACAAGATTCAGGATTTGTTAAGATTTTATCCTGATCTTCATCTTTTGGTGCTGTAAATGGATGGTGAGCAGCGACATATCGCTTCTCTTCTTCATCATATTCAAACGAAGGCCAGTTGTTGACCCATAAAAAATTAAACTTATTTGGATCAATCAAACCCATTTCTTTTGCAACTTGATTTCGTAAGAAGCCTAAGGAAGCATTTGCAACATTCTTTTGATCGGCAACAATGAGAATTAAATCATTATCTTGGATTTTTAATAAATCAACCAAAGTTGCTTCAGTTTTTTCATCAAGATATTTGATTATCGAACCAGAAAATTGTTGATTTTCATATTTTAACCACATTAGTCCTTTAGCTTTGTATTTTCTGACATCTTGTGTTAAACGATCGATTTCTTTTCGTGAATACCATTTTGCACCATTTTTTACATTAATGGCTTTAATTAAACCGTTTTCTAAAATAGTGCTTTGGAAAACTTGGAAATCCAATTGTCCAACAACTTCCCCTATGTCGACTAATTCCATAGCAAAACGAGTATCTGGTTTATCAGTGCCAAAGCGGCTCATTGATTCTTCAAAAGTAATTCTCGGCAATGGAAGAGTAATATTGATGTTTTTAATATCCTTCATTACTTTTGCAAGCATCTTTTCCATTATTTGATAAATATCTTCTTCATCAATGAAACTCATTTCTACATCGATTTGGGTGAATTCCATTTGTCGATCAGCTCGCAAATCTTCATCTCTGAAGCATTTTACAATTTGATAATATTTTTCAAAGCCCGCAACCATTAAAAGTTGTTTATAAATCTGCGGTGATTGTGGAAGAGCGTAAAACTTTCCAGGATGAACGCGTGATGGTACTAAATAGTCACGTGCGCCTTCAGGAGTTGATTTTCCGAAAACTGGCGTTTCAACATCAATAAAGCCAAGATTATCAAAATACTCACGGACGCTTCTTGTTAAGCGGTGACGTAACATAAGATTTTTTTGTAATATTGGTCGTCTTAAATCTAAATAGCGATATTTCATTCGTATATCTTCCAAAGCATCCGTTTCATCGGCAATAATCATTGGCGTTTGCTCAGCTTCACTAAGAATAGATATACTTAATATTTCAACTTCGATTTCCCCAGTAGGCAAATTAAAGTTTTTACTTTCTCTTTCGATGACTTTCCCAGTAACACGAATTACAAACTCATTACGAACTTTTTCCAGTAATGGATAATTGGCATTATCAGGTTTACATACTATTTGGGTAATCCCTTCACGATCACGTAAATCGACAAAGATTAACCCTCCTAAATTTCGTTTTTTTTGAACCCAACCGACTAAAGTGACAATTTCGCCAACATTTTCGATTCTAAGTTGATTGTTATGATGAGTTCTCATAATAAATTCTCCTCTAAGTATTTTATGATTCCGCTTTGTGGTATGGAAATTTGTGCTTTTGTAAAAGTATTTTTAATGGTATATGAATTGTTTTGTTGCTCTTCTTCACCGATTATTATAATAAATCGCGCTTTTTTATTTTCAGCAACTTTAAACTGAGGTTTCATGTTCGTATTCTTATAGTCCAGTTCACACGTATAACCATTGGTTCTAAGTAAATTGGCTAATTGTAAACTAGCTGTTTTTGCTTTATCGTCTAAACCAATGATAACTACATCTGCATTTAAATCTAATGAAGGTAGCAAATTCTGCGTATCTAGAACATAAATTAAGCGTTCAATTCCAAATGCGTAACCAATACCAGGTAAATCAGGGCCATTAAAAGATTTAATTAAATCGGAATATTTTCCACCGCCACATAAAGTCAAATTATTCGTTTCATCTTGGGAATTGATAACAAATTCAAAAACAGTGTCGGTATAATAATCTAATCCGCGCACTAGCGTTGGTGTAATTTCATAACGAATTTTCAAAGAATCAAGTGTCTCTAAAACCTTATTAAAATATTCTTTCGCTTCAATTGTTAAATAATCAGCAATTTTTGGAGCATTTTTTACAAGTGGTTGATCTTGGTCAACTTTACAATCTAATATACGTAGTGGGTTTCGTTCTAAACGGCTTTGACAATCACTACAGAAATTGCTTATTTCTGGTTGAAAATATTTTTTAAGAGCTAATGCGTATTTTTCACGTGAAGAAAAATCGCCAATTGTATTAATTTTTAAAGTAATATTATTGATTCCTAACCGTTTGATAATTTGATAAGCGCTGTTAATAACGTCTGCGTCAAGAAGTGGAGATGAATCACCAAAAGCTTCAATTCCGAATTGATTAAATTGGCGGAAACGTCCAGCTTGAGGGCGTTCATAGCGAAACATAGGACCAAAATAAAATAATTTAGTAAGGTTGCTACTAGCATACATTTTATTTTCTAAGAAACTACGAACAACAGCTGCTGTCCCTTCAGGGCGCAAAGTAATGGAGCGATCGCTTTTGTCTTTAAAAGTATACATTTCTTTTTTTACAATATCAGTATCATCACCAACACCTCTTACGAATACATCCGTATTTTCAAAAATAGGCGTAATGATTTCGCGATAACCGAATTTTTTAATCATCGATGTCATGACTTGCTCAACATAGCGGTATTTTAATGCTAGTTGTTCAAATAGATCTTGAGTCCCCTTTACTTTTTGATAACTCATAACTTTACCTCCTAAAAATAAAAATCCTTAAAAGAATACTTCTAAGGACGATTAACCGCGGTGCCACCTTATTCATCAAAAAAAATGATGCACTTAATTCTTTAACGCTAGAAATACGTCCTTAAAGGAATCTCATAAGTGTCATTCGTTGATGAATTATCAAGTGCTCTCACTAACCACTTTCGCTGTAAATAATTAACCATCAATTACTTGTCTTATTCATCGATTATTTATTTTATATTATTATAATTTAAAATATGGGAATTGTCAAGAGAAAGCCAAATAAGGCGTTTCTAAAATCGCTCGAAAGATAATTGTTCGTCTAAAAAAAGATAATCTTCTCTAAAAGCGAGTTAAAATCTATTAAATATATTCAATATATAATATTGACTATATTTTTTTTATAATAAAATAATTTTATCGTCATGAATTTCGACAAGACGATCTTTATATAAATTACCAACAGCTGCTTTGAAAGCCTTCTTGCTCATGTTAAAGACTTTTTTTATTGCTTCTGAATCACTTTTTTCCGTTATTGCCATGACGCCTTGATGACTTTTTAAATAACTTAAAAGGATATCTCGGTCATTTTTTATCATTACTTCTTTTTGATCAATTAATGTTCCAAAAAAATCAGTTTCATTTTTTACAAGGATTTTTACACTAACTTCTTCTCCCAGACGATATTTTTTTCGCATATTGGTATGAAATACAAAAACAATATTTAAATTTTCTGTTACCAAATTAACACCTTCGGGTGTCATTCTGTAGACAAAAGCCTTTACTTTTTCATTAATTGGTAAGTCATTTTCTTTTCTTTGATTTAAAATTTCATCTTTTGTAGCCATTTTTAAAATTAAACGGTCGGCTTTTACTTTCAATTTGCCAATAATATAGTCACCGCATTGAGGCCATTCTTCTAAACTAATAGGTAAATCATCACGTGAAAGCAAAATATCTTTACTTGTTCCGATATTTAAAAAAACTCCTAATTGCGAATTTACATCTTGAACCCTGGCAAATCCGATTTTATTGATAGTAGCCGTTGGTTTAAACAAAGTCAACGCTAAACGTCCTTTTTTATCTGCATACAAAAAAGCATCAACTTGTTCGTCAATGGTTAGTTTCTGATAATTAGTTTCGTTTCGATGCAAAAAATATTCATCATTTCCATCGAGAGTTAATACATATCCTAAATTTGTTTCACGTAATACGCGATATTTTTGAATTGTTCCTAAATTACTATTCATTTTGATCCTTCTTTTCTCGTTCATAGTAACCAACTTTAATGGCTTCTTTTCCAAAAGTATTTTGGACGCCGAGAATAATTTTTTTTATTTCACTTTCTTTTTCTATTTTTGATAAGTCATCAAAAATAGATACTTGTTTTTCTGGTTCTTTCCCTTGGACAAGACGGTTTGCAAAGACGCCAACCAAACGAATCATGTCTCCTTGGACAAATAAATTGTCAAATAAATCTTCAACAGTATCATATATCTCGATTTCGCCATCAATTGGTTTAACTAAGCTTTTGCTTCGGTTTATTTGACGAAAATCGCCATATTTTATTTGAATTCCAATTGTTTGCGCGCAGTAATTAGCTTTTTGTAATCGATAAGATACCGAATTAGCAAGAACTTTGAGCGTTTTTTTGATTGTATCGGGGTCATATAAATCATGATCAAATGTATGGGCATTACTAATCGATTGCACTGAATCATCATTAGACGCATCAACACAAGTATCATCTATTCCCCAAGCATGTTGTTGTAAACTTAAAGTATTTTGTTCACCAATTGTTTGTTTTAATAACTCTAAATTGGCAAAGTTAGCAAGTTCGCCAATTGTATTTATTCCGATTGATTTTAACCTTGGTGCTGTTTTTTTGCCAACACCCATCATGTCTTCAATTGGTAATACCCATAATAATTTATCTATTTCTCTTTTTCTTAGTACTGTAATTCCCAAGGGTTTCTTCATGTCAGAAGCCATTTTTGCAAGAAATTTATTGGGAGCTATGCCGATACTTACTGGAAGTTTATACTTTTCTAATAAATCTTTTTGGATTTTTTCTGCTAGCGAAAGTGGGTGAATTGTTTGGCACTTTTCTGTTACATCTAAATATGCTTCATCTATAGAAGCCATTTCCACAATCTTAGTAATTGATAATAGATAAGAGTAGAATAATTCAGAATAATGCTCATATAAATCCATAGTTGGTTCAACAACCACCAATTCTTTGCATAATAACAAAGCTTCACGAACTAACATAGTCGTTTTTATCCCGAATTTCCTAGCTTCGTAATTTGGGGATAAAATTATCCCTTTTCTCAGAGGATCAATGTGAGCAACAG
The DNA here is from genome assembly GCA_050174575.1 of Bacilli bacterium. Classification (GTDB taxonomy): domain Bacteria; phylum Bacillota_I; class Bacilli_A; order ML615J-28; family CAG-698; genus UBA2253. Next base: position 63,531 of record JBFXJT010000001.1, read on the forward strand.
CGACAGGTTTATTTACAAGCTCTTGGTCTTCTGCCATTTCACAAGATGCAAAGAAACTATTTAAATCAACATGGAAAATAATTTTTGGGGTTTTCATTCTTTTTTTATTCCCTTTTTAAAGATTATGTGTTACAATAACTATGTTATATTATATCATAATTATTGAGGTGAGAAAAGTGAAAAAAGATAACAAGATTGAAAAAACACCTTTTATCAAAACAAAGGTAAAACCAAATAATTCTGTTGAGGTTGAGATTCAAAAAAATCCCGCTAATACTTTAATCGGTAAAATTTTAATTTATGTAATTGTCATTGGAATGACTTTATTAGGTGCTGTAGCTTTAATTGCATTGATGATTGAAGTTGCCAAGAAATTTTAATTGAAATTTATTCAGGAATAGTTTATGGATATAAAAGAACAAATTTTACAAGCAATGCAACAAGCTAATCAACCATTAAGCGCTGGTGATATTGAGAAAATTACTGGTTTAGACCGTAAAACAATCGATAAAGCTTTTAATGATTTAAAAAAAGAAGGGAAAATTTTTTCTCCTATCCGTTGTAAATGGCAACCAAAATAGACAAACGAATCAAGCTATCTTGATTCGTTTTTATTTTCATCAAAACTTAACAGTTCTTTTGCAAGATTTTGACTAGCAATAGTTACTTCTCCGTTAGAAATCATTTTTGCAATTTCGATGACTCGATTATGGGAGACTAGTTTGTCAATTTTAGTTACGGTTCGCCCATCTAAAGTTGCTTTGGAAATGTGCAAATGATGTTTTGCTATTGCAGCTACTTGAGGAAGATGCGTAACGCATAAAACTTGTGATTTATGAGAAATTGTAAAAATTTTATTAGCGATACTAAAAGCAATTGCTCCAGAAACACCATTATCAATTTCATCAAAAATAATTGTTTGTAAATCAAGTTTTTCACTGACAATTGTTTTTAATGCCAGCATGAAGCGGGATAATTCGCCACCTGAAGCTACTTTAGAAAGTGGTTTTAATGGTTCTCCCAAATTAAACGAAATCATGAAATCAATATTATCAATCCCATCGTTGTTAAATACTTGAGGGTTTGGATCATTAAACACAATTTCAAAACGTGTATTACGAAGTTGTAAATCATTTAGATTATCAATTACCAAAGTGGTCAATTCTTTTGCTAATTTTTGGCGAATTTTACGAATTTCTTGGGCAATGGTAAGTGTCAATCGATATTCTTGATCAACATTGCTTTTGGCTTCTCTTAATAAATCGTCAAAGTTCTCAATTAGGTTAATCTCATCCGCCAAATTTTGTTGGTAAATCAATAAATCTGACAACGTCTTTTTGTATTTTCTTTTAAATTCCGAATATAACCCGAGTCGTTCATTGATTTGCTCTAGTTCACGAGGATCAAAATCAAAACTCTTGTATAATTTATTAATCTCTGTTATTTGGTCACTTAAACGATAAAAGTCCTCTTCCATTTGCTGTTGAATGTTACCATAACGTTCATCAAATTTAGCTAACTTACCTAAATTTGCTACGGCATCATACAAGTTTTCTAATAATTGATTTTTCGTAAATGATTCGATGATTGCAGAAACATTAGTACTAATTTGTTCAAAATTTGTTAAGTAATTAGCTTGCTTTCGCAACTGTTCTTCTTCTTGAATTGATAAATGTGCATTATCAAGTTCTTTTATTTGGTATTTCAAATATTCCAATCTTTGAGAATCATCTTCATTACGCTTCAATAGTTTTTGGTAATTGCTTAAATATTCTCGATATTTTTTTAAATGTTCTTGATATAACGGAAGTTTGGTCGTTACATCACTATTATCAATAAATTTTAAATAATTCTTAGGATTGAAGAGTCCTTGAGTATCATATTGTGTGTGAATGTCACCAATTAATTCAGCAATTTCGTTTAATTGGTTTAGAGTAACAATTTGGTTGTTGATTTTACAAATGCTTTTCCCGTTGGCATAAATTTCTCTTTTAATAATTAAATAATCATCTTCATTAATGTTCAAATCAACAATCGATGTCATTTCGGGTTTAATTTGTGAAAAAACGCCTTCAATCATTGCTTTTGATTCGCCAAATCTGATTAATTCAGTCGAAGCACGTTTCCCAAATAAAAGGCCAATGGCATCAATGATTAATGATTTACCTGCTCCTGTTTCACCAGTTAAACAAGTCATCGAATCATCAAAGTCAATTTGCATATTATCTATTATTGCAAAATTTTTAACAGTTAACGAAATTAGCATATTCTATCCTTTTATGTGTGGTTTTAATATATCACGAATATCTAAACCTAAGTCTTTTTTTAAAGATTTGATGGACCCGCTACTGACAAACTGATCAGTAATGGCAATGGCTTGAATATTTAATTCAAAGGAGTGTAAAGTGTTAGCTTCAATGATTAAAGAAGATAACGAGCCATTTAAAATTACTTCTTCATAAATAATTACTTTTGTTTTAGATAATGCTTTAAGCATTTCCAAATCAAGTGGCTTGATGAAGCGAGCATTAATAACACCCATGTCTAAATTTTCTTCATCAACAACGCATGCAAATTTATTTACAACAGGACCATAGGAAATAATATTAATCTCTTTTATTGGTTTAACAACTTCCCATTTTCCATAATCAACATCCGTAATTATCGGAATATCCGTGTTTGTTTCTCCGCGAGGATATCGAACGACAAAAGGACCATTGTGTCTGTTAATTGCAAAATCAACCAATTGGGCAGTTTCTGCCAACGATCTCCCCATTGTGATTGTAAAATTAGGTAAATGTGATAAAAAAGCTATATCAAAAGTACCCTGATGTGTGTCCCCATCTGCGCCAACAATTCCTGCACGATCAACCAGAAAAACAACATGGGCATTCGTTCTAGCAACATCGTGATTAAGAGCATCATAAGCACGTTGTAAAAAAGTTGAATAAATCGAAATAACGGGAAGGTTGTTTGTCCTTGCCATGGCTGCACCCATTACAACGCTTAACTCTTCCGCAATACCAACATCAACAATTTGGTTTGGGAGGACTTTTGCAAATTTATCTAATCCTGAACCCAAGATCATTGCTGGGCAAATTACTGTTATTTTAGGGTTTTTCAAGGCTTGATTTAAGATAATATCTCCTACACCCTGACTCCAAGAAATTTTATTTGGTTTGGAATGGTTTACTTGCATTCCGGTTGCTACGTCAAAAGGACCAATACCATGCCAAGCACCTACTTGGTCTTTTTCAGCAAAGGGATATCCCATACCTTTAATCGTTTTTACATGAATGATGATTGATTGATTTGTTTTTTTCGCATATTCAAAATATCTTATTAAAACACGCAGATTATGACCATTTATAGGGCCGAAATAACGAAATCCTAACGAATTCATAAAATTGTTTTTGTAAACAAAATTTTTGATTCCTTCTTTTATATCATAGAACATTCGGTGAATGAACTTTGGAGTAATCCGCTTTAAAAATTGGTAAGATTTTTTAATCCGTATTCGATTAAAAATCTTTGATAATGAGCCAACATTTTTTGAAATGGACATTTCATTATCATTTAGAACAATAATTGCTTTTTGGTCTTTTTTAGAACCTAGGAAATTCAAACCGGATAACGCAAGTCCGTTTTGGATAGCGCCGTCTCCAATTATGGCGATAACTTCTCCGATATCATCACCTTTAGATTTGGCTTCAAGAAACCCAGCAGCTGCCGAAATGGAAGTTGCTGCATGACCTGCTTCCCATACATCGTGAGGGCTTTCAGAATATTTTAAGAATCCACTTAACCCATCTTTTTGTCTTAATGTAGAAAATTGCGAAGCTCTCCCAGTTAAAATCTTATGGGTATAGGCCTGATGACCAACATCAAAAATTAATTTATCATAGGGGCTATTAAAAACATAATGTAAAGCAATTATTAGTTCAACAACACCTAAATTGGCCGATAAGTGCCCACCAGTTAAACTAACATTATTTATTATAAAATGTCTGATGTCATCAGCCAACTGTTCAAGTTCTTTTATGTTTAAATTTTTTATATCTTGTGGTGCTGTAATTTTTTCTAAATCAATCATAAAATCCTCTTAACAAAATCGTAAAGATTATTTTCTCCTAAATTGTTTTTTATTAGCTCTAATGTATCACTTCGAAAACTTTGGAACAAGGAATAAGCTTGATCTTTTCCTAACAAGTTTACAAAAGTATTGATTTCTATCGCTTGTTTTTGTTCAAAATCATCGAGATCATCTTTTATTTGAAAAGCAAGGCCAAAATTGTGAGCAATAATTGAAAAATTTCCTAGTAAAGTTATATTAGCTTTTCTGATTAAACCAGCGATTTGGAGAGCTAATTCAAATAAATCACCTGTTTTGCGTAAATTCATAAACTTGATGGTTTCTTCATTTAATTGATTTGTAGGATTAATATCAAGCATCTGTCCCTGAACCATGCCATTTGCGCCAGTTTTTAAGGAAGTTAATTTTAATAAATTAATCAAAGTTCCATGATCGACATTTGTTTTTGTCAACCAAAAAAAGGCATCAGTTAACAAAGCATCACCTGCTAAAACGGCAATTGCTTCAGAAAATTGGATATGCACTGTTGGCTTGCCGCGTCTCACCCCATCATCATCCATTGCCGGTAAATCGTCATGGATCAACGAATAAGTATGGATCATCTCTATAGCAGCCCCAGCATAACAACCCACAATCGGGTCAAGTCCTAAATCACGTAACGTTAAAAGCAAAAGTAACGGACGAATCCTTTTTCCTCCTGGAAACAAAGCATAATTAATGGCTTGTTTTAATTCAGGATTTTGAATTGTCTGAACATAGTCGGATAAACAATTATCGATAATTTTTAAATAATCATTCATTGTCATTATGCATTTTTGTAATAATTAGTTCTTTTGCATTAACTAATTTCTCTTTACAAAGAGCAGCGACTTCAATTCCTCGTTGATATTTTTCAATTGCTTCATCAAGTGTTAAATTGCCACTTTCTAAAGATTTTACAATTTCTTCTAATTCTTTTATTAATTCTTCGTACATGTTTATTCCTCTTTTCTACTTTTTTTAATCGGCTTTGTAACAATCTCACCATCATAATAAAGGACATTTAAATTTTGTTCAAGATTGACATCCAGAACATTTGTGATTAATTGGCCGTTTTGATATGTTAATGTATAGCCTTTTTTCATGATGTTTTTTGGATTTAATAAATTAAGTTTATCAAATAGTTGGGTCAAATGAACAAAGCGATCAGAAGTCTGTCTAACATATAATTGTTGTAATTGATTTTGTCTATCATTTACATAGTTTATTTTTAGATTAAGACGATCTTCGATATTAAAAGCTTTCAATCGATTCCAATAGTTGTCAACAGTATTTAATAAATTGTTGATTTTCACATTGGGTGATGAATTCTGTAATCGTAATGTTAGTTGACTTAGCGTGTTTTCTTTTTGCTTGATAACTTCAATGAAGTTTTTAAAATAATGGGCATTCACTAAATTTTGCAAACTAAAATACTTTTGTTCAAGGATTCTTTTATAATAATAGTGGAGTAATTGGCTTTTTTCGTTAATATTTTGGGCAATCTCTGCTTGGCTTTTTGTAAGCAGGACTGCAGCTCCCGTAGGTGTTGGTGCTCTTAATGAGGCAACAAAATCGCAAATTGTAAAATCAGCTTCATGACCAACACCACTGACAGTAGGAATTTTACTTGCAAATATAGCTCTAGCTAATTGTTCGTCATTGAAACACGAAAGGTCTTCAACACTGCCACCACCACGTGCAATAATGATAACTTGACCAAGGCGATCTTCGTTGGCTTTTTTTAAAGCTGCTATTAACGATTTGGGAGCTTGAACTCCTTGAACAAGTGCAGGATACATATAAACTTTTGCGATTGGGAAACGCTTAAAAATTGTTGAGGTAATATCGTTGATTGCATCGCCATTTTCAGAAGTAATGACGGCAATATGTTCAATGAAACTGGGGATTGGAAGTTTTTTGTCTTGATCAAACAAACCCTCTTTTTGCAGTTTTTCTTTCAAACGTAAAAAGTTTAAATAACTTTCACCTAACCCAGATTGACGCATCTCATTAACGTTTAAACTGTAAGTTCCTCCCTTTGGATAAACAGAAACTACAGCTTTAATCAGCACCATCATTCCATCAACAGGAATAAAAGCTAAAGAACGGGCATTTGAACCAAACATAATCGCGCGAATTTCCGATTCTTCATCTTTCAGAGAAAAATAAAGATGTCCTTTTGATATGCGAAAATTGGATATTTCGCCTTGAATCAATACATTTTTTAATGCATTATCCGTATCAAATTTATAAGCAATATATTTGTTCAATGCAGAAACAGTTAAATAATTATTTTCCATCGATACTTTTCCTAATCTCATCAAGCAGTTTATTGTTGAACTTTGATGATAATCCATCATCAAGTTCACTATATTCATGCGTTAAATTGAGGACTTCATTGATAATGATAGTATGAGGAGTATTCGTATATAACATTTCAAAAACAGCAATCCGGATTAAATTACGATCAATGACGGACATTCTTTCAAATGTCCAATTTTTCAAATTACGGCTCATAATCCGATTTATATCATCCCAGTGAAGAATGACACCATTGACAAGTTCATTAAAAAAGTCTTCATCGAAGTCAACTTCTTCTTCCTCTTGTAAAACTTCATCTAAATATTGGTAGTTGGGCATTTCACCTAATAAATCGTAATTGTATAAGACGATCATTGCTTTAATGCGACTATTATTTCTCTTCATATTTTCACCTTACTATAAGTATTTTAGCATAGAACGTTGTTTTTTGAAAGTAAAATCACTATTTTTCAATCTAAAATAAAATCCTCAATTGGCAAATTGAGGATCACTTTTTAAACTAAAGCTTCATCATTATTTATTACGGAAATAACTATCAAATAATATAAAGAAAAAGCTAAAATATAAATATCTAAAAGTTTCGGGAAAAACCAAAGCAATATAAAAAACACAACTGTTACAGGGATGCTTGCAATAGCTCCAATGTTGTAATATTCTTTAAATTGTTTAAACTTCCCTTCACGATGGAAGAAAATCCAAAGAATCAAGATAGTAATTGTTGTAAAACAAACACCAATGATAAAACTGTAAGTAAAGAATTGTAATTTAATCGTATTCCGATTCCCAATAATTATTTGCTCAAGCAAATAATTTCCTAATAGGTATCCGTTATTGGCAGGATCATCGATTGAAAATCGAAAATCGCCTAAATTGTTTTGGTAAAACACTTTTTTGGTATTAGAAAGAATTTTTTGCCCATTGTGGACAATATTTAAATCGTCTATACCATCGGGATGTGCTTGAAAATATAAAGCATCGGAATAAAGAATTATTAAGTAATTTTCTTCATTAGTTTTATAAGGGATTTTTTCAATTGTGAAATTTTCATTAGGATCATAAAAGACTTTAATGCCTTCAACTTCTAAATAGACTTGTTCAATATTAAATAAATCGATAACTAAATGAACGTTTTTAGTAATCCCTTGTTCTACAAAGGAAAAATCTGCTTCAAAATTATCAACTTCTCCCATCTGATCACATTTTAATTCATTTCCATTAACGACTTCACATTCTTTGTCAACAAGTTGTTTTATAACGTTGTTAACAATTGAAGTGTTCGGAAATTGCGTCAAAACATCATAATTGTAGTTGTTTAAGATGTCTTGCTCATTTATCGAAGAATTTTGACTTGGAGGTAAAGCGATGATAAATGAAGAAATCACAAATATGCAAATGGAAATAATAATACTCATTGATTTATATTTAATCATCCATCTTGGCAAAACCAAAGATTTTAAAATATCACCAAATTTCATAATTACCCCCTATAAATTTTTTTATAAATCAGTTGGGCTATTATTTATCCGATAAAGAATGAATAAATAATAAATAGAAAAAAGGAAAATATAAGCGTTTAAAATTTGTGGAAATATCCACGATACTCCAAAAGTTATAACTAAAGGAACAACGCTTCCTAAAGCAGCAATATTGAAATATTCTCTAAATTGCGTTAAACGACCATTACGTTTAAAGAATAACCAGAAAATAAGGATCATTAAAAGTGGGAATAAAATACAAATTAAGATGGTATTCATAAAAGCCGTGGATCTAGCATAAGCAGCTAAACCAACAATTATTTGATCAATTATGTAGGTTCCCATTAAATAGCCATCAGTTTCTGGGGAACTAGAACTTAGTTTAAAAGTTGGGATGTACCCTTCATAAAAAAGTGTTGTTGATATTTCAGTTAGTGAAATATCATTGTGCTTTTTTTCTAATTCGCCCAATCCTCTTTGGTGGGCTTGATAGTACATATAATAATTAGTCAAAAGCACAAAATAGTGTTCAACATTATCTTCATATGGGTAATGTTCAAGATCAAAATCAGTTAAAGGGTCGAACGAAGAATCTTCTTCACCATTATTTTCAACGATAAAATGGATTTTCTTGGTAACTGGCGTTGCATAATCTTCGCCATTCGTAATGAAAGAGATTTCTTTTGTGACAACTTCACCAGCATCTAATCCCGTGCAGGATAGTTTGAATTCTGGGCTGGCAAAACATTCTAAATCATTGATTTCCACGAAGATTTGATTGATTGTCGCCTCATCGGGAATTTCTTGCAATGCTAAAAAATTATAATCGTCTCGATACAATGCAGTGCTTTTTGCAGCTTGGAAGCCATAGGGAATTGCCAACAAATAAGCAGATAATACAAAAATAAAAAGAGAAATTAGTACAGACATTAGCCTTACTTTGGCCATTGATTTTGGTAAAACAAATAATTTTAAAAAGTTTACAATTTTAGACATATTTATTCCTTCTAGTTTTTTAATGTAATAATTATAACACAATTAACAAATATAAACAATCGTTATTTTTGGTTGATTTGAGCAACATTCTCTAAAATGTCACTTTTATATTTCACATTTTGAAATTCGGAAAAATCAAAATTACACAACAACTCATAATTGTACAATTTGCACACTTGAATCAAAGACTGTCGTGATAAATGGTCAAGAGTATCTTCTAATAAAACACCAAACAAGTAATCATTCAACAAATCATTGACATGTAATTTCTGGAAAACATGATAATTTACCAATACTTTTATATTGTTTTCTTTTAAATATTGAAGCGAATTAGCAATATTTTCAGAAAAATCATTAATGCAAAGATTAATTTTTTGAAACATGCTTAAGTGCGAGCTAAAAAATTGGTCTTTGATTAACATTTCTAAAGCTTTCGCATTGATTTGAAAATAGTAACAAAAATCATTAGCAGGATTAATTTCTCTAATTAATTGCTTTAAAGCTAAAATTTGGAAAGGAATAATTGTTAAATTTGTTACATACTGAAAAACAGATTCTTTTGGGAGCAATCCTGGAACATTATATTGAACTAAAAAAGATTTTGGGATCGTGTTTTTGCCAATCAATGGTAAATATAATAATTCTATCGTTCCTTTTTTTAGCTGTTCCTGTAAGCAAAATGCTACTTGCGATGATTTCAAATATTTTTTATGAATATCATCGGAAAAAACTTGATAACGTTTAGGTTCCTTCAAAGCTAGGTCAGAAAAGATAATTAATTCATCAACACTAAAACTATCTCGAGGATACCTAACAATACTTGCTTTTGTTTCAAAATTAATATTAAAATTTTGATAACGGAATCCTCGATCAGCATTTTCAAATATTATCCGAATTTTGCGATCGATAATCCTTTGATCAGAAGTTTCAAGATAGGAAATGAAAGTACCGTCCGCTAAATAAAATGTCAATTCGGAAAATTCTTGTTTAATTAATTGGTAAAAATATTTGATTGTCTGCATTGCAAACTCAGTATTAGTATTTTCTAGATTAATTATTTGAAAGCGACCTAAAGCGAATTTATAGTCTAAATCAGTTGTTTTAGACTTGATTTCCGTTAAAAAGGAATTAAAAACAAGTTCATCATCCATTGTTAATTTTTGTTGAGAAATAGGAATGTTTTCATCAATTTTTCTTATTGTTCCAATATAAAATTTTATTTTTCCTTCTTTAGAAATATAGGGAGCTGCTTGTTCTTTTACATGGATTTCTTGATTCTGTAAATTAATCCGATATGTAATTTCATAACTTTCCCCACGTTCGATTTTGTCGATAACCGAAAGTAATTGATTTTGGTCTTCTTTCCTAATCCACTGTTGGTATTCGTTTCGATCAATCATTTGTTCTTCAATTTTTAGAAAAGAAAGCAACTGAGAACTACATAACATTCGACTTTTTACTTGGTCTAAGTAAAAAATACCTTCTTGCAAATGATTCATAGCTATTTGTAAGATGTTTTTTTGCGTTCGCAAACTATCTTGATAAAAAATCGAAATTAGTTTAAATTCCAATAATTTACAAGCGACTTTTAATAGAGCCATAGCATCAACATCAAGTAATGTGGAATCATTTGCAGTAAAGATTGCACATGCAAATAAATCTTTTTCATAAAGCATGGGAATAGCAATTAATGATTGCGTTAAAGATTGATGATATAGTTTTTCTGTTACAACGTTTTTTAAAGGCAATTGTGTGTTGGAAAAATCAATCATGATTTCATGATTTGCTGATACTACCATTTCTACAATTGTCCCATTTAAATTGTTATATGGAATATCTCTTTCAAATAAACGTTGCTTTTTATATTCAAATGACTTTACGTGATTAAAATTTTCAAAAAATTCAGGTAATGATGCAAAATTTGATTTAGAAAAAATTATAAAATTAGCTTCATTAAAATTTACGATAGTTTCTAAGTGTTTCGAAAATTCCATAAAACAATCACGTTCGTTGTCACTAAGTGATGCTAAATTAGTTAGAACCATTGTTTTTTCAATTTTTGCAATCAGTGTACGCAAACGTTGGTTGATTTCAAGATTCTTATCATCTTCATTGGAAATCTCCAATGCTTCACTATTGTTTTTGGCAACTTGGTTATCAAGTGCTTCAAGCATGGCTAATAAAGGTTTTAAAGGTTCTTTTAAACCCTTTTCTCTACCAATTTTTGCCTTTAGTAAACTAAGGTAAAAGCCTTTTTTAGTTTCTAAATCGGTACTTTGTTCAACTTCTTTATAAAATTTCGCAACTATACGATCAAAATCATCCCAATGTTCAAGTGTAATAAGCAACTCCAAATATTCGTTAAAAATGCCTAAATAAGATTCGCTTAAATGAGAAATTTTATGAAACAAGTCATGGAAACTTTGCTTGGCAAATTTGAAGTTTTTTTCTAAAACAAATAGTTTAGCATTTAAATATTCACAATAAAGTTTTCCTTCGTCGTCTTTTAGTTTCTCAACAAGTTTTATGCCTTCAGCAAGCGTTTTTTTGGCTTCGTTTAAAAGCCCATCATCTAGATATAATTTTGTTAAATTACTAAGTGCGAGAGCTTTTAGGGACTCATCGGGGTAATTGTTTAATATTGCTTGGAGGTGTTGTGAAGCTTTATCTTTTTGATTTAATTCAGCATCAATATATGCCATTTCTAAGTACCAACGATTCACTTCATCGTGATCTTCTAAATTTAAATAGTTTCTTTTCAAAAAAGTGTATCGATAAGCACTTTTAAAATTTTTCTTTTGAAAATAAATGAAAATTATATGATCTAAAAAAGAAATATAAATTTTTTGAAAAACGACACTATCAATGATGTTAAATGTTTTTAAAGCTAAAGAAAGCGCATCATCAAAAAGATGATTATCAATATATATATCGATAATCAAGATATCACATAAATATTGATATTCTTGATTTAAAGCCAAGATGCATTGGTTTTTTAAATCAACTATTTGTGAGAAGTCAGCTAAAGAAAGAGAACGTTTAGCTAATTCATCATATCTTTCTTTTATCTCCATAAAGAAAAATCCTTTCTCAATTATGATAGTTAGATTATAGCACATTAAAAATTAAAAGTTAAGTTAAAAAAAGTGGCTTTAGCCACTTATAATTCAATAATGATTGTTACTGGTCCACAATTAGTCAGTGAAATGTCCATATGGGCACCAAATACGCCTTCGGAAACAACAAATCCTGCTTGCCTTAATAAATCATTAAATTGATGATACATTATTTTTGCTTGAACAGGCTCCATACTATCAGTAAAAGATGGTCGATTACCTTTGGATAAATTGGCATAAAGAGTAAATTGCGAAATGGATAAAATGGTCCCTTTTACTTCATAAAGATTCAAATTCATTTTCCCATTTTCATCTTCAAATATTCGTAAATTTGCTATTTTTTTTACCATTTTAGAAAGGGTATTAAATTGATCGCCCTCTTTGAAACCGACAAGCAATAAATAACCAAAACCAGTTTTGCCAACTTCATTTCCATCAATGATGCATTCGGCATTTGCAACACGTTGAATAACTACTTTCATTTTATCACTCTTTCGATGGAATGAACATCACTAATCTTCTTGATATTAGCCATTGCTGTCGTTAAGACTGTTAAATTAGGAACATCGAGTTTCACTTTTGTCAACAAATCGCCTTCTTTATTTTTCCCTGAAGAAATGTTTTTGATGGTTACAGCAACGCTGTTTAAGGCATTAATAATTTCTGCAACAATATTTCGACGATCAAAAGATAATATGGTAATTAATGTCTCATAACTTTTGCGTGTAAATTCAGGGTCCCAATAAACTTCGATAAATCGTTGTTCATCGGAATGGCGATTATTATGGCATTCTAGCCGGTGAACAACAATGCCGTATCCTTTAGTAACATATCCAATGATATCGTCACCTAATACTGGATGACAACAGTTTGCAAGTTTTATTTGGGTTTTTGTTAACCCTTCAACAACTACACCATAATCGTTTGTTGAACGTTGAAGTTTCTTTTTTTCATCATCAATACTATATTGTTTAATTAAGGCTTCATCATCAAGTTTTTCCATTCTGCCTGCCAGACGATTGGCTGCGCCCTTCGCAGAAATAGCATTTTTCCCTATTTCATAATAAAAATCTTCAATATTGGTAACGCCAAATTTTCCAAAGTTAGTAACAACCAATTTATCATCAAGTTTCATTGGTGGGATATTTTCTTGTTTAAGGATCTTTTCGAATTCTTCCTTGCCAGATAAAACTAATGCGTCACGTTTTAGTCTATTTAAAACAGAGATAATTTTGTGTTTTGCATGGGATGTTCTGACAATTTTTAACCAAGCTTCATTGGGACCAACAAAATTTTTAGAGGTTTTTATTTCAATAACATCGCCCGTTTTCATTTTGTAAGTTAAAGTAACTATTTTCCCATTAACAATAGCACCAATTGTGTGATTACCAATTTCCGTATGAATTCGATAAGCAAAATCAAGAGGAGTAGCTCCTGTTGGGAAATCTAAAACATCACCTTTAGGAGTGAATACATATACATTTGCACTAAAAATATCTTCACGAATTGTCTCTAGTGGATCACTATCTTCAGATTCGCCAATCTCTGCATAAGTCAATAATTCCTTATACCATTTTAACTTGGCAGCTATTTCTAATTGTTCTTCTTGAGGAGAATAGCTTTTATTTTCTTCTTTATAAACCCAGTGAGCAGCAATACCAAATTCGGCAATTTCATCCATTTCGTATGTTCTAATTTGGATTTCGTAAATTTTCCCATTTAAACCAACAATTGTAGAATGAAGTGATTGATATAAGTTTGGTTTTGGTGTAGCTATGTAATCTTTAAACCTCTTTGGTATCGGTGTCCAATGGCCATGAACTAGTCCAAGAACATGGTAACAACTTTCAATTGTTGGAACGATAATTCTTAAAGCCATAAGATCATAAATTTGATCAAAATCAAGGTCTTTACTAGTCATCTTTTTACATACACTATAAATGTTTTTAATTCTTCCTTTAATATCATATTTTTCAATATGATTTTGTGATAATAGTTCTTCTAAATGGAGTTGCATTTGACGAATGTCTTCTTCTCGAACAGTCTTTTGCATGTTTATCATATCAAAAATGTGTTGATATTGTTCCGGTTCAAGGTATTTAAAACTTGTATCTTCTAGTTCAGCTTTTATTCGATACATACCTAAACGATGTGCTAAAGGAGCATACAAATCCATTGTCTCTTTGGCAATTTTTATTTGTTTTTCCGGTGGTTGAAATTCTAATGTTCGCATATTGTGAACACGATCAAGCAATTTAACTAAAATTACACGAATATCTTTTGCCATCGCCAATAAAATCTTTTGATGGGATTTTGCAAGAGCTTTTTCTTTCGTCATATATTTTAGTTTGCTAATTTTTGTGACTCCATCAACAATGTTTGCCACGTCGAAACCAAAAATTTCGACTAATTGTTCTTTTGAAACATCTGTATCTTCCAAAATATCATGGAGCAGTCCAGCAGCAATCACTACTGGGGAAACATGCAATTCAGCAAGCATATAAGCAACTTCGACAGGATGTTGAATGTATGGATCTAACGACTTACGAAATTGACCTTCATGTTTAAGACGAGCAAATTCATAGGCATTTTGTATTAATTCAATATTCTTGGAATTATGTAAATACTCTTCGGCTTTTGCAATGACATCAGCAATAGTTTTTTTAGCATCCATAAGACAACCTCCTTTCTTAAAAGTTGAAATAAAATAAATTAGTATTTAACTAAAGCTTTAACTAAATAATTTTTCAAAAGTTCACGACCATTTAAATCTTCTAATTCAATTAAAAAACCACAACCAACAACAATTCCGCCTAATTTTTCAACTAATTCAATGGTCGCTTTTACAGTGCCTCCAGTAGCTAATAAATCATCAATAATTAAGACACGTTCGTTTGGCTTAATAGCATCTTTATGCATACATAAAGTATTTTTACCATATTCTAATTCATATGAAATAGAAACCGTTTCACGGGGTAGTTTGTTTGGTTTACGAATGGGAACAAAGCCAATCCCTAATTCATAAGCAATTGGGCAACCAAAAATGAACCCTCTTGACTCGGGCCCAACGATGACTTCTGCTTTTTGTTCACTAGCAAATTTTTTTAACTCGTTTACAGCATGATGAAAGGCTTCGCCATCAGCCATTAATGGAGTAATATCTCTAAATAAAATTCCTTCAATCGGGAAATCTTTAATCGTAGCAATATATTTCTTATAATCCATGTTTCTCTCCTTAATATGTTAATATTATAACAAAATATTAAGCAAAACGCTAGTTGAACAATAAAATATTCCAAAGATATTAAAAACCGATTGACTTTACTAATTGACTTGAATATGTTAAAATTTATTTAGGTGAAAATATGGAACCATTAGCTTATAAATTACGTCCACAAACAATTGATGACATTGTTGGTCAAAATCATTTAGTAGGTAAAAATGGCGTTATCCGTAAGATGATTAATAACAAGGTTTTTCCTTCAATCATTTTGTTTGGTAACCCAGGAACAGGGAAAACGACAATTGCCATTGCTATTAGTCATGATATGGAATTGCCTTATTATACTTTTAATGCGTCGATTGACAATAAAGCCCGTTTAAAAGAAATTATTGAAAAAATATCTGACGATCATCAAACCATTATGATTATTGATGAAATCCATCGGATGAAAAAAGATATTCAAGATTACTTATTACCCTTTGTAGAAAACGGAAAAATTACAATGATTGGGATTACAACAATTAATCCATATCATTCAGTAAATCCGGCTGTAAGGTCACGATGCCTTGTTTTAAAATTAAATCCTTTAACAAATGAGGATCTTTTTATTATTTTTAAAAAAGCATTTATGCAGTTAGATTCGTCAATTTCCATTGATCAAGAAGTTGCTTCATACATTGTCCAAATGGCTAATGGAGATGCTCGTTCTTTAATTAACATGGTTGAAAGTCTTTATTTTTCAATGACAGAAAAGCAAATTATTGATTTACAGTTTGCAAAGAGCATTATTCAAAAACCATCGATTAATATGGATAAAAGTGACGATAATTATTATGATACTTTAAGTGGTCTGCATAAATCAATTCGTGGAAGTGATGTCAATGCCAGTCTGCATTATCTTGCAAAATTATTAACTGCTGAAGATTTTTTGCCTTTGGTTAGAAGATTATATTGTATTTGTTATGAAGATATATCTTTAGCAAATCCTAATATGGGCCCAAAAGTAAGAGCTGCATGTGAAGCTGCTTTAGAGTTAGGTATGCCGGAAGCTCGATTGCCTTTAGCAAGTATTGTTGTAGAAATGGCTCTATCTCCTAAATCCAATAGTACTCTAATCGGCATTGATGCTGCATTGAAAGATATCAATGAAGGGAAAAGTGGTTCACTGCCACCACATTTAAAAAATGTTTATGCTTATGATGATGATAAAAGTGGTTATAAATACCCTCATGATTACCCAGGAGCTTGGGTAAAACAGCAATATTTGCCAAATGCAATCAAAGATGCAAAATATTGGATACCAAAAACAACTAGCAAAAATGAAGAGATGCTTAAGGAACGCTATGAAGCAATTGAAAGAATTAAAAAAGAGTCTTAATAATTTAATTCCATTGTTAATTTTCATTCTTTTCTTCATTATTCTTTATGGTTGTAAACAAGAAAATATTTTTATTATCGAAAATAATGAATTAGTTGATTTTACTGAAACAATCGTTGATGAAGAAAGTATTGTAATACCCGAAGGAGTCACTTCCATAAGTACTTCTTTAGCCCAACTTATAAATTTAAAAACAATTGAATTACCAAGTTCTTTTGAAGACTTCGATTATCGGTTATTTCAAAATTGCACTAATTTACAGCAAATTAATTTTGCTATTGATAATAGTCATTACTCATCGATTGATGGCGTTGTTTTCACAAAAAACTTAAATATTTTATTATACTATCCTGAAGGCAAAACAAATTTTTCTTATACAATTAATAATCCTACGATTGGCACAAAAGCTTTTTACAACAATAAATACATAAAATATATCATTATGACTGAAAAAGTGCTAAAAATTAATAAGGCTGCATTTGAAAATTGTATTAATCTAGAAAGTGTTGTTTTATCACCAAACATTCTTGAATTACCTTCATTTGCCTTTAAAAACTGCCGAAAATTAAACACAATAACGATTACTGAAAAAATTAAATCAATTGGCGAGCAAACTTTTGCCAATAATACATCACTAATTAACTTAACAATTCCTAAAAATATTTTATATATCCAAAAAGAAGCATTTTTCAATTTTACAAGTTCACAAACTATTGCTATTGATCAACCATGTGATTTTATTTTATGGGATCTTGAATGGAAAAATTACAGTCAAGCGAAGATTATATATTTCGGTTCAAATGTTTCTTCTAGTTTGTATTTAGCTTTAGGGGATTCCGTTGCGGCTGGTCATATGAGTGATAATACATTGAGTAAAGGTTACGCTGATTATTTGGGTGAAAAATTGGTTGTCGCTCAAATGGCTACTCAATTTCATAATGATTTTGCAAAGAGTGGTATGTCTTCGTCTGGATTATTATACCGCTTAGAGCATCCCGACTTGTTTACAATCAATGATCAAACAATTATTGAAGAAATCGCAAAAGCAAATTATATTACTATTTCCATTGGCGCAAATGATTTGCTTGCGAAATTAGGGATAAATTTCAATCCGTTTTCGCTTTCATATGATGCTACAGAAATTTTTATTGCTTTTACTCAATTAAGAAACAATTACATTAGTATTATTGACATTATTCGAAGTTATAATCAAAAGGCTCAAATTTATTTAATCAGCTACTATATGCCATTGCCTTATTTTTCAAATAGCTTTTCTCTTCAAGACTATGAAATGTTTCAAAAGCTTGATGAAACAATTGCTGATGTTGCTTATGTCACAAATACTTATTTTGTTGACATTTCTTCAGTTTCCTCAATAACAAATATCCCTAATCCCATTAACATCCATCCCGGAGAATCGGGATATCAATTTATTAGTGACATAATATTTAAAAAAATGGTAGAAATAAATAAATAAATAACTTGCTAAAAAGTTTATAATATAGTATAATAACAAGGTATAAAAATATTAGGAGGATTTTAACATGCGCGTTACCTTTTTAATGAGATGCTCAGTTTGTAATGAAGAAAATTACTTAACTGAAAAAAATAAAAAGAATACTCCCGACCGATTAGAACAAATGAAATATTGTCCTAAGTGTCGCAAACAGACTTTGCACAAAGAAAAAGCGAAAAAATAGTCAAAAAAGGCAAATAGGTTTTGCCTTTTTTTAATGCTTTTTATTGTTGAATTTTTTCAACATTTGTGCTAAAATGAAATAGGAAATATTTATTAAATAACGAGGTAAAAATATGAATAATGAAATTACAATAATGGAAGAAACGCCAAAATTACCAAAATTAAGACGTTTGGAAAAGAGAAAATTGCGAGTCATCAATCGTTTGATTGCTGGCGAAATCAATGGCCCAAAAGCTGCTTCCCTTTTGAAAATCACAACTCGGCAAGTTCGTAATCTAAAAAGACAAGTGTTAAATGAAGGTGAAAATGGTGTCGTTCATAAAAATAGATATCATAAACCGATAAATACCTATGATGAAGAAATAAGGAACGAATTAGCACATATTTATCGAGTCGAATATCGTGGAACAAATTTTACTGAATTTGCACGGATAATGAATGAAGAACGAGGTTTTAATTTATCACGAAGTACAATTTATAATATTTTAAGGCAAAAAAGAATTCGCTCTCCTCAAAGGAAAAAAATTAAACGCAAAAAAGTTCGTGCTTGAGGTAATTATGGAACGGAAAAAAACTCTACCAATTCAAATTGGCAATGTAACAATTGGTAATAATAATCCTATTGCTATCCAAAGCATGACTAATACACGTACTAAAGATGTAACTAAAACCGTAAACCAAATTTTAGATTTGGAAAAAGTTGGATGTGAAATTATTCGCGTTGCCGTTTTTGACATGGATGATGCTTTAGCTTTAAAACAAATAAAATCACTTATTCATATCCCGCTTGTTGCAGATATCCATTTTGATTACCGTCTTGCTTTAGCAAGTATTGAAGCGGGTATTGATAAATTAAGAATTAATCCAGGAAATATTGGCTCAATTGATCGAATTAAAATGGTTGTTGATGCTTGTAAACAACATCATATTCCCATTAGAATCGGTATAAATGCTGGTTCGTTGGAAAAAGATATTCTTGAAAAGTATCATCACCCAACACCAACAGCGATGATTGAAAGTGCTCAAAGACATGTAAAAATTCTTGAAAATCTTGACTTTTATAATATTATTCTTTCTCTAAAAGCTTCGGATGTTTTAAAAACAGTTGAAGCATACCAAATGGCTAGTGCATTATTTCCCTACCCACTCCATTTAGGCATTACTGAAGCGGGAACTCAATTTTCTGGAACTATTAAATCATCGATTGGATTAGGTATTTTAATCAACCAAGGAATTGGAGATACAATTAGGGTTTCACTGAGCAGTGATTCCCAAAATGAAATTAAAGTTGCAAAAGAAATTTTAAGTGCTTTTAATCTTTATCAAAAGCCGACTTTAATTTCTTGCCCGACATGTGGAAGAATTCAATATAACATGTTTCCTATTGTTAACGAAATTGAAGACTTTTTAAATTCACTTGGAAATGTAAAAATAAAAGTAGCTATAATGGGTTGTGCCGTTAATGGTCCTGGAGAAGCAATGGAAGCGGATATAGGAATTGCTGGTGGAGCAAACGGAGCATTATTAATAAAAAAAGGTCAAATAATAGGACGAATTGATCAATCAGAAATTGTAAATGTTTTAAAAAAAGAAATATTGGAATTTATACAAAAATAAAAAGCAAGGTTTGAATTAGTTGCATTAACCAATCCAATACCCTGCTTTTTTTATTTTATAGAAATAACTCGATATCCTAATTCACTAATTATATTTGTTAATAATTGATTAGAAACATCTTCTTTTATATTTACAATGGCTTGTTTGTTTTCCAAAGAGACTTTTGCTTCAACACCTTTTAATGCATTAAGAGCTTTTTCAACCCGCTTAACACAGTGTTGGCAAGACATCCCTTCAATTGTGATAGTTTTTACCATATTTTTTCCTTCCCTTATTTTTATTGTCGCTTGGAACGCTTTCGATAAATTTCACTTATATAATCGCGTTTTGCCTTCTTGATTTGTTTTTCAATTGCTTCTTTTCTTTTTTTACGATAACCTGGTTTGACTGTTTTTGATAAAGGAATGCTTGAATGTGCTGTTTGTTCATAAGAAGATTCCCGTATTTTCCTTTTTGAACGAGCATTTCGCTCTTTTGTAGGAACTAGTTCACCATCTTTTAAAGCACGATATAGGCATTTTAAACCTTTTTCCTCTAATTGATTTAAATATTGATCATCATCAAAGTCATAAAAGGATATTGCGATCCCAGAAAAGTTTGCACGTGCTGTTCTACCTGTTCGGTGAATATAATATTCAACATCGTCAGGCAGTTCATAATTTATGACATGACTTACTCCCGTAATATCTATCCCTCTTGAAGCGATATCACTAGCCACGACAAATTGAAACTCACCATCTTTAATTCTTTTTAGAATTTGTTTTCGGCTTCTGGGTTCTAAATCACCGGTTAATTTTCCAACCCGAAAATGATTTGAAACTAAGAAATCGGCAATTTCATCAACTTTAATTTTCGTATTTGCAAAAATCAACGCTAAATATGGTTGCATGTTTGTGAGCAAATTGGCTAATAATTCTTCTTTATTTTTATTTTTAGTCGGTATAAAGAAATGGGAAATACTTGCTTTAGTAATGCTTTTTTTTGCTAAATCAACCACTTCTAATTTTCCAAAATATTTATTAAGAAATTGTAAAATTGTTTCAGAAAATGTAGCTGAAAATGCCAGAATTTGAACATTTGGCATAAATTTCGCAAATACTTGATCCATATCGCTTAATTCTACATTAGCAAAAACCATGTCTGCTTCATCAATGACGATTGTTTTTGCTGTGTGAATTTTTAATATATTTTCCTGGAATGCAAGATCTTTAATCTTTCCGATTGTACCAATAACAATGTCTGGTTGTGCTTTTGATAACCTTTCGATTTCTTGTTCTCTATTCGTACCACCAACAAAAAGCTTAACATCAATAAACGTTGGACTTAAACTGGTTATTTTTACAGTCTCGTCAAATATTTGTGTAGCTAATTCACGAGTTGGCGATATGATACAGATTTGAATTTCATTTTTGCTTTGAATTGTGCTAATTAACGGCAATAAAAAAGCATGCGTCTTTCCAGTGCCTGTTTCACTCTTACCAACAACATTTCTTCCTAATAATACTAGTGGTATTATTTTTTTTTGAATTAAAGTTGGTTCTTTAAATTGTAGTTTTTCAATTGCCTCATTTACAAAAGGCGGGAATTGATATTCTTTAAACATTTGGCACCTCAACTGCTTGGGATATCGGATAACCTGCTTCCCTAATAATTACTTTAACTAATTCATGTTTTTGCGCATTATTTGTTGGAAATTGCACTTCTAAATAATTAGACGTATGACCAAATGCTATTCCTTCTATTATTTTTTCTACAATAACGGATTCTTCTTTTCCTTCAAATTTTTTTCGATATTCTAAAGCTTTTTGCGAATTTAAAGCTAATAATTCATTCACACGGTATTTCTTTGTAGCTTCATCAACAACATCTAGAAAACTAAAAGCCTTTGTATTGACTCTTCGTGAATAAGGAAAAACATGCATTTCTCCAAAATTCATTTTCTTAATGAAAGATAAAGTATTTTGAAAATCTTCATTATTTTCACCAGAAAAGCCAGCAATAATGTCTGTTGTAATATTGACTAAAGGCTTAATCAAACGTAATTGATTAATCTTTTCTTGATATTGTTCTAAATGATATTTTCTATTCATAAGTCCTAAAATTTTATCGTTGCCACCTTGTAAAGGAATATGAAAGTGATTACATAGATATTTTGCGTCTTCTTGAATAATTTTTAATAATTTAGGCGTTATTTCCGTTGTTTCAATCGACGATATCCTTATTCGTCCAAGATTAGGAACTTTTTTTATGATATCTTCTAGTAAATCGGCTAAATCATAATTATTTAAATCTTTTCCGTAAGCACCTGTATTGATACCAGTCAGGACTATTTCCTTAACACCCAAATCAGTTATATGAGCAATTTCCGAAATAACATTTTCTGGTTTCCTACTTCTTACGTGACCACGGGAATAGGGTATTGCACAATAACTGCAATAATTATCACATCCATCTTCGATTTTTATAAAACCACGTGATTTATTAATAAAGCGCGATATTTTTATTTCTTCATATTCATAATTATGTCTTAGATCTTCAATCAAAATTTGATTTTGTTTTTCATTTTTTGCATTTTCTACAAGCGAAAATAAAAGATGACGATTTGATGTCCCCACGATAACATGAACACCAGGAATACTTTTTACTTCATCCATATGAAGTTGTGAAAAACATCCCATTACAGCTATAATAGCTTGAGGATTTTGTTTTATAGCATGACGTATTATTTTTCGACTTTTCGCATCGGAATGAGCAGTAACTGTACAAGTGTTAATAATACAAACATCGGAAGGTTCGTCAAAACTAACTAATTCATAGCCATGATTAACAAAATCATTTATAATTGCTAAAGATTCATACTCATTGACTTTACATCCAAGTGAGTAATAATTAACTTTCATGGGAAAACTCCTTAATAAAACTAATAACGCTCATCAAGTATAGAGGAGCAGTTTCACAACGAAGAATTCTTGAACCTAATCCAACAGCAGTAAAACCATTTGTAATAAGTGTTTTTGCCTCTAATTCCGTTATTCCACCTTCAGGGCCAACTAAAACAAGAATACTTTTTCCTTTAAATTGCTCAAGAGTATTTTTAAAAGAATAATCCTTTTGTTTTCCGCTTTCTTCATAAGCAAATAGCCGCAAATCGTAATTTGAACTTTGTTCAACGAAAGATTGAAAACTAAGAAAAGGAGCAATTTCCATCAATTTTGTTCGTTCGGATTGTTCAGAAGCTTCTTTCACAATCAATTCCCAGCGGTTATTTTTCAGTTGCGGCAATTTATTTAAACGCAAATTACTACGTTCCATTTCCACTGCAACAAATTTTTTTGCTCCTAATTCTGTAATTCTTCGAATAACTTCTTCTATTTTCGGATATTTTGTTAAACCAAAGGCAATCGTTACATCAATAGGTAATTCATTATTAACTTGTTTTTCATTAATAATTTCTAAAATAATATCATTTTTAGAAATATTGATAATCTTTGTTTCATAAGTTACGGCATTTTCATCAATCACAATAACTCGACTATTGATCGTCATTCGCATTACATGTGTCATGTGATGGAAATCAAGTCCAGTTATTTCAATAATATTCCCATGATGTTGATTGTTTTTAATAAAATATCTTTGCATGCTAATTCCTTTGTTAATATAGATAATTATACTATTTTTTTAGTTAAAACGAAAGAAAAATGCTAGAAACTAGCATTTTAACTACGAAAGAATTTTTTAATTTTATCGAAAAATGATGATGATTTTTCATCCGTTCGCGAGAGTCGACTAAATAAATCTTTTTGTTCAGAAGATAGTTTAGTTGGCGTAATTAAATTAACAATAACAAATTGATGTCCTGTTGTATTAGTTCTTGCATTTGTAATACCTTTATTGGCTAGTTTAAATTTTGTTCCGGTTTGGGTCCCTGCAGGAATTTTCAAATTTACATTGCCAGTTAACGTAGGAACTTCAATATTATCACCTAAAGCAGCTTGGCTAAAAGTAATCGGCATCTCTAAGAAAATATTGAGATTATCACGCACAAAAATTTCATGAGGTCTTACTGAAACATTGACATACAAATCGCCATTCATACCGCCATTAACTCCAGCTTCACCATAACCAGACAATTTAAAGCCTTGATTATCATCTATTCCTGAAGGAATCTTAACCTTGATTTTGGACGCTTTGCGGACACGACCTTCGCCACCACAAACGGGACATTTGTTTTTAATTATTTTCCCCTTGCCATTACAAGTTGGGCAAGTAGTTTCGGTCTGGAAACGACCAAATGGAGTACTTTGTTCCATAACAACACGCCCTCGTCCACGACATTTCGGACAAACTTCAATATCGTTTTTCGACTGAGCTCCTAACCCACTACAAGCAGGGCAAGTCTCATATTTGGTGATACTAATTTCTTTTTCAACTCCAAAAGCCGCTTCTTCAAATGTAATAGTAATGGTCGTTCTTAAGTCAGAACCTCTAGCACTACCTGAACTTGATTCGCGACGTGATCCTCCGAATATCGAGGACAAAATGTCTTCAAAACCACCAAATCCGCCAAACCCACCTCCAAAATTAAAGCCTTCAAAACCTTGCCCCATATTTGGAGCTTGATGGCCAAATTGATTATATTGTTCGCGTTTTGCAGGATCACTTAAAACTTCATAGGCTTCTTGAACTTCTTTAAATTTTTCAGTGGCATTACTTTCTTTACTAATGTCTGGGTGGTATTTTTTTGCTAACGAGCGATAAGCTTTTTTAATCTCATCATCATTAGCCGTCTTACTAACACCCAATACTTCGTAATAATCACGTTTGGCCATAATTTACTCTTTCTGATGAAGAAGATTAATCGACATCTTCAAATTCTGCGTCGACTACTTTTTCATCTTTTGAATTAGTTTTTTCTTCTTGTTTTTGATTTTCATTTTCATGAGATTGATGTTCTTTTTGCGCTTTTTCATAAGCACGAGCAGCAACCTTTTGACTAACTTTTAATAGCTCTTCTTTTTTTGCTTTGATATCATCGAGATCTTTGCCTTCAAGAGCATGTCGCAAAGCTTCTGATTTTGTTTCAATGTCTTTCTTTTCTTGGTCATTAACTTCGGCACCTAAATCATCAACGGATTTTTTAGCTGCAAAAATTATCTGTTCACATTCGTTTCGTAAATCAGCTTCTTCTTTTCGCAGACGATCACTTTCAGCGTTTTCTTCAGCTTCTTTAACCATTTTTTTGATTTCAGCATCAGTTAAACCCGAACCGCCTTGAATCGTAACAGATTGGCTCTTACCTGTCCCTAAATCCTTTGCTTTTACGTTAACAATCCCATTCGCATCGATATCAAAAGATACTTCAATTTGAGGAATACCACGAGGAGCTAGTGGGATATCACCTAATTGGAAACGTCCTAAAGTCTTATTGTCGGCTGCCATTGGACGTTCACCTTGTAAAACATGAATGTCAACTGCCGGTTGATTATCAGCTGCTGTTGAGAATATTTGCGATTTTGATGTTGGAATTGTTGTATTTCTTTCGATAAGTTTTGTAAAAACACCACCGAGAGTTTCGATTCCTAATGATAATGGAGTAACGTCAAGTAATAAAACGTCTTTTACATCCCCAGCTAAAACAGCGGCTTGAATTGCAGCACCCATTGCAACAACTTCATCAGGGTTAACGCTCTTATTTGGTTCTTTGTCTAATAAACGTTTAACTGTTTCTTGAACAGCTGGTGTACGAGTTGAACCACCAACAAGAAGCACTTGATCAATGTCTTTTGGTGTCATTTTTGCATCTTTTAATGCTTGACGAACAGGACCAACTGTCTTCTCTACAAGGAACCCTGTCAATTCATCAAATTTAGCTCTAGTTAAAGATGAATTTAAGTGAACTGGATTGCCATCACGGATGGAAATAAAAGGTAAACTAATATCTGATTTTGAAATACCACTTAATTCTTTTTTAGCTTTTTCAGCGGCATCTTTTAAACGTTGTAAAGCCATTCGGTCTTTGCTTAAATCAATTCCTTCTTGCTTTCTAAATTCTTCAATTAAATAATCCATAATAACTTTATCGAAATCATCACCACCAAGACGGTTGTTTCCGGCTGTTGCAATAACTTCAAATGTACCATCGGCTAATGAAAGAATGGAAACATCAAATGTACCACCACCAAGGTCATAGACTAAAACAGTCTGTTCCTTATCTTTTTTGTCAATTCCGTATGCTAAAGCTGCAGCTGTTGGTTCATTAATAATTCGACGAACATTCAAACCGGCAATTTTACCAGCATCTTTTGTTGCTTGGCGCTGGGAATCATTAAAATATGCAGGAACAGTAATGACAGCATCAGTGACTTTTTCTCCTAAATATGCTTCAGCGGTTGCTTTAAGATTTTGTAAAATCATTGCTGAAATTTCTTGAGGAGTATATTTTTTCCCATTTACTTCTACTCGTTCATTTGAACCCATTAAACGTTTAATTGATGAAACTGTATTCAAATTAGTAATAGCTTGTCTTTTTGCTACTTCACCAACTAGAATTTCACTGTCTTTAAAAGCAACTACTGACGGGGTTGTTCTTCCACCGTCGGCATTAACAATAACCTTTGCTTCTCCACCTTCCATAACGGCAACTACAGAATTTGTAGTTCCTAAATCAATACCTATAATTTTACTCATTATTTATTTTCCTCCTGATTTTTTTTATTTACTACAACTAACGCCGGACGTAAAACCCGGTCTTTAAACATGTATCCACTTTGTAATTCATTTATAACAATATTCTCTTCAAATTTTTCGTTATAACCAACTTCAACAGCATGTTGATAAGATGGATCGAAAGGCTTATAAAGAGAATCAATCTTTTTTACGCCTTCATCAGTTAAAATATCTTTTAATTGTTGATTAATCATTTCAAAACCTTGTAAAAATGATTTTAATTTTTCATCCTCTGTCTTTATCGAAACAACACGATTAAATACATCTAAAGCTCCAACAAGTTTTTCTAATAAAGATTGTGAGCCATATTTTCGTTCACGTATTCGTTCTTCATTAATCCGCTTTTTATAATTGTCTGCATCAGCTAAAGTCCTTAAATACAAATCATTTAATCTCTTTATTTCAGCTTGAGCCTTCTCTAATTCCACATTCTCGATAATTTTTACTTCTTCGACAATTTCTTCTTGTTTAACATCTTCCATGCCTTCGGCATTGTCAACTGTTTCTTTTTCTTCTTCACGATAACGATTATTCATAATTAAACTACCTTCTTTATATTTTTAGCGATGTACTCAAGTAATGGAATGACTTTTTGATATTCCATTCTTGTTGGGCCTATCACGGCAATCGCCCCATGTTCACCATTTTCTAATTCATATGGGACAGTAATGATTGTACAATCACGCATCGCTTGAATTTGATTGTCACGGCCAATGCGAACGGAGATTCCTTGTTCAGACATATTAATAGCTTTAATGATTTCTTGGTGCTCAATGGCCGATAATAAATCTTTTACTTTACCAATATTTTGAAATTCTGGTTGACTTAATATTTTGCTTTGGCCAGAAAGAAAATATTTGTCTTGAACCATATCTGTAAACATTCGTACTAATGCAGAAATCAAATCATCATAATATTCAATGTAGGAATTAAAACCATCATCTTCAAAATGTTTTTTAATTTCTTCATCAATTTTTGATATTGGACAATCAATTAATATATCATTCAAAAAAGCAATTGTTCGTTCAATATCACGGATGCTTATGTCTTCAGGAACAATTATTTTTTTACTTTCAACATAACCACGGTCGGTTACAAGCATAATAACGGCGTATCTTTCTGACAAAGATATGAACTGGATTTTTTTGATTTTCGCATTTTGGCTTGATGATCCTAAGACAATCGAAGCATAATTTGTCAGTTCTGTTACCAAAGTCATTGATTCTTTAATAGCTTGTTCACGGCTAATTAAATCACGTTCAAAGATTTCGTCAATAAGAGGAAATTTTTCAATTTTGGAAGTTCTTTCATTCAGAATCTCTTGAACATAAACACGATAACCCTCTTCGGAGGGAATACGACCACTCGAAGTATGTGTCTTTAAAATTAGTCCCAATTGCTCTAATTCAACCATGTCATTACGGATTGTAGCGGGTGAAACATTTAAAGCAAATTCAGGTCGGTCAGTTAAAGTCTTAGATCCAACTGGTTCGTTTGTTTTCACATATTCTTCAACGATAGCTTTTAAAACCATTGTTTGTCTTGATGATAACATACGCTCTCCTTAGCACTCTTTTACTCAGAATGCTAAAAATATTATACACTAATTGATTAGCACTGTCAAGCATTATATGCTAATTTTTTTGTAAATTAAAAAAATCCTAGGTCTTTTCTAGGACTTTTTTGATTGAATATATTGATGAATGGCATTGGCTGCTTTTTTACCTGCACCCATTGCTAAAATAACAGTTGCTGCCCCAGTAACAATATCTCCACCAGCAAAAACACCTGGATAGGATGTCATAAATTGATCATTAACAATCAGACAGCCGTGTTTATCCGTTTTTAATTGTGGAGTTTCCGATGCTAATAATGGATTTGGATAGTTTCCTAAAGCCATAATTACTGCATCAACATCGAGGATAAATTCTGAATTAGGTTTCACAATAGGGCTTCGGCGTCCACTAGCGTCGGGTTCGCCTAAAATCATCTCAACACATTCAATTCCCTTTACATAACCACTTTCATCACTGATAATTCTTTTTGGATTTGTTAAAATCAAAAATTTGATTCCTTCTTCCTTAGCGTGCTCGACTTCTTCAAGTCTAGCAGGCATTTCGGAAAATCCACGACGGTAAATAATATATACTTCTTCGGTATTTAATCTTTTTGCAGAGCGAGCAGCATCCATTGCAACATTTCCACCACCAACAACAGCAATCCTTTTCATTTGTTTTAAAGGAGTATCATAATCGTTTTGATAAGCCTTCATTAGATTGATTCTCGTAAGAAATTCATTTGCTGAGAAAACACCATTATAATTTTCCCCAGGAATCCCCATGAATTTAGGAAGTCCCGCTCCACTACCAACAAAGACAGCTTTGTAGCCCATTTCAAATAATTCGTCAATTGTAATTGATTTGCCAATTACGGTATTTGGGTGAAATTTAATCCCCATCGCTTTTAAGTTGTCTATTTCTTCTTTCACAATTGTCTTTGGGAGACGAAATTCCGGAATACCATACATTAAAACTCCGCCTGCAACATGTAAGGATTCGAAAACATCAACTTCATACCCTAAACTTCCAAGAACACCACTACAAGCTAAACCTGCTGGTCCACTGCCAACAACGGCCACCTTATCTTGCCTTTTTTCTTCTATTTGCAGTTTTTTATCTTTAGCGTGGTCACCTACATATCTTTCAAGACGACCAATAGCGACAGCTTCCCCTTTTTTTGTTCTAACACAAACCGCTTCACATTGAGATTCTTGAGGGCAAACACGTCCACAAATTCCAGGTAATAAGTTTGTTTCTGAAATAACATGGTAAGCCCCATCAATATCGTGATTAAGAATTTTCTTAATAAATCCAGGAATATTGATATTTACGGGACATCCTGCAATACAAGGAGCGTTTTTACAATTTAAACAACGGGTAGCTTCAATTATCGCTTCTTCATCGTCATATCCTAAAGAAACTTCATCAAAATTAGTTATTCTTTTAACAGCGTCTTGAACGCTCATTGGTGTTTTTTTATTATTCATGACGATTTACCAAGCGGCAGTTTGCTTCGCGTTCTTCCTTTTGATACATTTTTGAACGAGCAATTGCTTCATCATAATCAATCGAAAATCCATCAAAATCAGGTCCATCAACACATGCAAATTTTGTTTCCCCATTAACTGTCAAACGGCACATCCCACACATTCCGGTACCATCCATCATGATTGGGTTCATACTGACAGTAGTTTTTTGATTATATTGCTTTGTTAATAAACTAACAAATTTCATCATTGGAAGCGGCCCAACGGCAAACACCTCATCGTATCTTACTCCTGATTCTAAAAGTTCTCTTAGAACATCGGTAACAAGACCTTTTCGTTCGTATGACCCATCATCAGTGATAAAATAAGTGTTTTTACTTAAACTTCTAAACTCTTTTTCTAAAATTATTAAATCGCGGTTACGGAACCCAATAATAATATCAACTTCTGTTCCCTGTTTGTGTAAAGCCTGAGCCAAAGGATAGCAAATAGCTGTTCCAACGCCACCAGCTACAACACATGCTTTTTTTACATCTTTGATGTTTGTCGGTTTTCCAAGTGGACCAACAAAATCTAAAATATCGTCTCCAACTTCTAGCAAATTTAATTTCTTCGTAGTAAACCCAACTATTTGAAAAATAATGGTCACAAGTCCTTGTTCAATATTCGTACTAGCAACAGTAAGGGGGATTCGTTCACCCTTTTCATCAACACGAAGGATGATAAATTGTCCTGCAAGAGCTTTTTTCGCAATCATGGGAGCTTCTACTTCCATTAAAGTAACGTTTTCGTTTAATATTTCTTTTCCAACTATTTTAGCCATTAGAACTCCTTATTAAGTAAATATTTTGTTTTTTTTCTTGATCGAGAGTCGTTTTTTGACCATGACCCGGAAAAATTTCATAGTTAAATTTTAAATTTTTGATTTTATTCAATGAAAATAACATTTTCGCCATGTTACCAGAATATAAATCAGTTCTTCCTATTCCATCTTGGAAGAGGGTATCACCACTAAACATTATATTATTGATTAATAATATAATTGAGCAATCAGAGTGTCCAGGAACTTCTAAAACTAAAATGGGCGAACCAAAAATCATTATTTGCTTTTTATCATAAACAATTTCATATTGAGAAGCCAATAAATTAAAATGAATGGCTTTATTTAGATAAAACGAATAATTTTTCAGTGGATCAGCCAGTTTAGCTAAGGCTTGACGGTGAAGGTATACTTTTACATTTTCTTTTAAATAGGAATTTAGTTCACTGAAATGGTCGATATGCCCATGAGTTAAAAACACTGCAACTATTGGCAAACCATATTTTCGATATACTTCTTGGTAATTAACACAAGGGTCAATCACTATACTTTGTTTACAATCACTAACTAAATAGCAGTTAGCATCAAGTGTTTTTGAAATGAAGCAGTCAATTCTTAATTCACTATTTTGAGGCAGCATAACTTGTTCCATAAATACCAGCATCGTTACCAAGTTCAGCTAAATGAAATTCAGTACTCCTAACAGAAAAGAACGCTAATTCTTTAAAACGTTTTTCAACCTTATCTAACAGAAATTGTCCTGCTTTGCTTACACCACCGCCGATTACAAAAGCTTCGGGGTTGACAGTATTAGCAATCGCAGCTAAAGCAGTTGCCAATTTTTCAACCATTAGTTCAACAGCCTTTAAACATACCTCATCATTTTTTTTCGCAAAATTAAAAATATTTTCAGCAGTAATATCATTCCCGTTAATCAGGGATGTTTGGTTTAACAGCAATAATTTCACTGTTTTTACCAATCCAGTAGCACTGGCATATTGTTCTAAACAATCGTATAAACCACAGGTACATTGTCTTTCGTTGTTAAAAGCAACACGAATATGCCCGATTTCTCCTGTTGAACCAGTATAACCTTCAACTAATTGTTCGTTTATGACAATTCCTCCACCAATCCCGGTCCCAATTGTTAAAAACACAAAATTTGAAAATTTCCTTCCGCCTCCATAAGCCATTTCCCCAAGGGTTGCGGCATTAGCATCATTTAAAATAGCAACATTAATATTGGGATATTTCTCAAGAATCAGCTTGGAGGCTTCAACTCTTTTCCAATTAAGATTTTGTGCTCCCAAAACGACCCCATCAACTACTGGTCCAGGCACTCCTAAACCAATTCCGATAATTTGATCGTGATCAGCCATTTGATCAATAGTATGAAAAATTGACGGTAATATTTGTTTCCCTTCATTTTCATTTGTCGTTTTTATGGCTATTTTTGTTAATAACTTTCCTTGATGAAATTTTCCAATTTTGATTTCTGTACCACCAATATCGACACCAAAAACAACATTCATCATACTCCTCCATAATAAGTGGTTTTTATTCTTCTATTTGCTCTAAAAGCAGATCTTTCCATAATTTATCTATATCAAATCGTTCACGTTCTTCTTTCGTAAAAACGTGAACAACAACACTTCCAAAATCAACCAATACCCAAAGGCCACCATTTTTGCCCTCAATATTACGGTAATTCAAGCCTTTTTGCTCACTTTCTTTTTGTAAGTGGTCAATTGAAGCTTTTAGTTGCCGTTGTGAACTAGCAGTTGCCAATAGCGCAAAATCGAAAAATGGTGTTATTTGTTTTGTTTCATAAATACATACATTTTTTAACTTAAGTTGTTCAATTATTTGTTTGATGATTGTAATTGGTTCCATCCAACCTCCGATATTTTTCGTACATTAATTTTAATTCATCAGAAACGATATGTTTATTACTGTCGATTTTTTGTTTTATTTTACAAGCAATTGCTCCATAAAAATTTTCTTTAGATAATTTAATAGCTTCTTGGTAATATTCATCTTCTCTTGTTTCATCAGTATAATCAGCTAAATAAATGATTTCAGCTAACGGTGTTAAGTTTAAACTTCCTAAAGTGTGATATCTAATAGCATCTAAAATTTCTTGATCGTTGATTCCTAGTTCATTTTGAATGATATATGGTCCTAACAAAGAATGCCACAATTTTGGAGAATTATCCAATATTTTTGAATCAAGGTGATATTGATCAATTATTTTTTCAAAATCATTTTTTGAAACAAATTTCGCATAATCATGCAATAACGCAGCTGTAATCAGTGAAGTTTTTTTTACAGGAATGTGAAATTGTTTACGGAGTTCCAAAGATTTTTTCAAGACGCCGATGGAATGCCGATACCTTTCCTCTATTTTAGGATCTTTACTTTGTAAATATTTATTCCAAAGAATCCTTTTCAATTTGGGAACTAAACCAATCATATTATGGCCTCTCTTAATCCCACTTTGATATTTTCATAATAAATCACTTCAATTTCACCTTCGCCAATTAAAGTTACAAAGCCAAGCCCTGAAATGTATAAGTCTTTTTTAGGTTCGGAAAAAATAAATTTTTGGGTTTTTAAATCACCCATTTTTGTTCTTTCTCTTTCGTTAGGAATTTTTAATAAATCATCTTGATGTTCTTTAAAAAAAGCATCAGCATTTTCTAACTTTGTTCGATGTACAACAAGTTTTGGTGGAACATAAACGACAAAAGTAGATTTAAACCCGCTTAAGAATTTTATCATGCAAAATCCACCAAGCATAATTGCTTGTTGGGGATTAATTTGATAAGTAGCGGGACGAATAAATTTCTTAGGCGTTAATGTGTTTAAGGATGCCTTCTCTAAATAATATGATACTTGATGATTATTAATTATTCCAGGAGAATCAATAATAAATGTTTTATTTGGAAGAGAAATTTTAATGAAATCCATCGTTGTACTAATAAAATTACTAACAGTTATGAGTGAATTATGTGAATAGTGTTTACTGATGGCATTAATAATGGAAGATTTTCCAACATTGGTCATTCCAAACAAATAAACATCTTGATCATCTTGCATTTTATAAATAGCATTCAGCAATATTTCGATATCTTTTGGATTGAAACTTGATAAAACAAGCGATTTTTCTACATGAATATCGTTTTGCAATAAGTAATGATCTAAATAATTTTTAACACGCATAATTTTTACAGAGTCTAAAAATAAGTCGAATTTATTAGCAACTAAAAGAATACGGTTATTGGGAAAATATTGGTTTAAATTCCTTATCATTGTCCCATCTAAATCGAAAATATCAACCACATGGACAACCAAAGACCTACTTTCGCTTATATGTTTTACATTATTTAAAAAATCTTTTTCATCATAAGTTATTTCAGTGTTTTTATTGTAGTGGATTAAATTAAAACAACGTTCACAATAAAAATTATCGGGATTTTTTAAATAAACATCACTTTTAATAAATCCTTTTTTATTTGGATCAGTTGTCTGGATTTTGGCTCCACAGCCCTCACAGCGGTTTTTCATTCATTAATTTCCTTTATTTTTGCATAAGTCGCAGGATATTTATTTATCATTTTTTCAATTATACGTTTTTCTGTTTTTCTATTAAATTTTGTAAACCATTGCTCATTGTGCTTTTTTAATGGCTTTACCAAAATAACATCAATTCCAAATCTATTTGCCCCTAAAACATCAGTTAAAAGTTGATCACCAATTGCTAAAATCTGCTTTTTTGAAGTCATAACTTTTTTAATAGTTTGTCGATAGCCCTTCTTTAAAGGTTTCATTGCACTAAAAACATATTCGTTGCCAACTATGTCAGAAAAACGTTTGACACGGGGTTCTTTATTATTAGACATGAAAATGATTTTAAACCCTATAGATTTAATTTTATCAAGCAGTATCTTTAATTGCTCGTAAGGTTCAAATTCATCATAAGGGATGAGAGTATTATCAATATCCATTAACAAGACTCTTTTCCCTTCATCAAAATATTTCTGATAGGGGATCTGAAAAACACTTTGAAAGCAATCTAAAGGTATAAATTTTTTTAAACCAAACAACATTATTAACATAAATTTCACCATAAAGAGATTATATCAAAAATAACAAAAAAAGTCTAAAAAAATTGCATAATCAAACGATTATACAATTTTATTTATTAGTTATTTAAATAATTGAGAATGTCTTGAGCATTTGTATCAGGATTGGCTTTTTCAAA
The DNA here is from genome assembly GCA_050174575.1 of Bacilli bacterium. Taxonomy (GTDB): domain Bacteria; phylum Bacillota_I; class Bacilli_A; order ML615J-28; family CAG-698; genus UBA2253. Next base: position 98,327 of record JBFXJT010000001.1, read on the forward strand.
CACTTTTTCGATTATCCCTTGTTCATCAATGATGAATGTTGATCTAGAAACACCCATTGAGGTTTTTCCATACATTTTTTTCTCAACCCAAACGCCATACTGTTTAATAATATCTAAATTGGGGTCAGCTAGTAAAATAAATGGTAATTGGTAATCATTAATAAATTTTTTATGTGAAGCTTCGGTGTCGCGACTTATTCCAATAATAACGACATTCAAATCTTTAAATCCATCATATGCATCTCGAAAAGCACAGGCTTGCTTTGTACAACCTGGAGTGTGATCTTTTGGATAAAAATAAACAACAACCTTTTTCCCTAAAAAATCTTGAAGTGAAACATCGTTTCCATCACTATTTTTTAATTTAAAAATTGGGGCTTTTTCTTTTTCTAATAACATTAAATTTTCTCCTTAACCTTTGATTGTTTCATATGGCCAATCAATAATGCCACCTAAATCAAAAACATTTTTATAACCCATTTCTTTTAATTCAGCTACTGCAGTTGCACTACGGTTACCGCTTCGGCAATAAACAATGTAAGTAATTTCTTTATCAGGCATTTTTTCCGCAGCAGAAGCTTCTAAAGTTGTTAATGGGACCAAAATTGCCCTTGGAATATGTTCAGCAACATATTCTTCATAAGTCCTAACATCAACTAAAACAATTGAAGAGTCTTCTTCCATCATTTTTTGTGCTTGTAAAGGTGTTATAACACTACTTGCACCACAACCTACCAGAATAAAAACAAGCAAAAACAATAAGTATAACTTTTTCATAAATACCTCAACTTGAAATAATTATATCATTTGTAACAAAAAGATGTCACGAATTTGCATAAAAAAAGGATAAGAAAATCTTATCCAATTTTTGGCAAGCAAGCTGCGGCTATCGATTGACCAACTCGTCTACTCATTTCATCGGGCATGGATATTTTAATGTGATTCAAATATGGAAATTCATCTCGTAATACTTTTGAAGCAACATCTAAAATTGTATTCCCACCTTTTCCAGAAACAACTCGTCCTAATAATAGAACATGTTTTAATTGATAGAAATGGGCATAATAAGCGATGGTATATCCTAAATAAATGCCAATGTTTTCAAAAATTTCATTTGCAACGAAGTTGTTTTCTTCGTTCAATTTTTGGACATATTTAAGTTTCTGAGCAAGTGATAATTGCTCGTCAAATTGAATCCCACCAGCTTTTGCTAATTTAATAACAGAGTCTTGTGAGAAGTATTTAACTCCACAGCCGTAATCACCGCTCCACTCATCAATCATGCTTGCTTTATTAAAATCAACAGGAACAAAAGCCAATTCATTCAACCAGCCTTTTAAATTACCATTTTCATCAACATACCCTGCAGCTTCCGATGTTCCCATAGCAATTCCTAAAATTTGATTATCTTTTAGTTCCATGGCTCCAGCAAGTGCTGAAACATCACCATCATTAGCAACAACCAATGGTACGTTTCCAAATGTTTTTGCAATGTCGATATACATATTTTTAACACGTGAGTCAAATAAATCCTTAGGTACTTTCAAAAATAAAGAGGCTACCATAATTTTATTGTTGACGTAAATTCCTGCAGAAGAAACACCAATGGCATCTACTCGTGGCATGTGACTAGCTGCTGTTTTCATTGCTTCCATAATTCCTTGGTAATGATAATCTGGGTCAACAGCCGTTTTTGGGAACCATGATACTTCTTCACTGTAAACAACTTGCCCATCAACGACAGCAGATACTTTTCGATCAGAGCCACCAGCATCAAAACCAATACGGCAACCATTTAAATTAGCATCAAAAATAATTTTTTCTTGTTTTAAATTTGGAATTTGCTCATATGAAACTTGATCTACAAAAAAAGGATGATCATAAGCATTAGCAAGAAATTGGAAATCAAATTCGCGTCTTCCTCCTATGCCATAATCGTTTTTTATTTTTTCATATAAAAATGGTGATCCAGCTATATAAACCTTAAAACCACCGACTAGCCAAAGAAGTGTTTTAATAATTCGCTCAATGATTTCATAGTTTTCTAAATCATGTCCAGTACCGTCTTTATAAGTATCAATTTCATAAATATGATTGAATTTATCGTTTCTTTCAATACAAATCACAACTCTTTGTTTTTGACTTTCAGCTTGAACTTGCTTTTTAAAATCATTCAACTTAATAATCATCGGCATGAATTGTTTATCTAGTGACGGAATGTATTTCATATCTTCAACCTCAACTGATTTTTTTGATTATTACGTAAAATTCGTTCCCTGTTTCTGTTTTTACAAGAACTCGGTCACCAACTTTATGATTAATTATAGCCATTCCTAATGGTGATTCATTAGAAATTTTTTCTTGTAAAGGGTCAGCTTCAAGGCTCCCAACTAAAGTAAAGTCATAAACTGTTTTGTCTTCAAATTCAACGACAATTTTTTTGCCTAAGTTTGATGTTGCTGTTTTTATATCATCAATGATGATTGCATTTTTAATAATACTTTCTAGTTCTTTTATGCGTGCTTCTAATCTTGCCTGTTCATCTCTTGCAGCATCATAATCAGCATTTTCAGACAAGTCGCCTTGGGCACGTGCTTCTTTTAAGGACTCAATAACGCGGCCACGTTCAGCGTTTTTTAAAAAGTCTAATTCAATTTTGCACTTTTCTAATCCTTCTGCTGTTAATTGGTGTTTTCCGTTCATTATAAATCCTCCTTTTTAATTTTAAGTGTATTATACCAAAAAATGGTTAAAAAAGCAATCATTTTTTTCGGTTTGCTCGACGAATCATATCACCAGCTACAACTGGTAAAGAAGTTTTAAAATAAATTATTTGTAATGGATGAGGAGCTTCAGTAATGTCGTTACCCAATTCATCATGTAAATAATCAAGAGATTGAACAAAGTTTTGCTTATTTGGGCCGAAAAATTCAATGTTATCTCCAACTTGAAAATAATTACGCTGTTGAACTTTCGCATATTTTGTTTGTTTGTTATAGTCTAGGACCACCCCAATAAATTCTTTTGTCGGGATAAGGTCATCGTTGTTATATAACTGTTCTGAAACACTAGGATTATTAAACAGAAAACCGCTTCCAGTGGTTCTGTTTTCAGCTTTTGCTATTTCTTGTTCATAAAATCGATAATTTTTAATTGTTTTTGTGTTTACATATTCATCGATTAACATACGATATCCCCGAACAACAGTAGCAATATAGTATACTGATTTCATTCTTCCTTCAATTTTCAACGATGCAACACCAAGATCAATTAATTTAGGTATTGCGCGTATTCCACACAAATCTCTTGATCCCATCGCAAAATCAAAAGTTTCAGAATCTTTTTGATTATCAACATCAAGTAATTGGTAATTCCAACGGCAAGAGTGTGCACAACCTCCTCGATTTGCATCACGATTTGACATGTGATTGCTTAACATACATCGGCCTGAATAAGACACACACATCCCACCATGAATAAAAACTTCTAATTCTAAATCCGTTTTCTTGATAATTTGCTCGATTAACGTTAAACCTACTTCGCGTGCCAACACGACTCGGGAAAAGCCCCAATCTTTAAATTGATTAATGGTTTCCGAATTTGAAGCAGAAAACTGCGTGCTTAAATGACGCTCCAAACGAGGAGCTACTTCTTTTGCTACTTTCGCTATATAAAAACTTGTCACGATGATTCCATCAACATCAAAGGAGTCTAAAAGGCGTAAGTAAGCTTCTAATTCATCAAAGTCTTCATCATGGGGAACAATATTCATGGTCACGTAGACTTTTGCTTGATGATTGTGAGCAAATATAACCCCTTCTTTTATATCATCAAGTTCAAAATTACTAGCTCTTGCCCGAAGACTAAATTTTTTACCACCGATATAAACGGCATTTGCACCATACAAAATTGCTACTTTTAGCTTTTCTAAATCACCCGCTGGAGCTAATAATTCAATCATAATCTTGCTCCTTTGTCGGTTTTTTCTTATATAAATAACCAGTACTTAACATTGGGTGAATTACTTTTAATTCATCGAAAGAAGTTTGAGAAAACGATGTGAAAAGGCCTAAATGATATTGGTTAACAATTTTAACCAATTGCTTTTCATCAATAAATAAACCACTAATTTTGATAAATCGTAATTCATTCTTTAAATCTTCAAGTTCTAGAAATAAGCAATATCTTTGAGGGTTATAAATAAAAGTTCCTTTTTCAGCTTCATATATCGAATAAACATCACTTCTAAATTCTTCCTTTAAACCCCATCTTTTGTTGTTCAAAGCATTTGGGTTGTTTGAATATTTTTGATAAGTCGATAAAAGTAAACGACGAGAATAAAAAATTTGGTGATAACCATAAACTTCAACAACACCATTCCCAACTCCGCTGATAGTTTTAATTTCATCAAACATCAATTCATTACTCAACATAACTAATTGTTCCATTTCAGCATAGAATTTCGCATCAAAAGAATTTGTAATTAGTGTTTTAGGATTATAAAGAAGTTTTGTTTGTTTTGCTTTTTGTTTCCAAAAACTAAAAATAGCATAATCGCCATAAATAATATAATCAATGTCAAGTAACAAATACCAATTAAGTCGTTGATACAAGTTTGCAACTTCATCTTCTTCTATGATGCGATCAACGTTGATAAATACAAGTTTTTTTCGTGCATGAATAAGAGAAACAGCTTGGGAAATTTGTTCAAGGTCCAATGTTTGGTCATTAAAGCAAGAAAAGTCGGGATCATTGATAATAAATCCATCGACTTTATATTCATCCAACATTATAAGAGATTTTAGATCGACAATTAATTTGGTCATTTTTTTAACCTGCTTGAGATGGCCATCCCATCCCCAATTTCCAAAAATAATGTTTGAAAGTTTTTGTTTTTTGCAAGCCATGTATTATAGTTGCGAATTTTTTCAACCAAATTCTTTAAATTCTTATTTTCTATCGGAGTATCTTGAGTAACTAAACCATGGAAAAGAAGGTTATCTGAAATAATTATTCCCCCATCATTTAATAAAGGAGCATATTTTTCAAAAAAATGAATATATTGAGCCTTTGCAGCATCAATGAAAATGATGTCATATAGATTATTGATTAAAGACAAATCAAATTCCAAAGCATCTCCTAAAAAAACGTTAACTCGCTCGGTTAATTTTGCACTTTCAACATACTTAAGAGCTTGTTGATACATATCAGCATTTTTCTCAATCGTATCAACAATTATGTCTTTATTAAATAAGGCAACACTTATCGAAGTAAAGCCTATTGCAGTACCAATTTCTAAAAAACGTTTAGGCTTCATAATGTCGACCATTTGTAGCATTAATGCTAATCCTTGTTCATTAAGAACAGGAATTTTATTTTGCACAGCATTTTTACTCATTTCTTTTACAACTTTTGAATTGAGCAATTGGTTTAAATTATCAAAGTAGTTACTCATAAAATCACCTTGTTGCATTATACAATAAAATGCTGTTTTTTGCAACCGTTAGACTTCTTAAGCTTTTCTTAACCCCTGGGAGTAATAATATGCCTCTTTGTATTTCGAAGACGAAACTAAATATTCAAGATAAAATTGATCATAAACATCATGGTACAAATGATGCTGATAAATGGAATTATTAATTAATATGTCATATTTTAAATAATCAAGAATAATATCTTTCTTTTCATTGTGAAATTTCATCACCATAAAATTAATGAATTTTTGATGAGTAATATCTTTTTGTTCAAATAAACAATTACTTACTAAATCCATGGCATCATTTATATAGTTCTCATCATTGATTAAATTTGCTGTATATAATAATAGTGCGCAAAAACGTGCATCAAAAAAAAGTTTTTGATTGACGATTTCATCATACACATCAAACCAGTAGTCGCCCTTCAATAAAATGATTAACTTCCAGTAACGCACATCTAAAGAAAATTGATTTTCCAAATTTTCAAAATTCAAATTTTGAATTTCCTTTTCAACTTCTTTAAAATATTGTTTAGCATTTAAATCTAACATCATCAATTTTATTAAAAGTTGACGCTGATTCGGAAAGCCTATATTTAAATTATTAATTAATTTATGATAATACTTATAAGCCATCGGATAATTTTTCGTGTGGTAGCCTGTTATGAATTGTTGTTCATAAATAAGCCAATTAATTTCCTGAAAATCAAAAATAAGTTTGTCTAAATAATTTAAGTATTTTAATGCTTCAAAAAATTGATTTGTTTTTATATAATACTCCACAACCAAATACATGAACGGACCAACATCTTCCATTTGTAAGGTGTCTTTGATATTATCAAGTGTTTTAATAATCTCTTTAAATTCGTCAAATTTCTCATTATTCAAATAATAAAAGCCCTTAATTAAAAAGTTTTGGACGTTAAATAATGTGTCATCAATCATAGAAAAATACTTATTAATGTCATCATAGTGATTGTACAAACAAGCTTTCACAACTTCACTAACACCATTTTCGATAATGTTTGCGCCCACCTTAGTATAATCAAGGTTAACCCTTTCAAAAATGGCTTTAATGTAATCTTCATCCACTGAAATTGCATTTTTTTCAAATTTACATAAATAACTGATTGAACAAATCCCATGAGCCATCTCTTGTAATGTCATTTTTCGTTTTAATCGTTCATTTTTAATAATTTGTGAATACAAGTAAGTTTTATTAGAAACCTTTTTGTTTCCTAATAACAAATCAAATTTTTCGATTTTCGATATCATTTTCAATCCCCTTCCTGATATTTATCGTAAGCATTATAAAATATTTTAAATTGTCTTTCAAGCAATTATCTATATTTCATTTTTGAAAAAAATTAAAATTATATTTTGATACTGATAGTATGCAAAAAGCCCCGCGAGGGGCTAAAACAGTAAAACTTCATAATTTTTTAATTCTTTTTCATATCTTCGATGACCAGAAATGATTTTTTCCAATCTTTTATGAAACTCTTTTCCATGATTAGGATACTGCAAATGCAACAATTCATGGATGATGACATAAGTTACCAATCCTAAAGGTAAATGGTATAAACGGGAATTTAAACTAATATGTTTTGTTTTCACATTACAACTTCCCCACCGAGCATTCATAATCCGGAAAGTCAACGGTAAAACAGACCCGGGATTAGAAACGAGTTTATGCAGCCAATAGTTATACTTGTCAATAATGATACTTCTGGCAAACTTCTCAATTTCATGAAATGATTCATAATAGGAAATTGGAACATATAAAAAGTCATTTTCAAATTTAAATGGAATAGTCATCTCTTCTTTGATGACAATCGATAGGATATCACCAAACCATAGAAGTTTTTTCCCAGCAATTATTTCATTTATTGGAAACAAGGACAATTTATATTTGACTAATTTAATAGTTTTTTCCAACCAATCTAGATTACTGTTTAAATAATCCATTGCCTTTTCATCATTTATGTTGTTTGGACAATGGACAAAAACTCGCAAATTATAACGTACGCGAATGGAAAAACAAGCATATTTTTTTCTAATAATAGAAACAGGATATGTTTCTTGATTAACGGTTATACTTGTTTCTGTCGATTTATTCATTCAATTCACCTAGCTAAATTATATATTTAAAATAAATGCAACAATATTATAAAACAATTCCACAGAATTAGTAATTAGCCAATGTAGTGGCTTATCTAAAACATTTAAAATGATCAAGATAACAAGAATTAAAATACCAATTCGTTCATATTGCATTAACTTCCGATACCAGTTGTCTGGCAAAATGATAGCAAGAATTTTTGAGCCATCTAAAGGAGGAAAAGGAATTAAATTAAAAACCCCTAAACCAATACTAATTATTGTTAAATAGTAAAAGAAATTACTTACAATCGACAAAAAGCCTGTCAATTCCCATCCGAGAATTTTAAAAATCAATAAATATAAAAACAAAGACAAAAAAGCTAAAATAAAATTGCTGATTGGACCAGCTAAAGCAACTAAAGCCGTTCCACTTTTTACATTTTTATAATACCTTGGGTCAATCTCTACTGGCTTTGCCCAACCAAAACCAAAAAATATCAAACTTAATGTTCCAAATACATCCAAATGACGAAATAAATTAAACGTTAAACGTCCTTGAGCTTTTGGTGTTGGGTCTCCAAGCCATGTCGACATTAGCCCATGAGAAATTTCATGAATCATCACAGCAATTAAAGCTGCTGGTACAATATAATACAAATCATTCGTAAACATACTAATTCCTTTTTTAGAATTATACCATAAAAAAACCAAAAAATCTCAATTTAATTCAATTTATTGTGTTCTAAAAAACTGTAATAGCGATTTTTACCAATTATGATATGATCGACAATCAAAATATCCACTAATTTACTAGCTTGAAGCAGTTTTTTTGTGACCAGCACATCTTCCATACTGGGTTCTGGATTTCCACTTGGGTGATTATGAGCTACAATAATTGCTGATGCAGATAGTTTTAATCCCCACTTTAAAATATCCCTTGGATTGAAAATGGTATTGTTTATTGTTCCTATAGAAATTATTTTTTGGGAAATTACTTCACTTTTGAGATTAAGGTACAAGCATACTAAATTTTCTTGAGTTAAGTGTTGCATAGAATCCTTTAAAAAATTATATGATTGTTCGGGAGATGATATTTGAATTTTAAGCGTTGTCGGAGAATTGATTCTCTTTCCTAATTCAATTGCTGCTAATATTTCAATCGCTTTTGCTACCCCAATTCCTTTTGTTTGCATTAATTCAAATATCGTTGCTTCATTTAAACGATCAATAGATTCAAAATTATAAAGTAAGGCTTTTGCAACATCAACTGCAGACTGTTTTTGACATCCAGTTCGTAAAATAATAGCTAATAACTCATGAGTTGCCAATGAGTGAACTCCAAATTTTTGCAATCTCTCCCTTGGTTGCTCGTTTAGTGGCATTTCCTTAACTAAAAAGCTCATAATCACCTCATCTGTTAATATATTAATCATTAACATAGGGGTTTCGTTAAAAAAAGATGAAATTAATCATCTTAATTTCATCTAAATATTTTAATTAAATCAGAAACTAAATATAGACTACCGCAAAATACGATTAGTTTATCATTGTCAAGTTTAACTTCATCAATAATTTTGTCTAAATTTTCTTCTATCCGTTTATTGTGGTGATGAGAAAATTCCAATAAATGTTCAGCATCATCACTACGTTTATAACTGTATCTTGTAAAGATAATTTCATCAGCAACTTCATCAATTAAAGGAATCATTTTTTCTTTTGCTTTGTCAGCTGAAACGGCAAAAATAATCTTTAAATAATGATTGCCTTTGATTTCTTTCAGAAATTCAGTTAAACGTGTTATTCCGTCGAGGTTGTGTGCTCCGTCAATTAAGATAGTAGGATTTTTGGAAACAACTTGCAATCTTCCTGGCCAATATGTTTTCCACAATCCTTCATAAATATGTTCTTCTGCAATTCCCACATTGTATTTTTCTTTTAAAAGTTTGACGACACGAACAGCGAGACTGGCATTTTCTGTTTGATAATTACCTAATAATTGTAATTTTAAATGTGAATATTCCAAATAGTCAAAAACAGTATGTTCAAGGGTCGTTTCAATATTACAAATATCCTTTTTATCAACTAGAATCAATTCAGAACCTCTTTCAGATGTAGTTTCTTTAAATTGATTAAGAAGTTGATCATTTTTTATAGTAATTAATGGAATTCCAGGCTTGACAATCCCCAGCTTATTAAAAGCGATTTCTTCCAAAGTATCTCCTAGAACATTCATATGATCATAGGAAACATTAGTAATGACGGAAACCAAAGGACTGACAATATTAGTTGCATCTAGTCTCCCACCTAAGCCGACTTCTAAAGTAACAAAATCTAAATTTTTTATTCGTGAAAAGAATACATAAGCAATTAAAGTAACAAATTCAAAAAATGTTGGAAGTTCGACACCTTGTTGCTCAATTTCAGGATATTTTGATAGCAAATAATTGCCTATTTCAAGTAAATTATTATTTGAAATAAATTTATCATTAAAAGATATACGTTCATTAAAACTAATAACATATGGAGAAATATAAGAACCAACATTATATCCCGCTTGACGTAAAATACTCTTAATGAACGAAACAGTTGATCCTTTTCCATTTGTTCCTCCCACATGGATATATTTAATTCCTTCATGGGGATTTCCATAAATAGCACTGAGTTTTCGCATTTTTTCCATTGAAACTTTCGGCGAATGCCTTTTTTGCGCTTCAATCCAAGCAATTAAATCAAAAACATTATTAAACATATTCTCCTTCTTTTTGGTTGCTATCCAGCTATTTCTTGAAGTAATTTGAGAGTTTCTGTGAGTTGCTTTTTATAATCTAAAAGTTTCTCTTTTTCAATATTAATTTTTTCAGTAGGAGCTTTATTTATAAAATTGGGATTATTGAGCATTCCTTCACAACGAGCAATTTCCTTCTCCAAACGTTCTTTGTTTTGCAACAGCTTGTCTTGCTCTTGCTTAACATCTACAAGTTGTGAAAGAGGGATTGCTAAAACAAGCCCGTTTAATACATTAACAACCTTTTTTGACGTATTTAGTTCTTCAGAACTGATAATCAAATGAGAATAATTAACAAATTTTTTCAAATAATGCCCGTGTTTTTCAAAAAAGGAAGCCATTTTAGAATCAGTAATTTGTAATTCAACGCTTATTTCTTTTGCGTTAGGAACATTTTTTTCAGCACGAACTAGACGTACGGAAGAAATAACATCTAATAATAGATCAACAAAACGCATATCATTATTAATTGAATAATTTTTAATTTTGGGCCAGCTACTAATAACAATACTTTCTTCGTTAAAGGATTGATAGATTTCTTCAGTAACAAACGGCATAAAAGGATGAAGCAATTTTAAAATTGCCTCTAAAACACAATTTAAAACAGCACAAGTGTTTGTTTTTTCTTCTTTTGTTCCTTCTTGAAAAATAACTTTAGCCATTTCTACATACCAAGATGCAAAATCATTCCATGTAAATTTATATATTACTTTTGCTGCTTCCCCAAATTCATATTTATCAAGATTATCATCAGTAATAGAAATGACTTCGTTTAACTTAGATAAAATCCAATGATCGATATCATTCAATAAGTTTTCATCAATAGATTCATTTTGATAATTATTATGATCAAAATTGATACCAACAAATCGCGAAATGTTCCATAATTTATTAATAAAATTCCAAGAAGCTTCGATTTTCTCTTCTGAATAACGAATATCTTGTCCAGGTGCAGAGGAAGTTGTTAAAAAATAACGCAAACTGTCCATCCCATATTGCTCTCGTACATCAAGCATATCAACCCCATTACCAAGCGATTTACTAACTTTTCGACCTATTTCATCACGGATAATTCCATGAATTAATACATCTTTAAATGGTCGTTGTTTTGTTAAATAATTGGATTGGAAAACCATTCTTGCAACCCAAAAGAAAATAATATCATAACCTGTAACCAAGACATTAGTAGGAAAATATCGTTTAAAATCTTCAGTATCATTTGGCCATCCTAAAGTAGTAAAAGGCCATAAAGCACTAGAAAACCACGTGTCTAAAGCGTCTTCGTCTTGAGCCCAACCAGATCCTTCAGGCGATTGTGTCCCAACAAAAACTTCATCATTGCGATACCAAGCTGGTATACGATGTCCCCACCATAATTGCCTCGAAATACACCAATCTTGAATGTTTGTCAACCAACTTGTAAAAACTTTATCAAAACGATTTGGGAAAAAGCAAACTTTCCCATCAGTATCTTGTATGGATAAAGTTTCTTTAGCAAGCTTTTCCATTGCAACAAACCACTGCTTAGAAAGCCTTGGCTCAACAATGACTCCTGTTCGTTCGCTATGACCAACGGAGTGAATCATTTTTTCAATTTTCACGCATAACCCTTGCTTTTGCAAATCAGCAACAACGGCCTTTCGGCAAGCAAAGCGATCCATTCCCTGGTATTTTTCTGCTAATTCATTCATGGTTCCATCTTCATTCATACAAAGTGGACGTTCTAAATGATGGCGAATTCCTACTTCATAATCATTTGGATCATGAGCAGGAGTCACCTTGACTGCACCAGTACCAAATTCACGATCTACGTACTCATCAGCAATAACAGGAATTGAACGATTTGTACCTGGAATATAGACTTTTTCACCAATAAATGATTGATAACGTTCATCTTTTGGATGAACCATCAGGGCAGTATCACCGAACATTGTCTCTGGTCTTGTAGTAGCAATCGTGATACCTCCATTACCATTTACAAAAGGATATAGAAAATAATAAAAGGCCCCCTCTATATCTTGGTATTCAACTTCAATGTTTGACAAAGCTGTTTTGCTTTGAACATCCCAATTGATGATTCTTTCACCTCGATAAATCAAACCTTCATTATACATCTTAACAAAAACGTAATTTACTGCTTGATTTAATCCTTCATCTAAAGTAAATCGCTCCCGCGTATAATCTAAACTTAAGCCCAATATTTCCCATTGATAGCGAATTAATTTTGCGTACTCTTCTTTCCATTCCCATGCAACTTCTAAAAACTTTTCTCGACCCAAATCATAACGTGAAATGTTTTGAGTACGTAATTTAGCTTCAATTTTTGCCTGAGTAGCGATACTTGCATGATCCATCCCAGGTAAATACAAAACATCAAAGCCCTGCATTCGTTTTCTTCTAACAATAATGTCTTGCATTGTTGTATCCAAAACATGTCCAAGGTGTAATTTCCCGGTAATATTTGGTGGTGGAATAACGATTGTGAAAGGAATCTTCGTTTTATCACCAGCTGTAAAATATCCTTTTTCGACCCAACGTTGGTATTTACCTTCTTCAACCATTTTAAAATCATACTTAATTGGTAAATCTTTTAATTTCATAATAAACACTCCATTTCAAAAAAAAGTCCCTAAGTTTAAAACTTAAGGACGAATTAACCGTGGTACCACCTTATTTCAACACATAGTGTTGCTCTCATTACCCTTTAACGCAGGAAAACGGATTAAACTACTTAAATTTCATCTAATCGACTCCAAGGCGACATTCAAAGTTGCTTGATTGGACTTTTCACCACCCGTCCTTCTCTTGATCAATAGCTGACTTTTACTCTTCCTCTTCTTCGTTTGTTTGATAGATTATATAACTTCTACAATAAAATGTCAATATCATTTATGGAAAAATTAGTCTTCCATCTTGATTCGGTAAATATCTCCATTTAATTTTAATTCTGTTCTTGGTGATAAAGAAATCCCTAAGACCTTCGCCCCTTCCGGCATTGTCAAACGTTTAAATTGCTGTGAATAAAACCGTTTATTAAAATTGTCAACCGCCAAAGAAGCTTCATTAAAATCAATTTGATAAGCCTGAGATAGCAAAAAGGCAATTCGCTTTGCATCATCACCATCGACAAGAAAATGGTATAAAATAAAATCATTTATAGCAAATTTTCCAATTAGGTCTTCCGTTTTTTGGTCGCTGCTTCTTAATTCTGGAGAAATCGGAGTATCAATAATTTGATCTAGAATTTTTCTTACTTCAGGGTAGATTGTTTTATAAAACCGAACTGTTTCCACAACTGCTGTCTTTGTAATTCCCGCATTAATCCCATACATTGCCATCTGATCACCATTAAATGTTGACCACCCTAAAGCAACTTCACTCATATCGGAAGTCCCGATGACGATTGCTTTATGAAGATTAGCAAGATTCATTAAAGTATAAGTACGGAATCTGGCTTGAATATTTTCATAGGTTACGTCCTTATTATCCAAATTATGTCCAATAATTTCCATTTGGCGATTGACGTCTTCTTGAATAGGAATAACAATAGAGGTTACTTTCAATTTTTCAATCAGATCTTGGGCATTTTGATTTGTTGACATGCTGTTTTCAATTGAAGGCATTCGAACAGCAATGATGTCTTCACGATTTAGACGATAGCGATCATAAGCATAGCATAGAGATAATAACGCTAATGTCGAGTCTAAACCGCCACTGATCCCAACAACCGTCTTTTTAATGCCTATATAATCCAGTCTTTTGATGACACTTGCAGCTTGAATATTTATTATATCTTCAAAGTCATCGATATGTTTTGGAACAAATGGGTATTTTTCTATGTCTTTTTCAAAAACAAAAGTTTCTGATTTTTTCAAATTAAACGGAACAAAACTAATAGAAGTATCCCGTACAGAATCTTGAATGCTTTTGAAATAGCAATTATTGCGACGCAAATAATGCAGTTTTAAAATATTGATATCTCCATAAATTACGCTGCTGTGAAGTGAAATATCATCGTCTTCAGCAACAATGAGACCATTTTCAGCGATTAATTTATGACTACTAAAAACTGCTTCACTGCTAGATTCACTCGCGTTATTAGAAACATAAACATAAGCTCCATTAAATTTCAAACTTATGCTTTGTGTCAATATTTGACGCTTATATCTTTTCCCTACATGAGCAGGCGAAGCACTGGCATTAAAAACGATAATCGCACCATTTCCATATAAACGTTCATTTGGGGAAATAGGTGCCCACATATCAGCACAGATTTCTGCCCCAAAACTTACTTCTTTAGAGTCATTTTCAAAAATTATTTTCCCAAAAGGTATTTGTTCACCAAGGAATTCAACATTTCTGATATCTTTACTGACATTGGATCCAGAAGCGAACCAGCGAGCTTCATAAAATTCATTTGTATGTGGCAGAAAATTTTTAGGAACGATACCTAAAATACGATTTTTTTGGGCAATAAACCCACAATTATAAATGGTATCATTAATGACGATAAAAGATCCGAAAATAACAACACCTTCAAAAGGATTGTGTTCTAGCAAATATTTGATTGCTTTTAAAGTATCATCATATAAATATTTTTGAAAAACTAAATCGCCCACTGAGTATCCAGAAATACATAATTCTGGAAAACAAATTATTGCAGGGTCTTTAATTGCTGCTTCTTCTAACATCGTTAACATTTGTTTTACATTGAACATTACATCACCAACACGAGCGGTCGGACAAGCTGCTGCGACTTTTAAAAATCCTTGTGAATACATTTCTTACTCCTTATATAAGTGGTTTTCTTTAATAAAATTTGCGATTTCGGGAATTAATAAATCATTATTTTTCGTTTTACGATAATCACTAGAAGAAACATAGATTTCGTGAAAATCATTTAGTACCATAAAATGGTGACGATACTTGTTTAAAATAGGGTCATTGTTCATAATTTCATCGGTATTAAGGTTATTGCGAGGAATAACAATATATTGATGATTTATAACAACATTGGGGAAGTTGAGCCAATTTGAAATAGTTAATAAATTATCAGCTCCTATTACAAAAAAAGCATTAGGAAAGTGATTTAGAGTATAATCAGTACCATAAAAGCGATCTAATTTTAATTCAAAATCACTTATTTGGGGACGATTATCTAATTTATTACAAATTATTTCCAGCATTTGCACCCGAAGCTTAAAATCTTTTAAGCTATCTTTGATATAAAAATTATTTGTAGGTAAAAAAATAAATTCTGCTTCAGGAAACTTCATTAACAAAAACTTGGCTATTTGAACATGGGCAATGGTTGGTGGATTAAAAGAACCTCCGTAGATTATTTGCATGTTTATTCCTCGTTCAATTTATGACATAAATATTTTATCATAAAATGGTTTTTTTGTTAAGTATTTTCGTATAAACAAAAAACACATGCAAAATAAAGGAAAAAGGTCCTTCTTTTTTGCATGTGTTTGAAAAGCTTGGTTCATTATTTGGTTGGACGTGGGCAAACTGGTTTTGGTAAAGGTCGAAAATTGCTCATTTTATACCTCCTATATTTTTTCTAAAATTCGTAATTTTGCGCTATGAGCGCGATGATTTGATTGTAATTCGTTTTCAGATGGCGTAATTACTTTATTATTTACAAGTCGATAAAGTTGCTTGATTTCACTAGCTCTTATTGGTAATTTGCTAGGAACTTGGGATTCAACATGTCTTCGAAATATGTTTTTACAAATACGATCTTCTAATGAATGAAATGTAATGACAGCAATTCTTCCACCCGATTTTAATAATGAAATGGCATCGCTTAAACTTTTTTCAAAAACATTGAGTTCATCATTGACTGCAATTCGTAAAGCTTGAAACACTTGTTTTGCAGGATGTCCTCCCGTTCTACGAGCAAAAGCAGGAATTCCTCTCTTAATTATTTCAACTAATTCAAATGTTGTTTCAATATGATTTTTTTCTCGCGCTTGGATTATTTTTTTGGCAATCCCTGAAGCAAAACGTTCTTCCCCATATTCAAAGAATATCGTTTTCAATTCTTCAAGGCTATAATAATTGATGATATCATAAGCAGTTAAATCCTGCTTTTGATTCATTCGCATATCTAATCGAGAATCAAAATTATAACTAAAACCTCTTTCACCAACATCGAATTGAAATGAAGAAACCCCTAAATCATATAAAATACCATCAACTTCATTAATTTCAATGTTTTTTAAGTCTTCTTTTAAGTTAGTAAAGTTATCGGGGATAACAGTAAAATTTTGGCCTATTTCCAAAAGCCGAGCTTGGCCGCGAAAAATAGCATAATCATCTTGATCAAAGCAATATAAATGTCCATTTTTAGATAATCTCCTTAAAATCTCTGCTGAATGTCCAGCCCCTCCCATAGTACAATCAACATATATTCCATTTTCTTTAATATTCAATCCTTCAATTGTTTCATTTAACAAAACGGGAATGTGCTTTTGAATTTCCATTAGATATCAAGCTCGATTTCTTCGCTGATTGAGTCAATTACTGACTGGCGATCTAAATAGTACTTTAGCCATTCTTGTTTATCCCAAATTTCTATTCGAGAGCCAACACCAATGATAACGCACTCTTTTTGTAAATGAGAATAATTGATTAATATTTGATCAAGGTTTATTCTACCCTTGTTGTCAACTTCTTTTTGATATGCTCCTGATAAAAACAAACGATTAAATTCACGGTTATTTTTCTTGGTAAATGAAAGGGAAGACAGTTTTTCAACGATGACTTTCCATCCATCAAGCGGGTAAACATACAAACACGACTCAATTCCTCTAGCGACAACTACTTCAACTCCTAAATCTTTTCGTAATTCGCTTGGAATAAATATTCGGCCTTTTTCATCAATATTTAAATGGAATTCACCAATAAACATATATGCCTCCACTTTTACCCACTTAGTCCCACAAATATGATAACATAGCTTATTTTTTAATGCAATACCTTTTTACAAAATATTTTTAAAATAATAAAAAAGCACTCATTTTTGAGTGCTTTTTATAAAGTAAAAATTTAGAATGAATTGATTTTTACTTTCCTTCAGGTTTTTTGACTGCTTTAACGGTGGACTTTACTTCAGACTTTGTTTCTTTAGTAACTTTCCCAGCGCCTTTTTTGGCCTCTTTTAAGGCCTTTGTTTCTTTACGGACAGCTTTTGGTTTTGCTTCAGCTTTTGCTTCAACAGCTTCTTCTTTTTCTGCCGTTTCTTTAACTTTAATCTCTTTTACAAGCTTTCCATCATAGTAACCACATTCTTTACAAACGGTGTGAGCTAATTTCATTTCCCCACAATTAGGGCAAACCATCATTCCTGGTAACTCTAATTTAAAATGTGTGCGACGAAGGCGTTTTCTAGTTTTGGAAATTCTTCTCTGAGGGACAATTGCCATTTCTTCTTTTCACCTCTTTTTAGTTTTGATTATTAAGGATTTCTTCTTTTACAACACGAATAGGCTTTTCTAAATAAATATCTTCCCATACAATTGGCCTTAGGTCAATAGTATTTTTTTCGATAAGGCGAGAATCATCGTCATACATTTGCGTATCAAATACCTCAGTAATTGTATAATCAATGGGGTAAATAACTGGCTCAAGTGTTCTTGAATCTTCTAATGTCATATTGCCAACAATATGAAGTTCAAAAGAAAAGCGGTCGTCAAACAAATGTTGACCTTTTCCATTGACCTTAATCTCGGAAATCGCTAAGACATATTCAAAATTACTAATTTCTAAAGAAAAATCATAAGTTGTCTCAAAGTAAAAAGGTCGGTCCAAAAATTTGTGAAGTTGTTGTAAAGACCATTTCATAAAAACACCTAATAATCTTTAATTATTATACTCTTTTTTAATCTAAATGTCAATTAAAATATATTTAGATTATTCTTGCAAATGACCGATAGCCTGTTTTATTCTTAAAGCTAACCCATCAACATCATTAAGAGCTACTGAACAAAGAGCAACACGAACTGAACTCTCAAATGGTAACAAATATAATTTAGCATTATTTTTTAAAAGTTCCAACGCTAAATCACGATCTTTACATGGGATTGTTACAAAAAAACCACCATGATATGGGAAGGTAATTAAATTAATGGCTTTTGCTTGTTCAAGGAACAATTGTGAACGTTTTTTTATTGTCCCAACAACACCATTCAATTCTTTTAAATAAGCTTCTTTTAATTCTTTATCCTTGTTCATGCCAATAATTAAATTAATTAATCCTTTATTACAATTTGACCAATTATTACGTGCTGTAAAATTTGCGGCATTGTACAAATCATTGACCATCTCTTGGTCCTTACCAATTAAAATTTGTGCTCCTAATCTTTGTCCATAAGCTGCAAATGATTTTGATGCGCTAAAAGCTATTCCGACGACAGTATTAGCATCTAGTCGTTCGAGTAAACCAAATCTTTGGCGGATCGTTAAACGGCTTTCATATGCGAAATCTAAATATGCGGCATCATAAATCAATAATGTTGGAACATTTTTAAAATTAATATAATTGATGATTGTTTGTAACTCTTCGCTATTGAGTGTATATCCCGTGGGATTATTGCACGGATCATTAATAATGGTAACTAACTTGCCTTCTCGTTCGATTATTTTGTCAGCTGATTCCATAAAACCATTTAAATTAAATTTATTATTTTTAAAAAATGAGTATTTTTCAATCTTTAAATTACGATTTTGGGCAATTCCAGTATAAGGTCCCCATGATAAATTTGGGAACAAAAGTGTTTCTCCTTCATCTAAACTGTTCGCAACTAAACTATTTAAAGCTCCCGTTCCACCTGGAGTTGGAATAGCTTTAATTAAAGCGGTTTTTTCTAAAGTTTGTCTTTCACTACCAAGAACCCAATTAATAACAGCATCAGCAAATTCAAGACCACCATCACTCGTTGAATAATCAAAGACTAAATCATCTGGCAAATTATGTAAATATTTTTTTACTGTTGGAAATGTTTTAAATTCGTGTTCTTCATTCAAATAAATACCAAGTGTACAATCAATAACTGATGGATCATTTTTTTTGGCATTTTTTGCAGCTGTAGAAATTTGGAAAGCATCACCTTTTAAAATTTTACCTTGAGCATGTTTTGCTAAAATCTTCATTTTCTCTCCTATTTTTGTAAATTAATTAACTCATTTCGATATTTTGATAATAATACTAGTGTTTTCGCATCACAAATTTCATTATTGTCAACCATTTTATAAACGGTATTAATGTCAATTGGAATAACTTCTAAAAATTCATCCTTATCTAAATGATTCATTGTTAGCTCAAAATCCTTTGTAAAATAAAGGTATATTTTTTCACTTGTATAACCTGGAGATGGAAATATGACACCTGCCTTTTGAATTGATCGGACTTTTGCACCTATTTCTTCTTCCAACTCACGAATAATTGTCATATCTGGCGTCTCGCCTTCTTCAATTTTACCTGCGGGCAATTCTAAAACAAAATCATCAAAAGCAATTCGGTATTGTTTAACGAACAATATTTGGTAATCGTTCGAAACAACTAATCCACAAACACCACCATGATGTTCGATTACTTCTCGATGTCCTAAATCGCCACTGGGTAAACGGACATCATCAATTCGTAAATTGAGCACTTTTCCTTGATAAAGATAATTTTGAGAAACAGTTTCTTCTTTTTTCATAATTCACCTATTTTAATAATTGATATATTCTTTCAAAGCCTTCTCTTTTTTCCGAGGAAGTTACAACTAGTTCGCTTTCAGTTATGTTCATTTTTTCATAAATATATTTTAAATGACGATATAGCAGGGTAGTTCCAATTTTATCAGCTTTAGTTGAAACAATTGTAAATGGAATATTTAAATAACGTAAATAATTCAGCATTAAAAGGTCATCTTCCGTCGGTCCTATTTTGGTATCAATAAGCAGGAAAGCCCTTATTAAATTTATGTTATTAATTAAATATTGGTCAATTAATGAACCAAAAGTGGTAATTTTTTCACGGCCTTGTTTCACATAACCATAACCGGGGGCATCAACTAAAAAAAACTTTTTGTTTATCAAAAAGAAATTCATGGTTTTTGTTTTACCTGGAACTTGTGAAGTGTATGCAAGTTTTTTTTGATTAGTAAGAGCATTGATAAAACTGCTTTTCCCAACATTAGATCTTCCTAAAAAAACAAACTCTGGAAGATGATTTGTATTGGGATATTGCTCTTTTGAAACGGCGCTAATAATGTATTCACAACTATTAAACATTTTTCACCTTTACTAGGATGTAATAATTTTAAATTTAAAAGGAATGTATTCTGTAAGCCTTGTTCTGTTCTTCTTTCGAAGTGGTAATCATTTATCTCTGCTTTCGCAGTCTTGAATCCGTTTGATTCCATCATCAAGATTCCCCTACCAAAATTTGGGTTTCTAGCTTATGGGGTTTACCCGTTCCACTCCACTTATTTCTAAGTGGCATCGTCACTGTGGCACTTTATAAAAACGCACCATTTAACAGGTTTTTGTTTTTGCCATCGCTTTCCAAAGCGTCCTAACTTATGAATTCGTTAGGCATAAACACTACAGCATTTCAGCATGTGCTAGCAAGGACTTTCCTAACAAATCAAAATGATTTGCTCGATTACCCGAATACAATTCATTATACTCCTTTTTAGCCTTTCATTCAAGAAAAAAAGCTTCTAAATAGAAGCTTC
>JBFXJT010000002.1:0-20593 GCA_050174575.1 Bacilli bacterium
GTTTGGGACCAAGATGTCGCAGGTTCGAATCCTGTTTTCCCGACCATTTTTTTGCAGGTGTAGTTCAATGGTAGAACTTCAGCCTTCCAAGCTGACCATGCGGGTTCGATTCCCGTCACCTGCTCCATAAAATGAATAATGGCCTTGATACATATGCACTAGTCAAGATAAAGTAGACATGTATCAACCTTCAAATACTCCAGTTCAATTTAAATTGAACTGGGGTTTTATATTTTAAAGCATAAGAAGGTCGCTCATTATTATAGAAATTAACATAATCTTTCTTCATATAGATACTTAACAAAGGCGCTAAATATTAAAAAAATTCAAATTTCAACACAATTTTTTTTCTTATAATTAAATAAATAGATTTCTTGCAATTAATGTGTTATAATTAATATATATTTATAAAACTGGTCTGAATGATTTTATTGAAGTGCTTAAACAAACTTGCAAGTTCAAATCTCATCTAACGCACCAAATTAATCTTTAATTGCTAATGAGCTATAATTTCCCACGGTGTCCTATAAAGGGCATATGAAAGATGGCGTACACAATAGTGATTGGCAATAGAAATAGAAGAATTCAAGACCATTTATCGAAAGATGATTGGTCTTTTTCTTAAGAGGTGATGTGAATATGATCTTCAAAAATACTTTCATAGATAGGGGTAATGTGGTTCCGAACAGGAAGTATTAATGAATTATTACCAAAGGCTGTGAATATAAACTAAGAATTCTGTTCTTGGAATAAGAGTATATTTTCGGTTTAAAAAACGGTAAAATAGCATAAATGATTAATTGTAAATCAAAAGGGGAGACATAATGAGCAAAAATAGTAAAGGAATAAACGACGAGTTTTACACACCAGCCGAATCAATAATTAACGAACTGAAATGGTATGGGTATGATGGCGAGTTTAAGGGCAAGACAATTTATCTACCCTGTGACTATGATGCTACTTTACCTTACTTGAAGAAAGAAATTAAAAATATCAAATCTGTGGATGGATTTCTAGAATTTAATGATGAAGTAACTATCTACAAGGTAATGCCAGAACTTTTTACTGAGGAAGATAAAAAAAACACACCACGAAACTGCCAATTTGTTGCATATTTAACAGAGCATAAGAGTGACTTTGGAATTAAAGATATTTTTATAAGTGGATATGATGCTTTAACAGGAATGGGTTTGCGATTCCAAGATGCACCATTTGAGCAATTCGATATCATAATTACAAATCCTCCTTTTTCCCAAATGAATGAATGGATTAACAAGATAATTGATTTTGAAAAAAAAGGAGGCCAATTTATTTTTTTAGCACCTCTTTCAATATTGACAAATACGTTTACATTTCCACATTTTAAAAATCTTGATTTTTGGTGTGGGTATACAGAACCAAGTAAATATGAAGATACTAATGGAAATTTTGTTCCACAATATTTACCTTCAGTTTGGCTTACCAATTTTGATGTTAAAAAGCACAAACCAAAACGGGTCTTATCGAAAAGTTGGAAACATCATCCTGATGAATATATGCCTTTTTGGAACTATAAAGCAATTAATGTTCAAGGTGTTAATGACATACCGTATGATTATGCAGGTGAATTTGCTGTGCCGGCTACAATGTTAAAAGATTTACATCTGGATCAGTTTGAAATAGTGGGTTTAGGAGTTGGAAAAGAGCAATTCCAAGCTTTACCAGGTTGGATAAATAGATCGTATTGGACATTCAAAGATTATCTCAAATATGCTGACACACCCAAGACAACTCATAGTTTTGATGTATCGAGTGTCCTAATAACAACTAAAGATCTAATTCATCCGTATAAACAACCATTTGCTAAAGTTATTCTAAAAAATAAAGAACTAATTAAAGATAGAGTATATTTTAGTTACGAAGATGTGGTTGAGTTTGTAAAGACAGAACTGAAAGTTAAAAATCCTGATGACATTTGGAATCCTAAACTATATAAATCAAGGGGTAATAAAACCGCTAAGCAAGGAAAGGGAGGAATTAAAGAATGAAACGCGAATTGATTAGTTATTCTGTTGAAGATATTACTAAGTTGATTAAATTGAATCCTGCAACACTTGAAACAGCACCTGATACCATAATAAAAGTTAATATAGAATATCAAAGAGGGGTTATATATTCTGCAGAGAAACAAGCAGCTGTTATAGAAAGTATTATTAAAGACTTCGCTATACCTTCAATTGTTCTGTGGAAGAATATTGATGACAATACCTATGATGTGATTGACGGCAAACAAAGACTTACTAGTATTTTTTTGTTTTTAAGTGGTAATCTTCAAATTAACTATATTGGTAATTCTAAGAAGTACTATTCTGAAATAAGTGAAGACGATAAGAAGAAAGTTAAAAATTATATGATTCCTTTTATCATTATGAGTGGAACAAAAGAAGAAGAACATTACAAACATGAGTTGTTCGAAATTCTAAACACTACAGCAGAAGGTTTAAACAAATGGGAATTGTTACAGGGTTCATACTATGGGAATTTTCTAAATACATTTAAACAGGAAGTTCAAAACCCTCTAAATGTTGAAATTCAAAATGAATTTGGCTTTAGGGACAAAAGTGTTCCGGCAAAAGCTAGATATGGAGGTTGTTACAAATTACTATCAATCCACCTAGTAAATGAAAGTAGCATCAAGAACTATGTCGAATTACATCGTGAAGAAAGTGGACAACTTTTTTATAATAAAGAAGTCAAAAGCATATTAACAGAATGTAGTAAACTGCCAGAGCCTAAAAACATCTCAATATACTATGAAATTGTTAGAGAAATTCTAGATGACAAGCATAAGTATAAAAACTACACTATTAAAAAGTTAGAGGTCATTAGGGACCTGAAAGAATTTTATTTAGAAAATGTTTACACTAAAATTTCTGGTAACGACTTAAAAATTGTGATAAGGAATATTTTTGGTTTAGAGTGTGGATTCGTTGAATTAGACCCAAAAAGGAACTTTACTCAAACAGATAGAAATGAGTTATATAAAATTTATGATGCAAAGCGCAAAACTGAGAATGGTAAAATTAGATGCCCAAAATGTGGTAAATTGTTCGAACATAAAGTTATGCATATTGATCATATAGTACCACATAAATTGGGAGGAAGGACAGAACTGGTTAATGCCCAGTTTTTGTGTTCTCACTGCAATCCAAGCAAAGGTGCAAATTAATAATTTGTACTATACTTTCTAACCATGTCCTACAAAGAGTATGTTAATGGACAAAAGAACACTTTTCCTTTCGTGTCCTACAGTTTTCCACGGTGTGCTATAAAAGGTATGTTAATGGACTTTGGGACACTTTCCTTTACAAAGCCCTTAAAATGCGTGTTTATTGTTAGTCCTATGGCACCAACTTTAGATTTGATTAGATCAATTTCATCTTTAGTTATCCAATCAAAAGTCTCATTTAACTTACCTAAAAGTATGTACTTCTTAGCATCTACATTGATTTTCTTTATAACATGGATAATTGTGTGGATTCTATTATGGTGTGGTAAATTGTCGATTGCTTCTCTTAAATCTGATGAGAAAACATTTTGTCCATTTTTGTAGTAATTCAGTGCTTTATTGATTATTTGTTCCTGATTCATGAGACATCACTCCTTTTCAATTAAATTATGCCATAAGTCATTAGTTTGATTTTAAATATTTTACTAAATAAATAATAAACTTCGCGCATTTCATCTTTGGAATGTCATTTTTTAAATATATAAAGAATCGATATTTATACATGAAATAATATTAATAAAAAAACACAGCAATATTTGGGGGTGAAGAATGTGGCAAATAATGTGCATACTATAACTGCATACGATTTAAGATTCAAATATCTCGAAAGAAATAATCCACTAAAAGAGGGATTAAAAGAGCAAATAAAAAATAAAGAAGAACCAAATTATGATTTAGAGCATTTTTTTGCTGACTTTGTAGAAGGAATAAAAGACAAAAGCATTGCGAAAAGTAGTGGAAAAATACTAGTTTTCACAGGCATTGAAGAAATTGAAAAAGTAGATTTGACTACTAGATATTATTTAAGACCAAATGCAGGCAAGAGAGGAATTCCAAAAAAAAATTGTTAATGTTGAGAATTCAAATGGAAAAGAGTATATTTTTAACGAAAAATGGGCATCAACATATGCACATAATATTCTCATTTATCAAATAGAGAATAGTTTTTTTGCTGTTTTCCATAGATTTGGAGGTTCAGGATGCAAAACAGTCTTTCTCGAAGCAGCAAATGAAATATTAAAATCAAAAGGATTGAAAATGATGCTAGATTGGAAACCTTCAGTATCCAAATCAAATAACAACACTGATGTTTTTCCCAAAAGTATTAAATTAAAATTTGAAAAAGATATTAGTTCTGAAGATATTGCAGATCATGTTAGTGGGAAAAGAAAAACCAGAGTAATGACTGTTAAAGAGTTAACACTTGATTTACGTGCTAAAGATAATAATATTGTTAGAGAAACTCTTCAAAATTGGAGATTAAAAAAACTTACTAAGGAAAGTGCATTCAAAGCTATCCAAAAAGAAACATCAGATGAATATAATGATGCAAGTATAACTGTTAAATTGGGCTCAACAAGTAAAGTTGTCAAATGGGATGATTTTGAAAATTTGTTTGGTGGTTATGATATAACAGAAGAGTTAAAGAACTTGACTGACACTCATTCTTTCGAAACAGCTTAAAAAAAAGTGTGCAGATAAGTACATTCATGCTTTATTGGAGGAATAGATTATGGAATGGTATCAAATTATACTCATAGTAATAATGTTCTTACTACTCTTTGTGATGTTTTTCAATCCCAAGATTAGACTTTTTAATTTGATTAAACAGCAGATGAAAGTATTTATTAAATATAATCCAAAAGTATCTGTACAAAAAATATCGTTACACGATATGTTTACTTTCATACTTTCCCCAATATTTATCTCTTTAATTATTGTTTTAGGGTTTAATTTCACATTCTCAGAAGAAGTGGCTAATCTTCTTGTAACCGTCTTTTCAATAATTTTCACAGTTTTATTTGGTTTTATCTCTGTACTTGTTGGTAAAGCAAATTCATCTAATAAATTAGAAAAGCAACTTGTTAGCGAAACGTTCACTTCCATTGTTAGTGCTATGCTTTTAGCAATTCTTTCAGCAGTCTTACTTATAATATATATTTCAATGCCAGAAAAGACTCTATATATAAAACTAATTAGCAACATAGTAATTTGGTTCTCATTAGAATCATTGTTATTATTGCTGATGATAACTAAAAGATCATATGTAATTTTTAGTAACGCAAAATAGAGAATAGATAATTTTTTCTAAAAATGTATTAATTTATTAAAAAGGATACTTTATCTTTGCTCTTTATATATTAACGAAGGGGTAACAATTATGGGATATATTAAGAAACTTAGAATAATAGGATTTAAGAAGTTCGAAGATTTTGAAATAGAATTTAATGAGAAAACCAATATTCTTGTAGGTGAAAATCAAAGTGGGAAAAGCACTTTAATCGAGTCACTAGATTTAGTGATAAATAAAATATATGAAAGCACTGACAAATATATACTTAATGAACTATTTAATAAAAACAACATAAGTAAATTTTTGAATAAACCACTGTTTGAGAATTTACCAAAAATCGATATAATTGTAGAACTTGATTTGGATAGTAGCGATCGTTATAGTAGTGAGTATTATGGGTTGAACTGGTTTCAATCTGACAAAAAAACTTCAAAATATGGTATTTGGTTTCAATCTGCAATTGACAAAGATTTGGAAGGTGAAGTAACATCATTGATTAATGAAAAGATTATACCTTTCGAGTATTATTCTTTATCATGGCGAACATTTAAAAATGAGCCTTACAATAAAATGAAAAAAGCACTAAGGTTTGTGCCCATAGATGCATCGAACAACTCAACATTTAATTCAATTGACTTTTATTCGAAGCGGTTGTTTTTAAAAAAGTATGAAGAAGATTTAAGTAGAATTAAAACTAATTTTCGCTCAGAACTTGATTCTGGCTTCGACAGGTTAAAATTGGCGGATTTAGAATTAAATAAAAAATTCACCCTTAATCATAAAAAACTTTTACTAGAAAACATTATAGGAATTAAAGATGATAATGTTCTAATAGAAAATAAAGGTAAAGGTGAAGAGAAACTAATTAAAACGAGATTATCACTAGACAATAAACAAGATAACGATGTAATAGCGATTGAAGAGCCGGAAAATAATTTGTCTCATGGTAACTTAAGAAAACTATTAAGTGATATAGAATCCTTTTGCATCAACAAGCAATTGATTGTCACAACACATAATAATCTTATAGTTACAGGACTTAATCTAGATAATGTCATATGGATATCTAACAGTCCGAAAAATAATTTGAAAAGTCTAGATACGGGCAAGTCCTTTGACAAAACATCAGACTACTTTAAAAAACTTGAAAACAGTAATCTCTTAAGATTCATTCTAGCTAGCAAAGTAATATTAGTTGAAGGTCCTACAGAATTATTGTTAATACCGTATTTTTTTAAGAGTAATACAAATTTCACTGTTGAAGATGATGGAATTGATGTCATTTCATGCAATGGATTATCATATAAACGATATATAGAAGTTGCAAAAACACTCAATAAAAAAGTTGCAGTAATAACCGATAATGATGGGGATATCTCAAAAATAATAGAGGTAAAAGAGTTTAACTCAAAAAATGAATTAATCAAAGTATTTACACCAGATGATAGCAATCAATATACTTGGGAAATAACACTTAAAGATTCTGATAAAACAATTGAACAACTTATTACTCTAGATAGTAAAGCGAAGTACTTAGTAAATGGCAAAGAATTAGATGATAAATATCTAGCTTTCATGCTCACCCATAAGGTTGATTTTGCACTAAAAATGGTAGAATCAAATAATAATTTCGTGATTCCTCAATATCTTAAGGATTTATTTGAATGGATAAGAAAATAATACTTGCGAAAGCTGGATCAGGTAAAACATTTCATATTTGCAAAACAATTGATGTCAATCAAAGAAACCTGATTTTAGCGTTCACTAATCAAAATATAAGCAATATACATCGCGAACTAAAAGATTCTAACAACGGTCTTATTCCTAGCAAAACTGTTGTAATGACTTTTCATAGTTTTGTGTATCACACATTTATAAGACCATATGAATTGATTTATTCAGATTTTTTCAAAATGCCGAATTTTACAAGTCAAGGTGTTGAAATCAACTATCAACCTGAACCTCAAAGCATTAATGGGAAAGCTAATAATAAATATATATCAAAAGACAAAATTTGTCACTATTATACAAAAAACATGAATCTAGTATATGTAAGTAGAATGAGTGAACTACCTCTCTATGCTAATAGCAAATCGAATAATTTATTAACAAATGCTTTTGATTATTTGAATAAATTTTATGATTGTATTTACATTGATGAAGTTCAAGATTTCCGGAATTATGATTGGGATTTGCTTGAAAAAATAATTAAGGGTATGTATAATATGACGCTTGTGGGTGATTTCTATCAACATTCTGTTAGCGGCACTAATAATTCAGGAAGACCATTTGATAAATATAAAACTGAAGAAAAATATTTAAAGTATCTATCCGATTTGAAATTGAATGTTGATATTACGACTTTACCCAAATCCAGGAGATGTCCTTCGGCTGTATCGAATTATGTTTCTAAAAAAACTGGTGTAGATTTGAATACACATGAAGATTGCACCAATGTTGGTGAGATAAAATATATTGAATCTGTAGAGCATTCTATTAGAATACTTAAAAATAATCAAATAACAAAGTTAGTTTGGGAAAATGCAAAAAAATACCCATTTAATGCAATCAACTGGAGTTATTCAAAAGGTGATACATATCCTGCAATTTGTGTAGTCTTAACTAAAGATTTGTCTAAAAACTTTTTCAAAGATGATTTCATAATGAAAGATGGAATAACGAAAAATAAACTTTATGTCGCATTAACTAGAACCGCTGGAGATTTATATATAATGAGTTCACAGCAATTCGAAGATGCTCTAAAGCAAATTGAGTAGTTGAAATTGGGCTATAAAAGGTATGTTAAAGGATGTTGGGATACTTTCTTTTATAAACCACTGAAAATACTTGTTATTTTTTGTCTTATGGCACTCATGATGAGATCTGAACTCAATTGGGTGTAACTACTAAAATCAAAATTACTAAAAAAAGACTAAAATACTAAAATAATGTGATATACAAATTGTATTAAATGGTCTTTTCTAACACACACAAAAACAATAGTCCAGAACTAAAACAAACTTGGTTTGTTGTACATACATACTAAGGTTTATAATCAAACCTTTTTTGTTTAAAAAATAGGTTTTTTGTTATAAAAAAATCAATAGTAAAAAGCAAATTACTTAATTGATTTTTAAGTTTTCAGTATTTTTATTTTTAGCGAAAACATTATAATTTTAATTAAAAATTTGGAACTAAAAAAATATGCTTTAATTTTATATGTTAAAACAAAACATAACTATTCTTTTTAAAAAGCTTTAAAGTCTTGTAAGCTCAAACTCTATTCAAGATGCTTTGAATTGAAATTAATTAAATAATCAAATAAAAAGAGTGCTTTTTTAAGCACTTTTTTAACTTGGATTATCAATGATGACGACATCATTGTAATTATCTGAAGAAATGAAGAATGATGAAGCACCTTCTTCAACATCAATCGCAATGGTTCCGGATTCCATAATTGGTAGGGGTGTTTCATCCGTTGGAAGATTGCCACTAGTCTCTGAATCAGTTGGTGGAGCAATTGTATAATCAATTTCAAATTTGTTTTCTGTGGAAGCATAAATTTTAAAAGTTGTTGTTTGTTCAGTTTCTAAGATGTTTTCTAATGTTGCATACATTTCTTCACCATAAACTAAAGAAAGTTTGCTTTCACTGACTAATAAATCGTCTTTCACAACTTTATATTCATATGTATCGGTAGCCAAACTTAAATTTTTCGCAACACGAACAAAGTCTTTTGTGCTGTCTTCAGTCAAATAATAAGTCATTTCCAAAATTGTGGTTTGCTCATAAATTGTTTTATTTCCCACCAAATGGAAGACTTCTAAATCTGATCTTACATAACACTCAATTTCAAAACGGTTGTTGGCAACCAATGATTCATTGAAGTAGATTTCATAAAAGATATCTTCACCTAACAAACCGACGCCATCATAAATGATTTTGTTTGTAAAGTTTTGATTGTCACTTGGTTGACGGAAGAAGTGATTGTAATTATAAGACAACATCATTTCAATTGGAGAAAGAAAACGATTAAGGAAACCAATTTCTTCATAAACTAATAAATCACTGCTTTCCTGGTCAAGCAAATTATCACTGGAAAAGACATCACTGGTGCTATATATCATTGCTACGACGCTGGTTGCCACAAATCCATAAACTTCGTCAGTTGAATTATACAAAGGTTCGTCTGCTTCAGGAT
Organism: Bacilli bacterium; assembly: GCA_050174575.1. Classification (GTDB taxonomy): domain Bacteria; phylum Bacillota_I; class Bacilli_A; order ML615J-28; family CAG-698; genus UBA2253. The sequence goes on from JBFXJT010000002.1 coordinate 9,544, forward strand.
TGCTGTCATCTTGAAAAGCAGGGTTTAAAGCAATCATCATCGGAATAATGAGCGCAATGATAAAAACAGGTACTAAAGCAAATTGCCAAGATGGTTTCCAAAGTGGTTTTATGGAAGTAGGAAGTAAAGGCTCGATATTGGCAGTTTTTAAGATGTGAGGTGTATTAATAGGAGCGATTTCGTTGTTTAATTCATCGCGAATTAGTTGGATTTTGTCATTTATTTTCATTGCCTTCACTTCCTTTCACTTTTTTAATTTTTTTAATAGCTTTATTATAATGCCAAAGAGTTGTCCCAAGTGGTAGATCTACAATGCGAGCGACTTCTTTATGGGGTAGATTTTGCATAATATGTAACAAGAAAATCTGTCTTTCAATGTCGGACAAAAGTGCTAACATTTCGGAAACCATGGCGCTTCTTTCGCCCTTAGGTTCGATTGTTGGCAACAAATGATCGGATTCTTGAACATCGATTAAAGTTTCTTTTTGCTTTCGTCGATAATAGTCAATCGCTTTATTGCGGGCAATCGCTGCCAGCCAACTAAGGAAATTCCTTCCTATTTGATATTGATTTATTTTTTCAAGCATACAAATATAAGTATCTTGCATGACGTCTTGGCTTGCATCCCGGTCTTTCACAATGGCAACGATAATGGCATAGACGGTCGCTTTTGTTTCTTGATAAATAAATTCGAATGTTTGTTCGTCTTTTTGCTTTAAACCTTCGATATATGCGTCATAATTAGCCATCAACGTTCTCCTTTTTGTGGATTATAGTTAATTATAACACTTTACATTTTCCTAATCAATTAGCGGGTTACGATAAATCATTATTCAGGTTTTGTAATTGTTTCATCTTCTACAAATTCTTGGAAAATTATATCATCGGTAACGGCAAAGTCATCTAATAAATTATGAGAAGTTGCAATTTCTCTACTAATTAAGTAGACATAATCATCTACACGGAAAGCACGTTGAATCGAGAAGTCGAAGTACCAATAATAATAAACATCATATAAATAATAGAAGTCTTCATAATATTTAGAATGGCTAAACGAATATTTGATTTGAATTGGTGTTGGTCTTGTTTGAACAACATCAAAGATGACATAATCATTGGAATAATAGTAATTGTTTACATCCCAACCCGAACGGTGGAGAGTAAACCCGAAACTATTACGCGTTTGATCAATCATAATCGCTTTAGGGTTCCATGTTGCTTCGCTGTAAGACCACTGGTTTTCACCATTACTTAATACTAGTGGATTACCGACTTCAACTGGAGTTGTTGGATCAGCAACATCATACAAAGATAATTTCATCCCCGTAGTTAATCCATCAACAGTATTATAGCCAATACCTAAAATCAAATTTTCTCCCCATGGATGTTGGTAAGTGCTAAAACCAGGGACTGATAACGCTCCAGTGATTTTAGGAGTATACGGATCACTTAAATCAATTGTATAGAATGGATCAATTCTTAAGAAAGTGACGACGGTTGCGAAATCCTTATTAAAACGGACTGATTGAACAGATTCACCAGGTTTTCCTAAACCTTCATCAAGTAAACCGACCACTTCTAGAACATAGGCATTTTCGACTAATTTTCGTTCAAACACATATAACCTATTTTTAAGAGCATCGCCCCAACCATCGGTTGTTACTATGCGCATAAAACCATTATGTTCATCCATTGCATATTGATTGATGACATAACCGGCAAATTTGCCTGAACCGCCATAGGAAACATCTTTTGTTTGCTCATCGATGATAAACGATACCAATAAACCAAACTGTTCATAAGTTCCAAAGATATTTTGTTCATAATAATTAGCAGCAAAATAGATGGCATTTGGTGAAGCGTATATTTGTCCCCAATAAGACGAAGACAAGAAGATGTCGTTTTTAATCGTTAATTCATCATCCAATTCAATATGGGTGATTGTTGTGAACGACTGATATAAGGAATCATCTAAATACTTGATGTCTTCATAATCGAAGTATGCAGCTTCACCATTATGAACATACCAAGGGCGAATATCGAATTCATCAGTTTGCAAGAAATGGTATGAAGGGTAATAATTAGAAATCATGTACAAATTGTTATCAATCAAACGCGTGCTTTGAAAGTTTCCGCTGATTTGATAATTGTCAACTTTTTGTAAAGTCTTAATATCATAAATATCAACGATACTAACACAAGTGTAAGCAAAAACTGGATACGGTTCTATAACAGAAATATCATCATCTTCAGAGTTAGTATCTTCCGTTTCATCACTTGGGATTTCAGGATCGCCTACAGCATAGTCCAAAGCTCGGAATTGATAACTTATTTTTTGACCAGTGACGACTAAATACTTGTCGGTAACATATAATTCAGAATAATACGTATAAGAAGTATAATCATCATCTAAGGTAGGAGAAATAGATTCATTAAGAATAATTTCCATTTCGCCGTTTCCTAAAAGTTTGATGACTTCTAAACGATCCCAACGAATAACATAAATACGCGATCCATCAGTTTTCATGGTATCGCCTTCATCAACGCCCTCTACTTGAACATTGGTTTTTGTATAATCATCACTTTGGTAATCGGCTTGATCATTTGTTCCAACTTCTGGTATGGCATCTTCTATAGCGCCATCCGTCGGTCGAAGTTCACCAAAACCACCTAAAACACTTTTATCGTTTGTGGCTTTGATTAAATTGTTTAAATCTTCTGCTCCAGTAACAGTCTTTAAGCCCAAATCATCGGCTTCTTGATCATTGCCAACCGTACATCCGCTGACAAATAAACTTAAAACTAAAAGCATCAATAAGAATATTTTTTTCATAATCTTTGTACACCTTCCTTTACAACTATAATACGAATAAACTGAATTTTTTATTGGGAATATATTTTTTGACAGCAATTTAACGATTTTTGTATTTATCATTATGCAGATTTATGGTATAATCTAGGTGCTATAATAAAAAGCAAAAAGAAAGAGATGGAAAATTTATATGACAAAATTATCCGATGATGTTGACACAATCACGATGATGGCGGTTGTGAAAGACCAACCGCAAAAAGGTTTTAGTTATGTGAAAAAAACAATTTCGACGGCCCTTTTGCCTAACGAAGTTTTAGTAAAAGTCTTAACTGCCTCTTTTTGTGGCACAGATTATCATATTTATGCTTATGATGCTTGGGCACAAAACCGTTTAAAATTACCTTTAACTGTTGGCCATGAATTCAGTGGCGAAATCGTGAAAATCGGAAGTGCTGTTACAAAAGTAAAAATTGGTGATAATGTTAGCGCGGAAACCCACATTATTTGCAATAAATGTGAGTTCTGTTTACGAGGAGAAGGACATATTTGTGAAAACACGAAAGTAATCGGCGTTGATACTGATGGTTGCTTTGCGCGCTATGTGAAAATCCCTGAACAAAACTGCTTTATCAATAATCCTAAAATGGATCCTTTACATTTGTCAGTTCAGGAACCTCTAGGAAATGCTGTGCATACAATGGCTCATTTTGATATTAAAAACAAGGATGTTGTTGTTTTAGGCTGTGGTCCGATTGGTTTACTTGGCGTGGATGTTGCAAAGGCATTGGGAGCAAAAAAAGTCATTGCCATTGAAGTTAAACCATATCGCCAACAATTAGCCAAGGAAATTGGCGCAGATGTTGTCATTGATCCTTTAAGTGAAGATGTTGTTGCACGAGTTTTAGCTGAAACAAACGGCCGTGGAGCGGATGTTGTTGGTGAATTCAGCGGGAATAAACTAGCAATCGAACAAGCTTTCAAATATATAAAAGCTGGTGGTGGCATGAGCATGCTAGGCATTCCATCACAAAAAATTGAACTTGATTTCGCAACCGATGTTGTCTTTAAAGGGTTGAGGATCTATGGTGTCACGGGGCGAAGAATTTATGAAACGTGGTATCAGGTTCGTGATTTATTAGAAAAGAATTTATTGCATTTAGATAAAATTATCACTCACACATTCCCATTAAGAGATATAAATAAAGCTGCAGAAATTATGGGAAGTGGCAATAGTGGAAAAATTGTTTTGTATCCGGAGGATGGTATCGATGAATAACTTACAATATTTAGAAGATAAAATTGCAGAACTTAAAGCACAGGGCGTTTATCGCAAATTACCAATAAATACTGGCCCTTGTGCCAATGTTATCCATATCAACAATAAAGAAATCATCAACTTGTCCAGCAATAACTATTTAGGGTTTGCTAATCATCCCCGTGTAATCCAAGCAGCTAAAGATGCTGTTGATAAATATGGTGCTGGAGCTGGAAGCGTTCGAACAATTGTTGGCAATCAGGATTTGTTAGAAAAATTAGAAGAAGTCTTGGCCGAATTTAAAAGAGAAGAAGCTGTCACTTGTTTTCAATCAGGCTTTAATTGCAATTTAGGGACTATTCCCGCAATTACCGATGCTGGTGATTTGATTATTAGTGATGAAAAAAATCATGCTTCCATTATCGATGGAGTAAGATTGTCGAAAGCTGATCGAGCAGTTTATCGTCATAACGATATGGCTGATTTGGAACGTGTTTTAAAAGAAAAACGAGCACAATATCGCAATGTCTTAATAATTACCGATGGTGTTTTTTCGATGGATGGCGATATTGCCAACCTTCCAAAAATTGTGGAACTTGCAAAGAAACACCAAGCACTAACATATGTTGATGATGCCCATGGAAGTGGTGTACTTGGCCAAAGTGGTCGCGGAACGGTTGATTACTATCATTTGCACGGTCAGGTTGATTTTATTATTGGAACATTAAGCAAAGCAATTGGTGTTGTTGGCGGTTATGTCGCTTCAAAACAAATAGTTAAGGATTGGTTATTGCATCGTGCACGAACATTATTATTTTCAACTGCCCTACCACCAGCGGCAATTGGAGCAACTATTGAATCCGTTAAAATGCTAATGGAAAGCGAAGAATATACAAAAAAACTTTGGGACAATGCCCGTTACTTTAAACAAGCTTTAGCTAATTTAGGGTTTGATTTAGGGCATAGCGAAACACCGATTACACCGGTGATGGTTGGTAAAGAAAGCTTAACAATGGAATTATCACGCGGTTTACTTGCGGAAGGTGTCTTTGTTTCTGGAATTGTGTTCCCAACAGTTCCATCTGGACAAGGGCGACTTCGAGTTATGTTATCAGCAAGTCATACAAAAGAAAATCTTGATTTTGCGATTAAAGCCTTTGAAAAGGTCGGCAAACAGTTAGGGATTATTAAAGAATGAAGCGATTTCATAAACAACTAATTGTTGCCCACCGGGGAGCTTCTGGATTAGTTGAACACGAAAACACACTAGAAGCTTTTACAAAAGCGATTGAAGTACAAGCAGACTGTATTGAGCTTGATGTCAGAAAAACGAAGGACCAACAGATGGTCGTTATTCATGATGATAATATTCAAGGCAATCTTGTGAAAGACTTAAATTATGTTGACTTATTGGCGATTACTGACAACTTGGGGTACCATCTTCCTTTATTAAAAGAAGCACTTGTGCTTGTAAAAGGAAAAATTATGGTTGATGTGGAAATAAAAGAAGTAGGGTATGAAAAAGAATTAATTGATTTGATTCATCAGCATTTAAATAATGATGAATTCATGATGCGTTCTTTTGAAGATGAAGCTCTTTTAGCAGTCAAAAAATATGATAAACAGATTGTTACTGCACTCTTACTGGGGAAGGAAAAACCAAAACATGTTTTATGGACGAGGTTAACAGAATTGTTTCCTGCTTTTCGTTTGTGGCGTTGTCGAGCAGATTATGTTTCTCCATATTACCGCCTTCTTCGACTTTGTTATGTTGCAAGAATGCAATTCATTAAAAAACCTGTTTCTGTATGGACTGTCAATGATCAAGATATGATTAGAAAATATTTAAAGATGAAGGTTAGTTCGTTAGTCACGAACTATCCGGATTTAGGGTTAAAAATTCGTGAAGAATTAGCAACCACAAAAAAATAGGTAGATGAAGCATTGATTTTATTTAATCAATGCTTTTTTATTTTATGATAAATGCATTATTAATAAATTTTCTTGGCAATAGAATCATCGTTATTGACATATGTCAATAAAGGTGTATAATAAAAGAAGAAAGGAGTGAAGACCATGCCAAGAGGAGATCAAACGGGGCCATATGGAATGGGACCAATGACCGGTTGGGGAATGGGAAGATGCCAATGGAATTATTATTATCCATTTAGAAGAGGATATCGCCCATTTTATTCACGTTTAAGTTATTTTCAACCACCTAATACAAAAGAAAATTTAGAGTTTCGTAAAAAAATGCTTGAAGAAGAATTAAATTTTATTAACGAGCAATTATCCAAATTATCTTAAAAATGTATTAGAAGTTAATCAAAATGTTAATTTAAAGTAGAATTATGAGCAATAATTTTATTTATAAATGTGGAAAAATTCCACGAAATGGACAAGACATTGTCCATTTTTAAAAGCAAAGGAGAAGAAAATGAAAGTTGCTATACCAGTTTTTGATAAATCGATTGAAGGGAATGTTTATTCTGTCTTTGGAAGGAGTCCATATTTTGCTATTTTAAGTACGGAAGATGATTCGATAGTGTTTGTAAAGAACACTGCAGAGAATGCTGTTGGGGGAGCGGGAACAAAATCCTCGCAAATTTTGCTTGATCAACATGTTGATGCAATCATCAGCTATCAAATAGGTGAAAATGCCTTGTCACTTTTACAATTAGCTGACATAGCTATTTATCAAGCGCAAAAAGGGACAATCAAAGAGCACATCAACTTATTAAAAAATAATCAGTTAGTGTCACTAACTAATATTCATCCTGGTCGACATGGATCCCATTAAAATTGCTGTCCTTAGTGGCAAAGGGGGAACGGGGAAAACATTTGTTTCCGTCAATTTAGCATCCGTTTTAAAAGATTCCTGTTATATGGATTGTGATGTTGAAGAACCCAATGGCAATTTATTTTTTCAGGTAACACCCGAAGAAAAAAAGGACGTAACGGTCAAGATTCCTGTTATTGATCGGTCAAAATGTGATGGATGCCGAATTTGCAGTGATTTTTGTGCTTTCCATGCATTAATCTATATCGTTGATCGCATCGTTGTTTTAGAAAATATGTGCCATTCCTGTGGTGGTTGTAAAATTCTTTGCCCAAAACAAGCTATTGATTTCAAAGAAAAACCGATTGGCGTAATTGAGCAAGGAAAAACAAAGAACAATACAATTGTTTCAGGAGTAATGAATCCCAATTATCCATCGGGGATCCCAATTCTTCATGAAATGTTTGCATCTTTTTCAAAAGAAGACGTTATCATTATGGATTGTTGTCCTGGAGCAAGTTGTTCTGTTATTGAGTGTGTCAAACAAGCCGATTTTTGTTTAATGGTTGCTGAAGATAGTTTGTTTGGTTTCCATAATTTAAAAATGGTTTATGAGTTAATTCATCAGTTTCATAAACCCCATGCTGTTTTGATTAATAAAGGAACATCTTCTTCATTAATTGAACCTTTTTGTTATGAAAACAAAATTCCGATGCTGCCAGCAATCCCTTTTGATCGGACAATTGCGACTTTGCTATCGCAGGGGAAAATATTAGTTGAGCATGATGAAAAGTACCATGCTTTATTTACCCAATACTTGCAACAAATACAGGAGATTTATCATGAAACAATTACTCGTTCTTAGTGGTAAAGGTGGTACGGGGAAAACAACGGTAACCAATGCGCTAATTGAGTTGTTTCAAGCTTCGGGTTTTGCGGACTGTGATGTTGATGCTCCAAACCTCCATTTATTGCAACAAGATATGAAGGAGCAAAGCCGAAGGGCCTTTTTCGGGATGAAAGTAGCAATGATTGATAGTGAAGCTTGTATTTCTTGTGGAATGTGTGAACAAAACTGTGCATACAAAGCGATATCTCATAATCCCATCTATCAAGTTGATCCATTTGGGTGTGAAGGATGTGGTTTATGTGAGCGGATTTGCCCTGTACAAGCCATTCATATGGAAGATCGTGAAGTAGGTTTACTTCAATTACAAAATAATGAGAAACAAGTTTTTTCGACGGCAACACTTCATATGGGTAGTGGTAATTCCGGTTTATTAGTTACCGAAGTAAAAAAACAATTGATAAACAATGTAAAAAAAGGTATAGTATTGATTGATGGTGCTCCGGGAATCGGTTGCCCTGTTATTGCAAGTTTATCGGGTGTGGATGGTTGTTTAATGGTGGCTGAACCGACAATATCTGGATTTAGCGATTTAAAAAGAGTCATTCAAACAGCGCGAGGATTTCATCCAATCATTTTTGTTTGTGTAAACAAATATGACATTAACGAAGAAATAACCAACGAAATTGAAAATTATTGTCAACAAGAAAAATTGAATTTTGTTGGGAAAATCCCTTATGATCCTGAAATAATGAAACAATTAAATGAAGGTCGAGGATTGCTTTGTGCAAGTTGGCCAAGTAAACGAGCCGTTATAAGGATCTTTATTCATATAAAAGAGATTATGGGTCTGTCTGATAACGAAGAGTAATGGCACCATTTTAAGATTTAGAAAAATATAAGAGGAGAAAAATTTATGAAAATTGCTATTGCATCAAATAATGGAAAGGCAACTGCTCATTTTGGTCATTGTGAAGGCTTTGCTTGTTTTGAAATAACTGATAAAACGGTTAACAAACAAGAATGGCTTCCTAATCCTGGACATCAACCTGGTTTTTTGCCCAAGTTCTTAAAGGAAAAAGGAGTAAATTTCATCATAACTGGTGGAATGGGAAAAAGTGCGATTGATTTGTTTACCGAATTTGGTATTACTGCCATTACAGGAGCAAGTGGATCAGTTGATTCTATTTTAAACGCCTTTTTAAATGATCAATTAGTGAAAACTGTTACTCCATGTGAAGAACACCAACATGGATGTTAAAAGAATTCATCAAAAAAAGCACAAACAATTGTTTGTGCCTTTTTTCTTATTTAATATTATATATTTTAGAATATTTTTTAATTAGATAGTTTACATAATATTTTGGGTTAAATTTTCCTTTTACAACGCTTTCAAACAGTGGTTTTGGATTTTGCGAAGAACCAAAACGATGCAATTTCTCTTTAAACCAATCATTAATAACTTGCGTATTGCCTGTTTTTAAAACGTCAAATACCGAGAAATCCTTTTTCATAGTTGCCAACATTTGTGCTGCATAAGCAGAACCTAAAGCATATGAAGGGAAGTAACCAAAACCTCCAAAAGCCCAGTGGATGTCTTGCAACACACCTTGTTTATCGTTTGGAACATCCAAATCCAAATACTCTTTGATTTTTTCATTCCAAACTCTTGGTAAATCATTAACGGTAATTTCATTATTAAAAAGAGCTTTTTCGATGTCATAACGAAGCATAATATGGATTGCATAAGTAAGTTCATCGGCTTCAACACGGATTAAAGAGGCTTGACCACGATTTATTGCCTTATGAAAATCGTTTAAAGCAACACCTTTAAATTGTTTTGGGAAAGTTTGCTTCAATTTAGGGAAATGAACTCGCCAAAATTCTTTGCTTCTACCGATTACATTCTCATAGAAACGGGATTGTGATTCATGCAAAGCCATTGATGCTCCGCCACCGGAATTAGTCTGCTCTAAAGCAGGATCAACTTGTTGTTCGTAAGTTGCATGACCCATTTCATGAATCGCTGAAAAAATGGCAGAAGTTAGATTGTTTTCGTAATAATGAACGGTAAAACGGACATCACTTGATCCAAATCCTGATGTAAATGGATGTTCACTTTCTTTCATTAAACCACGGTTACGGTCAAAACACATAACGTCTTGTAAGTAACGAGCAAATTCTTTTTGTTTGTCTACAGGGTAAGTAAAATTTTCAAAACTTTGTTGATATGGTAGTGGTGTCTTAATGATTTTTTTTACAAAAGGAACTAAGTCACGTTTTAAAGCATTGAAAAAGAGATCACAATCTTTCATTAAAAAGTCTTTTTCAAAGTCATTAAGCAACACATCATAACCCTTCAATTTATCAGTTTCCAAATATTTGATGTATTTTTTTAAATAAGCAACAATTTTTTCTAAGGTTGGTGCAAACATTGACCAATCTGAGGCATTTTTGGCTTCAGCCCAAATCTGTTGACTACTCGATAAAATAGTCATGAATTCCACATATTCGTTCATCGGAATCTTCTTCATGTTATCTAAAGCACGTTTTGTTTCTTCAATTTCATGCTTTAAAACAGGTTCTAATTGATCTTTTTGTGCAAACAGGTCATCTATAATTTTGCTTGTTTCTTCAGAAGTTTGCAGTTTATAAGATTCTTCACTTAAAACACCCATTTGAATAGAACGGTTAGCAAAACAACCTTTTGGTGCTTCGGTACTGGCATCCCAACTTGCTAGATAATTGGCAAATTGGTAAGCTTTCATTTTTTTACGTAAGTTTTCATATTGTGTAATTAAGTTTTCCATTTTTTCCCTCCAAAAATAATTATACCATATTTTTTTGAGATTCCTATAAAAAACCGAAAAGTGGTTGTAAAAAAGGGGTAAAAAAAGTATAATAACTAATAGGTGCTATTATGAAAGATATTGTTTTTGCCTTTAAATCGTTAGGTTTACTTATAAAAAAATACCCCATTATTTTACTAAGTGAGATTTTGATCACTATTACAAGCTTGGCTATGACATTAATTCCAATTTATGTTGTAGAAACAATAGTAACGGATTATCAAAATGCCATTGCTTTGCAAGTCATTTTAAGTAAAATAGGGTTTTATTTGTTAGCCCTCATTGGTTTATCATTAATTCAACTATTATTATCATTTATTACAAATTATGTTGACCGAAATTTTCGCGTAACGGTCGCTACAATGCTTTTTGATAAATTGAAACAAATCGATTATGACTTTCACGAAAATACCAATTTTTTAAATAATTATACAAGGTCTTTAGAAGAAGGACCGGACCGCATATATTTTTGTGCATACCATCAAATCACCCTCATAAGAACGCTCAT
>JBFXJT010000002.1:20693-93559 GCA_050174575.1 Bacilli bacterium
CATGGAGAAAAAATCGCCATTGTTGGTGCTAATGGAGCCGGAAAAACAACGCTTGTGAAACTATTGCTGCGATTATACGATAGTACAAAGGGTGATATTTATTATAACGAACAACCTTATAAACAAATAAATCCTTGTTCTTTGCGAAAAAAGGTCGGAGCCGTTTTTCAAAACCCTGAAGTTTATAGTGTAACCATTGGTGAAAATGTTCTTTTAAAACCCGTTGAAACAAAAGAAGAAGAAGAATTAGTCATCCAAGCATTGAAATTTAGTGGTCTTTATGAAGATGTTATGCATTATGATGATGGCATCCATACGTTAGTTACAAGAGAATTCCAAGTAAAAGGAGCCATTTTTTCTGGAGGACAGATTCAAAAACTAGCAATTGCAAGAGGGTATGCCCAAAATTATCAGTTATTTATTCTTGATGAACCATCAAGTTCTTTAGATCCCCTTGCGGAAGCTGCTCTTTATCAAAACATGTTAAAACTAGGTAAAGACAAAACCCTCCTTTTTATATCGCACCGTTTAAGCACAACAATCAATTGTGATTATATTTATTTGTTTGAAAACGGGTCCATCATTGAATCGGGGAAACATCATGAATTAATGCAGTTAAAAGGGAAATATTGTGACATGTTTAACTCCCAATCAGAGAAATATTTGGGAGGTGAGCAAATTGATTAAATCCTTTTTAAAAAATGTCCAGATTGTTCGCTATGTTTTTCGCTTTTGCCCAACTTATGTTATCATTTCCTTGTTCTATATTATCGCAAATGCTTTAAGTGCTATTTTTAAGATCTTTTTGATACGAGAAGTTATCGATTTAGTTGTCAATGAACAAAACTTTCAATTAGTAATGAATGAATTAATCATTTATATGGCTATAATCTTTGGTACTTCACTTGTGAAAGTAGCATATGATAGTTATTACTTTAATCATTACCGAACAATTTATGTTGGAAAAATGCAAAACCTCATGTATTCCATGACAAAGTCGATTGATTATGAAGATTTCGACAATCCTGAATTTTATGATAAGTATTCACGGGCTTTACGTGATGGATCAACAAGAGGAATTCGAGTTTATGAAGATTTGGTAAGATTTGCCTCATCAATGACCAATTCTTTAGCAATCGGTTCCATTATTCTTGTTAGTGATCCGTTATTATTAGTCATTATCTTAGCTTCATCCATTATTTCGATTATCGGAAGTAACTTGATGAATAAAAAGTGGTATGAACTTGACAAGAAAACAGAAAAAAACCGTCGTATGTATCGCTATGTCAACCGTGTTTTTTATCAACAAAAATATGCAGCGGAAATTAAAACAACCCATGTTGGTGATTTACTAATTCAAAGATATAAAGATCATGCGAAAATCATCAATCATGAATATTTAACCACTCAACGTAAGATTTCCTTTATCAGCTTGTTAAATCAATTTTCCAGTATATTCATTGAACAAGGTGGAACATATGTTTATTTAACAATCAAATTATTTAAGAACGCTGTTCAATTGGGAGAATTCACATCAGTTCTCAATGCAGGTTTATCGCTTTCAGGTAATTTTGTAGAAGCAATTAATTTTTTAACACGCATTAAATTAAATGCTCTTTATATTGATGACTTTTTATGGTACATGAATTATGAACCAAAGCTAGAAACAAAAGGCCAAGACGAGTTAAAAGAGCCCCTTAAAGCCATATCGCTCATAGACTTTAATTTCAAATATCCTAATAATGAAAACAACACTTTAGAGAATTTGGATTTAAATATTAAACAAGGTGAAAAACTAGCGATTGTCGGATTGAATGGTGCTGGGAAAACGACTTTAGTCAAACTTTTATTAAAATTTTATGAGTATGAACATGGAAAAATAATGTTTAATAATCAAAATTATCATGAACTTGCTGAAGAAGGTTTAAGAAAACAATTTTCGATTGTTTTTCAAGATTTTCAGATTTATGCAGTGACCATTGGCGAAAATATTTTAATGCGAGAAATAAAAACACCTGAGGATGAAACGATTATTTGGAACGCCCTCGATAAAGTTGGTTTGCGAGATTTTGTACAAAATTTACCAGATGGAATAAACACATTAGTCACGAAAGAGTTTGACCAAAACGGGGTTGTTTTTAGCGGTGGAGATCGCCAAAAACTAGCAATTGCTAGGGTATTTGCATCCGATGCTGAGGTTTTTATCTTGGACGAACCGACATCATCGCTTGACCCTTATTCGGAGAAGGCCATCAATGATTTAATTATTACTAATGCATCTAACAAAACGATCATAATCATTGCCCACCGTTTATCGACTGTTGTCGATGTTGATCACATTATTTTGCTTGAACACGGTAAAATAATCGAAAGTGGTACCCATCAACAACTAGTTGGTTTACAAAAACGATATTATGAACTATTTTCGACACAAGCGTCAATGTATAAGAAAAACCATGATCAGGTAAATATATCTATCGAAGAGTCGTTAACGGAAGACACTATCTAAGGATGGTGTCTTATTCTTTGGTTTTCTTGTTCTTTTTTAAAAATTATGATAAAATAACAGTAGTAAATAGGAGGTTGTAATGGCAACTATTAGTCGATTACCAAAAAATGAAATCGGTGGGCAAAATCCTCACTTGTTTAGTAAAATTCGCACCATTATTGAAACATCATTTTATCGAAACAATGTCATCCCTGTAAAAACGATGACACAGGCTTATGAGCTTGCGAAAAATGCACCGGGAACAATTATTACTGATCAACCTGTTTTAAACGCTGAAGAGCTCGACTTACCTAAAGATGCCAAAGTATTGCTCTTTAATGATGGAAATATTACAGGACGGCAAGCAAAATTACGCCAACTTGTAAATAAAAACAACATAGAGCGTTTTGGGAATCTAACAAGAGAAGTTGTTTTTTCATCACAATACAAAACTATGTATAGCGCTGAAGTTTATATTGGTTTGCATGAAGAGTTTATGGTAAAAGCTCATTTGTTAGCACCAGTAGGATATGAAAACACCCTTTATTCTTGGCTGCTGAACTTTCAAATCGTTAATGATGAATATACAAAAATGTATGAAAAATCAAAGATTTTAAATGAAGGCGATATTTATCTTTATACAGATCCTGACTGCTTCCCTAAAGAATTCCCCGATGGTTTAGCTTTATTTGATGCCCAAACAAATGTTGGATGTTTATTGGGAATGCGCTATTTTGGCGAACATAAAAAAGCAACACTGACATTAGCATGGACAATTGCTGAACGCCAAGGGTATACTGCTTGCCATGGTGGTCAAAAACGCTTTAATTTAGGAAAAGGGAAAGAAAAAGTTATTGGTGTGTTTGGTTTATCTGGTTCAGGGAAATCGACGATTACTTTATCGAATCACGGCGGTAAATTTCCAACAACAGTTTTACATGATGATGCTTTCATCATTTCTAATGTAGATGCTTCATCCATATGCCTTGAACAAGCTTACTTTGATAAAACACAAGATTACCCACTGACAAATGAACAATCCAAATATTTTGTAACAGTCCAAAATTGTGGAGCAACAATTGATGAACACGGAGAAATTGTATTAGTTACTGAAGACATTCAATCGGGAAATGGTCGTTGTATTAAATCAAAATTTGCGACTCCAAATCGGGAATATAAATTCAATCATCCTTGTGATGCCATTTTTTGGATTATGAAGGATAGCACTTTACCACCGGTTGTGAAAATAAACAATCCTGCACTTGCTTCCGCAATGGGTGCAACCCTTGCTACAAAAAGAAGTAGTGCTGAATATGTTCCTGGTGAAGATCCCAACTCGCTTGTCATTGTTCCTTATGCTAATCCGTTTAGATTATACCCACTTTCCAATGATTTTCATAAATTCAAACAATTGTTTCTTGAAAAACACGTGGCTTGTTACATTATTAATACTGGCTTTTTCTTGGAGAAAAAGGTTACTCCTCAAGTCACACTAAAATTGATTGAAAATATTGTGCAAGATGAAGCCAAATTTATCCAATTTGGGCCTTTTAAAGATTTAGATTACTTGCCAATTGAGGGGTATATTCCTGATTTTACTAATTTGGGCTATTGGGAAAATGTGAAAGCACGCATGGAAGATCGTTTAAATTATGTCAGCAAGTTAGATGAATTTGACCGGTTACCAGAAGAAGCACTTCAAGCAATCAAAAAAATTGTTGAAACAAAATAAACATGTTATAATTGGAATACATTTATAGAAGGAGGATATATGCGAAAATTTTTTAAAGAATTTGGCCAATTTATTCAAAAGGGGAATGTTCTAGACTTGGCTATTGGTGTCATTATGGGCGGTGCCTTTGGCAAAATCATTGCAAGTTTAGTTAAAGACGTCATTATGCCTGTTATTGGTTTATTTGTTGGGGGCAATTTAGCTGAAATGTATTGGGTCCTTACTCCTGAAGAAGTTGATCTATTAGGGAATGTCACAAAACCAGCAACAACACTCAATTATGGTTTGTTTATCCAAACAATTATTGATTTCTTGATTATTGCTTTAGTAGTTTTCATCATTTTAAAAGCTATTATGAAGGCAAGAACTTATGCTGAAAAAGTTAAACTTGAAAAAGAAGCACAAGAAAAAGAAGCACAAGCTTTAATACAAGAAGCTGTTGAACCGGTTCCTGCAAAACCAACTGCTGAAGAATTATTAACAGAAATTCGTGATTTACTTGCAAAACCAAAAGAATAAGTTGAAAAGGGGTTAGCTTGATAGCTAACCTTTTTTCTTGCCTTTTTAGGCATTTTTCTTTATAATAGTTATAGGTGAAAAAATGAAAACAATTGTTATTACGGGAGTGACATCAGGAATTGGATTAGTTACTGGTGAATATCTTGCAAAAAAAGGTTATAAAGTTTATGGACTGTCGCGGTCTATCGGCAGTAATCCATTAATTACATCGCTTGTTTGCGATGTTTCTAATATGGAACAAGTCAAAAACGCTTTTGCACAAATTGATTCCCCAATTGATGTAATCATCAATAATGCGGGAATGGGTATAAGTGGTCCAGTGGAAATGTCGCCACAAGAAGATATTTCCAAAATCATTTCTACTAATTTAGTTGGCGTTATCAATGTTTGTCAAGTGGCAATTCCGTATCTTAGATTAACCAAGGGCAAAATAATTAATATTGGCAGTGTTGCTGGAGAATTATCAATTCCTTTTCAAACATTTTATTCGATGACAAAAGCAGCTGTTGCTAGTTTCTCTGAAGGTTTAAACAACGAATTACGCCCTTTCTCTATTTCTGTAACAACAGTTATGCCCGGGGATACGAAAACCAAATTTACGCAAAACCGTCAAAAAACAAATATCGATGATGAATTTTATGGTTTACGTTTTAAACGGTCAATTGAGAAAATGGAAAAAGATGAACAGAAGGGCAAAAACCCTCTTTCGGTTGCGAAAACCATTTTCCACGTTATCAAAAGAAAAAAACCACCAATTAAAGTTGTTGTTGGTTGGGAATATCGTTTAATCGTTTTTTTAAAACGATTTTTACCAAATCGTTTAGTTAATTGGTTAATATATCAAATTTATGGAAGATAGAAAATGAATAAAAATTTAGATTTGTTTTTAACGTTTTTAAAAATAGGAACGTTTACTTTTGGGGGCGGGTACGCCATGATTCCGCTTATACATCATGAATTAGTTGAAAAAAAGCAATGGATTACTGATGATGACATGGTCAACATGATTGCTATTGCAGAATCAACACCTGGCGTTATAGCTGTAAATTCTGCAACATTCGTTGGTTATAAAATAAATAAATTTTGGGGAGGCTTTTTTGCAACTTTTGGTGTTGTTCTTCCCGCCTTTATCATAATTACTTTAATTTCCCTTTATTTTGAAAATCTCTTAACAATTCCACTCGTTGCAGCTGCTTTCAAAGGGATTAGAGCGGGAGTTGTGGTTTTAATTTTCAGTGCTTGTTTGAAATTATATAAAAAATCGCCCAAAACAGTACTTGCTTATTTATTAATGGCTTTTGCCCTTGTGATAAGTTTATTTGTTGAATTTAGATATCTTTCTTTTTCTTTAATTGTTTTTGGGATGATTGTTGGCTTAATAACCCAATCATTGATTAAGAAACGAGGAACTGACAAATGATTTATTTAGAATTGTTTTTCGTTTTCTTTTCGATTGGTTTATTTACAATTGGTGGCGGTTATGCCATGATTCCGATGATTGAGGATCAAGTTGTTAGTCGGGGATGGCTGACTTACGAAGAAATGCTCAATTTCTTTGCGATTGCAGAATCAACTCCGGGACCATTTGCTGTTAATTCAGCAACTTTAGTTGGATTTACACAAGGTGGTTATTTTGGAGCTTTTCTTGCCACTCTTGGGGTTATACTTCCTTCTTTCATCATTATTTTAATTATTGCGAAATTTATCCATAATTTTATGAAGTATGAAAAATTCCGTTGGGCTTTAGAATGTGTTAAACCGATTGTTGTCGGGATGATTGCTGCTGTCGTTATCAATTTAGTTTTTAAAAACATTTTTGACGGACTCTTTTCATTTGCTCATTTTGATTATTTGGCCTTTATTATCATTATGATTATTTTAGTTCTCAAGTTTAGTTTTAAAAAGCTTAATCCAATTTATTTAATTATTTTATCGGGAATATTGGGAATTATTTTCTATACTTATTTATAATTAAAAAAGCTATTGTCATGATAGCTTTTTAATTTTTAGTGATTGTTTAGCACTTAATACTTGACAGTGCTAAAAAAATGGTGTATAATTTTTGATAGAAAACAATTTAAAGGAGGATTTTTATGAGTGAAATAAAAGAATTTAAAACAGAGTCGAAACGTTTATTAGAGTTAATGATTAATTCCATTTATACTAATCGCGAAATATTTTTAAGAGAAATGATTTCCAATGCATCCGATGCTTTAGATAAATTTCATTATTTATCTTTAACTGATCAAGCATTAGATAAACGCGATTATGAAATATTTTTGGAAATCAATAAAAAAGAACGAACGATTGCCATTACTGATAACGGTATTGGGATGACGTATGATGAACTTGTTGATGGGTTAGGGACAATTGCTAAAAGTGGATCAGCAGAATTTATTAAAAATTTAAAAAACAAAAATGATAAAGAAACAATCGATATCATTGGTCAATTTGGTGTTGGGTTTTATTCAGCATTTATGGTAGCATCAGAAGTTGAAGTTAGGACTAAATCACCATATAGCGAAAAAGGGTATTTGTTTAAATCAACTGGTGTCGATACTTATGAAATTACGGAAGTTGAAGGACTAAAAGAAGGAACATCAGTGACCGTTTATTTGCGCAAGAGTACAAAAGAAGACGATTATGACGAGTTTTTAGAAGAATATACTTTAAAACGTTTAATAAAAAAATATTCCGATTATGTTCGTTATCCAATTAAGATGAATGTGAAAAAATCAGTGCCAAAAAAAGATAAAGATGGCAAAGATATTGAAGGAAAATACGATGATGTTTGGGAAATAGAAACATTGAATTCGATGATTCCTATTTGGAAAAAACGCAAAAATGATGTTTCTGATGAAGAATTAACAGAATTCTACAAGCAAAAATTTTATGATTATCAAGATCCTCAAGCCAACATCTTTTTCAATGTTGAAGGAGCACTTAATTATACTGCATTAGTTTTTATTCCTAATAAAGCACCTTATAATCTTTATTCTGAAAAATATGAAAAAGGATTACAACTTTATTCAAAAGGTGTTTTCATAATGGAAAAATGTAAAGAACTTGTTCCTGATTATTTGCGATTTGTAAAAGGACTAGTTGATTCGAGCGATTTATCGTTAAACATTAGCCGAGAAATCTTACAAAAGAACAAAGATATTGAAAATATTGCGAAAAACGTTGAAAAGAAAATTCTTGCAAAACTTGAAGGGATGCTTAAAAACGAACGTGAAAAATATCTTGAATTCTTTAAGAGTTTTGGCGTCAACTTAAAATTTGGTGTTTATGATCAATTTGGCGAAAAAAAGGATTTAATAAAGGACTTATTATTATACCAAACTGTTAATCAAGAAAATTTCATTACTTTAAAAGAGTATGTTGAAACAATGCCAAAAGCCCAAGAACATATTTATTTCGCATCGGGTAAAACAAAAGAACAAGTTTTGGCTTTGCCACAAATGGATTTAATAAAAAAACAAGGTTTTGATGTTTTGATTTTAAATGAAGAAATCGATGAATTTGCTATTCAAATCCTTCAAGAATATGACAAGAAGAAGTTTAAATCGATTAATCAAGGTGATTTAGATTTGCTTTCCAAAGAAGAAGAAAAGAAAATTCAAGAATTATCCGAAGACAAAAAACCAATGCTTGAAAAAATCAAAGAAATTTTGAAAGATGAGGTTTCCGATGTAATCTTGTCAAAACGTTTAACTGATTCACCAGTTTGCTTAGTAAGCGATGAAGGCTTATCTTTTGAAATGGAAAAAGTTATTGCCAATATGCCTAATGAAGAAAAACCTAAAGCAACAAAAATATTAGAAATCAATCCAAATCATCCGTTATTTAAATCTTTAGAGAATTTATATAATGATAATAATGATATGCTTAATGATTATGCGTCATTACTGTATTCTCAAGCTTTATTAATTGAAGGATTTGCTTTAAAAGATCCTGTCACTTTCTCAAAAAAGATGAGTGAATTAATGGTAAAAGTCGCAAAATATTAATTAATCGAACAAAAGCCTCCATTAGGAGGTTTTTCTTTTGTTTACATAAAGGCTGTTGAATGATATAATTTAGCCATCGAGGTAAAAAAAATGAATAAAAAAATGCTTTTAAAATATGTCCCGCTTCCAGATTTTAACAGTTTTAAAACTGTTTTGTTTGTTGGACCTCACCCTGACGATATAGAAATTTCTTCAGGAGCACTTGTGAAACAAATGACTAAAAAAGGTGTCCAGGTTCATTTCTTAATTGCCACGGATGGCGGAGCTGGATCATTTGATCCGAAAGCAAAAGCTAGCGATGTAATTGCAACAAGAAAAATTGAGAGTGAAAATGCTGCAAGATTTTTAGGAGCAACAAATTTAGAAATATTACCTTTTGAAGATGGGGGAATCTACTCTTTAGAAGATATGACTGTGGCAATTGCCAAGAAAATAATCGATATCAAACCAGATGCCGTTTTTGCGCCTGATCCAATGCTGCCTACAGAAGTTCACCCAGATCATTTAAATGTAGGAATTGCGGCAAGAAATGCTTTAACGATTGCACGATTTCCGATAGTTGCAAGTAGACACGGGATTGATATCAGCAACATTTCACAATTTCCTAAAGGAATGAGTTTAATTTATTTTTATACGCATCGAGCAAATGTTTTTATTCCTGTTTCGGAACAAGAATTTGCTGATAAAATAACATCAATTAAATACCATGCCAGCCAAATTGATCATACAATGGAAATGGTTATGCAATATTTACAGTTTAAAGCAATGGAATATGGCAAAAAAGTTGATAGTAAGTTTGGTGAAGGTTATTTTGCTTTAGCTCCAGCACATCAGCATTGTTTTTTAGAAAATATTTAAGAAGGAGCATTTATGCGATTAAAAGTAAAAGTACCGGCCACATTTGGGCGGCTTGGATGGGAAGTAGAAGGTTTAGGTATAGCGGTAACTTTATATAATGAACTTTTTTTTGAAAAAGCCAAACAATGGGAATTTGTGGGATTACCGAAGCCAAATGATCTTTATGAAAACTTAATTAA
Organism: Bacilli bacterium; assembly: GCA_050174575.1. Classification (GTDB taxonomy): domain Bacteria; phylum Bacillota_I; class Bacilli_A; order ML615J-28; family CAG-698; genus UBA2253. The sequence goes on from JBFXJT010000002.1 coordinate 30,480, forward strand.
AAGAAGCATTGAAAAGACATTTTGGTATGCGAAAACATCGGTTATTCCCTTTAAAGTGTCTTTTATTCAGTGCATTCCCATCAGTAGAGGGCTTGGTTTCAATCCATCACTGATTGCATCTTCAGTCGTAGCTGCTAATTATTTTTTAGATAAACGGTTTTCACAGACTAATCTATTAAACATTGCCTCAACGATTCATGGATCGTATGAATCAATGGGACCGGCTTTGTTTGGCAATTTATGTTCAACTTACCAGTTTGATGGCGAAGTCAAAAATATTCAATATGAAGCGCATGCCGATTTAGTCATTACTCATTTAATTCCTAAAAATATCATTAATGATCAACAAGAAATGGTAAAAACCAACATTCAAGATTTTAGCTATCGTCTTGCGAAAGCAATCAATTTGCCAAAAGCTTTTGAAAAAGGCGACTTAGGTTTAATTAGAGAATTGCTTGCTAACCAAGCAAATGAAACCATTTTTTTTAATTCTATAAAAAACAATTCGCAACTAATGTCTTTTTGTAAAGAAAAACAATATCCATATTTTATCAATGATCGAACAAAAACGATTACTTTTATTTCCAAACAACCTTTGGGTCCAACATTGAGAGATGCAGGCCTTCATAATGATTGGGAAATAATCACCCTATCGATTGACAAAAAGGGAACTGTTTATGAAGCTATTTTATGATTTTACGAAATAAAAGATTGTAATCAGTCCATTTATCAAGTATAATTAACACAGTTAGTGATAACGTTTTCCATTCAAAATTAGATAAAAATACTAAAAGGAAAGGTTTTATGAAATTAAATACTAAGAAAACGATTTTTGTTGGTTTTGCTTTTTTGATTATTTGTATGTTTTGGCAAGTTTATGACAACATCATTGTTAAGATGCTCAATAACAATTTTGGATTTAATCAAACTTGGTCAGGTGTTATTATGGCACTTGATAATGTTTTAGCATTATTCTTATTACCAATATTTGGCGTTATTTCTGACCGCACGAAAACAAAGCGCGGAAGAAGAACACCTTTTATTTTTTGGGGAGTCATTTTATCTTCGATTTTATTTATTGGTGTTGGAATAATCGATGATTTGCAGTTGCAACTTCTCAAAGATGCTAATATTCCAATTGTTGAAACCATTGGTGATACAATTATGTATCGGGGAGTTACTTATGCCTCCAATGAAGCAGCCACTTTAGTTAGGGCGACAGATGTCATGGCAATTACTAAAGGAAATATTGGCATTTTAGTAGCCTTTATTTTTGTATTATTAGTTGTTCTAGTAATTATGGCTACTTATCGAACACCTGCTGTTTCATTAATGCCCGATGTAACACCAAAACCACTTAGAAGTAAAGCAAATGCCATTATTAACTTAATGGGAGCAGCCGGTGGAGTTATTTCTTTGGGCTTAATGGCTTTCTTAGCAAATGACCATTCTAGTTACATTTTATTATTTGTTGTTCTTGCCATCGGTATGAATATCTTATTGGGATTATTTATGTCGACAGTTCATGAACCAGAACTGGTTGCGATGATGCATGAACAATCCAAAAAATATGGCCTTGAAGAAGAGACAGTTACTGCTGAAGATATGACAACGGAATCGGATAAAATGTCTCCAGAAGTTAAAAAGAGCTTTTTGTTAATCATGGCATCAATTGTTTTATGGTTTATGGCTTATAATGCTGCTACCACAAAATTTTCGATTTATTCCCAAATTATTTTAGATATGGGTTTTGAAACCCCATTATTAATTGCTCAAGTGGCAGCGATTTTGGTCTATATTCCTATTGGAATTATTGCTAGTAAAGTTGGACGTAAAAAAACAATTATGACAGGAATTATTATATTGTTTATTGCCTTTTTACTAGGTTTCATTGCCACTTCCGCAACCAAATTCTTAATTTACTTTACAATGAGTTTAGCGGGAATTGGTTGGGCAACAATTAATGTCAATTCCTATCCAATGATTGTCGAGATGTCAAAAGGCAAAAACATTGGGAAATATACTGGGTATTATTATACTGCCTCCATGGCAGCCCAAATCGCGACACCAATCTTATCGGGTGCCATGATGGATTTAATCGGAATGAAATCATTATTTGCTTACAGTGCTATTTTCAGCATTTTTGCACTTGTAACAATGTATTTTGTAAAACATGGTGATTCCAAACCAATCCCTACTAAAGCCATTGAAGCTTATGAAAGCTTGGATGAATAAATGAATCTTAACAAGAAGGAGGAGCGCACATGGAATTTGTAAAAGCAGTTGATGGTTTAAGCAAGTTAGTTAAATTTGTTTTAACATTCTTCTTTGATCCAATTATTGCTGGAATTTACCGTATTCTAAAGGGAAAACTTATCATTGGTATTCTTTGGATTATCACTGGTTCATTCTTTGGAATTGGGTGGATTATTGATCTAATTACTGTTGCTCTTGACAACAAGTACACTGTATTAGTGTAATTTCTCTAAAACCGGCAATGCCGGTTTTTTTATATATTCCAATTTAAAAGGCAAACAATTTGTGATATAATTAACAAAAAAGGAGTTTTCCATGAACAAAATAGATTATGCTTTAATGTGTGATTTTTATGAATTAACCATGACTAATGGTTATTTTAAGTATGGTTTAAAAGACCGCATCTGCTACTTTGATGTTTTTTTCCGTTCTGTTCCCGATGATGGTGGATTTGCGATCACATGTGGATTAGAACAAGTTATAAAATACATCCAGGAATTACACTTTTCAGTAGAAGACATTGATTATTTACGGACTAAAAAAATATTTTCGGAAGAATTTTTAGAATATTTACTTTCTTTTAAATTTTGTGGTGATATTTGGGCAATTCCCGAAGGAACACCGATTTTTCCTAATGAACCTGTTATGACAGTCAAAGCAAAAGCAATTGAAGCGCAATTATTGGAAACATTTGTTTTAACAACATTGAACCATCAATCATTGATTGCGACAAAAGCATCCAGAATCGTTCGAGCTGCTAACGGGCGTGCTGTTTTTGAGTTTGGCGCTAGAAGAGCCCATGGACCAATGGCTGCAACCCTTGGAGCAAGAGCGGCTTATATCGCCGGCGCATCTGGCTCCTCCTGCACTTTAACGGATTATTTGTACAAAACAAATGCTGTCGGAACGATGGCTCATTCATGGATTCAAATGTTTCCTGATGAACTTACAGCTTTTAAAAAATATTGTGAACTTTATCCTGACGGAGCTCTTTTATTAGTCGATACTTATAATGTTTTGCATAGTGGTATTCCTAATGCCATTAGAGCGTTTAATGAAGTTTTATTGCCACTTGGGAAACGTCCTAAAGGAATTCGCCTTGATTCGGGCGATATTGCTTATCAATCAAAAAAAGCACGAATTATGCTTGATGAAGCAGGCTACAATGATTGTAAAATATTTGCAAGTAACTCGCTAGATGAATATTTAATCCGTGATTTAATCTTTCAAGGGGCTAAAGTTGATTTCTTTGGTGTAGGAGAACGTTTAATTACTTCTAAAAGTGATCCCATTTTTGATGGCGTTTATAAATTAGTTGCCATTGAAGAAGAAGGGAAAATTATCCCTAAAATTAAGATTTCTGAAAACTTAGGGAAAATAACTAATCCCCACTATAAAAAATTATATCGACTGTATGATAAAGAAAATCATAAAGCCATTGCGGATTTAATAACTGTTTATGATGAAGAATTACCAACGGACTCTTATGAATTATTTGATCCCGTAGCCATATGGAAACGAAAACAAATCAATGATTTTGAAAAAAGAGAATTATTGGTACCAATCTTTAAAAATGGGAAATTAGTTTATCAACTTCCAAAAATTGATGACATTCGAGCTTATTGTTTAGCAGAACTTAATACTTTGTGGGATGAAGTCAAACGGTTTGAAAATCCTCATAATTATTATGTTGATTTATCACAAAAATTATGGGATGTGAAAAACAATATGATTGAACAATCAAAGAAATAAAGATATTTAAAAAAGCCTGATTATTGAACTGCACCCCAAATATTGGACATACAAAATTAGTATGTTATAATATTTTAAAAGGGGTGCTTTTTATAATCAGACTTTTTTATTAAACAATTCCTTTTGATACAATTTAACTTGTTCAACCATGTGACCAATATTGCCTTCGCCGGCATACATTGGTCCAAAGAAGTTTTGGTTTAGATCCGACCAAAACAAACTGTTTTTTTCTTCAATTAATTGGACTTCATTATTTAACTTGCCAACAAATATTTCTACATAACAATCTTGATAATAATAAGTGATATCAAAAAAATGGTTAAGCTTAATATCGCTTTTAGTAATCCCTGTTTCTTCAAATAATTCCCGATAAGCAGCTTCTTCACTGCTCTCATTTTTTTCGATTTTTCCGCCAACAAGATTATATAATCCTTTGTAGGGATTTTTGGTCCTTTTACAAAATAATAATTGATCAAGATTTGGGGAATAAACCATTATAACATTATAGCCTTGCATAAATCCTCAAAATAATTCTTTGCGAACAATTGTTTGGGTTTTGTCTGGACCAACTGAGAATATTTGCACATCTAAGCCGGTAATGGCTTCAATTCGTCGAATATAATTTTTCGCATTTTCCGGTAATTCGTCAAAACTTTTAACTTGGGAAATATCTTCTTTCCAACCCGGTAATTCTTCATAAACGGGGACACAATGTTCAAAATCATGGATTGATGATGGGATGGTATTGATTGTTTTTCCAATGATCTTATATGAAGAACAAATTTTAATTTCATCAATTCCCGTTAAAACATCAAGCAACATCAACGAAATCCCTGTTAGACCATTAATCATTTTACTATACTTAATAACAACACCGTCAAACCAGCCGATGCGACGAGGACGTTTTGTTGTTGTGCCATATTCATTGCCAGTTTCTCGGATATATTTGGCCGTTTCATCTTCAAATTCCGTTGGAAAGCAACCACTGCCGACGCGTGTTGAATAAGCTTTTACAACCCCCAAGACGGCATCAATTTTTGTTGGTCCTAACCCAGAACCAATACAAACACCTCCAGCAGAAGGATTAGAAGAAGTAACAAACGGGTAGGAACCAAAATCAACATCAAGTAGGGCTCCTTGGGCACCTTCAAATAAAATTCGTTTGCCTTGATCATATGCTTGATTGATTAAACTAACACCATCCACCACAAATGGAGCGATTGCTTCAGCAATCTTTTGATATTCATGGTACAGCGGTAAGAAGTTGATTGGGTCTTTTTTTAAAGCGATTAATTCCCGGTTTTTGTTTTGAACTTTTTCTTTAAAAATAGTAAAAAAGTCTTCCGAAATGAAATCGACGATGCGAATACCATCGCGAGCAATTTTATCGGTATAAGCAGGACCAATTCCTTTTTTGGTTGTTCCTACAAGATTTAAGCCTAAACTTTCTTCTTTTATTCCATCGAACAAAACGTGATAATCAAATAATACATGAGCACGATCACTAATAAAGACATTTTCACAACTAAAGCCCTGTTCTTGAAGATGAGAAATCTCACTTAAAAAATTACGGACATTAATAACCATGCCATTGCCTAAAATATTAGTTACTTTTGGGTTAAAAACACCGGATGGAATCAAATGAAGTTTGTAAGTAATTCCTCCAAATTTGATTGTATGACCAGCATTGTCGCCTCCTTGATAACGAACAACGAAATCGACATTTTCACTTAAATAATTGGTAATTTTTCCTTTTCCTTCGTCACCCCATTGTGAGCCAACGACAACAAGTGTTTTATTCATGATGATCTCCTAAATTTAGTCGCTTATAAATAATTGGAATATTTTCCAAATACGGTTTAACCATAAAGCAATTTTGTAATTCTTCTTGTGAAACCCATTTATTGATACCTTTTTCCCAAAGAATATCAATTAGTGGATGATTTGTTTGCATGGCTTCTTGTGATGCGCTTTGCACAAAGTCATAACTTTGTTCTCTGCTTAATTGTTTTTCAATTAACAAAGAAACAATTTTTCCAGAAAAAACAAGGCCATGAGTTAAATTAATATTTTCTTCCATTTTTTTAGGGAAAATTTGTAATTTACTTAAAGCTAGACGATAGCGTTCAAGCATATAATAAATAATTCCTGTGGCATCAGGCAATATTAAACGTTCCGTAGAAGAATGAGAAATATCTCTTTCATGCCATAAAGCATTATTTTCTAAAGCAACCTGCAAATAACTACGCATCATTCGGGTTAAACCACAAATGTTTTCACTAGTTATCGGATTCTTTTTATGCGGCATAGCACTTGAACCCTTTTGATTTTCATCAAAAAACTCTTGCACTTCCGCAATCTCCGTAATACTTAAATGACGGATTTCCATAGCTATTTTTTCAATTCCTGAAGCCATTAACGCTAAAACCATTAAATAATGAGCGTGTCTGTCTCTTGATAAAACCTGTGTTGCAATCAAAGCAGGCTTCAATTGTAGTTCTTCACATGCCAATGCTTCGATTTCTGGAGAAATGTTTGCGAAATTGCCAACAGCTCCACTTAATTTTCCTACTTCTATTTCTTTGCGAACTTGTTTAAAACGATCAAAATTTCTCATTGCTTCATCATAATAAAGAGCCCACTTTAATCCAAATGAAGTGATTTCCGCATGAATGCCGTGTGTCCGACCAATACATGGGGTAAACTCATAAGCAAGAGCCATTTTTTTTAATTGTGATATAAATTTAATAAATGACTGTTCAATTAAGTCATTAGCTTGTTTTATTAATAAGGAGTTAGCTGTATCGACGACATCTGTTGACGTTAATCCATAATGAACCCATTTTCTTTCATCACCTAAAGTTTCGCTTATTTGTCTTGTAAAAGCGATAACATCATGATGCAAAGTAGTCTCTAATTCACTGATGCGTTTTTCATTAATTTGCGCATGCAAACAAATGTTATCATAATCCTGTTTAGGAATGATTCCTTTAATCACGTAAGCTTTGATAATGGCAAGTTCGACTTGCCACCATGTTTGGTATTTATGGGCGTTTGTCCATAGATGTTTCATAGCTTCCATTTGGTAACGTTCAATCATAATTTTCACCTATTTGTATTATACCAAAACTGGCTTTATAAATAAAGAAATTTATTGATTATTGATGGGATTACGCGTAAAATAGAGACATAAAATATTGAGCAAATTATCTGCTTACTGTAAGGAGCATTATGTTAGTTTTAATCGGACCATCTGCAAGTGGAAAAACAGAAGTCGCCAAAATTTTAATTAGTCGATTCCGAATGAAAAAATTAATCACTTGCACAACAAGACCAATTAGGCCACTAGAAGTCAACGATGTTGATTATCATTTTTTAAATGTCCAACAATTTTTAGAATTGAAAGAAAAAGAAGAGTTTGTGGAAACAACATTTTATAACAACAATTTTTATGGAACTTTAAAAAAAGAGGTCAGTGACGAAAAAGTTGTTGTTCTTGATCCAAACGGGCTTCATGCTTTTCTTTCAAAAATGCCGGACAAAATTGTTTCTGTTTTTTTAGAAGCTCCCAAAGAAGAACGAAAGAATAGAATGATTATTCGCAAAGATGCACTTGATGAAATCGAAAGACGTTTGGCTAACGATGATGTTGTTTTTGATGAAACAAAACTTGGAAAAATTGATTATATTATGAAAAGTTATGAAATTTCTCTTGATGAGTTAGCTGAAAAAATCTACCATCTCTACCAAAACACTTGTCAATCACGGCAAGTCTAATAATACAACATTTTAGTTATTTATGTTATAATAATTAAGGAGGATAAAGACATGAAGGGTTTATTAAAATTTATCTTTGGCATTGTCATTTTTTTAGTGATTACTGTTGTCGTACCCGTCGGTATTGTTTATTACCAAATTTCCGATTCGCGCGATGAAGCTCCCGTAGATTTATACACTGATGACATTACCTTACAATCACAAATGTCAAAAATGATGGCACGAGCTTTAGAATCAGAAGAAGACGAAATCTATTTGGCTTTTAATGAAGAAGAAATAAATTTATTATTATTTGCAATAATTCGTGAAAATTTTAACGAAAACTATTATAAAACAACATCCGCAGAAGATCAGATAATCAAATCATTTATCATTCCAAGCGAAATACCTGTTGTTGGTGGTAAAGAAGCGACTCTTCGCCATGCCTATGCACAAATAGTAGGCAACGAAATCTCCGTTTTTATTACAGCTGAAGCTTTAGGGATAAAGAGTAGTTTAAACTTTGGTTTAACGATTACGGAAAGCGAAGGCATTTATAAATTTACAATTTCGCGTATTGGTCTTGGAAAATTTAATCTCTTAGGTTCTTTAGGAAAAATGATTCTTGCGCCAATTTTGAGTAATCTGCAAGTAGCAGATCAAATTAATGCGAAAATTGAGGAAAACAACTTGCCAATAGTCTTTAATGAACAAGATTTTTCCTTTACATTATCCAAAGCAGATTTAGGTGACTTTTTAATTAATCTAACTGCTGGCGAAGGCGAAGATGCAACAAATGAATTGTTAGGTCAATTGATTGGTGTTTTAACAGGATCCGATAATGATTTATTTGGATTAGGTGTCTTTGATGATGGCGGACAATTAGTATTTGGAGCACGTTTGGATTTAACGGATTTAAAATATGATGCTACCACTGATGGAATACCGACTTATAAATTGGATTATGAAGATTATCAAACAAAGATGAATCTTTTACTAGTCGACAATGGAACTGAACATTTTGCTATTATGAATCAGTTTTTATTATATGGCTATGACAAACTAGATGCTACTGCACAAAGTGATATCGTTGCGCTCGATTTATCAAGCATTGGTGTTAATAGTTTAAATTTAACAAGTTATAAAGGCTTAGTCGATGCCGCTTCAGTTGATTTAGAAGCAATTATTTCTGATGAAATGTATTCAGAACTAGGCGATTTAACTGATGCTCGCATTTCATTACATATTACTGAAGATCTCATTAATCAATTATTATATGCTAATGAGCTCGTTGGTTTAGGTTACAATTCTTTCTATGATGATGAAGGCGTTAACAAAGCTATCTATGCCGGAGTTGAAGCCATTTGGGTAGATATAATGGATGGAAAGATAGGATTTAAAATTATCTTTAATTTCAATGGCCGAAAGATTAGTTTATTTACCAATTTCACAAACTCTTCTTTAGATGGTACCATAATTGATGCAGAATTCGACGAACTTCGTATGGGAACAATTGCTTTTTCCGATGAAATGAAAACAGCTATTTTAAGTCTCTTACAGGATTCTTTAGGCGGTTCAGATATGACTGTTATTGGTGTTGTGGAAAACCGTCTTGTCATTGATAGCAATACCTTTATTGACGAATTTGGTGAAGATGGATCGTTACCTGCTCTTTTAGGAATTATCAAAGACGAAGATATGCTAACGTTAGACTTTCAAGGAGCAGCAATAACTTCCGATGGATCAATTTTCTTTGATATTGATTTAGGGAAGCTGCAGATTACCGAGGATGTTTCCGCATTATTAGCAGAAACAGCTACACCTTTTGACACGACGACATTTATCGAAAATAAAACACAGACTTTTGTTATTAGTAGTTTAGCTGGTGATGAACAAAAAATTAGTTTTTCTAATTCTGATTTCAATCGTTTGCTATATCAACAAACAAATGGTTACCAAGGATTTTCCAATGTAACAACACTGCCTGATGGTGTTACAACATTTACTTATGAAATAACGGGCATTTTCTTAGAATTTGGTTCAGTTACCACAACAATCAAATTTATTGTAGAAATTAACGGTTTACAAACAATGATTTCTCTTCCAACGACTGTTCAAACAACAGCTTTGGAAGATAAAATAACTTTAGTTTTAGACAACCAAATTGGTTTAGGCCAAGTCAATGTCGATAATGGATTCCTATTAGATATGTTAGGAAATAACATGTCTAATCTTGGATTGATGTCTTACGACAGTACTAACAAAAGTTTAATTATTGAAAAAGAAGTATTTAGTAGCTTTATGAGTGTTGGTGGACAATCAACACCACTTACTGTCGATAAGATTAGAATTGTTTCGGGAGCTTTTGAAGTCATTGTTACTTACACCGATCCTGCTTTAAGCAATCTAATTGATTCCGTAACTGGCAGTTTGGAATCAGTTTTAGGATCCGACTTTGTTAATGATACATTGTTTGATACGGCTGATGCAGATCAGTTAGAAGCGGTAACAGAATTAACAGATACGCTTGATGATATTCAAACAGTGCTTAATGATCCTGAACAGGAACTGACTCCTGAGGATACAACAGCCCTTATCGAAGCTATTAACAATTTAGATGAAGAAAATCAACAAGTATTCCTAGATCAATTAGAAAGTACTAGCGGATCGGCTGATTTACTGGCTCTATATGATGGTTTATTTGGAAATTAAGAGGAGAAGAAAATGGAAAACAAAATTTTAGTAGAAACTTCGGCACGCCATGTCCACGTGACCGATGCCGATTTAGCAATCTTATTTGGACCAAATGCGAAATTAACACCTAAAAAAGCACTATCACAACCAGGGCAATATGCTGCTGAAGAAAAAGTGACAATCGTGGGACCAAAAAAAAGCATTCCCAATGTATCAATTTTGGGGCCAACTCGTAAAAAAACACAAGTTGAAGTTTCCGCCACTGATGCTAGAATGCTTGGATTTGATATTGTTATTCGAGAATCAGGTGATATCGAAAAAACACCTGGGTGCACACTTGTTGGGCCTTATGGTCAAGTTGAAATACCCGAAGGTGTTATTGTAGCGAAACGGCACATCCACTTAAATTTAGAAGAAGCAAAAGCTTTTGGATTACAGGATAAACAAGTTGTTATGGTAAAAGTTCACAACAATGACCGTTCAATAATCTTTGGTGATGTTGTTGTCCGCGTCCGCAGTGATTTTTCTGCTGCTATGCACATTGATACTGACGAATCAAATGCTGGTAGTGTCGGAATGTCTACTTGGGGTGAAATAATCAAATAAGGGAAAGGTGCATTGCACCTTTTTTTGTTTGTGCTTGAATCAAAGGTTATTTACGAGTATAATTAAAGCAAGGTAATAATATGGATTTAAAAAGATTAGTTGAGAAAGCTGAACAAAAATTTTCGTCCAAACCGATGATGCTCTTTTTTGCACCAGGGCGGGTTAATTTAATTGGCGAACATCTCGATTATAATGGAGGATATGTTCTTCCATGTGCCATTGATTTAGGTGTTTATGGTGTTGTTGCGCCAAGATGCGACTCAATTGTTAGTTGCTTTTCAGAAAATGTTGCTTATTTAGGAATAATTGCGTTTTCGCTAACAAACATATCCTATGACAAAAATCACGGATGGGTTAATTACGTTAAAGGAATGCTTAAAGAAACAAATGCCACCAAAGGGTTTGATTTGTATGTTTATGGTAATTTACCCAATGGTGCCGGGTTATCTTCGAGTGCAGCTTTAGAAATTTTAGTTGGAACAATTGTAAATCATTTAGAAAACAAACAAATGTCTCCTCAAACATTGGCTTTAAAAGGTCAAAAGGCCGAGAACGAGTTTATTGGTGTTCAGTGCGGAATAATGGATCAATTTGTCATCGCCAATTCCCAAGATGGATATGCCATGTTACTAAATACAGACAATCTTTCATTTTCTTTTGTTACGGCTGCTTTTTTGGATTATGAATTGGTAATTGGAAATACGAATAAAAAACGTGCTTTAAGTGATTCAAAATACAATGAACGCCGAAAAGAATGTGAACAAGGGTTAAATATTCTTAAAAACGTAGTTGATGTCCCCTTTTTATGTGCCTTAACGATTCCTGAATTAGAAAAATATGGTAAATCGATAACTGATCAAACTATTTTCCGTCGAGTAAAACATGTTGTTACGGAAAATGATCGTGTATTAAAAGCCTATGATGCTTTACAAAAGCACAATTTAATTTTATTTGGTCAATTACTTAATGCGTCACACGAATCCCTTAAAGATGATTACCAAGTAACAGGATTTGAACTCGATACTTTAGTTTCATTATTTCGAGCGTACGGTGCAATTGGGGCAAGAATGACGGGAGCAGGTTTTGGTGGTTGTATGATAGCTTTAATGCCACAAAAAAATCTCAATAATAATTTAATGGAAATTAAACAAGAATATCAGCAAATAACGCATTTATCACCGGATTTTTATCTTGTGAAAGCAGGAAAAGGAGCAAATCAATATGGATATTAATTATCATATTAATGAATTACTAAATTATGGTTTACAAAAAGGATTAATGTCGGAATATGATTATCAATATAACGCTAACGCTTTAATTTCATTATTTAATCGTAAAGAATTTTCTCAAATTGATGTCCAACCGCGAGAATTAGAGCTCATGCTTGACGATGTTGCTCTTTTTGCTTTTCATAGTCAAATTATCACAAGCAATGATATTATGACAATGGACAATTTTAAGGCTTTAGTGATGGACATCATTATGGAAAAGCCACAAACAATTATTGAACGATTCCATAATTTGTACAAAAAAAGCCCAACTCTTGCCACAAATTATTTGTATCAATTATGCAAAGATTGCAATTATATTCAAACAAAAAGGATTGCACAAAACGTAATTTGGAAAGAAAGCGTTGAGTATGGCGAACTTGAAATGACGATTAATTTATCAAAACCAGAAAAAGATCCTAAATTAATTGCCCTTCAAAAAAATCACAAATCCATGTCATATCCGAAATGTCAATTGTGCATTGAAAATGAAGGATACCATGGACATATTTCTTATGATTCACGAAGCAATATGCGCATTATCCCTATTACCTTAAACAATGAACCTTGGTATTTTCAATATTCACCTTATTCATATTTTAACGAACATTCCATTGTATTACATAAAGAACATAAGCCAATGATTGTTGATGGAACAACATTTTTAAAACTGCTTGATTTTTTAGACTTGTTTCCAGAATATTTTGTTGGCTCAAACGCTGGTTTGCCGATTGTTGGTGGATCAATTTTAAATCACGAACATTTTCAAGCTGGTCGGCATCATTTCCCAATTGAAAAAGCAAAAGCCATTATAATGAAACAACAAGACGAAGTAACGGTTTCACGCCTTATTTGGCCATTAAGCACAATTCGTTTAATTTCTGAAAGCAAAGATAAAATAATCAAGTTAGCTACCCATATTCTTGTAAAATGGCAAAGTTATCAAAATCCTCAACTATTGCTTTTTAATTCACCAATGGATATTCATCATACTTTAACGCCGATTGCTAGGAAAGATGGCACCAAATACGTTTTTGATTTAATCCTTCGTTCGAATTATATCAATCATCAATATCCTGATGGTGTTTTCCATCCACATGCTGATTGTCACCATATAAAAAAAGAGAATATTGGCCTAATTGAAGCGATGGGTATGGGAATTTTACCGCCAAGACTCAAAAACGAATTTGAATTAATCGGTAAAGTTTTATTAAGCCATGAAGAAGAACCAATTGATGGTCGCCTTCAAAAACATCAAGAATGGTTAAATGAGCTAAAAGCTACTTATAATAATCAAGAAGATGTTTTGCCTTTCATTCAAAAACAAGCCGGTATTGTCTTTTCTAAAGCATTGAAAGATTCAGGTGTTTTTAAGAACGACAATCAAGGGGAAAAAGCTTTTATTGAATTTATTGAACAAAGTTTAAATTAGAAAATGGCACCAATTAGTGGTGCCATTTTTATATAAAAAAATTGACTTTAAATGAAAAAAGTGTATAATATAATAGGTTCTAAATGCACCCTTAGCTCAGCTGGTAGAGCAATTGACTCTTAATCAATGGGTCTGGGGTTCGAGTCCCCAAGGGTGTACCAATTAAAAATTTAAGGCTTTGACAATTCAAAGTCTTTTTTTAGTGCATAGAGCGAACCAAAATTAAGAAAGTGTTTTATGACTGAACAAGGACAAATCTGGTTTGAACCGGATTATTTTAAAAATTTTAAATGTAAATGTAGTGAATGTCGCCACTGCTGTTGTAGTGGATGGAAAATTGGGATTTCTAAAAAGGAATATGATAATTTAATAAAGCTTAAATGCTCAAACAAATTAAGAAAAAGAATTGAAAATGCTTTTGTGGATGTTTGTTTTCCTACGGATGATTTGTATAAGCGAATTTCGCCAAATTGGTTAAATGTTTGCCCGATGTTGGATAATAATGGGCTTTGTTTGTTACAAAAGGAATGTGGTGTAGCCAATTTACCGATAATTTGCAATGTTTATCCTAGAAAATATAGCGATAATAATGGATACTTGAAAGCTACATGTACTTGTAGCTGCGAAGCTGTTGTGGAATTGCTGATAAAAGAAGATCAAGTAAACTTTGTTTATCAGGAACAAAATGTCAAAGCTAACATAAAGAGAAACTTAAAAATGGATTCTTTGGAAAAAAGCAATCAGTTAATTTCTTTATTACAAAATCGCAATGTTGCCCTAAATGAAAGAATTGCCAATATTTGTTCATTGATTGCAAACAAGGAATTTTTGATTTCGTTTGACATGCTTGGGCAGGGGTTGGAAAAACTGTTATTTGTTATGAAAAAACTCAGCTTTTTATCCACTGAACTTGAAGAAAGCAGAGACTTTCTCGAGCGTAAAATAAAAGAGTCCGATGATTTTTCGAGAAATTACTTATTAGATTTATCAATTTATAAAAATAATTATCCAGACGAAACTAAATGGCTAGAAAATATTCTTGTAAATCATTTTATATATTCTGATATTCCTTTTGTGGATGAAAGATTGCAAACCGACCAATGCCTTCCGGGCATTTGTTTAGCTTATGCTCTAATTAGATTAGTATTGGTTATTAGAACAAAAGATAATCCTTCAGTTGATCATTTTGTGGATATATTATCGGGATTATTCCATTTTATTGAACATACGTCTTTTTATTACAATGCCTTCGTTTTAATTAAACAACCGGAAATCTTATTAACTTTATAAAAAAAGATGATTGTTTTTTTTTATTTATTAAAATTAAAATGCTCTTTTTAAGGGCTTTTTTTCGTTTTTCTAAGTTTATTAATCGAAGAAGATGACTAAGTGATTTTTTTGTTAATCGCCCATTGAAAACGCTTTAATTTTATGATAAAATACTAATAGTTTTCACAACAAAAGGAGTTGAAGAAATGGACAAATACTTTATTATTAGTACGATTGTAATTGCCGTTGTAGCTTTCGCGTTTGCATTTTGGTTGTACATTTGGGTAACAAAACAACCTTCAAGCGATAAAAAAGTTGCTGGCATTGGCGAATTAATTCGCAAAGGAGCAAATACATTCTTAAAAAAAGAATACATTGTTCTTGCAAAATTCGCTGGTATTGTAGCTATTTTAATTTTTATCTTTTTACCTGAACCAATTTGGAAAGGAAACGTTCTTAATAACTTAACAATGCTCATTGCTTACTTGTTTGGGACAGGATTAAGTGCCTTAGCTGGTAAAATCGGTATTCAAGTTGCGACTATTGCTAATGTGAAAACTGCTGAAGCCGCTCAACATGGAATTAAACCAAGTTTTTTAAGTGGATTTAGAGGTGGAGCAGTAATGGGGATGGCCGTCGTTGGTGCATCACTATTAGGTATCTCTTTAGTTTTCTTATTAACAAAGAATGGAACTGCATTATTAGGATTTAGTTTTGGTGCATCGAGTTTAGCATTGTTTGCGAAAGCTGGTGGTGGTATTTTCACAAAAACAGCTGATATCAGTGCTGACTTAGTTGGTAAAGTTGAATTAGGAATTCCAGAAGATGACCCAAGAAATCCTGCTGTTATTGCTGACAATGTTGGTGATAATGTCGGTGATGTTGCGGGAATGGGAGCAGACTTATTCGATTCCAACGTTGCTTCTTTAGCTGCAGCTTTAGTTATGGCTGTTGCTTTAGGTGGTGCAGCAGGTAAAAACGTGATGATGGTCTTTTGTTTCGCAACAATTGGGTTACTTGCATCAATCATTGGTGTTGGCGCTGCTAGAATGGGCAAAAAAGGCAATCCAACTCATGCTTTAAATATGAGTACTTATGTTACAACAGCAATTTTTACTGTTTTGACATTTTTTGCAACTTTAATTTTTAAATTTGAATGGCGTATTTGGGGAGCATCCGTTGTTGGTTTGTTCGTCGGTGTTATCATTGGTATTACTACCGATTACTTTACAAACGATGAACGAAAACCAGTTCGTAATGTCGCAAAAGCAAGTGAAAGTGGACCAGCCTTTACCATCATTAATGGTGTAAGTTATGGTTTCTTAAGCGTATTACCAGCGATGATTGGTATTGCTATTTCCGCGCTTGTTGCTTTTAAATTATGCGAACCTCTTGGCGCTAATTATGGAATGTTTGGTATTTCCATGGCAGCCGTTGGCATGCTATCCATCGTCGGTATGATTATTAGTAATGATGCTTATGGACCAATTGTGGATAACGCTAGAGGCCTTGTAGAAATGGGCAATTTAGGCGAAACAGCTTTAAATATTACTGATAGCTTAGATTCAGCTGGCAATACAGTTAAAGCCGTAACTAAGGGCTTTTCCATTGGTGCTGCTGGGTTAACAGTCATTGCTTTATTAGGAGCTTTTATGAGTGAAGTCAATGTAAAAGCAGCAGAAATCGGCCATGCTTTAATCACTGGCTTTGATATTATGGATCCGGTTGTCTTCTTTGGCTTATTAGTTGGAGCAGCAGTTCCCGCTGTCTTTAGTGCATTACTTATGTTAGGTGTAAATCGCAATGCAGAAAGAATGGTTGGCGAAATTCATCGTCAGTTTAAAGAGATTCCAGGTCTTGTTGAAGGAAAAGAAGGCGTTGTTCCTGAATACGATAAGTGTATTGAAATTGCAACAGTTGGTGCTTTACATGAATTAATTCCTGCAGGATTATTTGCGATTGTAATTACAATTATGGTAGGATTTGTTGGTGGCGTTGCGGCTGTTGGTGGATTCTTGGTTGGGAATATTGTCAGTGGATTACTGCTAGCCTTATTTATGAGTAATAGTGGTGGTTTATGGGATAATGGTAAAAAATATGTAGAAGCGGGACACTTTGGAGGCAAGGGTAGCCCAGCCCACAAAGCAGCCGTCGTTGGTGATACTGTTGGTGATCCATTTAAGGATACAGCAGGACCAAGCATTAATACTCAAATCACAGTTGTTAGTTTATTAGCAAGTCTATTAAGTACTATTTTCCTAACATTATCAATTTTTTAAGCATTTTAATAACTAAAATAAAAGTTTCCATTGTATAATAACTTTGGAGACTTTTTTTTGGAGGGAAATATGAAATATAAAAATATACCCAACACGTATTTGTATGCTTCACAAATGATTCTTGGACAAATGCGAATTTCAAAGTTGAATATTACGGAATTGGAAATGCTAATTGAAACAGCTTTAAAAGGCGGTATCAACTTTTTTGACCACGCCGATATTTATGGGAAAGGTCAAAGTGAACGCCTGTTCGGGGAAGTTTTGAAAAAACATCCTGATTGGCGCAAACAGATGATTATCCAAAGTAAATGTGGCATCAGACAGGGATTTTATGATAGTTCCAAAGGTTATATTATTTCATCCGTTGAAGGTATTTTATCGCGGTTAGGAATTGATTATTTAGATGTTTTACTGCTTCATCGTCCTGATGCTTTAATTGATCCCTTAGAAGTTAAAGAAGCTTTCGATTATTTAGAAGCTAATCACAAAGTTCAATATTTTGGTGTTTCCAATATGAATTCTATGCAAATAGAATTATTGCAAAAACATTTAACACAAAAATTAGTTTTTAACCAATTACAATTTAGTTTAGTTCATGCATCGATGATTGACCAAGGTATCAATGTCAATATGCAAAAACAAGAAGCGATTGACCGAGATGGCAGTATTTTTGATTATTCACGTTTAAAAGAAATCACCATTCAGGCTTGGTCACCACTTCAAGCATCATGGGAGCAGGGGAGTTTTCTCAATCATCCCGATTATGCTAAACTTAATCAGGTTCTTGATGAATTAAGTGCTGCGAAAAAAACGAGTAAGTCAGCGATTGCCATCAGTTGGATTATGCGCCATCCCGCTTTCATCCAACCGATTCTTGGAACAGCTTCCATCCAACATTTACAAGAAATGATGGCGGCATCCGAAATAGAATTAACAAAAAAAGAGTGGTATGATTTGTATTTGTCAGTTAACCGTTTATTACCATAACATTTATAAATCACCGAGTAATTCGGTGATTTTTTAATTAAAAGCCCTGAAGAAAAACACTAAGCGATTTATATTGAAAAAATGATGCAAAAGGTGTATAATCTATTGTCATTTAGCAATATTTTAATGCTTGCTAAATTTATGGAGAATTAGAAGATATGATGACGACTTTAGTCATTTCTATTTTAACGGTTATTTTTTTAATATTGGCGATTATTTATAAGCCTGAAATAAAAGTTCATAAATTTCACATTGAAACATTTTGGTTAATTGCCGTCATTGGCGTCTTATTGTTGCTGATATTTGACCGCATTTCAATTTATGAAATTGGAAGTGGCATTACAGAAGATAGTTCCATAAATCCTTTAAAAATATTGATTTTGTTTTTATCGATGACTGTTCTTTCTGTCATTCTTGATGAACTTGGTTTCTTTAAGAAGTTAGCTTATTTAGCTTTAAAAAAGGCTAAAGGAAAGCAAATGCGGATTTTTATGTATCTCTATGTTACTGTATCCGTATTAACAATTTTTACGTCGAATGATATTATTATTTTAACATTTACACCTTTTATTTGTTACTTTTCAAAAAATGCCAAAATAAATCCTCTTCCTTATCTTATAAGTGAATTTGTAGCAGCCAATACTTGGAGCATGATGTTAGTAATCGGTAATCCGACAAATATTTATTTAGCTTCTTCATATGGCATTGACTTTTTAGCATATTTTGGGATTATGTTTTTTCCAACAGTCGCTTCTTCCTTAATTGCCTTAGGTATTTTAATTTTATTATTTAAAAAACAATTGTCTAATAAAAATATCGAAGCAACTAACTATGAATATCGGTTAGAAAATCCTTGGCTTGTTGGCATAATGTTATTTCACTTGATTAGTTGCATGGTTATTTTAGCCATTTCGTCCTATATCGGTTGGGAAATGTGGTTGATTAGTTTAAGTTTCGCTTTCAGTGCTCTTTGTGTTTTATTTATTTATGAAACATTCATTGTAAAAAGAAAACCACAATTTGCTTTAACCAGTTTAAAAAGGGCGCCTTGGAGTTTGATTCCTTTCGTAGTTTCCATGTTTGCTTTTGTTCTTGCTTTAAATAAAGACGGCATCACAAATAGCATATCGCACATATTAGACCATCTTGATCCGATTATCGGTTTTGGATTGTCATCTTTCTTCTCTGCAAACATTATCAATAACATCCCAATGACTATTTTATATTCCAATATTTTACAATCTGTTGTACCAGTATCACAAACACCTGCGCTCTATGCGGCTGTTATTGGTTCCAATATCGGAGCGTACTTAACACCGATTGGAGCATTAGCAGGAATTATGTGGATGCAGATTTTAAAAAAGCAAGAAATAGACTTTAGTTTTCCCAAATTTATCAAGTATGGATCATTGATCTCGATTCCAACAATCATGATTGCCTTGCTTTTTTTAATGTGGCAATTCTAAAAGCACCTGAATGGGTTGCTTTTTTTATGAAATGGCTAGTATTTCTATTTGTAATCAAAGCTATTTTATGGTAAAATAAGCAAGCATAGGAGACGGAGCCATGAGTATTCTTGAAATAAAAGATTTAAAATTTAGCTATGGCGATAAAAACTTATTCAACAATTTGCAAATGCGTTTATTTGTTAATGATCATTTGGGACTCATTGGCGCAAATGGAGTTGGGAAAACGACTTTAATGAATTTAATGGCTCATAGGCTCGATCCGGATGAAGGAAAAGTCAATTGGGAAAATGGTGTAAGTTTTTCATACTTAGATCAACATTTGCAAGTCGCATCAACACTCACCATTTCACAATATTTGTATGCTGTTTATGAGGATTTATTTGCTTTAGAAAAACAAATGAATAAATACTATGAGACTTTAATAACAGCAGATCCATCGCAATATGATAAAATTTTAAAAAGTGCTGAATTTATTCAAAGTACTCTCGAAGAAAAAGGTTTTTATTTGATTAAGTCTAAAATTGCTAACGTCTTAAATGGTTTGGGAATTAATTTTGATGACAGTTGGCCAATGATGAACTTAAGCAGTGGTCAAAGGGTCAAAGTCTTTCTTGCGAAAATGCTCCTTGAAGAAAAAGATGTTTTGTTATTGGATGAACCAACTAATTTTTTAGATGTTATTCATATTGATTGGCTTGCAAAATACTTAAATAGTTATAAAAAAGCCTTTGTTGTTATTTCCCATAATCTTGATTTTATTAATTCTATTGCCAATGTGATTGTAGAAATAGAAAACAAAAAAGTCGAAACTTATAAGGGTGACTATCAATCATATTTAATCCAAAAAAAATTACGTGAAGATTTGTATAAAAATCAATACGAAGCTCAGCAGAAATATATTAAAACAACACAGGATTTCATCAATAAAAACATCGTTCGGGCTTCGACTACAAAGCGTGCCCAAAGTAGGCGAAAATCACTAGAAAAACTAGATGTATTAGAAAAACCGGTGTCTTTGAAAAAAATCTTATTTGTTTTTCCCTTTACAAATGGATTTAACATGGAAGCATTAACGACAACAAAGTTGTCCATCGGGTATTCCCACAGTTTGCTTCCACCAATTACTACCAAAATTCGTTATGGAGAAAAAGTAGCGATTATTGGGAAAAACGGTGTGGGTAAAACAACGTTTTTAAAAACAATTTTAGGGCAAATCCCGAAACTTGATGGAGAATTCTGGGTAAATCCTCTCAATAAAATCACTTATTATTCACAAGAATTAATGGCTGACAAAAATAAAACAGCTGTCAATTTTATCCAGGATGATTATCCTTTAATGGATGATGGGGTTATTCGTGACTTGCTAGGGCAATATGGGATTACCCAAGAATTAGCAATCAAAACACTTGATAAACTTTCTGGTGGTGAACAAACCAAAGTAAGATTTGCGAAATTGAGTTTAGAAAAATCCAATTTATTAATTCTTGATGAACCAACAAACCATTTGGACCGCCAAGCTAAAGAAAGCTTATTCAAAGCTTTAAATCTTTATCCGGGCACAGTCCTTCTAGTTACCCATGAACAAACATTCTATCGCAATTTAAAAATGAAAGAAATAATCTTTAGTTAGGAAAAAATATGAATATACGCAATATTGCCATTATTGCCCATGTTGACCATGGGAAAACGACATTAGTAGATCAATTACTAAAAAAATCACAGACGCTTGCTGCTCGTGAACAAATCGAAGAACGAGCAATGGACAGCAACGACATCGAACGTGAGCGAGGAATAACAATTTTATCAAAAAATACAGCGATTAATTATCAGGATTATAAAATTAATATTTTAGATACTCCTGGACACGCTGATTTTTCAGGTGAAGTTGAAAGAATTATGCGAATGGTCGACGGCGTGCTTTTAGTTGTCGATGCTGTGGAAGGAACAATGCCCCAAACGCGCTTTGTCTTAAAAAAAGCGTTGGAGTCTAATTTAAAACCAATCGTTGTTATCAATAAAGTTGATCGCAGTGCTGCTCGTCCTGAAGCTGTTGTTGATATGGTTTTAGATTTATTTATTGAATTAGGAGCTAACGACAATCAAGCCGATTTTAAAGTTGTTTATTGTAGTGCAACCCATGGGACATCAAGTTTATCGCCTGATTTATCAACGCAAAAAGATACAATGGACCCTTTATTTCAAATGATTATTTCCGAAATTCCCGAGCCGAAAGTATCGGTTGAAGGACCTTTGCAATTCCAAGGAACACTCCTTGATTATAATGAATATGTTGGTCGAATGGCGATTGGAAGAATCGCTCGAGGGACTATTCGGCAAAATCAAATCGTTTCTTGTTTAAGGAATGACGGTTCAATCAAACAATTTCGCATCCAAAAATTATTTGGTTTTTTAGGTTTGCACAAGCTTGAAATTTCTGAAGCATTTGCGGGTGATATTATTGCCATAAGCGGCTTGCCTGATATCAATGTTGGTGAGACGGTTTGTGAAGTCGGTTTTGAAGAAGCATTACCACCAATTAAAATTAGTGAACCAACAGTTGAAATGTATTTTAGTACAAATTCATCACCATTTTCAGGTTTAGAAGGCAAATTTGTGACTTCTACAAAAGTTGATGAAAGATTATATAAAGAAGTTCAAAAAGATGTCAGTTTACGAGTTTCTAGAGTTGGTGCAGGGGAAGAATGGATTGTTTCTGGCCGTGGTGAACTTCATTTAGGAATTTTAATTGAAAATATGCGGCGAGAAGGTTATGAATTTCAAGTTGCCCGTCCAAAGCCAATTATTAAAGAGATCGACGGCGTTAAATGCGAACCTTATGAATACACCCAAATCGATTGCCCTAACGACACAGTCGGAGGAGTGATTGATTTAATGGGAAGAAGAGGCGGCATTTTAGAGTCAATGGACAATAATCCTTCGCAAACAAGATTGATTTATACGATGCCATCCCGAGGATTGATTGGGTTAACAACGGACTTTTTAACTGTTACTAAGGGGTACGGAACACTTTCCCATATCTTTTTAGAATACCGTCCAATGGATTCATTCTCTTCTGGAAATCGTAAATTAGGCGTTTTAGTTGCGTCCGACCAAGGAAAGACGACAGCTTATGGTATTGGACAAATCGAAGACCGTGGAATTTTATTTATCGAACCAAATGCAGAAGTTTATGAAGGACAAATCGTCGGTGAATGTAATAAAGAAGAAGATTTAGCTGTCAATGTTGTGAAAGCAAAACAACAAACAAATATGCGTTCATCAAATAAAGACCTGACTGTCGTTTTAAAAAGACCAAAAACACTTAGTCTTGAAGCTTGCTTAGAATATATTAACGATGACGAACTTGTAGAAATAACTCCAAGAACAATCCGATTACGCAAAAAAATCTTAAACACAAGCGAAAGAAAAAAGTTTGATAGTCGAAAGGATCGCCAATGAAAAAGCTAAGTATCTTTTTTATCTTTATCTTTGTCTTTATTTTAGGAGGATGTACCAATCAAGCACACCCAACAGCTGAAATAATTGTTGACGAAACGTCCATCAATATGGAAGTCGATCAAAATTACAGCATAGGTGCTGATGTCATTTATTCAGAAACATCTTTAGATTTAGGTTATAAATCATCAAATAAAGATATCGCGACGGTATCAAGTAATGGATTAATTACGGCTAAGGCTACAGGTGTTGTCGAGATTACCATTTATTTAATTAAATATACCCAAACAAAAACCATCATAACGGTCAATGTTCTCGGTGATGAATCAGAGAATGTCATCAATATTTTTTCTTTGAATGATTTTCATGGTGCCGTATTTTTAGATGATGATGAGGCTGGGCTTTCACGAATTGGGAAATACTTATTAGAACAGAAAACGAATTATCCCAACCAAACAGTGATTATTTCCGCTGGAGACATGTTCCAGGGTTCCGCTGTATCGAGTTTAACACGTGGTGATGTTGTTGTTGATGTTATGAATGCTATTGGGTTTGATGCCATGACAATTGGGAACCACGAATTTGATTGGGGTGTTTCTGGAATTACGCGCTTTATTGATGGAAATACTACCAATAATGAAGCACAATTTCCTTTCTTAGGTGCTAATATTTTCCAAATTTCCCAAAACGATTTAGCTGATTGGGCACAACCGTATACAGTTGTTACAAAAGGAAACTTAAAAATTGGCATTATCGGAATGCTTGGTGAATCCCAAACAGAAGACATCTTAGCTTCCGTTGTCAGCGATTATATTTTTACTAACAAAATGGATGCCATTCGAAAATATGCGAAAATTTTAAGGACAGAAGAAGATTGCGATCTTGTTATTGCATCAGTTCATGATGACACAACGAATATTAATTCACAGATTGCTAATCTAACTGGAGATTATCGTGTGGATGCCGTTATTAATGGACATACGCATCATTATTATTCCGGTGAAGAAGCAAGACTAACGGGTTCCCCTTTACCTTATGTTCAGTCTGGAGATAACGGCCGATTTATTGGTAAAATCACTTTATTTTTAGATCCTATTACAAAGCAAGTTACCGATGTAAGTGTTGAGAATATTCGAACAGAAACTTTTTGCACAGAAGAAAGTCCACTTATTAACGAAATTATCAATCAATATCCAGAAGAAATAGCTCTAGCAAATGAAGTGTTAGGAACAGCTGGACAAAATATTTACCGCGAAGAAGCGACAACTTGGGCAGCAACTGCCATTGCTAAACATGGTTTAGGACAAGTTGGCGTTATTAATTCTGGAGGAATTCGTTCGGGAGCTTTTCCTATTTATGAAGATAATCTAGTTACTTTTGGTAATATTTTTAAAATGATGCCATTTGAAAATTTAGTAATTACTTTAAATTTAACTGGCCAACAATTATTTTATTTATTTAACTCTGGATTACGGTTTAGCAGTAATGTTGACATTGTCAATCATACAATTGATGGAGTTGCGATAGTTAGCGACCAAAACTACAAAGTTGTTACAATGGATTTTGTTTTTGAAGGGTATGACGGATATTTTGCCAATGCTACAAATATTGTTTATACCGGTGATTTGTTCAGAGATTATTTAGTTCAAGAAGTAAAAGATTCCGTTCTTGCCAATGGCAAATGGTATTTAGAATAAAAAATGTCCGACTTTGTCGGACATTTTATATTATCGCTCAGTTCCTAAGAAAAATAAAGCAACTGTACCTGGACCCGAATGGGCTCCGATAACAGCTCCAATATCTCCCAACATGATTTTCGCATTTGGATACTTCGATAAAATTAAATTTTGTAAAAATTTGGCGTCTTCCAAAGCATCGCCATGGCTTATAAAGATTGTTTGTTTGTTTGGATTTGTTGCTGTTTCCACAACTCTTTCATACAATGTCTCTAACGCTTTGTGTTTTCCAATGGCTTTCTTTACCGATACTAATCGACCTTCATTATCAACATGTAAAATGGGTTTGATCTTTAATAAGCGGCCAATAAAGGCGACGCTTCCCGATAATCGGCCACCTCTTCTTAAGAAATCAAGGTCATCAACGATGAAC
The DNA here is from genome assembly GCA_050174575.1 of Bacilli bacterium. Lineage (GTDB taxonomy): Bacteria > Bacillota_I > Bacilli_A > ML615J-28 > CAG-698 > UBA2253. The sequence continues at coordinate 55,813 of JBFXJT010000002.1, forward strand.
CAATGGCAAAGGTGCAAATAAGTATCTTTTAACCACTGTTCTAATTCTTCAATTGTTTTTCCCTTTTGTTGCTCTAAAAGAGCTAAATAAACTAACAATCCTTCGCCCATTGATGCTGCTTTAGAATCAAAAATGACTAGTCTTCGGTCAGGATATTTTTCATCAAGTAATTCCTTCGCGATATTTAGCGAATTAAAACCGCCACTTAATGCGGAAGAAAAGTTAATGACTAAAACATCGATTCCTTTAGATAGATATTTTTCAATTACCTCTTCATATTGATTAGCATTAATTTGCGAAGTGGTTGCCATTTGGCCTTCACGCAATTTTGTGTAAAAGTCTTTTAAATCGATATTAGGATTTTTAATATCAATTTGGTAATCTTTTCCTTCCATTTGGTACAACATCGGAATAACTTCTAAGTTAAATTCTTTTGTAATGCTAATTGGAAGGTCGCAGGTTGCATCAGTAATAATAACGTATTTTTGCATTTTTAACTCCTTTTTATTGATTATATCTATTTTTTTAAATTAAAGCAAAGCAAATACTCAAATAAAAATTGTCAATTTATCTTAAATTGTCATTTTTTGAAACAAATCATCAATATTTTTAACTAATAGTGTTATAATAAGTGCAAATGATTTGTTGGAGATGTCATATGAAAAAGTGTTTTACAATTAATCCACTGCGAAAAACAGAAGATTTTATCGGTTATCATAAGATTATAGAAGATGGGCTATACGATGCTATCGAAATTTTTTATCCTGAAGATGAGACAAGCAGATTGGTTTATGGAAAAAATGTTCACGATTTGCTTAACGCATTTCCGTCATTGAAAGTCGTTTTACATTTGCCATTCAATCGTCAAAACGATCTTTGCTTGATGGAAAAAAGTGAAGAGCTAATTGACAAATTTCACAAAATTATGGTTTTTGCCCATCAGTTTAATGTGAAAAAACTAACAATGCATTTAGGATATGTCAATCAAGACATTGCTCGTGAAGTTTATCTTACTCATATTGTATCAGTTTTAAAACAATTATGCTTTTATGCCAACGAACTAGGAATGTCCTTAATGATAGAAAACATGCCTAACGATTCACAGCTAGGCTATGCTCCTGAAGAAATCCTGTCAATTATTGAACAAGTAGGATGGCAAAACTTAGGCTTCATTTACGACACTGGTCATGCTCATGTAAGTGAATTTCCGGATTTATTGTATTTAGATGTGCTAGGCAAATATTTATGGCATTGCCATTTAAATGATAATCATGGAATGAAAGATGAACATTTATCTTTTTCCAAAGGCAATTATGATTTTTCATCATTTTTTAAAAAGACAATTTCTGTGAATTTTCAAGGTTTTTATTGTTTAGAGATGCTCTTTAATGATGAAAATGATTTAAGAGATTATGCGAAAAGCTTCGATGAAATTACTAAAGGGTTAATTCTTAAATAATTAAAGTTGAGAAATCTAAATAATTATAGTATAATAACCATATATGTGAGGTGAAAGCGATGGTAAAAATTATTACCGATTGTACAAGCGATTTAACCCCGGAATTATATCATCAACATGATATTGATGTTATTCCCCTCTATATCACTATTGGCGGGAAAACCTATCAAGATGGCGTCGAAATTTCTACTCAAGAATTATATCAAAAAGTTAAAGAGTTTGGCGAATTACCAAAGTCCTCGGCTGTAAGTCCCGTTGTTATGCTCGAGCGCTTTAAAAAATACTATGACAAGGGCGATGATGTTTTGTTTATCGGTATTGGTGGACCACTGTCGGCAACTTATCAAACAGCAAAATTAGCTGCGACAGAATTTCCTAATAGCCGCGTTAGAGTAGTTGATTCCAAAAACTTATCTAGTGGAATTGGGTTATTGCTGTTAAAAGCTGCGAAATTCCGTGATGATGGTGATGATTTAGAAATGATTGCGAAAAAGATTGAATTGATTGTTCCTTTTGTTCGCACTCAGTTTGCTATTAATACTTTAGAATATTTACACCGTGGAGGAAGATGTTCGGGAACAGCTCGCATTTTTGGGACGTTATTAAAAATAAAGCCAATTATTCGTGTCATAGATGGCCAATTGGTAGTTGCAAAAAAACCTCATGGTAAATTTTCTGTTGCTTTAGAAGTAATGCTTGATTATTTAAGACAAGATAAAGACCGAATTGATCAAGACAATTTGTTTATAACGCATTCTTTAGCTGAAGAAGATGCTTTATATTTACGAGAACAAATAAAGGAAATCGTTCATGTGAAAAATGTTTATGAGACTCTTGCAAGTGGCGTAATTTCGACTCACTGCGGGCCTAGAACTATTGGAATATTGTACATTGTCAATAATTAATTGGCGCTAATAGAGTTATATCGAAAGAAGTGCTCAAATGCACTTTTTTAATTAAGAGGGATAGTATGAAACACTATTTATATTTTGATTATGGTTATCATTCCACTGATCAAAGGAAAATTGAATTAATCAAGAGCAAAAAGTTTGACGGTGTTTTTTTGTTTTGGCGAGAAGAATTAGATGATATTGTAAAAGCGATTCGCCAAGCTTCATTAACGATTGAAACAATTCATTTACCATTTGAAAACTGCAATGATTTGTGGCTTGAAGCCCCAACTTCTAATTATTGGGATTTAATTAATCGTGGAATTGAAGATGCCCATTGGTTAAACATTCCTACAGTAGTTTTTCATATCTCTAGTACTGCTAATCCACCCGCTATTAATGAACTTGGTTTAGAAAGATTTGCCAAGTTGTTAAATAAATGCGAACAATACCAGATAAATTTAGCACTAGAAAATTTGCGAAGGCTTGACTATCTTGACTTTTTGTTTGAAAAATTTTCTTCCCCATTTTTAAAATTTTGTTTTGACAGTGGGCATGCGAATGCTTTCACAAAAAATATTGAGAATTTTTCTTGGGAGAAGTATCAAAAACGCTTGATTTGCCTTCATTTGCATGATAATAATGGACTTCGAGATCAACATTTACCCCCATTTTTAGGGAATATTAATTGGCAATTGTTGGTTGATAATTTAAGTAAAGCGCAATATCAAGGTCCTTTAACAGCTGAAATTGTTGAACGGTCTTATTTAAATATGGATGAAGAAACCTTTGTTACTTGCATTAAAGATGCACTTATTCGATTAGAAAGTATGTGGCCAAACAATGAGAACTGAATTATTGGCGCCTGTAGGCAGTAAAGAAGCGTTCTATGCAGCCATTTATAACCATGCTGATGCTATTTATTTAGGTGGCAAAGCTTTTGGAGCGCGTGCTTATGCTGATAATTTTACAAACGATGAATTGAGTGAAATGATATCTTTTGCACACCTATTTGGTGTAAAAGTATATGTCACCGTTAATACTGTTGTTTATGACCAAGAGTTTCCGGAATTAATATCATTTTTAGATTTCTTATACCTTCACGATTGTGATGCCTTTATTGTCCAAGATATCGGAGTAGCGAGACTAATGATGCATCGGTATCCGCAAATTGCCTTGCATGCTTCGACACAAATGAACATTCACAGTTTAGAACAAGTAAAAACATTAAAAAGTTTAGGTTTTAAACGTGTTGTTTTGGCTCGTGAAGTGCCAATTGATGATATAATTACCATCAAAAAAGCTGTTGATATTGAACTCGAAGTTTTTGTGCATGGTGCTTTATGCGTATCATCTTCTGGAAATTGTTATATGAGTTCAATAATTGGCAAAAGAAGTGGCAATCGGGGAAAATGTGCCCAACCATGTCGTTTAACTTATTCATTCAATGGAAAAAATCAATATCTGATTAGTCCGAAGGATTTAAATACACTCGATTTTATTCCCCAACTGCTTGATGCTAATATTGATTCTTTAAAAATTGAAGGTCGGATGAAGAGACCGGAATATGTTGCTGCAGTTGTTCAAAGTTATAAAAAAGCCATCAATGCTTATCAAGAAAAGAATAGTATTGATCTAAAAGACGAGCAATTGAACCTCAAAAAAATCTTCAATCGTGAATTTACTAAAGGATGGTTGTTCAACGAAACCAATGATAACTTTATTAACGAAGCTTTTTCAAACCATATCGGTATTGAAATTGGCCGAGTTATTAAAAGTGGTAATAATTACATTGACATTGTTTTAACTCATCCGCTGAACTATGGTGATGCGATTAGAATTAAAGGGCAAAATGAAGATGCCATGGTTATCAATCAAATGTATGTTGATAAAAAGATCATAAAACATGCAAACGCTGGCCAGACCATTACCATCAAATCACATATGAATGGATTGGAGCAAGGGATTGTTTTTTTAACAACAGATCAAACTCAAATTGATTCGTTAAGAGCAACTTATGAAAAACAGCAATTTAAATTGCTTGTTTTAGGACATTTGTTTTTATGGGATGAATATTTAGGTTTGCAACTTGAACACCAAGGAAGTATTGTAAAAGTTAAGAGTAATGAACCATACCAACTTTCGACTAATAATTTAAGTAATGAACGATTGATTGAACAAATCATGAAAACGGGGAACTCTTTGTTTACCTTTTCGCAATTAACATTGGGATTTTCCGAGCATATTTTCTTACCTATCAAGCAAATTAACGAACTTCGCCGGATGGGGCTAGAAAAACTGACACAAATTCTGTCAGTAAAACATCCTTTAAGAACGATTAATGATAAACCGCTTGGTTCAGTCAACCAAATGGAAATTACAAAAGGGTTGGTTGCGAAAGTTCGAAGCGAAGAACAATTGCAAGTTGTTGCAAACTATCCTTTTACAAAGATCTATGTAACTGATGAAAAGTTGATGGCTTTACAAGAACGATATCCGCTTCACCAGTTCATTTATGTTATTCCTCGAATAAACACCAAACAATTTACTGATGAGGTTTTCGTTAGCAGTGATTTAAGTAACATAAAAAATAACCATACTTCCATTTATTTACCTGTTACCAATGCTTATGCACTATATCAACTTTATGAATTGAAAGCGAAACGTGTAGGGATTTCGCTAGAGTTGTCTTTCACACAGATCAAAGAACTTGTGCAAACATTTGAACAATTATTTCAAAGTAAACCTAATATAGAAATGATGGTTTATGGTCGCTATGAACTGATGATGATGAAGTATTGCTTAGTCAAAAATAACGGTGGTTGTCAATATTGCGCAGAGACAACTGACAAACAGTTAGTTGATCGTCGTGGTTTTGCATTTCCCATCTTTAAAGATTCGCAATGTTATGTTAAAATATTAAATAGTAAGAAATTACATTTAGGGGATTATATTCAAACACTATATGAAAATGGGGTTACCAATTTGTTGCTTGATTTCACAATTGAAAATGCTATCGAGACGAAAACTGTCTGTGAAATTTATTGTAACAATAATCACGAATTTGCCTTAGAAGATATCACTTTTGGGCATTTTAAAGAAGGTGTATTATGAATAAATGGTATCGTTTAGATAATGCTGCCAAAGTATTCCCATCTGTTTCTGGAAGAAAACGCTCGAATATTTTTCGGTTAGCAATGACATTAAAAGAAGAAGTTGACCCAGATATTTTACAAATAGCTCTTGAAGAAACGATTAATCGCTTTCCCTCTTTTAAAGTGAAATTAAAACGAGGATTTTTTTGGTTTTATTTTGAAGAAAATTTAGAAACTCCTAAAGTAGCTATCGAATCTCCTAATATTTGTAAGAATATTAATTTTCGTGACCAACAAAAATATTTATTTCGCCTGAATTATTATCACAATCGCATTTCGCTTGAAATGTTTCATGCATTAACGGATGGCAGCGGTGCACTTGAATTTTTGAAAGCCATTGTTTATAAATATTTATTATTAATGGGTAAACAAGTAAGACCAGAAAATGTTATTTTAACAGATATTGAAACACGTAACGAGGAATCACAGGATAGTTTTGTACAAAATTACTCGACAAAAGTCAAAGCAATTAGAAAAGAAAAAAAGGCCCTAAAATTGAAGGGTAATCGCTATCAACATGATTGGATTACTGTTGTCAATGGTACTGTGGGTGTCGACAAATTAAAAGAAGTCTCTAAAAAATACCAAATGACGATTACTGAATTCATTTCCACATGTCTTAATTTGGCTGCTTCAAAGTCAATTAACCTTTTTGAAAATAAAAATCGACCATTTCAATTATTTATTCCGGTAAACATGCGTCGTTTTTTCCCATCAAAAACATTAAGAAATTTCTCATTATATATCAGAACATCAATGTTTTTAAATGACAACATGACTTTTGATGAAGTAAGAGCAATTGTGAAAGATGATTTTTCCCATCAATTACAAAAGGAGTCTTTACATCAATTATTAATGGCAAATGTGAAAATCGAGAAGAATATTGTTATGCGATTAGTTCCTCTTTTTCTTAAAGAGATTGTTTTAAAAATCGGTTATAATGCATGGGGAGATTCACCAAATAGCATTTGTTATTCCAACTTAGGCGTTTGTGATTTACCTCAATCGATGCATGAATATATTAATGATGTTATCTTTACCAATGGTGCGACATTTACGACACCAATAAACATTGGCAGTATTAGTTTTGGGAACAAAATGGTTTTTTCCATTTCCAGCTCAATGTTGGAAAGAAATATTCAAAGAGATTTTTTCCGTTTGCTTGCGGAATTTGGGCTTGATGTCATTGTTGAAACCAATGAGCTTGAGGTGTGAAAATGAAAAGATGTCATAAATGCCAAGTAAATTTTAACACTGAAAGAAAATCTTGCCCGCTTTGTAATGAAGTTTTAGAAGACCTTAATCAAAGTGAACTTCAATTCCCGGTTTATCCAAAACCTGATCAAGCGCCAAAGAAAGAAAATCGTTTTATTCAAAGCTTAAGTTTTTTATCCATTATGGGAATTGCCGTTTCTGCAATTGTTAATTTTATGACTTTTAAAGAAAATCCTCATTATTGGTCAGCACTAGTTGCTATTTCCGTATTTTATTTTTGGATTTTACTAAAATCGACATTTAGAAATAAAGGTAATATTCCTTTGAAGTTAATCATTCAGATGTTAACTTTATCGATAACGACTTATGCCATCGATTATTTTAGTGAATCGACTGGCTGGGCGCTAAATTATGTCATTCCCTTTTTATCAATGGCTTCCTTGATTGCCATTATTTTCATGCTTTTATTCAATTCAAAAAAAATCAACGATTATTTAATGTATTTAATTTCTTCAAATCTCATCGGGTTTATTCCTTTTGTTTTGTGGATTTTTAAAATTGTTGAAGTATTGTGGCCATCTTTGGCAGCTGCAGGGTTATCCTTTTCGGTCTTTGTTGGCTTTTTGGTTTTCGCAAGAAAAGAATTAAAAGATGAGTTTAAACGTCGCTTTCATGTTTAGGAGGTAAATGATGGCCAAAAGAACCTTAAGAAAAGTTGTTAAGCAAGTTCAAAAGGCTCCTAAAAAAACTAAAATTTTTTTAGGAATCATTTTTTTAATTGTTATTGGTGGGCTGATTGCTGGCGGGATCCATTATCAAGCGATTGCGAAAACGGAAAACAGTTATGTTGAAACAATCATTGACGATTTACAAACCAATTTTCCTTCACAAACAACAACAAACTTAACTTTGCCAACAATAATTGAAGGTTATCCCAATATTGAAATTTCGTGGTCTTCCAGTAATTCCAGTATCATTTCCAGTACTGGCCAAGTATTTCGCCCTCTTTTTGCGACGGGTAATAAAACTGCTGAGCTTACAGCTACTTTTACTATCAAACCTCATGATGTATTAGCACAAATCGCTTTTTCTACAATGGGCATTGTTCCAGTGCAACAGACATTTTCCATTGTTGTTGTAAAACTTGAGATGACGGATGAAGAAAAAGTGTTCGATGCTCTAGAATCATTATATGTCCCTAAAAAAACGGCAACAAACATTGGCTTAACAAACCAATTTGTAAAATACGATTCAATGGTTATTAATTGGACTAGTTCCGATGAAACCATTATTTTAGCTGATGGAACATTGACAGGATTAGGCGAAGCTTCGCTTACGGCAACTGTATCATTAGGAAGTAGTTTGGAACAAGTTACTTTTCCAATCGAAGTTATTTCCAATAATGATCCACTTGTTTATGTTTCTTTAGATTTAAATTCCATCGATTCAGGAACATATGATCAACTATGGACCGATGGTCCTTTAAGCTATCAACAAACAATCATTAGTGATGCTAATAGCAATAAGGTTCTAAGAATGAAAGCTAATATGCAAGCATCGGTTACAACGGGGTTAATCAGTAACCCCGCATCCATTCATTTTTCCTATCAATTATATGCGACGGATGCAGATAAATTAAATAAAGCAAGTTATGTTTCTGTTAGATATTCAAGCAATAATCTTGATTGGACAAACCTTACTAACGAACTAATCACAGATGGATTACAACATGAAGTCGAAGTTGATTTATCTTCATTACATAATGTTTATATTCAAATCAATACGAATTCAGAATATTTAACTGATTTAAGAATTGATGTTGTTGATGTTTTAATTAACCGTTTATTAGAAGCAAATGATATTTATGAATGGCTTGCAAAAAACGTTGTGAAAAAGACTTCAGAATCGATTGATTTACTTCCTACAACGTTCTTTGGAGGGACAATCACATGGGTTAGTGCAAACCCATCAATCATTTCATCACAGGGGATTGTTAATCAATTAGAAGATGCCACAAATGTCACTTTAACAGGAACAATCAGTGGTTTTTCATTTGTTTGCACTTATATTTATGATATTCAAATTAACGGTTATAATTTTGTAGAACCGCTTGAAATGTATTTCATTGATTTAGGCAAGTACGGACAAAGCGATAGTGGTGAGTCAATTTATTTTAAAGTTGGAAACTATGATGTTTTAGTTGATGCGGGTGACGATTATGAATCATCGAATCAAGCTATCCAAGAAGTTATCGATCAATATAGCGAAGATCAAATCATTGATTTAGTAATTGCTACCCATCCGGATGCTGATCATATTGGAGGGATGAGTTTCATTTTTTCTCAATATGAAGTATTAAATCTATTGCAATTTTATGGGACTCATACAACACAACTGTATGATAATTACGTTAATAGTTACGAAGCTGAAGATTTAGTTTCGGAATGCGTAATTTCTGATGCCATTGATAATGTTAATGGATGTAAAAAAGAGTTTGAGATTGCCCCCCAAGTTTGGATTAAACTCGTGGAAACAGGATATTACGAGACGGAAGAAACAAACGGCCGAAGTATTGTTTTTATTTTAGAAGCCTATGGAACAAAAGTTTTATTGACTGGTGATGCGGACAATAATGACGGAAGAACTGTTGAAGCTAATTATCAACAAGAAGTTGGTGATATCGATATTTTAAAAGCTGTCCATCATGCTACAAGTTATGGGACGACTTTAGATTTTCTCAATTATTCAAAGCCAGAAACGATTATCATAACTAATGGAAACTACTTTGGGAATCAGCATGGTCACCCCACTGCTGATGCCATCAATCGAATGTATGAAGCCAATGACCAGACAGAAGTTTATGCAGTTGTTGGTGGAGATGTCTTAGATTGTGAAGTCACTGATTCAGGTGGTTATGAATGTAATGTCAATGATCGCTTTGTTGATCGCAATGGAACGATTATGATTTCCATCGATAACACAGGTTATCAAGTTCATGCGGAATACTTTGAAGTTCCACTAGAATTATCAAGCACCCATTTTTGGGAGACCCACCCTCAAAAATTATATGAATATGGTGGCTAAATAATAAAAAAACATTTTGAAAATGATGATAAATATAGTATAATAGCAATAGTGTCAAAAAAACGTTTTCTCATCGGAGGTATATATGAAGGAGTATAAAACGAACGAAATCAGGAATGTCGCAGTCTTAGGCCATTTAGGCTCAGGAAAAACCAGTTTTGGTGAATCCGTTCTATTTGTGTCTAAAGCGATTGAAAAGAAAGGTGAAGTTGAACGAAAAACAACGGTTGGTGATTATTCATTAGAATCACAAAACCGCTTAACAACTTTATCATCTGCTTTACTTCCAGTTGAATGGAAGAATTGTAAGATCAATTTCATCGACACTCCAGGTTCAGAAGAAATGATTGGTGAACTAGAAAATGTTCTTTCCGTCGTCGAAGGTGCCATCGTCCTTATTGATGCAACCAAAGGCGTTGAAGTAGGAACAGAACGAGTTTGGGAAGAATTACGGAAACGTTCCATTCCAATTATTATTGTCATGAATAAACTTGACAAAGAAAATATTAAATATGAACAAGCGATTGAATCAGTAAAAACACGTTTAAGTCCAAAAGCCGTTGAATTCACAATTCCTTATGGGACTGATGTTAATTTTAATGGTTTCGCAAATATTGTCTTGAAAAAGGGTTATCAAGCAGTCGACAACAATTGTGTTGAAGGAGATATTCCCGATTCGATTAATGGCAAAGTTGAAGACTTTTTTAATAGTATGATGGAACTTGTTGCTGAAACAAGCGAAGAATTACTTGATAAGTATTTTAGTGGTGAAAAATTGACGGCTGAAGAAGTTCGCTTAGGATTGCATCAAGGAGTAATGTCGGGCGACATTTTCCCTATTGTTGCTATTTCAGGATTAAAAAACATTGGTATTCCAACCGTCTTAGATATGATTGTTGATTATTTGCCATCACCTGCAGCTAATACAGCTAAAGTAGGATTCGGCCCTAAAAACAATGAAGAATGCCAACGTGAATTTAGTGCGGATGCTTCTTTATCAGGTATGGTTTTTAAAACAATTATCGATCCATTTGTAGGGACAGTAACCTTATTCAAATTAATTTCTGGAATTATCCATACTGGACAAGAGGTATATATTGCAGAGACAGAGTCTGTTGTAAAGATTCCTCAATTATTTGTTATGCGTGGAAAAAGCCAAATCAATGTTGATACCTTTTATGCTGGTGATATTGGTGGTGTTTCGAAAGTTTCTGAATTCCTTAATAGTGTAACTTTCTCAGATAAAAAAGATCCAATAACTTATCCAAAAGTTCAGCATGGAAATCCGACTATTTATGTAGCAATCGTGCCAAAGAACAAACAAGATGAAGATAAAATATCATCTTCATTACAAAAACTTAGATTAGAAGATGAAACTTTTGAAATTAAACGAAATCCGGAAACTGCCCAATTACTAATTGGTGGTCAAGGATTGACTCACATCGGTTATATACTTGAACGTATGAAGAATATGTTTAAAGTTGACGTTGATATGACTGATCAAAAAGTTGTCTATCGTGAAACAATTCGTACTAAAGGTGAAGCCCAAGGTAGACATAAAAAACAATCTGGTGGTGCAGGTCAATTTGGTGATGTATGGATTCGTTTTGAACCTTGCAAGGAAGATTTCATTTTTGCTGAAGAAGTTGTTGGTGGATCTGTTCCAAAAAATTACTTCCCAGCTGTTGAAAAAGGTTTGATTGAAACGCTTGAACATGGGCCATTAGCAGGCTTCCCAGTTATTGGCGTTAAAGCAACTTTATATTATGGATCTTACCATCCAGTTGATTCTAATGAAATTTCCTTTAAATTAGCTGCTGGTTTAGCATTTAAAAATGCGGTTGAAAAAATTCGTCCAACAATTTTGGAACCAATTTGCCAAGTTAATGTCGTTGTAAAAGATGAATTTGTTGGTGACATTATGGGTGATATGACAAAACGCCGTGGCCGTGTATTAGGTATGGACCAACGCAATGGTGTTCAGGAAATTATCGCTGAAGTACCAGAAGTTGAAATTGCGAAATATGCTGTTGATTTAAAAGCAATGACACAGGCAAGTGGCCGTTTCAGCCGTAAATTCTTACGTTACGAGGAAGTTCCTGAGTTACTAGTTAAGAAAATTATTGAAGAATATAAGAAGAATTAGGGTCGATTATTCGACTCTTTTCTCATTGAGGAATATATGCAATTACGATTTATCATTGAACAAGAAGATATTGTGAAAAACTTTTTAAAAAGAAACCATATATCCAGACGCTTAGGAAGAAAAATTAAGTGGAATGGGAATATTTTTATTAATGGAGTCGAGTCGGGAAATTGGTTTCCCATTCATCCAGGAGATGAATTGATTATCAATTTTGATGAAGAAACAAATCCGGAAATCGTGTCGTCCCCCATCCCCATTGAAGTTCTTTACGAGGATGAATACTTTTTAATTGTTAATAAACCGGCAAATTTAGCAAGTCAGCCATCACATAAGTATTATTATGATAATTTGGTCAGTCGCTTAAAAGCTTACTTTGAAAAAAATCTGATTAATAGCAATATTCATTTAGTTAGCCGTTTAGATTATAGTACATCAGGGTTAGTGTTAGTTGCGAAAAACGGGTTTGTTCATCATTTATTGATGAATACTTCGATTGATAAAAAATATTTAGCATATATCAAAGGAACGATTACTCCTGAAAAAGGCATTATTGATTTACCAATTGATCGTGACGATCATCCAGTTAAAAGAAAAGTAAGCGAAAATGGCAAACAAGCTATTACAAAATATCGTGTTCTTAAAGTAGACGAAAACAGTTTAATCGAGTTAACGTTAGAAACTGGACGATGTCACCAAATTAGGGTTCATTTATCATCGCTTAATCACCCTATTATTGGAGATAAACTGTATGGAGAACCATCTGATTTGTTAATGCTTCATGCTTTTTTAATCAATTTTATTCATCCTTTTACAAATCAAATTGTAAAAGTAGTTAATTTTCCCACATGGCTGGAAAATAAAAATTTTAACGAAAGTTTTTAAGTTTGTAATTATTGCTTTAGGTTGGATCCTGTGTTATAATTACAATTAGAATAAAGAATGGAAGGTAAAAAAATGAATGAAGAAATGGCAAAAGTTGACGATTCATCAGTAAATGAAGGCTTTTCCTTAATGGAATTAATTACAATCATAAAAAATAATTTAATTTATATAATTCTTACTACTGTTGTCTTTTTTGTTTTAGGCTTTGTTTACACAAATTATTTTGTAACACCGATGTATACTTCATCAATCGATATGATTATTTACGTTGCTGATACGGAAACATCGGGAACAGATACTGCGCGAATGACAACTGCTGATAAAGTAGCGGAAAACATCAAAGAGTTTATTAAATTTAAAGATATCATTGAAGATGTTATTGACCAAGAGAACTTAACGTATGAATGGCATTATATTCGAGATCATATAACAACAAATGATATTGGTGCTGCAACGGCAGTTACCGTAACTTATGAAGACTCAAGTCCACTTCGAGCAAGGCAAATAGTCATCGCTTTAGCAAGAGAGTTAGCGGAAAATATTAATACAAAAGTACCAGGTCAAGATCCAGATGCATTAAGATTTGCATCTGAAACAATAACTTTGCAAAATGAGCCGGATATGGATGCTAATCAAGCACCATCTTCACCAAATAAATTATTGTATTATGTCATTAGTATATTACTTGGTTTAATTGTTGGAGTTGGTTTTATCTTTATTAAAGAAACATTATCCACTCGCTATAATAGCAAGAATGAAGTTGAACGAGTTTTACAACTTCCTGTCATTGCTTTAATTCCACAACTTGAAAATAATGGTGAAAAACATGTTTGATTTTAAGAAGTTTAACAAAAGAAATCGTTTTGACCAGGAATATAACATTGTTGTTGCAACAAAACCTAACTCTGCTTATGCAGAAAGTTTTCGTAAGATTCCGATTGATTTAAAATATTCAAGTGTTGATAAAGAACCACGTGTTATTCAAATAACGTCTTCAGTTGCCGTTGAACATAAAACAACAACGGCGACAAATTTAGCTGCTGTTTATGTAGAATTAGGCAAAAAGGTTATTTTAGTCGATTGCGATCTTCGAAAACCAAAAGTTCATCGGGCAGTTGAAATATTGAACGATGATGGGTTATCTAGTTTCTTAATTGATAAAGTTGACAGAGAACATTTAATTAAAAAAACAAAATATAATTTTGATGTTATCAATGCCGGTGAAATCGTTCCATTCCCTCATGTTGTTTTAAGGAGCGAAAAATTTCACAACTTGATTCAAGAACTAAAAGGCATGTATGATTATGTTATTTTAGACTGTCCACCAGTTTTACTTGTGACTGATAGTTTGATTATTTCCGAGGTGGTTGACAAAACACTCTTTGTCATTAATCAACAACTTACGACAAAAAGTGAGACAAAAGAAGCTATTACCTTATTAAAAGAAGCAAATGCTGATTTAGCTGGTATCATTTTAAGTAATGTAAGCAGAAAAGTTTCCAATTATGGATATCGATACGGTTATCGTTATAAGTATCGATACTATTCTAGGAAAGAGTAACGCCCATGATTGATGTCCATACTCATATTTTACCGTTAGTTGACGATGGTTCTGAAAGCCTTGAAGAATCATTGAGAATGATTGAACGGGAAATTAGTTTAGGTGTAACGGACATTATCATTACTTCCCACGCCCTTCGTCTTGACTTAATAAAAGTATCTAAGCAGGAATTAATGGATGCGTTCGCCAAGTTTTCCACCCTTGTACAAAATAAATATAATGTGAAATTATATTTAGGACAAGAGGTTGCTTACTCTGACAAAATGATTTCATTATTAAAAAACAATGAATTATTGACAATTAATAATACAGAGCATTTGCTGTTAGAATTGCCTTTTGATCAAGCTATCAATGATATTGATGAAGTTATCTTTAGTTGTCGCATTCTAGGTTATAAAGTTATTATTGCTCACGTAGAAAGATATCAATATTATAACTTTAAACAATTGGTTGATTTAAAAAAACTCGGTGTTTTGTTTCAAATCAATAGTAATAGTATTACTGGCAGAAGTGGAAAAGACCTCCAAAAATTATCATTTAAATTATTTAAAAGCCATATGGTTGATTTAGTAGGTAGTGATGTTCATGCTTTCCGCCACAATGACTTGGATGAAGCTTTTGCGATTGTATCGAAACGTTTTGGAGAAGAAACAGCTGACTTGGTTTTTTCGCAAAATGCAAAGACCATGTTTCATATTTCTTGAAAGTAAATTTTTTAATTTAAATATTATTGAAAAATTATTGAATTACCAAGAGAATTTTAGTATAATACCATGGAAAGAAGAAGTGAGGAAAAACATGAAAAAAATCATTTCATATTTATTATTTGGAGTACTAGCACTTTTACTAGTAGGATGTAAAAAGGATGATCCTGTTTATACATTATCATTAACAGGTGCTGATACGGTAAAAGTTGGGGAAGCAATTAATCTAACTGCTACTTGTACTAAAACTGATGCTGTCTTTGTTTGGACATCTAGTGATGATGCCATTGCGACAGTTGTTGATGGATTAGTTTCTGGCGTTGCAAAAGGAACAGCAATCATTAAAGTAACCGTTGCCGATGTTGGAGAAAAAACTCTAACAATCACGGTTGAGGAAGAAATTATAATTATTCCTCCAAAAGAATATACGCCTGCTGAATTAAAGGTTTTGCTTGAAGATACTTTAGTTGACTATTCAGAAGCTTTATCTGGATATGCAAAAATTGAAGCAGTTAATGGAGCGGATGTGCTAACTTCGGAATTAATGTTCAATTTCAACAATGAACCAGGCATTGATTCCATGATGTATACTTTAAACGGTACAGAAGTAGCCCATGTATATGTAAAAGAGGGCTTTGCTTACATGCTTCGAAATGAACTAAAAACTAAAGCTGAAATGACCGCTACTGAAGAAGCAACAATCATTACCAATTATGGCTTTGATAAATTCGTTGAAAGTATCGCAGCTTTCTATTCTGAAGTTGAATTCTATGATGCATTGACATTTGTCTCTCGCGTTGAAAATGTTTTAACATATACTTTAGATTTATCAACTTATTTAGGTGATGTTTTTGTAACCACTGGCAAAGATTCTATTACTTTAAAAGTTTATTTAGGAACAGATGATGTTGTCCTAAAAGTTGAAACTCTAATTGTAGAAGGAACAAGCAACAATTATACCATTTTAGAGTTTAAAGGATTAGGTTTACAAACAATTACTTATCCAGTAGATTTAGATCAATACGAATAATAAAACAAAAACTATTTAGGAGACTAAATAGTTTTTTTTATTTAAATAAGTAAATTGTTGTTTAAAAAAGAAAGCGTTTGTGGTAAAATTAAAAGGGAATTATAAAATATGAAAAGTATTAATCTAAAACAATTAGGAAAACAAAACATCTCTTTTTATTTGGCAATTGAGCAATATTTTTTGCCAAGAATCCAGGAAGATTTGTTTTTTTTATGGAATTTAAACCCCGCTATTGTTGTTGGCCGCAATCAGTTGATTGCGAGTGAAGTTAATATGGATTTTGTTACAAAGCATCAAATACCGATTTATCGGCGACCGACGGGTGGGGGAACGGTATATGCCGATGAAGGTTGCTTTATGTTTACTTTTTTATCAAAAAATGTGAATCGTGATCAAGTCTTTTGGAAATATCTAACCGAAATGAAGAACTTTTTTCAAAATTTAGGGTTAAATATTGAGTTGTCCGGGCGCAATGATTTGCTTTTTTTAGGGAAAAAGTTTTCAGGAAATGCTTTTTTGAATAATCAATTCGGATCGATTCTCCATGGAACAATCTTATACAATACTGATTTAGAGTTCTTAGTCAGTGCTTTAACGCCGGATGATGCCAAACTGATTTCTAAAGGGATTAAAAGTGTCCGTGAACGCGTTATTAATTTAAAAGATTATGTGAATATGCCCATTGAAGAACTGATGGATAAAATGTGGTCTTATTTTTCCACATCCGAATTATTACTTGAAGATGAAGATTTGGTAGCAATCAAAGATATTGAAAAAACATTTTTATCGAAAAAGTGGATGAATTATCATCACCCTCCTTTTACTGCGCATGCGAAAAACAGATTTTCATGGGGTCTTCTTGAAAGTTTTATTAACGTCAAACGTGAAAAAATTACAGGATTTGAATTAGCTGGAGATTTTTTTGAAAAACAAAGCATTAATGATTGGTGTAAGGTATTTGTTGGTTGCCCATATAATGAACAAGCCTTTTTAGAAGTATTAGAACAAAATAATATTACAAATTTTATTGATGGAGCAAATAACCAAGATATTATGGATTTAATTTGGAGGAAACAATGAATAAAACTATTTTGTATGATGAACATGTTCGGCTCGGCGGAAAAATTGTCGAGTTTGCCGGGTATTTGTTACCGATTGAGTATACGGGAATCGGTTTAGAACATCAGGCTGTCCGGGATCAGTGTGGTGTTTTCGATGTTTCACATATGGGTGAAATTGAAATCACAGGAGAGGATACGATTGCTTTCATTAATTATCTTTTCACAAACGATGTTGCCAATGTTGAAGCAAATCGAATGACTTATGGGATGATGCTTTACCCTCATGGCGGAGTTGTTGACGATATGATGGTTTACAAATATGATAATCATCATTGTTTAATTGTCGTTAATGCTAGTAACAAGGATAAAGATTTGGCTTGGATTTTGGATCATCAAAACGGTTATGATGTAAACGTTGTTGACCGTTCAAACTATTATTCGCAATTAGCTCTTCAAGGCCCAAACGCTGAAAAGATTTTACAACCATTAACAAAATATCCGCTTTCAAGTTTAAAATTATTTGATTTCGACCATATGATTATTTTAAATCACGACTTTTTAGTTTCTAGAAGTGGTTATACCGGATCGGATGGGTTTGAAATATATGGAGCAAATGAAGCCATTTTAGAGTTGTTTAAATTATTTGCAACCAATCCGGAAATTACATTGTGTGGATTAGGATGTCGGGACACGCTTCGATTTGAAGCATCCATGCCCCTTTATGGTCATGAAATTGATGATACCATCAATCCTTTAGAAGCTGGATTAAATTATGGTGTTAAATTGGATAAAGTCTTTATTGGCAGTGACATTTTAGTTGCTGATTTAAAAGAAGGTTTAAAGCGTAAAGTTGTTGCTTTAGAATTGATTGACCGAGGAATTGCTAGAAATGGTTATGAAGTTGAAGCAAACGGGCAAGTAATTGGTCATGTAACTACTGGGTACATGATTCCAAACACAACAAAATCATATGCTTTTGCTTTAATAGCAAGTGAATTTGCAACATTGGGGACCACTTTAGATATTAGAATTCGTAAAAACCTTGTGAAAGCAAAAGTAAGAAATAAACGATTATTAGATAAAAAATATGTTCGATAGGAGGAAAACATGAGTAAAGTATTAGAAAATTTAAAGTATGCAAAAAGTCATGAATGGGCCAAAATTGAAGGTAATTTTGCTTTCTTTGGCATTACTGATTATGCTCAACACAGTTTGGGCTCGATTGTCTTTGTAGAGGGTGGAGAAGTTGGTGATGAAGTAACGCAATTTGAAGAATTTGGTGCTGTTGAAAGTGTTAAAGCTGCTTCTGACTTATTGGCTCCTTTAAGTGGGAAGATTGTTGCTATCAATGAAGAAGTTGTTGATGGGCCAGAATTGATTAACCAAGATCCTTATACAAACTGGATCATTAAAATTGAAATTAGCAATATGAGTGAGGTTGATAACTTGCTTGATGCGGCTAGTTATCAAGTATTGGCGAAATAATGAATAAATATTTTCCCCATTCAGAGCAAGATATTGCTTTAATGTTAGCCAAAATTGGCGTATCTGACTTAAAAGATTTGTTTAAAGATGTTCCAAAGAATGTCATGCATAACAATGCTTTTAACTTGCCAAAACAATTATCGGAAATAGAGATTCGCGAAGAAATGACCAAAATTGCTGACCAAAATCAAAAATTGGTTTCTTTTTTGGGTGCAGGCTCATATGATGTTTATACACCAAGTGTTATTTCTGCTTTAACATCTCGTCAAGAATTTTTAACTTCATATACTCCTTACCAACCGGAAATTTCTCAAGGTAATTTACAATATATTTTTGAATTTCAAAGTATGATTTGTGAATTAACTGGACTAGATGTAAGTAATGCCAGTGTTTATGATGGTGCGACGGCAACTGCTGAAGCAATGTTTATGGCTGTTGCCCAAACAAAACGTGAAAAAGTTTTGATTAGTGAGACACTTAATCCTAATATTTTAAATGTTTTAAAAACATATGCTTATTTTCGCAATGTAGAATTGATTACGATTCCCATGAAAGATTACATGCTTTCAAAGCAGGAACTTACTAATTTATTAGATGATGGGATTGCTGGTGTTGTCGTTCAAAATCCAAACTATTTTGGGTTAATTGAAGATTATGCGGACATTGCTGATTTAATTCATGAAAATAAGAGCTTATTAATAGCAAATGTTGATCCAAGCACCTTAAGTGTTTTAAAAACTCCTAAAGAAATGGGAGTGGACATTGCTTGCGGTGATGGACAAACGCTTGGAATCCCAATTAGTTTTGGTGGACCATATGTTGGTTTTATGGCTACTACAGAAAAATTGTTAAGAAAAATGCCTGGGCGAATTTGTGGCATGACCAATGATATTGACGGGAAAAGAGGATTTGTTTTAACATTGCAAGCAAGAGAGCAACATATCCGCCGTGAAAAAGCTAATTCCAACATTTGTTCTAATCAAAGCCTAATGGCTTTACATACAGTTATTTACATGAGTTTGTTAGGGAAAAATGGTTTGCATGAGGTTGCGATGCGAGCATATCACCATGCCCATTATTTGCGCAAACAATTGCTATCTACAAAAATTTTTGAAAGCAACAACAATCAACCATTTTTTAAAGAATTTGTCTTGAAAGCAAAAGTCGATCCATCGAAGTTAAATGAATATTTACTTGGGAAAGGCTATTTATCAGGACTCGATTTAGGTAATAACATGATGTTGTTCTGTGCAACAGAAATGCGAACAAAAGCCCAAATTGATGATTTTGTTAAGAAAGTTGAGGAATTTGCTAATGTACGATAAATTAATATTTGAAATTTCTCAAGCTAATCGTCAAGGTTATAGTTTACCAACTACAGAAGTTCATGGCGAGGATTTACCTGCTTCATTAAAACGTCAGTTACCTTTTGATATGCCAGAAGTAACAGAATTGGATGTTGTTCGTCACTATACGCGTTTATCACAAAAAAATTATGGTGTTGATCAAGGCTTTTATCCTTTAGGTTCATGCACTATGAAATATAATCCTAAAATTAACGATGAAATGGCCAATAATCCAAATTTTGTGAAATTACATCCTTTACAACCTGAAAAAACAGTTCAAGGAGCAATGCAAATATATTTTGAAACATCACAAATGCTTGCGGAATTGACAGGCTTAGCAGAATTTTCTTTTAATCCTTTTGCTGGTGCTCATGGTGAAGCAACAGGCTTGATGATCATGAAAGAATATCATTTACAAAGAGGCGATGTAAAAAGAACAAAAGTAATCGTTCCTGACAGTGCTCACGGAACTAATCCTGCAAGCGCAAGTGTTTGTGGAATGGATACAATTGTTGTTCCTTCAACACCTGAAGGAACAGTCGATATCAATCAATTAAAGGCTGTTTTAAATGATGAAGTCGCTGGTATTATGTTAACTAATCCCAACACTTTAGGAATTTTTGAAAAAGATATTTGTGAAATTGCAAAAATAGTTCATGCTAATGGAAGTTTACTCTATTATGATGGAGCAAATTTAAACGCTTTGTTGGGTATTGCGAGACCTGGAGATATGGGATTTGATATTATGCATATCAATCTACACAAAACTTTTTCAACTCCCCATGGCGGTGGTGGACCAGGAAGTGGACCTGTTGGCGTTGCAAAAGGACTTGTTCATTTGTTGCCTAATCCAAGAATTATAAAAGAAAATGGTCAATATCATTGGTTAAGAAATGACAAATCCATTGGGTCCGTCAGTGGCTTTTATGGTAATTTCTTAGTCGTTGTCAGAGCATACACTTATTTACGAACTTTAGGAAAAGAGAGCATTAACCAAGTTGGTTACTTATCAGTCTTAAATGCCAACTATATTAAAGAATCTTTAAAAGCATACTATAAATTGCCAATTACAGGTTTATGTAAACATGAAGTTGTTTTTGATGGTTTGATTAGTGAAAAGGCAACGACACTGGATGTTGCTAAACGATTGCTTGATTATGGTTATCATCCACCGACAATCTATTTCCCTCTTTTATTCCATCAAACAATTATGATTGAACCTACTGAAGTTGAATCAAAAGAAACAATCGATGATTTTATTGAAATAATGATAAAAATTGCTAAAGAAGCTGATGAAAATCCTGAGTTGTTACGTACTGCACCTCACAATACTGTTGTTCGTCGACTCGATGATGTCAAAGCTGCTAGAACGCCAATTATTAAATTCAAGGATATCATATGAAAGATTTAATCATCATTGGAGCAGGACCTGGAGGATATGAATTAGCTCTTGAAGCAGCTTCCCATGGATTAGAAGTCACCCTTATTGAAGAAGATGCTTTAGGCGGTACATGTTTAAACTATGGATGCATTCCCACAAAATCCTTCTTTCATGTTGCAAAGTTGATAAAAGATTTAAAAGAATCAGAAAACTTAGGTTTTTCTCACCAGCCAAGTTGGGATTATGAAAAAACGTTAAATCGTAAAAATGAAATAGTATCTCAATTAGTTGCTGGAATCAAATTCCTTTTAGAAAAGGCGAAAGTCGAGATTATTATCGGGCATGGCACACTGATTTCCCATCATGAAGTTCAAGTCGGCAATAATATTTATGAAGCAAAGAGCATTGTGATTGCGACAGGGTCATCTAGCGCCAAGTTACCATTACCAGGATTTGATCTTCCTCAGGTGTTAACTTCACTCGAAATGCTTGACATCAACTATATTCCCAAGAAACTAGCCATCGTTGGTGGTGGCGTTATTGGAATTGAGTTTGCATCTATTTTTAAATTATTTGGTAGTGAAGTTGAGGTTTTTGAAGCATTAGATACCATTTTGCCACCTAGTGATCGGGAAATTTCCAAACGTTTACTTAGTTATTTAAAACAAATGGGCATCAAGTTTCATTTAAAAACAATGGTTTCCAAAATTGAAAAAAATAATCAATTGATGCTTTGCTATCGGGAAAAAGAACAAGATTATCAAATGGAAGTTGATACAGTATTAGTTGCTGTTGGAAGAAAACCAAATATCAAACAAATCGGTCTTGAAAATGTTGGAATTGATTTTGACCGTTTTGGTATTAAGGTTAATCAACATTTTCAGACAAACATTTCTAACATATATGCCATTGGTGATGTCACTGGGAAAATGATGTTGGCTCATAGTGCTACTTACAGTGGTTTTCAAGTCTTAAAGCACCTTTTACAACAGCATGATCAGATTGATTTTTCGATTCTTCCAAGTTGTGTGTTCACTTTTCCAGAGGTTGCTCAAGTAGGAGTTACGGAAGAAGAAGCACAAACGACTAATTATCAAGTTTATAAATCTTATTTTCGTGCCAATGGAAAAGCTTTAACAATTGGTGAAACTGATGGTTTTATAAAAATAATTGTTATTGATAATATCATTAAAGGGGTTCATATATTAGGACCACATGCTAGTGATTTGATCTCTGAAGCAGTAGCATTAATTAATAAAAAAACAAGTGTAACGGAATTGCGAAATTTTATTCATCCACATCCAACTTTAGGAGAGATTTTTTCACAAGCAATTCGTGAGGACCATTAATTTGGTCCTTTTATTTTTAGCTCAATAATGGTATAATACTTCAAGAAGGTGAATCAATATGCAACAGATAATTGAAATAGTACCAAATTATTCTGAAGGAAAAGATGCAACCATCATGCACCAAATTATTGCTCCTTTTCAAAACAATCCATTAATTTTTCTTGTAAATCTTGAAATGGATGATTCTTATAATCGGAGCGTTGTCACCGTCATCGGTGAAGCCCAAGCAGTTTTAACACAAATGGTCAAAAGTGCCATTATTGCTATGAAATTGATTGATTTAGGCAAGCATGTAGGCGAACATCCACGAATGGGAGCAATCGATGTTTGCCCAATAATTCCTATTCAAAATGTTACGGAACAAGAATGTATTGATTTAAGCAAAAAACTTGCGAAAGATATATTTGATGCGACACAAATTCCCATTTATTTGTATGCGAAATCAGCTGTGACTGAGCAAAGACTTTTATTACCAGACATTCGCCAAGGGGAATTTGAGGGACTTTCAAAAAAAATGCAAGATCCTAAATGGATTCCTGATTTTGGTGAAGCAAAACCCCATCCATCAGCCGGAGCTTTAGCAGTTGGTTGCAGGAAACCTTTGGTAGCTTTTAACATTGATATGATGAGTAATGATAAAACAAAAGTGTTAAAAATAGCTCGACGTCTTCGTTTTAGTTCAGGAGGCTATCGGTTTATCCAAGCAGGGGCAGCCCGCCTACAAAAACGTCACATTTGCCAAGTTACCATGAATCTTACTGATTATGAGCAAACCGCCCTTTATCAAGCTCTTGAAGCAACAATAATGGAAGCAAAACGATATGATATTGAAGTTCTATCCTCCGAAATTGTTGGGTTAGTTCCTAAAGCATGTTTAATAAATTCTTTAAAATATTATTTACATTTAGAAGATGATGCCATTTTAAATATTACATTAAAGGAAATTGTGGAATTATCGATTAAACATTTTAAACTTAGAGATTTTAGTGAACAAAAAATTATTGAGTACTATGTCACAATTTAATCGATAATGTCATCGTTTTTTTCTTTAAAAATTGAAATAAATGATTGATTTTGATATAATTAATCAATGTCAAGGAGAAATAAATGTATCAAAGATTTAAAGAAGGATTATTTTATCCTTCGCAAATTGCGAAATACCAAAGCGATAAAAAAATTACAACAATTTTGTTCTTTTTCTTATTGGTTTTGATTTCCATTACCCCCAGTTTAATCAATTTAAACCAAAATCATGGTTTAGACTATGAGGATAGGACAATCATTAGACAATCGTTTTTGGATGATGAAATACCTTTTTCATTGATTAATTCGCAATTAGTTGCGAATAGTGGAACAAATGTCACCCACTCTGTTGACATTAACTCTGCTTTACAAATTGTCTTTACCGATCAAGATGAATATACACCAGATATGAATAGTTTTGATGGTTACTCAAGAATTATCTTAACAAAGGAATTTGTTTATTTTCAACAATCGCTAATTAATATTAAATTATTTGCTTATTCGGATTATGATTCATTAGCAAACCTTGATTTAAGTAAAGCATTTGTTGATGACCAACAATTTTGGAGTGTCGTCTTTTTAATCATCGAAGATCAAATTGATCAATATGGTTCTTTTTCATTGATTGCGAGAATAATCACAATTGTTATTGGAGAAGCATTTGTTTTAGGACTTTTTAGTTTAATCGTAGCTATTTTCCAAATGATGTCACTTTCTGGTTACATGAAGTTTGGCCGCGTTTGGCAAATTATGACTTATATTTTGGTTCCTTACATTGTATCAAAACTATTTGAGGAATTATTTTCTTTAAATTATTTATCTTTTTTAGGAGCCATCGTAACAGTTTTTTACGCCAATCGTTTAACGCAAGTAATCTTGCAAAGGAAGGATTAAAATATGGTATATAATCATCTAGAAATTGAAAAAAAATGGCAAAAGTATTGGGAAGAGAAAAAAACCTTTAGAACAGGTCAAGATATCACGAAACCGAAATACTATGTTTTAGACATGTTCCCTTATCCTAGTGGAGCAGGTTTGCATGTTGGTCATCCTGAAGGATATACAGCTACCGATATTATTGCACGCATGAAACGAATGCAAGGATTCAATGTTATGCATCCAATGGGATGGGATGCCTTTGGCCTACCATCTGAACAATACGCAATCGCCACAGGCAAAGATCCGCTTGATTTTACAATGCAAAATATTCAAACTTTTAAACATCAATTAGGCATTTTAGGGCTATCTTATGACTGGGATCGTGAATTGGCCACTTGTGATCCAAAATATTTTAAATGGACCCAATGGATATTCACTATATTATATAAAAAAGGTCTTGCTGAAATCAGAAATATCGATGTAAATTGGTGCAGCGAATTAGGAACTGTTCTTGCCAATGAAGAAGTTATCAATGTTGATGGGAAAATGGTTAGTGAGCGAGGTTGCTTTGACGTTGTGAAAAAGCCAATGCGCCAATGGGTTTTAAAGATTACAGAATACGCTGAACGCCTCCTTCAAGGACTTGATAATCTTGATTGGCCGGATTCCATCAAAGAAATGCAAAGGAATTGGATTGGTAAAAGCGTTGGTGCTGAAGTTTCCTTTAAAGTCCAAAATACTGATGAACAATTTGTTGTTTTTACAACCCGTCCTGATACATTATTTGGAGCAACTTACTGTGTACTTGCCCCTGAGCATGAATTAGTGGATAGGATAGCCACAATAGAATATGCAAAACAAGTGAAAGATTATCGTGATTATGCAAAATCACGAAGTGATTTAGATCGAACAGACCTTAATAAAGAAAAAACAGGAGTATTTACGGGGGCATATGCTATCAATCCAGTTAATCAAAAACCAATTCCAATTTGGATTGCTGATTATGTCTTAAGCAGTTATGGGACTGGAGCAATCATGGCAGTTCCTGGTCATGATGAACGCGATTATGCTTTTGCAAAAAAATTTGGATTAGAAATTATTGCTGTTTTGGATGCTGATATTAGTGAACAAGCTTTTACAGGAGATACTACCCACATCAATTCTCAATTCATTAATGGTTTAAACAAGCAAGAAGCAATTGACAAAATGAATGAGTTTTTAGAAAAAAACAAAATAGGTAAACCAAGTGTTAACTATAAACTTCGTGATTGGGTTTTTAGTCGTCAACGTTATTGGGGAGAACCTTTCCCAATCATTATTTATGATGATGGGCAAATTGAAGTGCTTGAACTTGATCAATTACCACTAACCTTACCAAAACTCGAGAAGATTATGCCTAGTCAAACTGGCGAATCACCTTTAGCAAACGCAAAAGACTGGTTGGTTGTGGAAAGAGCCGATGGCGTAAAGGGCCATCGTGAAACAAATACCATGCCACAATGGGCAGGAAGTTGTTGGTATTATATAGGTTACATTCTAAAAAATGAACAGGACTTTTTAGATTTGTCAAAACCGGAAGTTCAAGAATTAGTTAATTATTGGTTACCAGTCGATTTATATATTGGCGGAACGGAACATGCCGTTTTACATTTACTTTATTCACGTTTTTGGCATCAAGTACTTTATGATGCAGGCATCGTTAATTCTCCAGAACCATACCAGAAATTATTCAATCAAGGAATGATTCTTGGTGAAGATGGCGAAAAAATGTCTAAATCAAGAGGGAATGTCATTAACCCCGATGATATCGTTAATGAATATGGAGCCGATACGCTAAGAATGTATGAGATGTTTATGGGACCACTTGAAGCAGTTAAGCCTTGGTCAACAACTGGAGTCGAAGGACCACGTCGTTTCTTAGAACGAGTTTATCGCTTCTTTACAGAAGTTGCCAATTTTGACGCCAACAACATGACTTTAGAGAAACTTTATCATCAAACAGTCAAAAAAGTTACTGAAGATTATGAAAACTTGCGTTTTAATACAGCCATCAGCCAAATGATGATATTTATGAACGAATGTTATAAAAATCCTAATGTTCCTTTAGAATTCTTAGAAGGTTATTTAAAGCTTTTAAATCCTATTGCTCCACACATTACGGAAGAACTTCATGAACAAGTTTTAAATGGTCGTGAATCATTGACCAACTTACCATGGCCAGTTTATGATGAATCGAAAACAATTGAACACGAAATTACTTTTGTTGTTCAGGTTAATGGAAAAATTCGCGATAAAATCACCGTTAATGCAATGATTTCTGATCAAGAAATGGAAAGCCTTGCTTTAAATAGTGAAAAAGTAAAGAGTTTCATTGCAAATAGTAAAATACGAAAAATCATCATTATCTCTAAGAAAATTGTTAATATTGTAATATAAGCAAACCAAAAGGTTTGCTTTTTTTAAAGGGATTTTGTGATTGTACCATAATATATAATCGGTGATGGTATGTATTGTTATAACAAAAGAACTTTTTTAAATATATGGGAAATAGCAAAATGTGATCGTTGTCCTTTTTTTGTGAGTGATGAACAAATAGTAATCGGTAATAAAACCATAGGAATTTATCATATTTTTTCTGGGTGCAAGTTATTAAAAGAAATAAATGATGATAGTATTGCTTTTTCATCAAAATTACGCTTATTAATGAAAGATGCAATCATTTATCAAAAGGAAATCTTTTTATTTTTTATTGAAGATTTTTCATTAAACGATTATTTAGACGTGTTTTCCAAAATCCTAGATGCTGGATTTCATGTGCAAATTATAACTTTTTGATTGCAAATTATTTTTTTTGCATATCTTTTTTTTATATGATATAATTTATTCGTAAACTAAAGCAAAGGAGATGATTTTATGAAAGTAATTGTACGTGGCAAAAACAAATTTGAGCCATCGGATGCTATTAAACAATACGCAACCGAAAAATTGCAAAAACTCGAACAATACTTTAGTGCTCGTGAGAGCCTCGAAGCTAATGTTTTGTGCAAGGTTTATGACAGCTATCAAGCTGTGGAAATTACCATTCCGACAAAAAATGTGTTATTACGTGCTGAGGTAAAAGATCAAACGATCTATGGTGCAATCGATTTAGCTATCGATAAACTAGAAACCCAAATTCGTAAGCACAAATCAAAAATTTATAAATCAATGAAGCATCGTGAAGGTGTAGGCCAATTCTATGCTGCCCAAACAGATTTTGATATTGAAAAAATGAAAACCGAAATTTTAGCAACAAACCTTGTTAAGTCAAAACAAGTTGACTTAAAAGCTATGACACCTGATGAAGCCATCTTACAGATGGAAATGCTCGGACATGATTTCTTTGTTTTCATGAATATTGAAACAAAAAAAGTTTCCATTGTATACTTGCGCGAAGATCAAGATTATGGTATCATTGAGACAAATTATTAATTAAATAAAAGGGAATTTTTCATTTAACAAAAATTGAAAAATTACTGTGCTAACCCACTTACCGTTTCAACAAAATTGAAGCGGTTTTTTTTATAAATTTGATTAATCTATTAGGAGGATTAAATGAGAAAAGGTTTTTTAACTATCATTGTGGTTGTTGTGATGTTGGTGATTGTTATAGGTTCAGTATCAATTTCTAGTTACAACTCGTTAGTAAATGTTGATGAAAATGTTGATCTGTCTTCTAGCCAGGTTGTTTCACGATTAAATCAACGTCAAGCTTTAATTGAACAGCTAGTTCCAACGGTTGTTGGACTACAGGAACATGCGGAAACAATTTATGATATGATTACTTCAGCTCGTGAATCATACAGTATTGCTTCAGCAGCAAGCGATCTAGAAGGGATGATTGATGCCGATGCTGCCCAAGCTCTTGCCATCAATCAATTATTAGTGGTTATGGAAAGTAATCCTAGTGAAATTTATGCTGGTGCTGGCTTTATTGACTTAATGCAAAATATTAGTGGTATGGAATCTTCGATTGCTTATTATCGTGGTCTCTATAACGAAGCTGTTGCTGAATATAACCGTAGTGTTCGTCAATTTCCAAAAATCATTTTTGCTTCAATGTTTAGCTTTGAAAAAGAAAAACCTTATTGGAAGATGAATGAAGGCGCAGATGAAATTCCACAAATCGACTTCACCAATTAAGTCTTGGCAAGTTAAATATCTTATCTTTGTTTTTATCTTTATTTTATTAAACCTAATGGGATGCACAAAAACAGAATATCCTCGACCAACTCGGGAATTTTATATTAACGATTTCGCAGATGTTTTGCATCCGGTTACGCGTGAATTCATTTTTTATGAAGCAGAAAATATGTATGAATATACAAA
Organism: Bacilli bacterium; assembly: GCA_050174575.1. GTDB lineage: Bacteria > Bacillota_I > Bacilli_A > ML615J-28 > CAG-698 > UBA2253. The sequence continues at coordinate 84,831 of JBFXJT010000002.1, forward strand.
AGATTTTCCCGACAATGGCGGGACACAAATTGTTTTTGTAACTTTTGTTGTGGAAAATGAAGATGCTGTTTTTACATATGATTTAAATGCTCTGTTTGATCAATGGCGTATTGGAAAAAATGATATGGGTGTTTTAGTGCCAATGTTTTTTGTAGAAGAAGTAATTGAGGAAACTACATTTTTGTCTTTAAAACAAGCTTACATCATTCCAGGACGTCAGATGGAAGCTATTCTTACTCCACCAGTCCAAGAAGATTTGAAGGCAACATATCTTTTTGGCACCTTTTCCGATGATTTAGATGTCCGAGTTATGTGTTTATTATATGAATTAAAAACAATTATCTATGATGATGCTTATGATTTGTCATATGAATGGGATGCTACGGATATTGATTATTTTGTTCAAGAGAAAGAAAATTATGTTTTCACGGATGATGACTTAGCAATTGCTTCCATGAGCTGGCTTATTTACTTGTTTTCTCCGTATTCATCTTTATGGGATAAAATTTTCTCTTTAATTCCGATTGCGTTAATTTTTGTCTTTAGCGGTGGAATCTTTTTGAGAAGAAGCGGTGGCGGAGGACGAACGGGCGGATTTTGGATTTTTCGAAAAAGATAAAGCAACAAAGAATGATTCTTTGTTGTTTTTTTATGTAAAAATGTTTTCGGATTTTGAGGGCTCTGTGTTATAATAATCCTAGTTTAAAAAAAGGAAGACAAAGAAATGAAGCGAATAAACTTATTTTTCATTGCCGTTTTAATATTAATTGGGATCTTATTTTCACTTTCTCCAAAAGTATTCGAAAATGAAATCCTTTACCAAAATGGTGAATTATTAGTCGAAACAAAACCAATTAAAAGTGATACTGACTTTAGAGCTGTTTGGGTTACGACACTTACTGGTGATATTGCTAGTTACTCCAATGTTACCCAATACCAAGCAGAAATAAACAAAGTTTTTGCTGTTATGGAATACTACAATATGAATGTTATGGTATTTCACATCCGCACTCACAATAATGCATTATACAAATCTTCACTAAATCCAGTTGCTAGTTATTATCGATTAGTTGATTTTGATACATGGGACCCGATTACTTGGATGATTGAGCAATGCCATATACGAGGAATGGAATTTCATGCTTGGCTAAATCCTTATCGTTGTTCAACTAGCTTTTCAGGAACAACGACTGAATATGCTCAAGATCAACCTATTTACAATGTTGCTTCTAATCCAGAAAATTTACTAAAAACTTCAAACGGGATAATTCTGAATCCAGGTGAACCGGCTGTACGCCAATTTGTTGTTGATACTTGTATGGAAGTAATCGAAAGATACGACATTGATGCAATTCATTTTGATGATTATTTTTATGCTGATGGGATTGATGATACTGCTACTCGTTTAAAATACAATTCTGAAAATTTAAGTGTTGATAATTTTCGAAGACAACAAGTTGATTTATTTATAGAAAAACTATCCCAAACAATGCGCGAATACAATGTTGCAAATGACCGTCTTGTTCAACTGGGAGTTGCTCCAACAGGAATCTATCGCAACAGTGGTCCTGGCATTGAAACTGTTTATGATTCTAATGGTACTTTAATTACACCTGCTGGTTCAACAACGGGTGGGTTTGAACACTACGGCAATTATTTGTTCTGTGATACAAAAAAATGGATTGATAATGAGTGGATTGACTATATTATCCCTCAAAGTTACTGGGGATTTTCTCATCCAGTTGCTGGTTTTATCAATGTCATGTCATGGTGGGCTAAGGTTGTAAAATACAAAAATGTTAACTTGTATTCAGGAATGGGCCTGTACATGGCTGGTTCATCAAACACTTATTCGTGGGTGACAGATACTGCAGAAGCATCCAAACAAATTGATTATTGTGATACATTACCTGAAGTTCAAGGACATTGTATTTTTAGTTATAAACACATTGAATCAGCATATGACCAAAAAGCTGGACGTTATTTAGAAAACATGAAAAACGTGAAAGCAAATAACTGGACTGATATTTCCCTTGTTCCCGAAATCAGGACTTATGATCCCATTAATTTACCAGCTGTTGAAAGTGTTCTAGTTTCTGATGATGAGAATGGTTATATAGTGAATTTCCCTAAACTTAATCAAGCTAAATTCTATGCTATTTATCGCGGAGTTGATGAATTATCCTTTACTGCTGATGAAATAATCGCCATAACTGCTGCAACGAGCGATGCAACTGACGTAACTTATTTTGATGAAGTAGCCTATGGGCAATATTTTTATGGAGTTCGCCCGATTTCCATGACAAACACTTTGGGTGAGGCAAAAGTTGCAACAACGAATGTTACTGGTATCCGTGTTCGCTTTTTAAATGATGATGGAACAGTTTTAAAAATTCAATATTTGCCAACTGGAAGTAGTGCCATTGCTCCAGAAGAACCAATCAAAGAAGGATTTGATTTCGCTGGTTGGGATCATGAATTAACCAATTTAACTGAAAGCATCGATATTTCTGCCATTTATTCAATTAAAATGCTCACAGTTACTTTTAAAGACGGAGATACTGTTTTATCTACACAACAAGTTGCTTATGGTGGAACGGCCATTATCGATGATCCAACAAAAGAAGGACATATTTTTGATGGTTGGACAAAAACCTTAGAAAATATCAAACAAGATACGACGATTTATGCCTCGTTTTCACCAATTAAATTTTCTGTTATTTTTCTTGGGAGAGATGGATTAGCAATAAAATCCGATATAATTTCATATGGTGAATTTGCCGTATCACCGACAATGGAAGATGCTCATTTTATCAAATGGGATCAAGATTTTTCGAATGTTACTTCTAATTTAATTATTAAACCACTATTTGATGATGCTTATAAATTAACGTTCAAAATTGATGATACCATTGTTTTAGAAGTTTCTGATGCAAAAGGCTCATTTACTTTGCCTAGCATCCCGACAAAAGTAGGCTATGATCAACAAATGCCTGTTTGGAGTGTAACTGATTTTTTTGGGATTGAGGAAGACACAATTGTAACGGCTTTGTATCAGGTTAACAATTACACTGTTGTCTTTTTAGGACTCAATGGTAAGGTGTTAAGCACAGAAATTGTTAATTATCAAGAAGCAGCAATAGCTCCGACAAACACTTCAGAAAGCGGTTATTCGTTCTCAGGATGGGACAAGGACTTTGCAAGTGTTACGGAAAATATGGTTGTTCATGGCAATTATGTAGCGCAAAGTACAAGCTCCTGTGCTAAAACAAATCTATCACAACTCACATTTTTATTAGTAGCTCTGGCTTGGTTGTTTTTCAAAAGAAAAAAATAATTGATGGGTGAAACATTTGTTTCACCTTTTTACATATCTTAAATTACTTGTAAAAAAGGGAAAAATTTGGTATTATATTTATAAGATAATAATTAGAAGGGAAGTATATTTGTGTTCAAAAGTTTATTTGATGCTGGATATAAAGAGCTAAAAAAATCTAGAAAAATCGCTGATCAAATCGATGCGTTGGCTCCGAAATATAAAATGTTAAGCGATGAGGAATTAAAGGCCAAAACGGTTTATTTTCGTGAGCAATTAAAGGAAGGTAAAACAATTGATGATTTGCTAATTGAAGCTTATGCTACTGTACGCGAAGCATCAACACGTGTTTTAAAAATGACCCCATTTTATGTGCAATTATTAGGTGCACTAGCACTCCATGGTGGGAATATTGCGGAAATGAAAACCGGTGAAGGAAAGACATTAACATCAACACTTGTGGCATATTTAAATGCCCTATCTGGTGATGGTGTCCACATCGTCACTGTCAATGAATATTTAGCAACTCGTGATGCTACAGAAATGGGCGAATTATTTAAATGGTTGGGATTGACCGTTGGGTTAAACCTTCGTGAGTTAACTCCTGAGCAAAAGAAAGCTCAATACGAGTGCGATATTACTTATTCGACAAATAATGAATTAGGGTTTGATTATTTACGTGATCACATGGTTGTTTATAAAGAACAGATGGTCCAAAGACCACTAAATTTCGCCATCATCGATGAAGTTGACTCGATTTTAGTCGATGAAGCAAGAACACCACTCATTATTTCTGGGGCACCAAAAAATACCGCTAATTTATACAAACAAGCTAATATGCTTGTTCGTACACTAAAAAATGAAGATGATTATGAAATAGATATTAAAACTCGCCATGTTGTTTTAACAGAAAAAGGCATGGAAAAGGCTGAAAAGTTTTTTGGGATTACAAATCTATATGATTTAAAATATGTTGGATTACTTCACCATATTCAAAATGCTTTGCGTGCCAATTATATTATGGTTCGTGATATTGATTATGTTGTCTCTGAAAATAAAGTCATTATTGTTGATCCATTTACTGGTCGTTTAATGCATGGACGTCAATATTCTGAAGGATTGCATCAGGCGATTGAAGCAAAAGAGAATGTTGACATAAAAAAAGAGACAAGAACTGTCGCAACAATTACGTTCCAAAATTACTTTAGAATGTATAAGAAATTAGCTGGTATGACTGGTACTGCAAAAACAGAAGAAGAAGAATTCAGAAACATCTATAATATGTTTGTGATTGAAATTCCAACCAATGAACCAGTTATTCGCGTTGATGAAAAGGATTTAATGTTTTTAACAATGAATGCAAAATTCAATGCGATTGCCAACGATATTAAAGAACGTTATCAAAAAGGACAGCCCGTTTTAATTGGTACGATATCCATCGAAACATCGGAATTATTGTCCGAATTATTAAAAAAACGTGGTGTTCCCCATAATGTCTTAAATGCAAAACAACATGAACGTGAAGCTGAAATTGTTGCCCATGCCGGTGAAAAAGGGGCAATCACAATTGCTACCAATATGGCAGGTCGTGGGACAGATATTAAACTTGGTCCGGGAGTTGTTGAACTTGGAGGGCTAGCTGTTATCGGCACGGAGCGTCATGAAGCACGCCGTATTGATAACCAATTACGTGGTCGTTCAGGTCGACAAGGCGATCCAGGGTATTCTCGTTTTTATTTGTCAGCAGAAGATGATTTAATGCGTCGATTCGGTAGTGAACGTTTCAAATCGATGTTATCCCTTATTGTCAATCAAAAAGGTGGCGAAGAAATGCCCCTTGAATCGAAAATGTTTTCTAACTTTGTAGAAAGCGCCCAAAGAAAAATTGAAGGTAATAACTTCGATAGCCGTAAAACAGTTCTAGAATATGATGAAGTATTGCGTCAACAACGTGAAATTATTTATAAACAACGTTCCGAAATATTATTTTTAGATGATATTTCCACAATTATCATGCAAATGATGTCTAATACGGGCTCGCGCTTAATTAATTCGTTGCTTACTGAAGATAAAAAGCCAACAGTTGATGGGAAACGTTTGATAAAAGAATTAGAGGGTGTTTATTTTCCAATTGGTTATTTTAAAGCAGATGACTTTGATAACTTAAATCCGAGTGAAGCCTTAGAACTATTTATGCATGGTTGTGAGCGATTATTAAAAGACAAACAAGAACAATTCCCAAGTGAAATTTACAAAGAGTTCTTAAAAGTTATTTTACTTCGAGTTGTTGATACTTATTGGATGGATCACATCGATGCGATGAGTGAACTACGTCAAGCTGTTCGATTACAAGCTTATGCGCAGATTAATCCTTTGCGAGAGTACAAAGAAGTTGGTTTCCAAAAGTTTGAAGCAATGGTTCAGTCAATTGAAGATGATGCTACAAAATACATTAACCGAGCGCAAATTAGAGATAATTTACAGCGAGAAGATGTCATAAAACCAACGGGAACTTCATCGGGAAAAGATGATGATAACCACCGTAAAACACCTGCTCGATCGATGAAAGTCGGAAGAAACGATCTTTGCCCTTGTGGATCGGGTAAAAAGTATAAAAATTGTTGTGGGCGAGAATAATCATTATGGAAAATTATGAAATCAGTAAACATTTAGAAGATTTTAAGACAAGAATTGATGAATTATCGCATGCAATCAAAGTTGATAAAATAAAAAAAGAAGTATCGGATTCTGAAGAATTGATGAAAAGTCCTACTTTTTACAACGATATGCAACAAGCCCAAAAGGTTTTAAAACGATTTAAAGAAGCTAAAGATGTCTTAGATACTTACAATGGATTACTAAATTACATTGAGGAACTTGATGTTTATTTTGAAATTCATAAAGCAGGCGATGATTTGACTGCGGACATTGAGGACTTAATTAAAAAAATCGAAAAATCTTTAAATGATTTTGAAATTCGTATGTTGCTGTCCAAAGAATATGATCATTGCGATGCGATTTTTGAGTTGCATCCTGGAGCAGGAGGAACTGAATCGCAAGATTGGGCGGAAATTCTTTTTCGGATGTATCGCCGTTATGCAGAGAGACATAATTATGGATTTGAAGTCCTTGATTATTTAGAAGGTGAAGAAGCTGGGATTAAGAGCGTTACTTTCTTGATATCGGGGACCAATGCCTATGGATATTTAAAAGGTGAACAAGGCGTGCACCGTTTAGTAAGAATCTCACCATTTGATTCCAATTCCCGTCGTCATACTTCTTTCTGTGGGTGCAATGTTATTCCCAACATCGAAGAAGAAGTTAATATTGAGATTCGGCCTGAAGATATTAGGATTGATACTTATCGATCAAGCGGGGCTGGTGGACAACACATTAATAAAACTGACTCTGCTGTTCGCATTACTCATTTAAAAACAGGCATTGTTGTGACTTGCCAAACCGATCGCAGTCAGATTCAAAATCGCGAAAAGGCCATGAACCTTTTAAAATCAAAATTATATCAATTAGAACAACAAGAACAAGAAAAGAAAATCCGCGCAATTGCTGGCCAATTTTCCGAAAACACTTTTGGAAGCCAGATTCGCTCATATGTTTTTCATCCTTATTCCATGATTAAGGATCATCGAACGGACTTTGAAGTTGGCAATGTTGCCACAGTGATGGACGGAGACATTGATGGTTTTATCAATGCTTACCTTAAATCTGAATTTAATGTGAGGTAAATATGCTTCCGAACTTAAATAAATCAAAAATTATTAGAAAAAGAATTATTGAAATAGCTTTTATCACTTTAGGTGTTGCTATTTCCGCTTTTGCTTTTAGCTTTTTCTTGAGCATTAATACCATAGTAATTGGTGGTGGCTCCGGAATCGGTGTTATCCTAAATGATTTATTTGGGTTTGATCCATCATTAGTCATTTTAATTCTCAATATATTTTTATTAGTTTTGGGGTTATTGCTCCTTGGAAAAGAATTTTTTATCAAAACTGTTTATGGTTCCCTTGCTTATCCCGCATTTGTGAAAATATTTGATTGGCTTTACCGTTATTTAGAAATTGATTTATCTTCCAATACTTTAGACATGATCTTAATTATCTTTTTCTCATCAATCATTATGGGATTTGGACTAGGGTTGGTTGTAAAATTTGGTGGAACTACTGGAGGAACGGAAGTAGGCCAAAAAATTTTTATGAAGTATTTTCACATTCCTTTTTCTACATCCCTTTATTTTCTTGATGGGATCGTTATTTTATTAGGCTTTTTATTCAAAGTTATAAATATTGAGCTTGCGTTATATGCTGTTGTTTTCACTTATTTATGCGGTATTGTTATTGATTCGGTGGTTTTCACTGGCATCAATAAACGGGCTGTTTATATAATCTCTAATAAAAACGAAGAAATAAAAAAGGATTTACTGGAAAAATTTGAACGCGGTGTAACTAGCATTCGGGTTGTTGGCGAATATTCGAAGCAAAATCGCGAAATGCTAGTATGTGTATTGTCTGTTGCTGAGTATTATCGTTTGCGAGAAATCATTGAAACTTACGATCCTCAAGCATTCTATTATTCTGTAAGAGCGAGTGAAGTCCGTGGTGAAGGATTCTCGTATGTCAAATGAAATAAAAATATTAAACGTAACAAAGAAAAAGCAAAAATATGCTGTAGAAACTTCTAAAAAAACATATTTATTTCACGAAGATACAATTATCCAATATTATTTATTTAAAGATAAAGTTTTTACTGAAGATGAGTTTTTATCAATTTTAGATGCTGAAGCAATCATCGATTTATATAGCAAAGCTTTAAAATTTCTCAGTTATCAATCACGATCAACAAAAGAAATGCGAACTTTTTTAAGCAGTAAAACTGATAATGCTGAACATCAAAATGAAGTGCTTATGAAAATCCAAAATTTAGGTTATCTTGATGATGAAAAATTTGCTTCCGATGTTCTTGACTATGAATTACGTCACCAAAAGGGACCCAAAGTTATTGTGAACAAGTTAAAACAAAAGGGAATTAGTGATTATATTATCAATAAGATTGTTTTGAAATATGATGAAAGCCAAGAATCCATTGTTTTAGATGACATTGTAAATAAATTGTCACAAAGAAATCAAGATGAACCTTTATTGAAGCAAAAGCAAATTATTTTTCAGAAGTTGTTACGAGATGGATTTTCCCAATCATTAATCTTAGATGCTTTATCAAAAGTTTCCTTCATTGATAACAGTGAACAAGTATTGCAAAATGAGATTGACAAGTTACAACGTCGATACCAACATCTTCCTTCTAAAGAAGGCAATCAAAAAATAATTCGCCACTTGATGACGAAGGGATATTCATATTCCATAATTCAGACAAAACTAAAAGAAAAAACGGGGGATTGACT
>JBFXJT010000003.1:0-78364 GCA_050174575.1 Bacilli bacterium
CTGACATAGCACAAGGAACAAACGGCGCAAAGATTACTGGAACTTGGACAGCTGAAGCTTTAGCAGCAACTGTTGATAAAGATGGCGCTGGATATCGTTATGACATTAGCGTTACTTGCGGTCCTTACAATCTATATGATTTTGATGAATCAACTTCAACTGCTACTTTAAAGATTAATGACAAATATGTTGGTGACTATCAAGGTCAAAAACCAGACATTGACAATATCGTGTTCAAATATGTTACAACTGCAACACAAATGCAAGCATTATTGAATGGCGAAATTGACATCATTGAATCAGTTTCTGGTGGCGATGCTATCATTGCCGGATTACAAGAAGTTGCTTATGGCAATATTAACTTCTCAACATTCTCTCGTAATGGTTTCGGACACATTGCATTCCACTGTGATGCACCTTCTGGACCTACAGCTGATGTAGAAGTTCGTCAAGCAATTGCTTACTTGATTAACCGTAACTTATTCTTAGAGACTTACACTCGTGGATATGGCGTATTACCTAACGGACAATATGGTTTAGCACAATGGATGGTTGGCGCATCTGAAGATGAAAACGGCGTTGTACAAGGCCGCGACAAAGATGGCAATCTAGTTGCATTAAATTCATACAGTTATGATCCAACAAAAGCTGTTCAATTACTTGACGCAGCTGGTTGGAATAAAAACGAAACTGGTGGCGCATATGTTCAAGCTGCTGATGGAAGTTCAGTTCGTTACAAATTAGTCGGAACAGAACTTGTAAAATTGAGTGTTCCTTGGGCAAATACAACTGGTAACCCAGTATCTGATTTAATTCGTGCTCAATTATTACCAAACGCAAAAGCAGTTGGTATGGAAATTAAAGACCAACCAATGGATTTCAATACATTGCTTTACACTCATTACTATGGCGCTGATGGTGATGGTTATGGATTGCCAACAGACGTAAATAACGATGGAAAATGGACAATTGCAGATATTCCTGCATATGAAGCAACAGAAACTGATGCTCGTGAATACCATATGGTTAACTTGGGTACAGGCTTCAACACTGGTTTATTTGAACCTTACTACGATGTTTCCATTGAGTATTGGGGCTGGGACGGCGGAGCCAACATTAACTACTTGTTCGATCAAGAAATGCTTGATGCCGCTCAAAAAATGATGAGAGCCGCTACTGATGAAGAATACTTATATGCATGGCAACAATATCAATTAAGATTTAACGTTTTGTTACCATCATTACCATTGTATTCAGATATGTACCATGCTTTCTATTCTCCTAAGCTAAAGAACTATGATGTTACAGCTGAATGGACATTAACCGAAGCCGTATTATACGCAACTATTGAAGAATAATTAATTCGGCCGATTAGACATTAAATTAAGGAGATTGGTTTTCACCAGTCTCCTAATTTTTGAAAAAGGAGGAAACTAGTTTGTCTAGATATATTGTAAAAAGAATTTTGTATATCTTTTTTGTTGCGTTCATTATTACCGTCATATTGTTTTTCTTGTATAAATCAATACCAGGTGGCGATATGGCTCGTGTTATGGCATACGTTGATCAATCCCTAAAACAATCCGATCCAGATTTGTATGTTTTAATGATTAAACAAGCACAAATCGATTTGGGTATAGGACAACCTTTGATTGTTCAATATTTTATGTGGCTCAGCGAAACTCTCCAAGGAAATTTGGGATACACTTTGCAAAGCCATGTAGAAGTTTTGCACTATATAAAAGCGCCAATGCTTAATACAATTAAATTAAACATTTTTGTATTGATATGCGTCTTTTCAATAACCTTCCCGTTAGGTATCAAAACGGCAGTAAAGAAATATTCTACTTTTGATAATAGTGTTCAAGTCTTTACCATCGTTGGAATGTCGCTTCCAAGTTTTTTCATTGCATTAATTTCCATTCTAATTTTTTCCGCTTGGCTAGGTGTTTTACCAAGTAGCGGAAGCAATTCGGGGATTATTGTTCGTGAAACGATGACATGGTTCCAAGTTTTATTGGATGATTTGAAATATATGGTATTACCTGTGTTTGTTTTAACAGTATCTTCATTAGCCGGAATAACACGTTATGTTCGTGGTACGATGATTGATATTTTGACTCAAGACTATATCCGTACGGCAAGAGCTAAAGGATTACGCGAAAAAGTTGTTATTTATTCTCACGCTTTCCGCAATGCCATGATTCCTGTTGTTACCATCATGACTGGATGGACCTTAGGAATATTTGGTGGTTCTACGATTACTGAGACCATTTTCGCTTGGAAGGGAATGGGGAAAACCCTATTTGATGCCCTTATGCAAGGACCGGACTATGCTGTCATTTTAGCAATGAACCTTTTCTATACAATGCTCGGCTTAGTTGGAAATTTATTACTTGATTTACTTTACACGGTTGTTGATCCAAGGGTTAAGTTGGGGTAAAATATGAAAAAAAGAAATTTATTTCAAAATATAAAAGAGATCTTTATTGTTATTGGACGTGCTATTAGATCGACATTCCGTAGAAGTTTTTTAGGAACACACAAGGAAATGACGATTTTAGAAGAAGAAGCAGTACAAAGCCCATTAAGAGTTACAGCAAAAAAATTCATAAAAAACAAACTTGCCATCATTGGTTTAGTTGTCTTTTTATCAGTTCTATTGTTTTGCTTTGTTGGGAGTATTTTTGTAAAAGCAGACATTTATTATGTTAATAAAACACAAGCTAATACAAGTCCCGGATTTTCATTATTAAGCATTCCAGATGAATTGCAAGAAAACGGCATTTTAGACATTGCCATTGCTGCAACTTATAGTATGGGAATTGATAAGCAAAATAATGTGTATATTTGGGGTATTGATGTTGATGCCATGGCTGAATCGTTTGAAGGTGGCGGGGCAACTCCAGAGGGTATTAAACGTGGTCAAGAATTGACCAAAGATTTAAAAGCAACTAGAGTTTGGGCAGGAACAGAACATTTCATTTTAGAACAAATGGATGGTTCACTCGTTTCCTTTGGTCTTGTTACTGAAACAATTTCCTTTGGACATACTACAATCCCAACAAATTTAGCAATTAAGAGTTTGTCAGGAATGACAACTTATGTTAATGTTGTGGAAGCCATTGCCGCTGATGGCGGGGTTTTAGATGTAATTGCTGAAAACCAAGTTACAATGGTTATTACAAATAAAAATCGTGTATTCATGTGGGGAAATACAGCTAAACGTCCATACAATTTGACTATAGCTTTAAAAAATCTTAAAGCTGTTTATGCTGGCTTTTCACGTGAAAATATTACATTCTTATTGGATGATGGAAAAATAAAAGTCGTGGGCACTGGTTCCATTTCTTCAAACATTCCTTCAATCTTGTTGGGACCAAATGCCATGGGTGAACAACTTGTGACAACAGCAGGTAGTGCCGTTGTTCTTCGTCAAGATGGAACAATCATTGCTTGGGGTGATAACTTATCTAAAGAACTTGAATTTGATCCAAGAATTCAGGGACATGTTGTAAAAATATCTAAAACGGCAGTTGGGTCCGATAATTATCAACACTTATCAGCTGTTTTAGATGACGGATCAGTTTATTCTTGGGGGAGCCCAACTTATGGAGCAACAGATGTTCCCAAAGCTTTATCCGAAGGAACAGAAGCTGCTAACATTTATTCAAGTTTCTTCCAAAACTATGTTACCGATGCGGATGGAAATCTTCTAGGTACATGGGGTTTAAAAGGTCACTTGTTTGGAACTGATGAATATGGGCGTGATGTATTTGCCCGTGTTGTTAATGGTGGAAGAATTTCTTTAACAATTGGTCTTGTTGCCGTTGTTATTTCCACAACCATTGGTATCATCATTGGTGGTATTTCTGGTTTCTATGGTGGTAAAGTCGACATTCTATTAATGCGTTTTGCAGAAATAGTTGGTTCGATTCCTTTCTTCCCGTTGGCAATGACCTTATCAGTTATCTTAAATCAAGCAAATTCTGACTTTGATACAACTGATCGTATGGTTATGATCATGGTGATTTTAGGTGTCTTAAGCTGGACTGGTTTAGCTCAATTAATTCGTGCACAAATTCTTTCAGAACGTGAAAAAGAATTCGTTGTTGCAGCCAAAGCTTTGGGTGTAAAATCACGCGCGATTATTTTCAAACATATTATTCCAAACGTATTAACAATTATTATTATTAATGCAACTTTAGGTTATGCAAGTTCGTTATTAACGGAATCAGGATTATCTTTCTTAGGATTTGGTGTACAATTACCAGCTCCATCTTGGGGTAACATGTTAAGTGGAGCCCAAGAAATGTCTGTTATTAAGGATGCATGGTGGCGTTGGATATTCCCATCCATCTTCTTATGTATTTCCACAATCAGCATTAACATCATTGGTGATGCGATTCGTGATGCCGTTGACCCAAGGTCAAGGGAAAGGTAGGAGGATAGCGTATGGCATTATTAGAAGTAAAAAATTTACATACATATTTTAGAACCAAAAGAGGAACTGTAAAAGCCGTAAATGGTGTTAGCTATACTCTTGATGAAGGAAAAACTCTTGGCATCGTTGGTGAAAGTGGCTCGGGGAAAAGTGTTTCCGCAATGTCCATTTTACGTTTATTAGATGGTAATGGTTATATTGATCAAGGTGAAATTTTCCTTGAAGGAACTAATTTAGTAAATGTCAGTGAAAGAGCCATGCAACACGTTCGTGGAAATAAGATTTCGGTCATTTTCCAAGAACCAATGACTTCTTTAAATCCTGTCTTTACAGTTGAACGTCAAATTGGTGAAGTATTCCAAATTCACCAAGGAATGAGCAAAAAAGAATCTTACGTGAAAAGCGTGGATTTGCTTCGGGAAGTTGGTATTCCTAATCCCGAAAAAGTTGCGAAAACATATCCGCATCAATTAAGCGGTGGTATGCGTCAACGAGTCATGATTGCCATGGCCTTAGCTTGTCGCCCACGTATTTTAATTGCGGATGAACCAACGACCGCCCTAGATGTTACGATTCAGGCGCAAATATTAAAATTAATGAATGACTTAAAAAAAGAATCTAATATGGCGATTATTTTCATTACCCACGATTTAGGTGTAATTAATGAAATGGCAGATGATGTAGTCGTTATGTATTGTGGTGAGATTGTCGAAAACGCACCGGTAGATGTCATTTTCTCGGATAATTGTAAGTTCTCACATCCTTACACAGAAGGTCTAATGACTTCAATCCCACGTTTATCAACTGATAAAGAACGCTTGGAAGCTATTCCTGGTGCTGTTCCTCATCCACTTGATTTACCAAAAGGATGCAAATTTGCCCCAAGATGCAAATATGCTACTGAAAGATGTTTAAATGAAGAACCAGATTTAATTAAAGTTTCCGACATTCAAGCGGTACGCTGTTTCTATCCGAACATCGAGGAGAGACAACATGGGAAAAAGTAAAGTATTAACAAACGAACCACTAATTAAAATAGTGGGAATGAAAAAATATTTTCCACTTAAAAAAACCCACTTATTCCAAAAAGAAGCATTAACAGTAAAAGCCAATGATGGTGTCGACCTAATAATTCATAAAGGCGAAACTCTTGGTTTAGTTGGTGAAAGTGGTTGTGGAAAATCAACCCTTGGCCGTGTTCTTTTACAATTATACCCACAAACATCGGGAAAAATTATTTATTATGGTTATACTTTGGAAGACTATTCACCGAGATATTTATTTAAAGAAATTAATCGGTTGAAAACATCTCGTTTAAAATACGAAAACTTATTAAAGAAAATTCCTTTAATCGAGAAGAAAATCGAAAAAAAGAAAAGCGATCCTTCTTTCCAAAACCAAGTAAAAGCTAACGAACAAGAAATTGCGAAATTGCAAGCTGAATGCGATCAAATAGCTAGTGACTGTCGAAATGATTTTGGCACATTCTTCTCTTCTAATAATATGAAAGCAATTAAGCAATCATTAAAGCTTGATGAATTTGTTTATAAGAGTGGAGAAAAAGTTGCTCAATTAGAATTAAGATTAGAAAAACTTGCTTTAGACTTAGAAAAAGCTAAAAAAATCAAAAACTTAAAAGCTGAAGCTGAAGTTGCAGCAATAAAAAAACAATTGGAAAACGCTGACTTAAACCTCATTGCTGACTTAAATAAAAAGTTATCGATTGCGGAAAGAAAAGCGCAACACCACATTATTTCTGTGGATATCGATATTCGCGAGACACAAAAAAATATCAATATCATTAAAGATGATACACAAAGAAGTATCGCTAGAATTAAACAAGCGCTTGAAAAGCCGATTGAATTAAACACGGAAATAATCACTAAACTTGTTAGTCGCAAACAAGAACATTTTGAAAAGGAAAAACGCTTAAAACAGCTTCAAGACTTTAATCTTTTTTCAAAAGAAAAAGGTCAAATTAAAAACATTAGTAAGCAAATCGAAAAACTAATCAATAAAACAGCCAATGTAACTGGAGCATTCGTTCTATCTGATGACATTGCTGAAGTTTCGAGAACATTGTTTAAAAACATTGATGTATTGCATAGGATTCAATTAAACAAGGATAAACTAAATCTACTTGAAGTTAGAAAGTTTAAAGTAGAACAAAAAATAGCTGACGATAAAGAAACTTATACTGACTTCCAAAAAGATGTTTTCCAAGAACGCCTTGACAAGTTAAACAAAAAAATTGCTTTCTTAGAAGCTCAAAACGAGTCTTTGTTAGAACAAACAAGACAATTGTCACAAGCAATTAAAGATGCCAACGAAAAATTATCTTCTCATCCGATGTATCAAGAACTTGAATCAAAAAAAGAAAAAGGCCTTGATTTATCGCGTTTGACTGGTGAAGAAATGCGTCGCTTACGTCAAGATATGCAATTAATCTTCCAAGATCCATATTCATCTTTGAATCCAAGATTAACAGTTGGACAAATTATTGGTGAGGGATTAAAAGCCCATGATGTTGAACTGAAAACCAAAGATAATTACCAAGATATTATTTTAAAAGTCATGGATAAATGCGGATTGGCACCATACATGTTACATCGATATCCACATCAATTTTCTGGTGGTCAACGTCAAAGAATTGGTATTGCCCGAGCTTTAGCCGTTAATCCAAAATTTATTGTTTGTGATGAAGCAGTTAGTGCTTTAGACGTTTCTATTCAATCACAAATTATTAATTTGTTGGAAGATTTACGTGACCAAGAAAACTTAACTTATTTGTTCATCTCCCACGACCTAAGTGTTATTAAACACATTAGTGATCGTATCGGAGTCATGTACCTAGGGAAAATTGTAGAATTGGGTAATGCGGATGAAGTTTATAAACGCCCATTACATCCATATACAAAAGCGCTTATTTCCGCAATCCCTACTACAGATCAAGGAACAAAACAACGCATTTTCTTGGAAGGCGACATACCTTCGAACGTCTTTCCACCAAGTGGATGTAAGTTTAGAACACGTTGCCCATTAGCACGTAAGGAGTGCGCACAACGCGTACCGGAATTCCGCGAAGTTGAACCTGGTCGCTTTGTTGCTTGTCATTTTTATGAAGAAACAGAAACTATTAAACCGTCTTAAAATAACACCTGAAAAAGAAGCTTTAGCTCGTCAAAAGCTTGAAGAAACACCTTTAGAAAAAGGTGATTTACGAGCTTTGTTAATTGCAGCCTTTATTATGTTTGTCTTACCCACTATTGGAGTATTGGCTGTATTAGCATTCATTATGTGGTTAATCTTTTTTGCAGGAAGATAACAAAAAGAGATAGGAGGGAACATGATTAAAGTTTATACTTCACCCAGCTGTTCTTCATGTCGCAAAGTGAAAAAATATTTCCAACAATATAAGATTCCTTATGTTGAAAAGAATATTTTATCAACACCTTTGTACCGTGAAGATATCTACAAAATGCTTATGAACAGCGAAAATGGATTTGAAGACATAATTTCAACGCGCTCAAACGTTTTTAAAGATTTAAATGTTGATTTGAATAAAATGAAAACGAATGAACTTGTGGAATTTATTGTTCAAAATCCAAGCGTATTAAAAAGACCAATCATAGTTACCGACTATGAAATTCAAGTTGGTTACAATGATGACGATATTGAGTTATTTTTACCACAAGAACTCCGCGATATCGATTGCCTACACTGTGTTCCTGAAAAAGATTGTGAATACATAAAGGCAATTAAAATTGTTGAAAAATCAGCATAAAAAAAGGGCTAAGATGAAAAATCTTAGCTCTTTTTTAATGCAAACGTTTATAAGCGTTATATGCTCGACGAATTTTTTTATCGGATTTTCGATATTGTATTTCAAGTTCGTTAATGATTTGAATAAATTCTTTTTTTCCTCCACTGTATGTTTTGGCTTCATATTCCAATTCATAATCAGTAGTTCCAAGGTAATCACTTTTATCGATAAATAAAACACCAGTTTTATATGGCATATACATTCTTAAAGTCGAAAGACTTAAGAAGTTTACGAGCTTTTGTGAGCCAATTAAAGAAATTAATTCATTCTTTATATCACTTTCAGGAACAACTCCGGTTGTTCTAATTTCTTTAAATGTATCTGCATCAATCGGAATAGTATACTCCTGCATTGAATAACCTTTTTTTCTTTTTAAAGTTAATTCTAGATCATCACGTTCCCGAACACGTAAAGAAGCATCTAAAGCTTTTAAAGAAAAGCGGGGCGTGTCAAAATAATGATTTGTTTGAAAATCGGAACGATTTCCCTTAAATAATTCAATTAATCGCCCATATTCTTCTTTTGATAATAACGTTTTAAATTCGACTTCAGTATTGGTGTGCATAACTTGCGACGTCCTCCCTTTCCTTAATTCATAGTATATTATACATGTTAATGCTTAAAAAGCAATAGGATTTTTCAAAATAGAAATTTGAATAAAAATAAAATAATAATATATAAAAAAAATATAAATTGTGATAAAATATAGATGACCTTCAAATCAATTGTGAAAGGAATTAAACATGATTAATGAAAACCTTTATTGGCAATCTTTTTTATTGCCATATGAATTGGCTGTCGGCGGATTTATCGTCAAGCTTGAAGCAATGCGCAAGGAATTTTTGTTAAAAAATGTCAGCAACCCCATTGAAATTGTCTCAGGTCGAGTCAAGTCAGTGAGTAGTATTTTGGAAAAAGCTGAACGATTGAATATTGATTTCAATCATATTACGGAAGGCATTTATGATATTGCCGGAATTCGTGTTACTTGCAAATATATCGAGGATGTTTATACGGTGGCTGAACTTTTGAAGTCCCGCAAAGACATCGACATCTTTCTTGTAAAAGATTACATTAAGGACCCAAAGCCAAGTGGTTATCGTTCATTACATTTAATCGCAAGGTATAATGTTGAAACCGTTGATGGACGCATGCCAATTAATATGGAATTTCAAATTCGAACACATGCAATGCATTTGTGGGCTTCAATTGAGCACACATTAAAATATAAATATTATCGCCACATCCCCGAAGAGATTCAAGAACGATTAATCCAAGCATCAATTATTTGTACGGATCTTGATAACGAAATGACAAGAATTAAAGAAACAATGGGGGCTGTCGTGGTTGATAAAGTTCGTGAAAATGAACCAACTTTAGACGAGATGGAAGTTTTCTTGAATAGCATAAAAAAATGGTGATTTCATGAAATATGCACAATTTGGCAATTATGAGCCATTAGTAATAAAACAAACAAGAGATGATGAACATCCCGATGTCGTTTTTTCTTTTGGTGGTGATGGAACAATGCTTTCCGCAATCCATCGATATATTGAACAACTAGAACATGTAAAATTTATTGGTGTCAATACAGGGAAATTAGGTTTTTTTACAGATTTTGATAAAGATGAGCTTCCGTTGATTTGTGAAATGCTAGAAAACAATCAATTTGAAGTCAATGAATTTCATATATTAGAATATACTTTATACAATGATAAGACGACCTATACAGGCTATGCTCTTAATGAATTAGCCATCATCAGTCCAGTCCATACCCAAAACATCGATGTTTATATTAATGATGAACATTTTGAAACATTTAGAGGAACTGGGCTATTGGTGTCACCGCCAACTGGGAGCACAGCATATAATAAATCTTTAGGGGGAAGTGTGATTGATCCACATATTTGTGCGATTCAATTAACGGAAATTGCCCCTATTAGCAACCGCGTTTTTAAAAGTTTGTCTTCGCCATTGATTTTATCAGAAAAATCAAAAATCGCTCTTTTGTTATCCGAGAATCAAAACCCAGTTATTAGTGCTGATGGTATCATGTTAGACTTTAATGATTTGCACAAAGTCACTACCAAACTATCCCAACGCACTGTTTCGTTTATTGTAAAACCAAATACCGATTTTTTCCATCGCGTTAAAAGATCGTTTATTAAATAATAAAAAGTTAAAGATTATTCTTTAACTTTTTTTGTCATAATTTGATCAATGATACCATATTTTAAAGCTTCCTCAGGAAACATATAATTGTCTCGTTCGGTATCAAGATTAATTTGTTCAATTGTTTTATTTGTTTTCTCGGCTAATATTTGATTCATACGTTCTTTGACACGTAAAATATGTTTAGCGGCGATTTGAATTTCCGTTGCTTGACCGGATGCACCACCCAAAGGTTGATGGATGAGAACCTCGCTATTAGCAAGTGCAAATCGTTTTCCTTTAGTTCCGCTTGCTAAAAGGAAAGCAGCCATTGATGCAGCTGTTCCAACACAAATCGTTTGAACATCGGGAGCAACTAAATTCATTGTGTCAAAAATGGCCATTCCGGCAGTAATGGATCCTCCGGGGGAATTGATATATAAATAAATATCTTTTTCCGCATCTTCCGCAGCTAAAAATAATAACTGAGCGACAACGGAATTCGCTAAATCATCATTGATTTCGCCACTGAGCATAATAATCCGGTCTTTTAATAATCGTGAATAAATATCATATGAACGTTCACCTAAAGAAGTTCGTTCAATAACAATCGGTGCATAATACATTTGGTTGTCTCCTTTGTTATTTTATTTTACATCTTTGCTTCAGATAAGTCAAACAAAATACTGACAATGAAATTTGGCTTGCACAAAATGCTATTTAGTGATATAATGCAAGAAATCAGTGATAAAGAAGTAGTAATTGGAAAACAATCTGTAACAGGGAGTTAGGATCGTGACTGTAAGTCTTAACCAGAGCAACCAATGAATTCATCTTTGGAGAGGTTCTAATCAAACCCGCAAAGCGCCTTGCGTTATCAAACGAATAAGTGCAACTATTGTTGAACTAAGGTGGTACCACGGAAACTTTCGTCCTTAACTAAGTTAAGGATTTTTTAATTTTTGGAGGATTTATGGACAATCAATTAAAACAGCTGCAAGAACAATTATTAAACGAGCTTGAAAATGTAAAAACGACGAATGAACTGAACGAAACAAAAGCTCTTTACTTGGGCAAAAAAAGCCCAATTCAAGATTTGTTTGCGAAAATGAAAGATTTAAGCATTGAAGAAAAAAAGGCTTTAGGTCAAAGCGTCAATTTGTTTAAAGGTTTTGTGGAAGAGCAAATAGCTAAAAAAGCAGAACAATTGGAAAACAATAAAATTAACGCTCAATTAGAGAGTGAAGCAATTGATGTTACCCTCCCTGGAGCAACTTTTGTTCAGGGCAACAAACATCCCTTAACAAAAATGACTGAAGAAATAGAAGATATTTTTATTGGTATGGGATATAAAATTGCTGAAGGACCGGAAGTTGAACTCGATTTATTTAATTTTGAAATGCTCAATTTACCAAAAGGCCACCCAGCTCGCGAAATGCAAGATTCATTCTACATTGATGCTAATACACTTTTACGAACACATACTTCTCCTGTTCAAGTAAGAACACTTTTAGCGGCAAACAAACAACCGGTTAAAATCATCTGTCCAGGGAAAGTATATCGCCGTGATGATGATGATGCGACCCATTCCCATCAGTTTATGCAAATCGAGGGGTTGGTCGTAGATCACAATATAACGATGTCCGATTTAAAAGGAACATTGACGCTATTGATGCAAAAAATGTTTGGCACGAGCTTAGAAGTTCGTTTTCGCCCATCCTTCTTTCCTTTTACTGAACCAAGCGTTGAAGTCGATGTTACTTGTTTTAAATGTAAAGGCAAAGGATGTCCGCTATGTAAAAATGCTGGCTGGATTGAAGTATTAGGGGCAGGTATGGTTCACCCTAACGTTTTAAAAATGTCGGGTTATGATCCAAATGAATTTCAAGGATTTGCTTTTGGCATTGGAATTGAAAGAATCACAATGCTTCGATATGGAATTGATGACATTAGAAATTTTTATACTAATGATCTTCGATTTCTTAAGCAGTTTTAGGAGGGTTTTATGCGTGTAAAATTAGCATGGTTAAATGAATTAATTGATATATCCGACTTAAGTATCGAACAGTTGACTAAAGTAATTTCCCTTTACAGTACAGAAGTCGAGAGCGTTGAACGGGTTGCCAGTGGAACTTCCTTGGTTATCGGACATGTTTTACAATGCGAATCCCATCCTGACTCAGATCATTTGCATATTTGTTTAGTTGATATAAAAGAAGAGCAATTACAAATTATCTGTGGAGCACCAAATGTAAAGGCTGGACAAAATGTCATTGTTGCGAAAATCGGATGTAGCCTCCCTGGAGGTTTAGTCATCAAAAAAGCGAAAATTCGTGGAGTTGAATCCTCGGGCATGATTTGTTCACTTGCGGAACTTGGCATTGAAAAAAAGTACATTCCCGAAGAATACCAAGCAGGAATTTACTATTTTAAAGAATCTGTCGAAATAGGCAGTCCAGCACTAGAAGCACTTGATCTTGCTGATGTTGTTTTAGATTTGTCGATTACCCCTAATCGTGGTGATTTAATGAGCATGTTAGGTGTTGCAATTGAGGTTGGAGCCGTCTTAAAGCGACCGTTAAAACCACTTGCTTATTCGCTTGAAAATTACGAAAAAGCACTTAATTTATCAATTACTCTAGAATCAAACAGCTGCGTTGGATATTATGCTCAAGTTTTTGAAAATATTCAAATAAAACCTTCTCCTTGGTGGCTAATTGCGCGTTTAATCGCTTTTGGCATAAGACCGATAAATAATGTAGTTGACATTACAAATTATATTTTGGCGCTTTTTGGTCAACCGCTTCATGCTTTTGATTATGAAAAATTGGGATCAAAAATTGTTGTTCGTCAAGCTTTTGATAAAGAACAATTTATAACTTTAGATGGAATCAAAAGAGACTTGGTTACGACAGATTTGGTTATTACGGATGGTAAAAACCCTGTTGCTCTCGCGGGAGTAATGGGCGGACAAAACACAGAAATAACAAATACCACAAATTCCATTGTTATTGAAGCAGCTGTATTTGATCCAATGGCTGTTCGCAAAACATCCCAAAGATTAAATTTAAGAAGTGAATCATCAGCTCGTTTTGAACGTGGCGTGGATATCAATCGCACAAAAGAAGCGTTAGTGTATACACGTTATCTCTTAGAAACATTGGCGTGTGCTAAACCACTTAGCGATGTTGCTATTGCTGGTGTTGGCAATATTGAAGATACACCAATAAGCATTTCGGAACAAGATATCAATCAATTGCTTGGCATAAAAATATCCAAAAAAGAAATTCAAAACATTTTTGAACGACTGTTATTTAAAGTAACAAGTACTTCCAATTTATTAGTAATGGTTCCTAACCGGCGAAGTGATATTCGCATAAAAAACGATTTAATTGAAGAAGTGGGCAGAATCCATGGATACACCGATTTGCCTAACACGTTACCTGAATCATCGATTGCTGGGTCTTTGTCATTAAAGCAGGCTCAGAGACGATTAATCAAGCTCACTTTAGCAAATTTAGGTTTGAATGAAGTTGTTACTTATTCACTTGTTAATGATCAATATAATCAAGTTTTTATGCAAAATCATCTTACGGGCAGTCAACAACTAAAATTAATCAATCCGTTGACACAGGAACGAGGAATTTTAAGAAAAGGATTGTTGTTAAGTTTATTGGATGTGGTGCAATATAATTATTCTAGAAAAATGAAAGATATAGCTTTGTTTGAAGTTGGTAAAGGTTATAGTTTATTAGATTCTTCCAAAGAAGAAGAAATACTATCGATGGCAATGGCTAATAATTATTTCAGCAATATTTGGAAACACAATTTAAAAGTAGATTATTACATCATTAAAGGTGTGTTAGAAAACCTTGCTTCTCAATTAAAAATTAAACTCGATTTTAAACCGATAAATGAACCAAGTTTGGAATTACATCCAAAAAGAAGTGCTGATATCTATTTTGAAAACAAAAAAATCGGCTTTATTGGATGTCTCCACCCACAATTTGCTTTATCGCTTGGACTTGATGAAGTTTATGTTTGTGAAATAAAAATCAATAAAATTTTAGATTTTGTTCCAGTACAAAATACATATAAACCAATCAGTAAATATCCAAGCATGGAACGTGATTTAGCAATCGTTCTTCCAAGAACAGTGCTTGCAAATGATATCATCGAAACAATCAAAAAAGTTGATGATCAAATAATCAGTGATGTTTTTGTTTTTGATGTTTACACAGGGGAGAATGTGGAAAAAGACGAAAAATCAATTGCTGTAAGAATTGTTTTCACAGCAAACGAACCGCTAAGTGATGAAGTCATTCTTCCGAAGACAAATCGAATCATGAAAGTCTTAAGTGCAAATTTCCAAGCAAAATTAAGAAGTTAAAATAAGTAGTTACTATATTAAATAAAAAAAGACACATTATATGATTAAACTTTACACTTGTCATATAATGTGTTTTTTATTTAATAAAATCATCATCTTTTAAATGTGATTTAAAAATATGATCGTTATTTTTTAAAGAATTGATAATTTCTTCAACAATGGCATTGGGAGTCGAAGCACCGGCTGTCACACCAATTTTATGAAAATTTTTGAGATTTTGTCCCGTTAAATCTTCAACCCTTTCTAAAAACAATGTTTTTAATTGTGCTTTTTTTTCACCAACTTCTTTTAACATTTTAGTGTTATTGCTATTAGGGTCGCCGACTACAATTAATAAATCGAGTTTATTTTTGTAATCAATAATGGCCGTTTGCCTTAGTCTTGTTGCATTGCATACTTCTTCTACAAGCTCTAATTGAGGAACAAAAACCTTTAACCGATGATAGAAATTGGTAACATCGAGATAGGACATGGTTGTTTGCGTTGTCAACACAGCCTTTCTATCAATTGTTTTGGGAATATCGTTAAGATCGCTTTGGTCGGTGACTAAGATAATTTGATCCGATAAACCTAAAATGCCTTCTGTTTCAGGATGATGATCAACACCATAAAAGTAAACGATATATCCTTCGTTTAACTTGCTTTTAATTAGTTGGTGCGTTTTTTTCACATCTTTGCAGGTGGCATCAACAATAAACAACCCTTTATCAATAGCTGTTTGACGGATAGCATCGCTTACACCGTGGGCGGTAAAAATAATCGTTCCCGATATAACCATATCGAGCATTTCTTTTCTTGTTTCACCATCCAAAACAATTATGCCTTTATTCTTAAAGGCATTTACAATATTCTTATTATGGACAACATTTCCAAGCATATAAATAGGTCGGATGACTGTTGGGTCATTCAATGTTTTATTGATAATGTTAATTGCTTTCGCAACCCCCATACAAAACCCTTGAGGTTTAATTTTTATAATATCCATCTTTTTCACCAACTTAATTATAACATATGAAGAAGACGGATACTAACAATACTAATGAAATTTTTTAGTCATTATGATATAATACTTATCAGTGGAGGAAAATATGAACTATACTTTGCAGAATGAATATATCCAAATAACTGTTAGAAGTTATGGAGCAGAATTGATTTCGTTAAAGAGCACTAACAAAATAGAATATATATGGCAACGGAATCCTGAATTTTGGAATCGCTGTGCCCCCGTTTTATTTCCTGTTGTTGGCCGTCTTTTAGATAAACACATGATGATTGCTAATAAAAAATATGAAATGGATATCCATGGTTTTTTAAAAGATCAAGAATTTTCTTTGTTGTCACAAAGCGACACCCAATTGTCGCTTGTTAACCGTTTTAGTGAAGAAACACTGAAGCAATATCCATTTAAATATGAAGTAGTTATCAATTATTATTTGTTTAACAAACAATTACGAACAGAATATGTTGTGAAAAACATTGATCAAAATGATATATTTTTTAATATCGGCGGTCATCCAGCCATCAATATACCCCTTTACCCAAATGAACAATTTAGTGATTATACAATTACATTTGAGCACGAAGAAACATTTGATGCACCAACGATTGAAAAAAACGGAACACTTAATTTTGATGTTCCGGCAGTAACTTATACCAATTTAAAACAATTAGTCTTAGATCGTTCATTATTCTTTTTGGATACAATTGTCATTCCTAAAATAAAATCTCGGGAAGTATTTTTATTAAACAAACACCATCAGGGAATTGCTTTTCGCTTTTATAACTTTACGACTTTTGCCATTTGGACAAGGTATCATCAACAAGCACCATTTGTTTGTTTAGAACCATGGATGGGCTATGGTGATCGCTACAATTCCGATCATGATTTCTTGAAAAAAGATGATTTACAAAAATTACCACCAAAGACAACTTTTGTAGCTTATTATGATGTTGAATTGATGGAATAAAAAGACTATACAAAAACGAAAAATTGTAGTATAATAACATAAGCTATTAGGAGGAACTATGATTACCACAAGTGATTTTAAAACGGGAATAACCATTGAATACGATGGGAATGTATATACTGTCATGGAGTTTCAGCATGTGAAGTCCGCAAACAGTATGGCATTTGTAAGAACAAAATTAAAAAACATGCGCACAGGAGCAATCATTGAAATTGCTATCAATCCAAAAGACAAAATTAAAAAAGCGATGATTGAAAAGAAAAAAATGCAATATTTATATGATGGCGGAACTTCCCTAGTTTTTATGGACATGGAAACATATGAACAAATCGAAATTCCAAGCGACAATCTAACATATGAAAAGAACTTCTTAGTTGAAGGAGCATCAGTTTTAGTTGTTGATTTTGAAGGTGAAATCCTTGGTGTGACTTTACCTGAAAAACTTGTCTTAGAAGTTCGCGATTGCCCTCCAGGCGTCAAAGGAAATACAGCAGCTAACGCTACTAAAGAAGCGGTTTTAGAAACTGGATTTCACGTTCAAGTACCACTGTTTATTGAAGCAGGGGAAAAAATCATTGTTAACACCGTTGAAGGAAAATATTATTCCCGTGCATAAAAAAGAGGTCACCTCTTTTTTTTCTTGTATTCAATCTGTTTTTAATGTATGATTATAAAAGAGGTGATATTATGTTACTTTGCATCGATATTGGAAATACAAACATTGTTTTAGGCGTTTTTTTAGACAATCATTTATCGCATAGTTTTCGGATGCAATCTAATTTAATGAAAACAGCTGATGAATATGGGACAAAAATTATTGATATTTTGACTTTTCATGAAATTGATTATCATGAAATAACTGGTGTTATTATATCAAGCGTTGTTCCCGGCTTGGATAGTACATTCGAAAAACTAATTGAAACATATTTTCAAACAAAAGCTTTATTTGTTGGGCCAGGAACAAAAAGCGGCATCAAAATTAAAATTGACAATCCTAAACAACTAGGTGCAGATATTTTGGTTGGTGCAGTAGCAACCCATCACAAGTATGGTGCTCCAGCTATAATCATTGACATGGGAACAGCCATTACATTCGCTTATTTAAATCAAGAAAAAGAATTGCTTGGTGGCGTTATCGTTCCCGGAATTAAAACGGCTTTTAGCAGTTTAGTTTCCAAAACTTCAAGATTAGAGGAAGCAAGAATTGATGTACCTTTAAAGGTTATCGGAAAAGATACTGTTTCTTCAATTCAAAGTGGAATGGTTTTTGGAACAGCTTCCATGATTGATGGCATGATAAAAAAAATAAAAAAAGAAATGAATACTGACGAACTACTTGTTGTCTTAACTGGTGGTGAAGCACGGTTAATTAAGCCATATTTAGAAGAAAATGTCATTTACGATGAAAATTTATTACTTGACGGATTACGCATCATTTATCAAAAAAACCAATAAAAATAACCCTAGATTGAATTCTAGGGTTATTTTATTCTTCGCATGTGATAGTGAGGGATTCTGGCATCATAGAATAATTCACCATAAACAACATAACCACATTTTTCATAAAAAGGAATGGCATGTGTTTGAGCATCAAGGATTATTTCTTTCACGAAGTTTTCATCACAATATTTGTGAAGTTCCATCATTAAAGAATAACCATATCCTAATGAACGATATTCTTTTAAAATACAAACGCGCTGAATTTTTGCTTTATTATTGTCTATTTTGATTCTTGCTGCACCAATTGGCTTTTCGTCATCATAAACGACAAACATTACTCGATCTTTTTCTTCAAGATCGAATTCTTCTTCCATGGTAACATTTTGTTCACCAACAAAGACAATTTTACGAACAATGAAATGATCGATTATTTGGTTTTTTGTTGTGCAAATTTCATATCTTATCATACAAATACTCCAGTTGCGATTAAGATTAAAACAACGGTTGCAACAAGCAAACAGTAGAAGCCAAAATATTTTATGTTTTTGTGTTTTACTAATTTAAAGAATAGCGTTATTGCAACATATGTTCCTACTAAACTGGCAATAAAGCCACCAATGTATCCTCCCCAAAAAACAGGTTCGGTAAGGGCTTCATCAGGATTGATTAAATCATAAAGCCCTAATAAGGCAGCAGCAATACTTGCGGGGATATACATCATAAATGAAAAACGCAAGGCCTTGTCTAATTTTAGATGGTTGGCAACGCCTACTGAAGAAGTAACGCCCGAACGGCTAATTCCAGGCAATAAGCCGATGACCTGGGCACCACCCATTAATAAAGCATCTTTCCAAGTCACATCATCTCTAATCGCTTGTGTTTGTTTTTGTGCAATAAACAACAACAGCAATCCTGTAATGAAAAGGGAAATTCCTACGACTAATATATTTGTATAATATTGATCCCAATTATTAAACTTAATAATTAAACCAACGATACCTGCAGGGATTGTTGCCAGGATTATATATAAGACATAAAGGAAGGCAGGTTTTTCCTCTTTATTACTTTTAAAGAGAAATTGCCAACTTCCAACAATTAGTTGTTTTATTAATTGACGGTAATAAATGATAATAGCCAATAAGGAAGCAAAATTTACGGCAATTTGAAAATTATTCATGGCTTCCTTAGAAACAACATTGCCAAATATTTGATCAAAAATAACCATATGGCCACTTGAGGAAATTGGTAATGGTTCTGTTACGCCCTGAACTAGACCAAGCAATAAGTACTTGATGAATTCTATAAACTTTTCCATATCTTCACCCCTATTAGTTGGTAATATTATACTCTAAAAATGCAAAGATGAAAACCATTTACCGAAATATTTATTAACAAAGTTTTAAAAAGATGGTATAATTATTAAAAAGGAGAATAAAAAAATGTTTTTAGAAATAGGTAAAGAGACCCTAGTGCTCATTCTTTTGGCGCTCTGTTTATTGCCGATAATTGGATTGATGTTATATGCTATCATCGTTGCCCTAAAAAAGCGCAACAAATTATCGCAAGCCCAACAAGTAGCGATTGCCCAAGATACAGACACAACCCAAAGCCAATTATTTTTTCAATTATTTGGGCAAAAAGATAACATCGTTGCTGTAACACAAGAAATGAGTCGCGTTAGTGTCCAAGTTAAAGATTTAAGCAAAGTATCCTTAGAAGAATTAAAAAACCAAGGTGCCACTGGGATTTTAGTTGTTGGGGATACGGTTAAATGTGCTTTCGGCGATCGTGCTGTTTACATTTATAATATTTTAAAGGAATTTTCAAAAAACGATGAATAAAGATAAACTTGCCATTGAAGCATTAAGAATATTGTCTGTTGAACAAATAACAAAAGCTAATTCTGGTCATCCTGGAATCGCTTTAGGTGCTGCACCCATTCTTCATACTCTGTATGGCAAGCACTTAAACATATCACCAAAACATCACCAATGGATGAATCGCGATCGCTTTGTGATGGCTGCGGGGCATGGTTCAGCATTGCTTTATGCTTTATTATATTTAGCTGATTTTGGTTTAGATGTTGATGATTTAATGCAATTTCGCCAATTTGGCAGCAAAACCCCCGGACATCCAGAAGTTCATATTACGCCTGGAGTTGATGCTTCAACCGGACCTTTGGGACAAGGGATTGCGATGGCGGTGGGAATGGCGATTGCAGAAACGTATTTAGGCGCTCGTTTTAATCGTCCCGATTATCCAATTATTGATCATTATACTTATGCATTATGTGGTGATGGCGACTTGCAAGAAGGGGTTACCCAAGAAGCAATGAGTTTGGCGGGACATCTCGGACTAAATAAATTAATTGTTCTGTTTGATTCTAATGACATTCAACTTGATGGAAAAGTCGGTAATGCGAACACAGAAAATGCGAAAGAAAAATATCAAGCAATGGGTTGGGATTATTTGTTTGTCAATAATGGCGAAGATACGGAAGGTATTTCATTAGCTTTAATCCAAGCAAAATTAAATAAGAAGCCGACAATAATTGAAATCAAAACAATTATTGGACATAATTCATCAGTTGCTAATACTTCTAAAGCTCATGGGAGTCCCCTAAACATTATTGAAACACAAAAAATGCGTTCAGAATTTGGCGGAGAACCGTTTACTGTTCCGAATGAAGTGTTTGAATATTATCAAAAAATTTTAGTTGATCCAGGAAAAGAAAGATATGATCAGTGGCAAACAATGTATAACCACTATCAAAAAGCATATGGAAAAGAAGCCGAACAACTAGAATCATTATATGAAAATGACATAAATGATGATTGGGATCGACCGTTTAACTATGATGAAGAATACAATAAAGCCACAAGAACGACGAGTGGGGAAATTTTGAATTTCTTGCAGTCAATTGACTTAGGTTTAATTGGTGGCTCAGCCGATCTTTCTTCATCTACAAAAGTTAGGGGTATCGAAGGAGACTTTTCCAAGGTAAACCGTTTAGGACGAAATATCAATTTTGGAGTCCGTGAACATGCTATGGGCGCGATTGCCAATGGCTTAGCTCTTCATGGTGGTGTTCGTCCGTTTGTCAGTGGCTTTTTTGTTTTTTCTGATTATATGAAGCCAGCTATTCGTCTTTCCGCATTAATGGGATTACCGGTCATTTATATCTTTACCCATGATTCCATTGCTGTTGGGGAAGATGGACCGACACATCAGCCAATTGAACAATTGACCCAATTACGAAGTACACCGCATATTAATGTCATTCGTCCAGCAGATGCCAACGAAACATTAGTTGCTTGGGACGTCATCATGAAAACTAAGGATAATCCGGTTGCTTTAATATTAACAAGGCAAGATATTCCTAATGTCACAAATAAAAAATTAGCTAGCCATTTAAAACAGGGAGCATACATCATTTCTCCAGAACGCAAAAAAGCTGAAGGTCTTATTCTCGCAAGTGGTTCAGAAATCAAACTTGCTATTGATGCTCAAGCTAAACTACGAACTGAAGGAATTGATGTGCGTGTTATTAGTATGCCGTCGTTTTATTTGTTTGAAAAGGAAAGCAAACAATATCAAGAACAAATCATTCCATCATCGTTAAAAGCAAGAGTTGCTCTTGAAATGGGTGATGGCGTTCATTACTATAAATACTTAGGTAATGACGGAATTTTAATGAACATTAGTGCCTTTGGCCAAAGTGCACCGGCATCTGTTTTGGTTCCAAATTATGGTTTCACGGTTGATGAAGTTGTCGCTAATTTTAAAAAAAGTTTTCTTAAAAATCAATAAATTATAGCAAGTGTTTTAGCACTTGCTATTTTTTTATAGCGAACAAAAGCGAACTTGTGATATAATAAAGCATAATGGAAAGGACGAAAATATGAATTTTGTTGAAATTGCAAAAAAATACGAAAAAGCATTTATTAAAGATGCTCAAGGATTATTACATATTGACAGCACATTGATTGAAAATCCCGATAATGCAAAAATGCCCTTTGGGGAAGGCATTTATCAAAGTCTAGAATATATGCTTAAACTTGGGGAGTCTTTTGGCTTTAAAACAAAAAACATTGATAATATTGCCGGCCACATCGAGTTTGGCGAAGGGAAGGACATCATCGGTGTTTTAGTTCATGTAGATGTTGTTCCTGCAGTTGGAGAGTGGAAGTATCCACCTTTTTCTGGAACTGTAGAAGACGGGAAAATCTATGCAAGAGGTGCTCTTGATGATAAGGGACCAGCAGTATGTGCTTTATATGCATTTAAGATTCTAAAAGATATGGGATTTAAACCTAATAAACGATTACGCTTAATTGTCGGAACTGATGAAGAAACAGCATGGCGAGGAATAAAACGTTACTTTGAACAAGAAGAGATGCCAATTTTGGGCTTTTCTCCCGATGCCAACTTTCCTTTAATTTATGGGGAAAAGGGGATTATGTCATTAGACTTGCTTGGACCTGGTGATAGCGATTTATATTTCAAAGCTGGTGTTCGTTATAATGTTGTTCCCGATTATGCGGAAGCAAGTTTAAGCAAAGATGTGAAAGAAGCTTTTGCTGCTTTTATTCAAAATAATCATTTGAAAGGTAACGCTGAAGAAAAAATTACTTTAAATGGACGCAGTGCCCATGCCATGGAACCGGATTTAGGAATCAACGCTGCGATAAAATTGAGTCAATTCCTCCAGATTTTTTCTTCTAGTAAAGTCCTTAGTTTTGTTGCTAATCAGTTAAGTGATTCGCGCTTTAAAACTTTAGGCTTGGCTTTTAGTGATCCAGAAATGAAAGATTTGACTGTCAATGTGGCAATTGTGGAAATCGATAAAGAAAAATCAAAAATCGGGTTGAATTTACGTTATCCGATTCATTGGAACAAAGAAGAATTCCTCACGAAACTTCAACAAAAAGCAACAGCTTTTGGCTTGAAAGTAGATGTGAAACAAGATCAAGTTCCTCATTATGTTGATAAAAACGATCCATTAATTAAGACATTACATGAAGCATATATTCGAAATACAAACGACCATCAAAACCCAATTATGACAATTGGCGGAGGAACTTATGCGCGTGCTATGAAAAAAGGTGTAGCATTTGGTCCAGAGTTTCCAAACCGTGAAAATGTTGTGCATCAACCGAATGAATATTTTGTTATCGAAGATGCGATAAGAGCCATGGCTATTTATGCTGATTCTTTGATGGAATTAGGAAAATAACGATGCGCTTGCGAAAAATAAAACAAGCAGCAACGAAACTTGAATCATACCCTGATTTAGTTGTCTGTAGTGGCGAACAAAATCAAGGAAAATGGTCAACAATCTTTTCGAACAATCATCCCATTTATCTTGAGATTGGTATGGGGAAAGGACAATTTATAAGCAAAAATGCCCGCAAAAACCCGCAAATAAACTACCTTGGATTAGAAAAATATGATAGTGTCGTTTTAAAAGCAGCTCGAAGGTTAGAAGATGAAGCCATTCCTAATTTGCGCTTCATTTGTGCTGATGCCCAAAACTTAGAACAAATTTTCCAAAAAGAGGAAATCACCAAAATCTTTCTTAATTTCAGCGACCCTTGGCCCAAAGAACGTCACGCTAA
The DNA here is from genome assembly GCA_050174575.1 of Bacilli bacterium. Lineage (GTDB taxonomy): Bacteria > Bacillota_I > Bacilli_A > ML615J-28 > CAG-698 > UBA2253. Next base: position 23,834 of record JBFXJT010000003.1, read on the forward strand.
ACGACGATTGACTTTTGATCATTTTTTAGAACGTTACGAACACATTTTAAAGCATCCTGGCATTATTGAATTAAAAACAGATAACAGACAATTATTTGAATATAGCATCATGAAATTTAATGAACGCCGATACCGTTTTTTAGAAGTCAATTTACATTTGCATGAACAACCAAACGAAGATATTATTACAACAGAATATGAAGATAAATTTATCAGTGAAAATAAAACAATTTATTATTTAAAGGTGGAATTATGAACAACAACATTAATTTAGATATTTTTTCTCAACTAGTCAATTTACATGGTGTTTCTGGACATGAACGTTCTGTTCGTCAATTTATGAAACAAGAATTAAGTAAATACAGCGATGAAATCATCCAAGATAAACTAGGTAGTATTTTTGGCATTAAAAAAGGGAAAGACAAACCCGTTATAATGATTGCTGGTCACATGGATGAAGTCGGAGCAATGGTTACATCAATTACCGATCAAGGTTTTATAAGAATGATTCCTATTGGTGGAGTCAATCCTGAAGTTATGGTATCGCAAAACGTTTTAGTAAGCGTATCAAAAGATAAATTTATTCCAGGAATTGTTGGTGCCGTTCCTCCGCATATTACCAAAGTTGAAGAGCATAAACCCATTTCTTTTGATGATTTGTTATTAGATGTTGGGGCTGATTCCAAAGAACATGCCGTTGAACTCGGGATTGAAATTGGCCAACAAATTACGTTTGTAAATCATTATTATTTTACAGCTGATGGCAAAAAAATCGTCTCTAAAGCATGGGACAATCGCTTTGGGTGCGGTATGGCCATAGAAGTTTTACGTGAACTGCAAAATATTGATCATCCGAACACGGTCATTGCTGGAGCAACCGTGCAAGAGGAGGTTGGATTAAGAGGAGCAACAACAGCAAGTCAAATGGTTGTTCCTGATTTATTCATTGCGATTGATGTTTCACCAGTTGGTGATTTCTTAAGCAAGGATCATCCACGAGCTTACGGAACATTGGGAAAGGGCTTTTTGGTCCGTTTTTATGACCCACGTTGTTTAATGAACCCAGCGATAAAAGATTATTTTGAAAAAGTTGCGAAAAAGAATAATATACCGTTCCAACAGTTTTTATCACTTGGAGGAACTGATGCTGCGGCAGCTCAATATGCTGGCCATGGAACACTTTCTACAACCATTGGGCTTCCAGGGCGATATATCCACTCAACAGCAACAATGGTTCATTTAGATGATATGTTAGCTGTAAAACAGATGGTTCTAGCAATCATTAAGGATTTTGATAAAGATCAATTGGTGGCATTGCAAAATGCTTAAATGCTATGTTGGTTCGCAAAACCGTATCAAATTATTAGCAACAAAAACTGTATTAAAACATTATGAAGTAATCGGCTTAAATGTTGATAGCCAAGTTTCCAATCAACCAAAAACAGATTTAGAAACAATTCATGGAGCATTGAACCGAGCTTTGGCTCTTCCTAAAGATGGGTTAAGAATTGGTTTAGAAGCAGGGCTTCAGTTACATGAAAACCAATTGTTTTTAGTAAATTGGGGTGTTTTGCTTGATGAACAAGATCACCAGTATTTTGCTGGTGGTACAAGAATTCCTCTGCCGGAATTTATGAAGGAGCCATTATTAGAAAAAGGTTTAGAACTTGCGGAAGTCATTGACGAATATACTAATTCATTCGATGTTCGGCAAAAGCAAGGAGCAATCGGTGTTTTCACAAGCGGCCTTGTGAAACGAAAAGATATTTTTGTTCATATTGTGAAACTACTTTATGGACAGCATTTGCGAGGTAAAAAATCATGAAAGGATTAATTGTATTAGCCGACGGCTTCGAAGATGTTGAAGCTGTTGCGACGATTGATGTTTTGCGACGCAGCAAAATCGAGATTCATATAGCAACAATCAATAAAAATTTGCTTGTGGAATCATCGAATCACTTAATGGTAAAAGCAGAAAAGGAATGGGAAAAAGTCATAGAAAAAGATTATGATTTTTTAGTCATTCCCGGAGGAAGAGCGGTTTTTTCAGTATGGGATCAATTTGCACCTTTATCCAAATTGATTGATCAGTTTGTTTTATCAAAAAAGCTAGTTGCTGCTATATGTGCAGGACCAGCTTTGGTTGGGAAATTAGGCCACTATCAAAATCATTCTTACACTTGTTTTCCTGGTAGTGAAAAGGTTATTGTCGGGGGTCATTATTTGCCAAAAGAAACGGTTATTCGTGATGGAAACTTTATTACTGCCAAGGCTATGGCTTTCACAATTGACTTTAGTTTAGCTATTATCGAATATTTGCAGGGCAAAGAGCAAAGAGAGCGAATGAACCATAGTGTTCGCGGTGAACTGTGAGAAAATATCTCACAGTTTTTCTTTTTATCATTTTTTATAAAAATAAAATGTTCTTGTTTATTAAGGGCTGTTATGATAAAATTAAACTACAATAATTTGTTATGATGAGAGAAAAGTGGTGATAACAATGAACGAAAAACCAACTGAAACAACTAAAACTCCGAAGCCACGTAAGCCAAGAACAACAATTGCCAAGGTTGAGCCAGTTGAAACAATCGATGTTCAAAAACTTAATGCTATTCCGGAAAAAAAGCCATCTTTATCACCAATTGAAGAATTAAAACAAAAGAAAATTGTTAATCTTCCTGAAGAAGCGCCAAAACCGACCGAAGAAGAGTTGTTTGAAGAACAAGCAAAACCAAAAAAAGGGAAAAAGAGCAAAAAAATAGAAGAATCACCAATTATTAGATATTTAGATACGCCTATTCTCGAAGGCTTAAGCAATGAAATTGTTGAACAAAGAAAAGCCGACGGACTAATAAATGTTGCGAAAAAGGCCCAAGGAAAATCGATTGTCGGAATCATTTTTTCTAATCTTTTTACTTGGTTCAATATTTTGTACATGATTATTACTATTTTATTCGTCGTATTGCAAAGTACGGATAATTTATTATTCCTTACCACCATTATTCCTAATTTAATTATTGGTATTATTCAAGAAATAAAAGCAAAACTTACGGTTGATAAATTATCATTATTAACTGCACCAACAACAACAGTTGTCCGAAATAGTGAAAAATTGGAAATTCCTATTTCTGAAGTAGTGCTTGATGATATCGTTTTTTACACTCCTGGGAAACAAATTAGTGCTGATAGCATTGTTGTTGATGGGACATTGGAAGTAAACGAATCACTATTAACTGGGGAATCAGAATCAGTTATTAAAAATGTCGGTGGTTCTCTTTTATCAGGAAGTTTTGTTGTTAGTGGCGTAGCTGTCGCACGCGTTGACAAAGTTGGTAAAGATAATTACATTGAAAAATTATCTGCTGATGCAAGATTATATCGCAAACCAAAATCAGAATTATTAAATACGCTTAATTGGATTATTCGCATTATTTCTTTTATCATTTTACCACTAGCAATTCTTACATATATTACGACATCAAGCGATGCTATCCGCGACTTTTTGTATTTAGGAACATGGGCTGAAAATATCTTTGGCGCAAATGCCGGATATTTCTTAAACCGTGATGGTGTTATCAAAGCAGGAAGTTCTATTTTAGCGATGATTCCAGCAGGATTGTTCTTATTAACAAGTATGGCCTTAGCTGTAGGTGTTATTCGTTTAGGTAAAAGTAAGACTTTAGTACAAGAACTATATTGTATTGAAATGCTTGCACGCATTAATGTCTTATGTTTAGATAAAACTGGGACCATAACAGATGGAACGATGCGTGTATGCGATTGCGTGGAAATCAAAAATTATACCGATTATACTATTCGGGAAATTGTTGGTTCAATGATGAATGCTTTCAATGATACAAATCCGACTTCAGAAGCTTTAATCCGCTTCTTTGATAAAAACAAAGTATTAGCACCAACCGAAATTATTCCGTTTTCCTCAAAAAGAAAGTTCAGTGCTGTTACTTTTGGCCGTCAGGGAACATTCCTTTTAGGCGCACCAGAATTTATTTTGTTTGAAAATTACGATAAAGTTCAAAGCAAAGTTGAACGATTTGCACAACAAGGATGCCGTGTCTTGGCGCTTGGTCATACAACGCTCAAGATCAAAGAAAACGACTTGCCGAAAACAATTAAACCTTTAGCGCTAATTGTAATCCAGGATCACATTCGTGATGATGCTGCTGACACCATTGCTTATTTTAAGCACAACGGTGTTGATGTCAAAGTTATTTCCGGAGATAATCCGATGACGGTTTCCGAAATTGCTCTTCGTGCCGGAGTTGAAAATGCCGAACGATTTATTAGCTTGTTTGGGTTAACAGACGACCAAGTTCGTGAATCTGTCTTTGAATATACTGTTTTTGGACGAGTAAGTCCTGTCCAAAAACGTATCATTATTCAAACACTAAAAAAACATAAAAAAGTTGTAGCAATGACTGGTGATGGTGTTAATGACATATTAGCATTAAAAGAAGCTGATTGTAGTATTGCTATGGCTTCGGGAAGCGAGGCAACCCGCTATGTTTCCCATTTGGTATTAATGGACTCTAATTTTTCATCCATGCCAAAAGTTGTTGATGAAGGACGCCGTGTCATTAATAATATTCAAAAAACATCAACGCTCTTCTTAACAAAAACGATTTTCTCTATTTTATTAACAATTTTATACATTGTATTCGCAATGCAAAGCGGTTCTTATCGTACAACTTATCCGTTTACTGCTAAAAATCTTTATATGATTGAATGGTTTGCATTAGGACTTCCCGCCTTTGTTTTAGCTTTACAACCAAATCATGAAATTGTGAGAGGGAAGTTTTTAACGAACGTCTTAAAATCAACCTTACCAGGGGCTTTGACGGTTGTCTTTTTCCACTTACTTTTAATCATTTTGCGACCGCAACCTGGCTTTGAAAATTTAATAAACTACCCAGAAGTTTATACAACTATTGCAACAATTGTTACAACGTCCGTTGTTATGATTGTTTTATTCCAAATGTCCCGCCCTTTCAATTGGTTTAGAAAAATACTGTATGTATTAATGCTTGCTGGATGTGTTGTTTTAGGAACAGGGTTAATCAAAGATTGGCCAGTTATTCCAGATTTAGAGTTAACTTTCCTTAAAAACCCACGAGATTACGATGTTGTCTTAACAACAATCGAAACCGATAATGGTGAAGAGTGGCTTATAAACAGCACACAAACTGGAGTAAAAGCTTTTGAATATCCTGTCAATAATGTGAATAATGTTGAAGGTGAAATTACCTATATGGTACCAATAATCACGATCAATCAAGACTTGGATTGGATATTTAATGGTAAAAAAACCAGTGCCAACGCCAATGATGTTCTAAAATTTGATTTAAGTGTACAAAATGGTTATTGGTTCTTAAATGACATAAAAACAATCAAAGCTATCAAACAACCACTCCTCAATTTTACTGCTTTAAACAATGAATTTGAAGAACCAGATCTTTCTATTGATGATGGATATTGGAGTTTGAATGATATAACAACAGAAATAAAAGCCGGCAACGAAGATGAAATTCTTTTTCAAGTAAATGAATTTGGGTTCTTTACTATGAACGGAAAAGAAACTAAAGTAATAGCGCAGCCAAAAGTAGAAATCATCAATGCTAATGAATACTTTTTTCCTGAAATCAATATTGTAACTGTTGATCAAATTCGTGTTTTCAAAATTGAAAATGTCACGACAACCATACCAGCAAACGATGCTAATATGATTACATTAACTGTCAACGAAGATGGGTATTGGGAAATTAATGGTGTAAACACTAATTACTTGGCAATTAAAATTTCTGATACGGTTATCAATGACACCGTGCATGTAAAACCAGATTTAGAAATCAGTTTTGATGGTCATTGGATTCTCAATGATGTTAAAACAGACATTAAAGTTAATAATCATATCTTAATTTTGGAAATTGTGATGACCTTGCTTTTAGTAGCATTGGCTTATTCCATCATGGGAGGATTTGCTTCCCTATTGAAAAAAGTTAAAATGATTCCCGAATATAAACAAGAGTGATGAACCCATCACTCTTTTTTGTTTCATTTTTTTATTGAAAAAACGTCCACTTTCAGGTATAATTGTTATTAGATTGAAAGGATAATCGTTATGGCAATCATTGGCAACATTTTGTGGTTAGTTTTTGGTGGCTTATTAATGGGATTATTATGTTATTTAATCGGAGCAATTTTATGCTTAACGATTATTGGCATTCCTTTTGGTTTACAAATATTTAAAATTGGTACCCTTTTTTTATGGCCATTTGGCAGTGACATTGATATTCATTTTGAAGCATTCCCTCTTGCCAATATTTTATGGCTCATTTTTTTTGGGATTGAACTGAGTGTTAGCTGTTTAATCATGGGTGCATTATTTTGTATAACGATTATTGGGATTCCCTTTGGACTGCAGTGGTTTAAATTAGCTCAACTTACACTCCTCCCTTTTGGGGCAATTGTAAAATGAAAATCGAAAAAACAAATGTTATGCGACTTTTGGATACACAAAAAATTACATACAACGTTTATACTTATCCTCATCAAGAACAGGCTGTTGACGGAGAAATGGTTGCCAGCTTAATTGGCAAAAGGCCAACTCAAGTTTTTAAGACACTTGTTGCAAGAGCTAAGAACCAAATTTATGTTTTCATGATTCCTGTTTGTGATAGTTTGGACTTAAAAAAAGCAGCCATCGCTGCCAATGAAAAAAGTTTGGAAATGGTTGGAGTAAGTGAACTACTACCATTAACTGGCTATATAAGAGGTGGATGCAGTCCCATAGGAATGCGTTATAAATATTCTACTTTTATAGAACAAAAAGCAGAAGCACTGGATACAATTATTTTTAGTGCTGGAAAAATTGGTTATCAAGTTGAATTATCCCTAGAAGATTTAGGAAAAATATTACCGATAAAAATAACAAATTTAACGGTAAACTAAAATAGAAAGCTAGATTTATATGAATTTATTTGAAAAAATTATTGACTTTTTAAGTTATCAACTTCCTTATGTTCCACAACCATATGGAACATTTCATTTGGTTTTTTTAGGATTAACAGTCCTCATTTGTTTGTTTATTGGATTAAAGTTCTCCCACAGTACGGATAAACAAGATAAAAATATTTTACTATTTTTCAGTATCCTATTATTAAGTTTTGAAGTATATAAGCAATTAGTCTTTACGATTGAAAAAGATGTTTGGTCTTATCAGTGGTATGCTTTTCCCTTCCAATTTTGTTCTGTACCGATGTATGTAGCGTTTATTACTGCTTTTTTAAAACCGGGTAAAATTAAAAATGCTTTCTATAATTTCTTAGGTACTTTTTGTTTGTTTGCAGGATTAGCAGCAATGTTTTATCCAGACGATGTTTTTATTTCAACTTTAGGAATTAGTATCCAAACAATGGTTCACCACGGATCGATGGTTATTATTGGCTTTTATTGTTTGATATCAGGCAGAACAACAATAAACAAAAAAAGTATCATTGGCAGTGGAATTGTTTTTTCTGTTTTATTTTTAATGGCGTTAGGAATGAACCTTTTATTTAAAAACGTTAATGGTACTTTTAATATGTTTTTTATTAGCCCCTACTATCAATGCCATTTGCCAGTATTATCACAAATTCAAAGCCAATTTGGTTATGTTGTTTTCTTGCTATCTTATTTATTAGGATTTATCTTTATTGCTTATTTAATCTTACTCATTGCTTTAGGAATTAAGAATTGGCATTATAAAGCTAAAAGTTTACGAAAATTAGTCAAAGCCAACTAAAGGCATTTGTTAGAATAAAAAAAACGGACAATCAATATAGGATACCATCATTTAACAGATATATCTTAAATTTATTGTCCTTTTTTGTCATTTATCGTAAGTTATTCCGATTTCAAAAGCCCGATTCCATGGGAAATAAGCTTTATAATTTTGTTTAAAGAATGGGTCGGACAAAACATGTAGCTCTTTTTGCAACAATTGTTTTAATTCATTGTTTGGTTTAAAATCAAACAAGTTTAAAAAATTAAGTCGCAAATATTCATGAACTTTTCCTCTCACGATATCTTGATAAAAACAATCATCAATAATTCGTTCTTGTAAGAACACATTTGTAAGTGCTATGTTTGGCGAAGTTTGACTGCAATAAATTAGGGCTGTTGCAAGTAGGCTCCCAGTAGCGTTAGAAGCAGTATTCCAAGCACTATAACCTTTTAATTTTAAGAAATCAAGCTGTTTTAATAACCAAAAACAGCCGCCATTAGGTGTATGAATATCTAGCAAAAAGACAGGAGTTTTATTTTGCAGTACTTTATTTAGTTGCTCAATGAAGGAATTCGTGTTTTGGTCGGATAAGGCCTCTAATGGATGTTCGCGATCAGCGATTTCCATTTTTTGGAAGTTATCGCCTTGAAAAATTGCTAAAACAAACGATGCCTCTTGAATATCGTTCGTTCTTTGCATATGTAAAATGCTGGTCATTTTATTTAGGTTTTCTAAATAAGGACGATCTTCAAATGGAAGACAAATGTTTAATAGTTCTTCTTTTGGGTGCAACAGAAAATATTTTAATTCACGGTTTCCGATATTACTAATGATTTTTGCAAGTAAAAAAGTGGTTCCTTCATCGGTGCCGTTATATAACCAAGCTTTTTCTTCTAAATGGTGCTCTTTAATCTGCGCCATTAAAAGATCATGCTCCAATGTTTGCAAACCATCAGCCATTGAATCTTCTTGAAGAAGAAGCAAAAAATCAATTTCATTTTGTTGCAACATATTAATTGCTAGTTTGTTTACTTCGTGTTTTTTAATTCTTGCGATTTCATATGTTTTTAAAACATCAACAGGGATTTTTAAACTAATTTCTTGAAACTTTTCACAGTCCTTTTGCTCATGGTATCGTAAATATTTTCCCTTATAACGGCTATACTCATTGATTAAACGCCAGTATTGTTTCGTTTTTTCATCAAATGTAGAAATGGAAGTGCGAAGAACGGTATCAAACATATAAATTTTTAGTTTTGGATTATGTTTTTTTAGTTTTTTTATTAATTGAATTTTATATTGTAATTCTTCTTTTGAAAAATTAGCACTTCTGCTTTGAATTAGTCCTCCACTAATGATACTATCTAGTGGACAAATTAAATAATCGAGATTTCTTGCTTCTTCGTTTAAGAAGTTTTCGATGTTTTTAAAATCAAGTTTTGTATGGAGAGTCCCTAATTGGGTTTTATCCATCGTTATCAAATTGACGTTTGCTAATTTTGCTAATGTAATTGCCCAATCGTAATTACAAGGCCGACTATCTAGAGGAATTAAGCCAATATTCGTTTTCATCATAAGCTCCTTTTTGTTCATATTGTAACACAGGCAATTTAAAAAGAGAATAAGAATATTTTTAAAAATCAATTGACTAGACATTTAGTTGGTGCTATAATCAAAGGCGTGATGTAAACGTTATCAGTTAACGTTTTCCGTCTACTATAGCAGTTTATCAAACTGCAAAGAAAAGGAGAAAAAGATGTTTAAAAAATTAATGATTGCCTTTTTAATGATTGCCTCGGTTTTCATGTTTGTTGGATGTACTAAAGATGACGACGTTGTTGAAAGCTTAGACAACATTAAAATTTATGGCCCGTTTGACACATTTGACCCAGAAACTGATTATGTTCATCAACTAATCAAAGATATTACTGGTGTTGATGTTGATTATGACTTTTTACCACAAGATGGCGCTTCTGCAAATACTAAACTTTATTTAGATATTGCTGGACAAGCAGAATACCATTTGATGAAACTTGCTCCTACTCAATTTGATCAACTAAGAGCTGTTGGAGCTTTACTCGATATTACTGAATTACTAAACGAATATGGAACAAATATTACAAGTTCTGTTAGTGAAGAAGTATGGAAAACAGCAACTTACGATGGAAAAATTTACGGTGTTCCTCAAAAGAACCCATCAAACAACATCAATAGTGCTTTATTCTTAAGAAAAGACATTTTTGTTGAAAACGAGATAGCTCTTCCAACTACTTTAACGGAATTTAAAGATGCTATGGTTGCTTTAAAAACAAAATTAGGAACTGGATTTGTTCCTTTCAGTGCTAGTTCACATAACATTGAACCAATTAGAGGCGCCTTTGGGATCGTTACTGACTGGGTTCCACAAACTGATGGCACTTTAAAATATTGGACAGAAACAGCTGCTTTCTAAGACTATGCAGATTATATGAAAGAATTAGTTGACTTGGGAGTTATGCAAGATGGTTATTTAACAATCCCTAATTATGGTGCAAATAGCCGTGCCGGATTGCAAAACGGAACAGTTGGTGTTACACTAGATGCATGGTGGAGTGGCAATGGTATTATCAATGGTATCGCTGCTTCAGAAGGACAAACAGAAGAATATGTAATCGAACACGCTGCTGATTACTTACATTTTATTGACTCTTTATTAGGTGATGCTAATTATGGTACACCAGGAAAAGGTCAAGCTAAAATGGATTATTCCGTTACTTATTTCTATGCTATTCCAAAATATATGGAAAACACAGCCATGGCCGTTATTAAATGGATGAATGAAAAAATGGATCCAGTTAACTTCAAACGTTTAACAATTGGTGAAGAAAATGTTCATCATACACTTGTTGATGGCAAATATTTCCCAATATTAACACCTGATACTAATGGAAAAATTCCTTTTGATTCTTTCAATAAAGGTGATTATTTCTTAACTGGTATTCGCGAAGAAGATTATTCATTATACTGGCAATGTCGAGCTCGTAAGAATCCTCGTCAACAATTTGTTTGGGAAGGAATGAATACAGAAGCACAAAAAACAAGTGTCGGAATTTATGATCGCGTTGGTCTAGCTCCAGGATTCTTAATTTATGGCGCTAATAAAACGAAATTATCACAACTTACGACTGATTACTTAGTAAGTGTCATCACAGGCCAAGGGACACAAATGACACAAACTGAATTCAATGCGAAATTAGTTGCAGAAGCACAATTAACAGAAAGCATCGCTGAAGTTAATGCTTGGTATGCAACTCTTGGTGATTAATCCGCATTCGGAGGTAAATTAATGGTTAATAGAGCACTTTTTGTTATGGGGCGTTTATTTTTATTAAATGTCATATATATTCTTACGATTGCTTTTAGTGTAGGAATATTGGTTGCCCCGGCAACAAGTGCTCTTTTTTATTGTACTAAAGACTTGTTAAAAAAAGATACACACGAGTTTGGCTTTTTCAAACAATATATTAACATCATCAAAACAAAATTCCGTTATAGTTTTTTGTTTGGACTGATTGCTTTGATTATTCTTTATCTATGTATCGTTAATTTAGATAATGTATTATTGCTGAATTATGAACAATGGTTATTAAAAACAATTGTTGTATTTCAATATATTATTATTCTTGAAACTTCTTTAATGTTTATTATGGTTCTTTTTTTGAATGGACTGTTTGTTTTTAATAAGTTTTCTGATTTATTAAAAATGTCTTTTTTCATTTTACATCGACATATCCTAACAACTATTTTGTTGGGTATATCCGTTATTGTTCTCATCTATGTTTTTATTTATTACATCAACGCTTTATTCTTATTATTGTTTTTTAGTATGATTAGTTTATGGGTCAATTTATTATATTGGCCTATCGTGATAAAATATATAAAAAAGGAGGAAAAACCCGAACATGAGCAAGAAACCGAATAAGTTATTAAAACATTTTAAACAATATGGGGCCTTGTATTTCTTCTTAATACCCGGGTTAGTTCTTGTTGCCATTTTTAACTATGTTCCTATGGCAGGAATTGTTATTGCTTTTAAGCATTATGATATTTTTGCAGGAAATACACCAATTGAATCAATCATAAAAAGTGATTGGGCGGGATTTACCCATTTCGAAGCTTTATTTAGTAATAACGACTTCATTAATGCTTTCGAAAACACTTTAATCATAAGCACTTATAAAATTGTTTTTTTATTCCCAATACCAATTGTTTTAGCAATCATGATTACCGATATTAAAGCTCTTTGGTATAAAAAGGTTATTCAAATTGTTTTATACTTGCCACATTTTTTGTCATGGATTGTTGTTACAGCTTTGTTTATTCAAATATTAGGGCCTTACGGGGTCATCAATAATTGGTTAAAAGATTTGAACATAATTGAGCATTCACTGGCCTTTTTTGGAAATAATGATATTTTCCGTGGACTGATTGTTATTTCTGCTGGATGGAAAGAAGTAGGCTGGAATGCGATTATATATATTGCTGCCATTACGGGGATTAACCCACAATTATATGAAGCAGCAAAAATGGATGGAGCCAATAAAATTCAACAAATTTTCTATATTACAATTCCATCAATTGCTAATACAATTGTTATGTTGTTTATTTTGCGAATTGGCGCTATTTTAGATGCTGGTTTTGACCAAATTTTTAATATGTATTCCTATGTGGTATATGATAAGGGTGATATTTTGTCAACACTTGTTTACCGATCAGGTATTGGACAACAAAACTATAGTTTTGCGACAGCAGTCGGATTATTCAATTCCGTTGTTGCGTTAATCATGGTTCTTGGAGGCAATTATTTATCACGTAAAATCTTTAAGAAAGGATTGTGGTAATTATGCTTGAGTCAAGAAGCGATAAAATATTCAGCATTATTGTATATATCATTTTATCCATTTTTGGATTATCAATTATTTTGCCGTTTTTCAATTTATTAGCGACATCCCTTTCCGATCAAGTAGCTGTTTCTAACGGTTCAGTTTCATTTTGGCCAAAAAACTTCACATTTAGTGCTTACCAATTTGTTGTGCAAAACGATCAATTTTGGAATGGATTAAAAACAACGGTCTTTGTAACATTTGTTGGAACGGCATTAGCGATGGTTGTAACAACACTTGTTGCCTATCCGCTAAGCCTTCCCAAATTTCGAGCTCGTAAAATTTTTCTAGTTATCTTTATTATTGTTATGCTTTTTAATGGAGGACTAATTCCCACATATTTACTTATTAATCAAATCGGATTACGTAATAATCGGTGGGCGCTAATCTTGCCATCCCTCATTTCTACATACAATATGTTACTTGTGAAAAACTATTTTGAAACATTGCCAGAATCATTGTATGAGTCCGCTAAAATTGATGGGGCAACCGAATTTCAAATCTTTTTGAAAATCACGTTACCTTTATCACTACCAACACTGGCAACTGTTGCTTTGTTTTATGCCGTTGGCTTTTGGAACGCTTATGTTAGTGGTATGTTGTATATATCAACACCGAGCAAAATGCCACTGCAAACATATTTACAAACGCTTCTCAATATGGCGTATATACCGGCACACGAACTATCGCCAGAAGCAGCTGAAAGTTTGTCGACGGAATCGATTAGAGCAGCAACAATTTTTTCAGCAACAGTCCCTATTTTGATTCTTTATCCTTTCTTACAAAAATATTTTGTGAAAGGGTTAGTATTGGGGTCGGACAAATAATGAAAGACCGTTTTAAAATTTTTATCTTAAGATCCTGGGTAATTGGGATGGTTGTCGTTGTGGTTTATTTCATGATGAGTTTGCAACATATTTTTATTGGACTTATTTTAGGAATTATCAATACCTTTTTGGTTGATTTATTAAGTTTAACTATCAACAAAGGTAATCAGGCTGCTTTTCCTACAGGATGGAAATTGTTTTTTAAAACCATTTTCAATATTGCTATTGCCATCATCATTAGTTTAATTATTCGCTTAATCGATTTGCAACTATTAAAAAACAACCTTATTACTATGCCAATTGAAACATTTCGCTTTATTGCTTATTACCAAATTATTTATTATGGATCGTTATTCGTATATAACAAAATAAAAAGATTAATTGAGAGGAACAAAAATGAAACGATTATTAAAAAGCCTTAAAACTAAACCGATGACACTTGTCGTCAGTTTGCCAGAAAACACTTACGAAATGGCAAAAGCTGCTTGGGAAGCAGGCGCAGATGCCATTAAAGTGCACATCAATTTATTTCACAACGCTAGTTTAATCAAATTTGGAACGATTGAAGAGCAACGACCTGTTTTAGAAAAAATATTGCACGACTCTCCGGTTCCTGTTGGTGTCGTAGCTGGCGAAAATACAAAAGTTAGTGAAGGGGTCATCGAAGAATTAGTTCGAATGGGATTCGATTTTATATCTTTGTATGGTCATCATATGCCTGTATCGTTATGCAATCGCCAAGACGTATCAAACTTATTTGCAATTGATTATAGTTATTCAGTTGAAGAAGTAAAAACAATTACTAATTCATTCATTGCAGAAATATTGGAGTTATCAATTCTTCCTCATGAAGAATATGGTTCTCGTCTTAATGCCCGAGATTTAAGTCGTTATTTAGCTTTTTCACAAGTATCTAATATTCCAACACTTTTACCAACTCAAAGATTGATTTATCCGAGCGATGTTCAAGCAATTGCTAATTGTGGCGTCAAAGCAATCATGATTGGAGCAATTGTTTTTGGTCACGATCTTCATCAAATGGTTGAACAAATAAAGTTATTTAAACAAGCTATAAATGAATTAAAGCAGTAAGGAGTAATTTATGTCACTAGCGATTCAGGCCGTTCCGATATATGATAGTAAAGCGTTTGATATACGTCGCTATATCCATCCTCCAATATATGATGGAAAAATCGATCAAGAAAAACTTCCAATTGCCCCTCCAGCATGTTTTTTAGGAGCATGGTATCGTAAAGTTTTTTCATCATTTGACAAATGGGTTGGTATTGAAGGGGTGATTGAATTAGGAGAATTTACTCCCGATGAAGCACGTTTCAATTTAGATGGTAAAGGCCGCTATATGGATGTTCCAAGTATTTATATGGGTGGAAAAAGCGCTTTTGAAAGTGATGCCGGCTTAGGTTTAGGACCAACATATTTAACTTCTGATTTTTCTTTTGAATTAACAATGGCCAGTCCTAAAATAGCTTATCGTCCTTTTTGGCGTTATATTTATCAAGATGCAACTGATATCAACGGTAATGTCAATCGACGTGAAATCAATTCTTGGAATGTTACTGAACCTAGAAGCGTTATTTATAGTTACTTTCCTGGTGATGTTTTAAGAATGAGTGTTTATAGTCCTATTCCTGATTACTTACAATTACACATCGAAGTATTAAAAACGACGACGATTCCTAAATATGTGCAAATTAGAGAACAATATCATTTAGAAAATAATCGTCCCGATGATTTTTTCAGCCCAATCTTTTTATCAAAAGGTCATGGGAAAAATGATGCAGAATTTAAAAGAGTGAATGCTATTGATCAATTTGGGAATGAAGGATTTCATGCAAAACCAACCAAAGCTGAAGTTTCAAAAGCTACTTGGCACGAAACATATTTATATCGGATGATTAATAACGAAGTTAGACGTATTCCATTTTCGAAAGCTAGGCAAACAAGTATGATTTGCCCAAACAATGATGCCGTTTCTGTTATCGACATTGATCCAGAAATTGGCAGCGAAGCAATAATCATTCATCCGGGGAAAATAAAATAGGGGGTAAAGATGAATTTTAATGAAACTACTTATATTTGTAAAAACGTATATTCCATTGATGGAATATTAAAGTTTGATGGGAAAATCCCCGTTGATATCAATGGGCGTACAGTCACTTATAAAATGTATAGTAATTTCCATGAATTGCTTGATAAAAACATTTTTGAAGTGAACAATCATGGTCTTTTGTTTTACGTTCATTACGATGAAAATATTAAAGAGGATGGCTATTATTTAAACATTACTACTGAAAATAAAATCATCATTAAAGCATCGAATATACGAGGAATCCGTTATGCCTTTAAAATGCTTAACGATTTAGCAAGAAAATCCAATGATGGGTTTTTATTACCCATTGTTTTAATCGAAGACGAACCTTCATTCCCTATAAGAGGAATCGTCGAAGGTTATTATGGAGAACCTTGGACGTTAGATGAGCATTTAGATATGGCTGATTTTATGGATCAATTTCGTTTAAATGCTTTTATGTACGCGCCAAAAACTGATCAATATCATCGTGAGAAATGGTTTGAATTATATCCGGATGATCTTTTTCAACAATTGTTAACAATAAAAAACAAGTTAGCAAGCAAGGATATCGATTTTTATTATTGTATCTCACCAGGTCATGCAAAAAATCCAGAAGATGGATTTCAATATGCGAAGGATGCTGATTTTGACCGTTTATTTATAAAACTTAAACAAGTTATTGATGTTGGTGTCAATCATTTCGGATTATTTTTTGATGATATTGATTATCAATTAAGTGGAGATAACTTACAACTTTTTAAACGCCCAGGAATTGCCCATGCCCATATTTGCAATAAAGTAATGGACTTTTTAAGAGAGAATGTAATTGACCCAGTTCTTGTTATGTGTCCAACAGAATATCATCAAATTGGCGCAACAGAATACCGTAATGATTTAAAACAAAATTTAGATGAAGATATTGTTGTTTTCTGGACGGGAGACCGCGTTTGTGCAGAAGCTATTACAGAAAATGATGCTAAACAAACAGCAGAAGCTTATGAAAAACCAATTTTTATTTGGGATAATTTCCCTGTCAGCGATTTTACATACGGCGTGAGAGAATTTATTGCGCCAATTAAAAACAGAGCTGCCAATTTAAGTGATTATGCTTTGGGTTATTTAATTAATCCAAGCTTGCATTATCATATTTCAAAAATCGGAATGATTACTATGGCTCACTATGCATGGAATTGTCAACACTATGATTATGTGAAATCATATTCCATCGCATTAAACAGCGTCAGCCATGAATTTGCAACTTTAGGGGAAGCATACTTCGAATATAATTATCCGAACGTTCTTTCTCATGGGAATTTAGCCTTAGAAAAGCAAATGGTAGAAAATCATGATTATTCTGCAATTTTAGCTTATATGGAAAAAGTATCAAAGAGCGCAACGCAACTACTTACCATCAATGAGCCGATTATTGATGAACTAAAACCATGGTTATTAAGAGTTATTGATGAAGAAAAAATCATCAAACAAATCATTGATGGAGAACTAAACAAAAAAACATTACTTACTTTCTTGCAAAATATCAAATTTTCAGGTGGAAAAATCCTTGATTATTTGATTGCTGACAAAAAATTATTGACCGATGAAGAGTTTACTAATTTGCTTTCTAAACGACGAGGCGGAGAATGGTATCGTGTGTTTGAATACAAACGCTGGCCAAAGCACTAGGAAGGATTAGTGATGATTGAACAATTAAAAAACAAATTGATAGTTTCATGTCAAGCAAAAGATAATGAACCTTTAAAAGACCCCCAAATTATGGCGAAAATGGCTGCTGCAGCATTACTTGGTGGTGCTGGTGGCATTAGGGCGGCAGGAGTTAACGATATTAAAGCAATTAAAGCCATGAATGAAACCATTGTTATTGGACTAATTAAAAAAGACTATTCGGATTCTGAAGTATACATTACACCTACTAAACAAGAAGTTTTCCAATTGTTGGAAAGTGGTTGTGAGATTATTGCTTTAGATGGTACGAATCGCAATCGGCCCAACAAAGAAACATTATTCAGTTTAATTTCATTAATTCATGCCAATAACCGTTTAGCTATGGCTGATATTTCCACATTTGAAGAAGCTTTATTAGCCCAACAAGCTGGAGCAGATATGGTTTCCACAACGCTTTCTGGTTATACAAGTTATACAAAGAAACGCCAGGGACCCGATATAAAGCTTGTCGGACAATGTGTTTCAAAACTGCAAATTCCTGTGCTTGCGGAAGGAAGGATTAGAAATCCTCAAGATTTAAAGAAAGTTTTACGAAAAAAACCGTTTGCTGTTGTTATTGGAACAGCAATAACACGTCCAACCGAAATTACTAAAACTTTCGTAGGGTGTTTTAAATGAACAGAAAAACGATCAACGAATCTTATAAAGATATTCTAAGCAATTGGAATAATGAATTTTCCCATAATTATCCGATTACGGAACGATTATTCAAAGAAAAAATTCTTGATTCGCTAGAAATTGTTGCCGATGGTTCATACTCCTTATATGACAAAGAGGAATATATTGGCAGTGTTATTTTAAAATTTAATCATATTAATGATAAAAAATTGCAAGACTACGCTTATATTTCGTTTATTTTTGTGGCTTCAAAATTTCGAAATCGAGGATACGGTTCTGTTTTGATAAGTGATGCGCTTAGAATATGTATTGAATATGAAAAAAGCATGTTATATGTAGGTGGTGATAACGATTGCTTGTTTTCCGGTGTTTTTTTAGATAATAATGAATTTGTTCACCAATTTTTTAAAGAACATCGTTTTAATATTGCTTACAAAAATTATAATTTGATTTGTAAAGAACCACCAAAAACAACAAACGACGAATACAAATATACGACGTTAAAGACTGAAAAAGAAAAAAAGGACTTATTAAAGCAAGTTCATAAATTATTTCCTTCAAGATGGCATTATGATTTGCAAAGCTGTGAACCAAAAGCTTTTTTTGTTGCGAAAGAAAATGATAATATTGTTGGGGTTGTTCGTTTAAATACGCCTAAATCAAATCACATCGCCAACAGTGTTAATACTTATCCGTTATACAAAATGCTTGGAGGAATTGGCCCCGTTGCCATCTTCCCCGAAAAAAAGGGTTCGGAATTAGCCAACAACATCGTCAAACAAGCAGTCAACTATTTGTTCAACTTGGGATGCTCCGAAGTTATTGTCGATTGGACCAATTTTATTGATTACTTTAAAGCTTCGGGATTTTCGGATATCTCTAATTCCTATGTTCTCTATGAATTGCGTGTTCAAGAAAAAATCAAAGGGCCAAAAACACATATTTATCAGGTTATCGAAAATGATTTACGACATGACATTTTAGAAGGTAAATATAAACATGGAGATATTATTCCTAGTGAAGTGGAATTAGCTTCTACATATAAAGTAACGAGGATGACAGTTAGACAAGCTATCAACAACTTGTTAATCGATGGATTTATATATCGTCATAAGGGACGCGGCACGTTTGTAACATATAATAAAAGAAATATTGATTTTGAAGACAAACCTTATTTTTCATTTAACAATGATAAGGCAAATAATAATGAATTACGAACGACTGTTTTAATTTTTGAAATCAGGGCAGCAGATGAATTACTCGCTCTGCGATTACAACTAAAAACAGGTGATCCGCTTTATTATGTTGAACGGGTTGTTTCCTATGATAATTTACCATTATTGTTTGAAAGATTATATTTACCAGCAAACATGTATGCCAATTTAAATGAAAAAATATTTGAAAAATCATTTTATCAATATGCGAAAGAGCAGTTGCACTGGAATTTAGTTTCATGCAACATCAATATAGAAGCAAGAGGTCTAAGTGGACGGGCTGCAGAAGTCTTACAATTATCCCAAGGCGATCCAGCGCTTTATTGCAGTAGTGTAGCTCACTTGGTCAATGGTAGAGCAATCTTGTATACTAGAACTTTTTTCAATGCGGAACAAGTAAATTTTTCCCATCAATTTTCTTTTTAATATCAGTGCCATTTTTTGGCACTTTTTAATTTGTATATACAAGTTGGTTATTAAATGTTATAATTAAGAAAAAAAGGAAATGACACAATGAGGAAAATTCTTATGGCTTTTTTATTAACATCACTCGCAGCAAACATTTTTGTTAATGCTGAACAAACAACGATTGTCGACGATTATTTAAATGGAAAAGACATCGTTCGTTACGAAAACTACTTAGTTTATTATAGTTTTAATTCATCCTTGAAATCTCCTGCAAATCAATGGGGGTATGAAATTGCAGTGAGCCCGGACCATTTTGTAATTGATTGCGATACCAATGCAACCATGGAAGAAGGAGGTTACATTATTTCTGGTCATGGAACGAAAAAAACAATCCTTTTGGATGTCAATGTTGGCGATCAAGTAAATATCGATTGGGGAACTAAAAAAATTATCATTACTAGAGATCCCCTAAAAAGTCCGCAGTTTTTAGCACACCGCTTTAAACAAACGGCAATTGATTATTACAATCAAGCTACAAAATACGGTTATGCTTTTGATTCTATCCTTGTTAATCAACTGATTGATCTGATTGACAAGGACTGTGATTTAATCGATGAGATTGCTATCAAAAGCGAGCCAACAAGTGATGATTTAAATCAAGTAAAATTGTTAGCCGAAAACATCGAGACGCGGGCTTTAACAATCAAATTTCTTACTTCTTATTCTTCAAAAACGGAGATTCGAGCTTTGTGGCATCGGCCAAATGCAGCAGGGTTAAAAGAGGATAATTTAGACAATTTAAAAGCTTTCGTACAAGAAGTTAAAGATTTAGGGTTTAATACAATTTTTGTAGAAACATTGTGGAATGGATATGTTAGCTATCGATCAGATATCATCAGCACACACCCACAAGTAGCTGGTTTTACATATGGTGAAGTTTACCAAAACGATTATATCGCAGCATTAATTGGCGAAAGCAAAAAACTAGGGATTGATGTTCATGCTTGGTGTCATACCTTCAATGCTGGAAATGTTACTTATAAAGCGGCATCAATCAAAGATGAATGGTTACTAGAAAATTACCAAGGCTTAACATTGCACCCTAACACTTACGGTGGGAGTTATTATTTGGATCCATCAAATCCTGAAGTATTAACTTACTTAACCAGTGTCTTTTTAGAAATGGTTGAGAAGTATGACTTTGCAGGTATCCAATTAGATTACATTCGTTATTATGATAACAACTATTCACAAACGCCCATTAGAGATAGTGGTTACGGATTGCTTCCGGAAAATCGCTTTAAAGAAGCTTATGAATTAACCGGTGATGTCCGTGAACTCATCAAACAGGAAACAAATTTAGAAAAATGGAACAAATGGCGACAAGACAATGTCACTAACGCCGTCAAAACATTTTCACAAGCTTTACGAAATAAAAATCCCGAAATTGTCATCTCTGCTGATGTTGTTGCCAATATTACTTATGCAAAAGCAACATACATGCAAGATTGGAAAACATGGGTTGATAAAGGGTATATTGATTTACTTTGCCCAATGATTTATACAGGAAGTGCCGAAGCAATTAAAGAAGATTCTTTAGCTATTATGAACCAAATAAAAAATTTAGCCTTTTTATCTTCAGGTATTGCACCGATTTATTATGGATATTCTGTAGAAATTAACCACGATGAATTTGAAGCAACGAAAAGTGCTGATGGCTTAGCCTTTTTTGCAAGTCAAAATATTGTTGGGTTACAAGAAGTTTCACAATCAATAAAAACAGGGGTATTTCGATTAGAAGCTACATCCCCACTTCAGAAAACGTCAATTGTTATTGAAAATGGATTGCAACATTTAAAAGAATACGTAACTATGGCAATGGTAAATGAACCGCAACAACAAATGTTCCTTGACCATATAAACACGATGAGTGCCATGGATTGCAATAATCCATCTGATTATCAAAGCCTAATGGAAAAAATGGATTTTGTAAGAACAATATCTCCATATGTTATTTCCAATGACATTAGAGAAATTTTCAACTTGGAATTGGAACAATTAATTCATGTATTAGACGTCAAGATTAGCCGGGAAATGATTACTTTAGGTTTTTATGACCCCAGTGATGGAAGTCGACCAGACCCTGATTTATTTGATTATCCTGTTGATGAACCCGAACCTGAACCAGAACCAGAACCTGAGCCAGAGCCTGAACCAGAACCCACTGACGAAAAAGGATGCTTGAATTTTTTTACAGCACCTTCAATAATATTCTTCGGATTGATACTTATGTTATTTAGAAAAAAAGAAAGAGGTAATATATGAGTTTAGCAATTAATGTTATTCCAACATTGGATAGTCAATTTATAGACAGCCGAAAATTTCAAAACGCAAAAATATTTTATGGAAATATTGAAAACGAGGTAAAACCAATTTTGGCTCCAAAATGTTTTCTTGGAGCGTGGTATCGCAAAGTTTTTTCATCCTTTGATTATTGGTTAGGGATGGAAGGGGTTATAAAATTAGGTGAATTTACCCCTGATAAGCTTCGCTTCAACCTTGATGGTAAAGGTCGTTATATGGATAACCCATCAATTTATATGGGAGGGAAAAGCGCCAAAGAAACTGATGCTGGCTTAAACCTCAATTTAAGTTATCTATCAGATGATACTAAAGACGACTTAGTTCTTTCTTCTCCAAAGCTAGCTTATCGACCATTTTGGCGTTATATTTACAATACTGCGACTGATGTATCAGGGAATGTTGAACGCCATGAAATTAATTCTTGGAACGTTCATAATCCTAGACATTTAGGAAATTATTATTTTCCCGGCGATGTTATCAAAATGAGCGTTTATAGTCCGATGAAAGACTACTTACAACTACGTATTGATGTTATTGAACCGACAACAAACCCAAAATATGTGAAAATAAGAAATGGATACAATTTAGAAAATAATCTTCCCACTTCATTTTTAAGTCCTTTATTTTTTTCTAAAGGACATGGTTATGAAAAAGCCGAATTTAAACGTGTAAATTCCATTGATCAATATGGTAACGAAGGCTTTGTAGCACAAAATACCAATGCCGAAGTATCGGAAGCTGTTTGGCAAGAGGTCTATTTGTACAAAGAAATCGACAAAACAATTTACAAAATTCCTTTCTTACAAAGTCGCCAGACATCAATGATTTGCCCAAACACAGATGCTATTACTGTGAAAAATCATCCAGTTGATCCCACTGGAGAATCAGTTATCATTCATCCAGGAAAAAGGAATTAAAAGGCCGAACTTATGAAAAAAATAGTTTATATTCCCCTTGATGAACGACCTTGCAACTATGATTTTCCTAACGAGATTTTTCAAAATTCCCAAACAAATATTGTCATTCCCCCAATCAATATTATGGGAGACAAAAAAATGCCGGCTAACCATAATGCTTTAGAAGCTTTTCTCTTAAAAGAGACAAAGGATGCCGACGGTTTAGTCATTTCTTTAGACACACTAATTTATGGTGGGATTGTTCCTTCTCGTTTACATTATTTAGATGTTAGCGTATTAAAAGAGCGATTATTATTTATTGAGCAGATTAAAAAACAAACGCCAAAATTACCTATTTTTGCTTTCCAATTAATCATGCGTTGTCCCCAAAATAATTCAAGCGATGAAGAACCAGAATATTACAAGCATTCTGGAAGAAGCATTTATTTAAATGGTTATTATCAAAACAAAAAACAATTAGGCATTATTACCGAAGAAGAAGAAAAACATTGGAAAACATTGTCAATTGAAGATACCTATTTAAATGATTTTTTACAAAGACGATTTACAAATAAACAAATTAATATTTTTGCTCTCAATTTGCTTGAGAAAGAGATGATTGACTTTTTGGTTGTTCCTCAAGATGATGCGAGCGAATATGGGTATACAGCGATAGATCAAGTAGATATTAGAGAAATCATCCGTCAAAAGCAACTGATGTTAAAAGCATATATGTATCCAGGAGCCGATGAAGTCGGATGTATCTTATTGAGTCGTATGATTAACCATTTAGAAAATAAAAAGCCTGCTTTTTTTGTTAAGTATCCATCACCAACAACACCAATGGTGATTCCTTGTTTAGAGGATCGCTATGTCGATGTAACCATTAAATATCATATTGCTTGTACGGGTGGAATTACTGTTCCTTCTTTAGCAGATGCAGACATTGTTTTACTAGCTTTCCTTGGAGCAACTAAAATGATTTCTCATCCAAACAATGAACCAAGTTTGGATGTTGATGTCATGTGTAACTTTACGGAAATGATGGAGTTTGCGGATTATGCAATCAAAAAGGGATATCCCGTTGCTATTGGTGATTTAGTTTACCTTAATGGTGGTTCGCTAGATATCTTACATTTTTTAGAAGCAAAGCAACTAACAATGAAAGTTGCATCGTATGCTGGATGGAATACATCAAGTAATTCTTTAGGAACAGCCATTGCTCAAGCGATTCAGTTTTGGTACCAAGGAAATACTTTGTCACATCAAGCTTTCTTGATTAAACGCTATGTGGAAGACGTGGGCTATTGTGGAATTGTTCGAGCTGATGTTACAAAAGAACTTGCAAAACATCAAATGGATTATTTTAATGTTAATGAAAAAGATGGTATTGCTGCCAAACTCGTCAATCATGGATTGCAAAAATTCATCCATGAACATTTAACAAGTATCAGTCACCAATTTACCGTTACAAAAGTAAACTTACCTTGGAAGCGGATGTTTGAAGTCGCTTTTGAAGTTCATTTGAAGGATTGATATGAGACTCATAAAAAGTTTATTTAGTTTGATGCTTTTTTGTTGTGTGTTATTTTTTTGCTTTCATGTAAACACGAATGCTCATTTAATGAGTGTTGTAAAAGTAGAAACAATTAAAAGTGGAACAGTTACAGATGGTGTTTATTATGAAAGTTTCAAAGGTACTACAACGAATGATGCCCAAACTATTAGTAATCAACGTATTAGCTGGGTAAAAAAAGAAGCAAGCGCTAATGCAAAAATCGTTGCTTGGAGCAAACTAGGAAAAACAGGTATTGTTGGAGCTAATTTATTAGCATTAGCTCTTGATTTTGAAACGAACAATCCCGGATGGCATGTTTTAGCAGGAATCAACGGAGATTATTATGATCCTACAACAAAAACACCAATCAATGCCCTTGTTCAACAAGGAGATGTTGTAAAAGCAACAAACTTTTCACTTTCACGTTATTTTTCTGTGGGGTTTTTAGATAATAGCCAAAGTTATATGTCTTCGAAAATAAACATATCCGAAAGTAAATATGCCCTAAGTATTTATGATGATACAAACACCCAAATTATATCGGAAGTACTGATTCAGGGGATAAATACTTTTCCAAGCGCAGGACAAACAAGCATATACTTTAATAGTCCATACCCATATCAGATTGCAAATGCTCGTTATTTTCGTATTAACGATTTAGAACATGTAATTAATTACGGATCATATTTGTTTAAAGGAACTGTTTTTGAAGAAGTAGAAGATACTCAAACAGACTTAAATGAATTAGTAATTGTGTCGTTGGATGAAGAAGTACAAACTTTATTGGCAAATAATCCCTCTATTCGGATTCAAAAACATTTAAAAGAAGCAAACAATGGTTTAGAAAATGTTATTGGTGTTGGCAGTCAGCCATTAAAAGATGGTACTATCCTTGAATTTGGTGAAATCAATGACCAAAATATTGATTTCGCAAAGCAAAGAGCACCAAGATCAACGATTGGTTTTACTGAAAATGGTGATTTTGTGATGTCAACCATTGATGGCCGGCAAGCACTGATGGCTGGTGCTGATCTACGTGAAGAAGCGATGGTTATGGAATCACTTGGATGTAAGCAAGCTTTTAATTTAGACGGTGGTGGTTCTACACAACTAATTGTTAGAGAAAATAATCAATTAGTAATGTTAAATTCGCCTTCCGAAATATATCGAAGTAATGCTAATGGGTTATTGCTTGTGGAACCAGATGTTTATGTGGATGCTTCCATTACCGATTTAAACATTTCTTCTCTTCATTTACAGTATTCTTTAACATCAAGCGAAGAAGTTATCATCAACAATCACACTTTGTATTTGAATAATGTGGCGATTGATTCAACCAGTGAAAATTTAACTGTCGATTCACTCATTTCATCAGGAATAAATTACTTATCAATCGTTGTGAAATACGAAAAACAAGGAATAATGTATGAACATTGTTTATGGAGTGAACGCATCAACCTTGCAAATTATGGTTTTGTAGAAGAAGTTATTAAAGTAAAACCCCATAATTTTCAAATCGAATTTGTGAAAGATGACACAATCAACGGTTTTAGCGCTATTGTTAATTTTGATGATCCCGATAAGACACTCACAAAACTTTATGTAGCATATGCTGATAATCAAGAGATTGCCATTAAAGATTACCGTGGATATGTTGTCGATTTTTACAATGTTGCTAATCCAAGTTCGTTTACATTTTCCATTATTTATTATTATCGGATAAATACCATAAATGCTGTTTTCGAAACTTTTGAAACAACATTCCCCTATACTTATGAGGTAATTGATGATCCGATTATTGAACCAGAACCAGATCCGGAAGAAAAGCCAAAAGGATGTTTGCAACAAACAACCATCATGCCATTTTCGGCCTTGTTATTAGGAATATTTCTCTTGTGGAAAAAGGGACGCAAAAATGGTTAAAATTGTATATATTCCCCTTGATGAACGCCCTTGTAATTATCAGTTTCCTACAAAAATATTTAACCAAAAAGATGTTGAAATAATTACTCCACCCCAATCAATAATGGGATACAAAAAGCAACCGACTGATATAGATCAATTAAGCGATTGGTTAATGACGAACACAAAACAAGCTTATGGATTAGTTGTTGCCCTTGATACGCTGCTTTATGGAGGAATTGTTCCTTCTAGATTGCATCAGCTTCCCCTTAAAATCCTTTTAAAAAGATTACAAATTTTAAAAAAACTGAAAAAACAAAATCCTGAACTTCAAATTTTTGGGTTTCAGTTAATCATGCGTTGTCCTCAATATAATTCAGCCGATGAAGAACCTGAATATTTTAAAAACTATGGAAAAAGCATCCACATGTTGGGATACTATTCTCACATGAAAGAGCTAGGAATTCTTCCCAAAAAAGATCAGGAAAAACTAAACAATATTTTTGTCCCACAACCATTTTTAGATGATTTTGTCAATCGAAGAAAAGTGAATCAGCAAATGAATATCGCAGCCTTAAAACTAGTTTCAGAAGGCATTATATCATTTTTCACTTTCCCTCAAGATGACTCATCAAAATTTGGTTGGACAGCAAAAGATCAAATTGTTATTAGAAAGTCTATAAAAAAACGTCATTTAATGCATCTTGTTTATATGTATCCTGGAGCGGATGAAGCGGGGAGTGTCCTTGTTAGTCGCATGGTCTGTCAATTTAAACAAGTAGTTCCAAAAGTATTAATAAGATATCCCGGTCCAAGTTGCGCAAAAATCATTCCCTCAATCGAAGACCGTTATTTAGATACTATGGTTAAATATCACGTTTTAGCATGTGGAGGAATTATCGTCGATTCTTTGAAAGAATGTGATGCTGTTGCTTTTATTAATGCACCGGCAGATTATATGCGTTCATCATTTTCTAGAGAGGCTCCTAAACATGGATTAGAAGTTTTAAGAAACATGGTTGAGGCAATGGAGTTTTTGGATTATGCCCGTCACCAAAACAAAGTCATAATCATCGGTGATATTACTTATGGAAACGGTAGCGATCTTGAAATCTTCCATTTACTATCACAAAAACAAATGACATTTGATTTGGCAGGTTTTGGAGGATGGAATACAGCCTCAAATGCGATTGGTCAGGCTATTGCCATGGGATTTTCATTCTTAATAAACGGTTGCACAGAAAGCCATTTGAACTTTTTAGTAAGTCGTTATATTGAGGATATTTGTTATTGTGGTTATGTTCGTCAAATCGTTATGAAAAATTTTTTACCAAAGCATCCACAACTTGATTATTTTAATGTAATGGAAAAAAATGGACTTGTTGCTCAAGAAGTTGCAAGACAATTAAACTTATTCATCAAAAAGAACATGCCTCAATTGTGGGACCATGGAAAAATCATCAAAGTTGAATTACCGTGGAAAAGGATGTACGAAATCGATTTAGAAGCTATTTATCAAGAGGATAATAAAAAAAGCATGTAAACCTTTACAAACTCTTCTTGACTAGACAAGTAATTAAAGATATAATAGAGTTATCATTAGACAAAGGAGGAAACTAATGTCAAACATTAAAAAATTTCTATTTTTTCTATGTTTAATCATTGTGGCTTTTGCTGTCACTGCTTGTGGAACCGATGATATCGAGAACCCAAGTTTAGTGATCAATTCCCCAACGATTACGCATGTTGTAAACGAGGATGTTGATTTATTAGAAAACATCACGGCAACAGATAATGAAACAGTGGCTGATGACATTGTCATTGAAATATCCGATTTAGGTGGATATGACAAGACTAAAGTCGGCACGTATACAGTAACAATCAAGGCTACTGATAAAGCAGGAAACTCTATCACAGCAGACATTACTGTTACAGTTACTGAAGAGCCTGTTTTAGATACTGAAGCACCAACGCTTACAATTGGCAAACCGAGCATTACTCATGAAATTAATGCGACTGTCGATTTATTAGCTGATGTCAGTGCAACTGACAACATCGATGCTGCTAGCGAAATTATAATTAGCATTTCTAATTATAATGGCTATGACAAGAGCGTCGAAGGGACTTATGAAATTACAGTAAAAGCTACAGATACTAGTGATAATTTCACTACCGGAACAATTACTGTAATTGTAAAAGAAGATATTTTACCACCAATGGTTACTGGTGCTGTTACAACAGTTACACAATTGGCTGGCGAAACAGTTGACCTTACTAAAGGGTTAGCCGGTGTTGATAATAAAGATGGCATAAATGTCATTTTTACAGTTACCAATTTTAAAGATTACAATAAAGATGTACCAGGAACATACACGGTTGAAATTACTGCTTCCGATTCTTCCGACAACGAAGGGCTTCCGTTTAACCGAACAGTTGTTGTAGAAGAAAGTTATGCTCGTGCAGAAATGACATCCTTTGCAGGCGATACTATTCGTTATGAAGCGTTATATAATCCTCAAATAATGAACAGCAATACCGCAACAGGTTACAATGCAGCATATGATGGTCATTATGTCAATGTTCTTTCTAAAGAATATCTTGAATGGATTATTGAATATGCTCCTGAACGTTTAGGCGCAGGTGTTGGTTGGAGTGTTATAGCTGTAACTGATGCTGATGAAAAGATTGTCTATGTTCGTCATTGGAATAGTGGAGAAGCTTACCATGATGAAGCAGGTAATCTAGTTTCTGCAAAATCTGTTAACTGGTCAACAGGAACAATCCGTACTTGGACTGAAGATGTTGGTGGTCAAGTTGTCGGCATGTCAAATGCGAAATACAGTTCTGCAGAAATGGGCATGATGATGGCTAATATTAATGAATGGGTTCCAACTGGCGGACACGTCTTTATCTTTATCAATTGGTCAACAATCGGTGAAGACGAAGGCGGAAATGTTGTTGGAATTGCCAACTCAGCAACAATGCCACGATCCATGGGTGCAAACTACATTATGTCAAGCGATGAAAATGGCGATGATGTCATGGATTATGCTATTGGTCGTACATTAAAAATCTTAGATAAACAATTAACTGATGAAACAATTCGTCAAAGTTTTGATGCAGCTAATCCATTCCCAATTATTTCGATTCCAAGTGTTAGATATATAACATCAACGGGAATTTGGAAAAACCGCTATACAGAAACTGTTTATCTTGATGAATATAATCAAGAAAATCCTTTCAATCCTTTAAATGGCGTTACTGCCAATGATGGAAAAGGTAATGACATCACATCAACAGTTTCTTATAAACTATTCCGTTATCAAACAACAGAAACTGCTTATGGATTAATGACTTCTCTTCCAATTGATGATCCTCGTTGGGCACAATATTTCGAAGATGCAGAATTATGGAAGAAAGAAGAAAATGAAGTAACATTAGAACAAGCAATGGTTGATGCTAATAATGATTACTATTTTGTTGTTCAATATCAAGTTACTGCTAACGAATTTACGGATACAGCTTATAAATTAATTCAGATTAAAGCTTCAGTTCCAGATTATATTGATTTATATGGAACTACTGATTCGGTATTTTCTGAGGCAATGGGGATTCAACAACGTTTAGACATGAATCCAAATCTTGAAGACTTTGGTTCGATGACTGCAACAGAAAAAGGTATTATTTATACAGCTTCCGCATTTAAAGATTTAACTACTTTCCCTGCTTTGGAAAAAGGTGTTATTGTTGTAGTTGATCCTTTCTATCGCATTCAATTAATCAGAATTGTTAATGGTATTGCTTTTGAAATGGATGCCACTGGCACAGCCAAAACGACCGATTTAACTTGGACTGCAAGTCAAATGTTTAGTGGGTTAGATACATTGGTTCCTGCTGGCGGGTATGTCATCGTTTATCCAGAAGGATTAGATGGTTCCGTTTTAACAAAGGCCTTAAAAGCATACTATGATTATAATTATCAATCAGGTTTATTAACAGAAGCCCTTCCAACAAACGGAAAAGTTTCAATCGAAATGATCATTAAAGAAGTAAAAGAAGTATCCACATTCGTCGTTAATGATGTTGCTCCACAAATCTCCATCAATAACACTGATACTAATATTTTTGTTGTGGAAAACAACAAAGCATCGTTAGTATTCTCATCATCTGGTGGTGGCGCTGGATTCCGTTTGGATACTGGAAAAGCTTATTATTATACAAAAGCTGAATACGCTGTTTTATCACAAAATACTGATGTTGTTACTTCATTTACAACACTAAGCCCGAACAAAGGTGTTCCTTGGTTCCGCGATGGCGTTATTATCGTTGTTGATTCAACTGGCAAGTTTGTACAAGCCCGTGTTATGACAACGAGCGCAGCTGCTGAAGTCCGTGTTGACGGAACAGTTGTTTATGGTAATGCTGCCGTTGTTGCCCTTAGTGAAACTGCGAAAACTGCTGCTGGAGAAGCTAACCTAACTTGGGATTTAGTTCTTCCAAACGCTGCTAACACTGTTGCTCATGGGCCACTTGCTGATATTCAATCAGTTATCCCTGATGGAGGAGCTTTCTATATTCTTCCAGGAACAGCCAATACTGCTGTTCGTAATTATGCTATTTCCTTAGTTTGGAACACTGCTTATCCAGGAAGTGGTATCATTGTTGATGCTACTTTAGCTGAACAACCTGTAGGTAATCCAAGTCCAGCAACAAATGGCTTTGATTTCACAAACTATAATGCAGCATACTTTGCAGGATTAACATTTAAAGTTCAGTTCGTTTCAACCATAACTGCTAAGCCAGCAAAAATTGCTCGTCCTGTAGCGACAATTACAGATAACGTTTTAGCTTGGGAACAAGTAGAAAACGCTGGAAGTTATGATGTTTATGTTGATGGTATCTTAAAAGCCTCAAATGTTGGCGAGTTATTAACAGAAACGACAACATTTAACTATGATTTACGTTTATTAAAATTAGATGATCAAGTTCATACAATTCAAGTACGTGCTATTACAGCGAATGCTCAAACTGCATCAACTTCAGTATTATCCGATGCTGTTACAGTTCAATTTATCGCTTTAACAACACCAGCAAACTTAGTTGTCACTGATACTGTACTTTCGTGGGGTGTTGTCGATAAAGCATCAACTTATGAAATTTATGTTAATGATGTTTTAGTTGGCACATCGGAAACCAACAGTTTTGATCTAAAAGACTTCTTTGGATCATCTACAAAAGATGTTCAAGTTAAAGCATTACCGGGTGATGTTGACAAAATGTATGTTGCTTCGCCATTATCAGACAAATTCCCATTTGGTGAACCAACAACAACTTATTTAACATTAACACTTGAAACACAACATGTTACTTATACAACAGTTGACGAGTGGATGGTAAAACGTAATATTACGATTCCTAATGGTGGTTTCTCAGGTTCAAATGAAATCTTCTTAATTGAAGATGCTTATGCCTTTACAACATTTGCAACACCAACATCCTTAATTACTGTTAATGGAACGTTCTTGTTGTTTGGTGCTGATGGCAAATTAAAAGCTATTCGTACAATTATTGCTAATCATCAATGGTTAGCAACTAACGATCAATTAGTTAATAATGGTTGGACAACTGTTTCAACATATACAAATGGTCAAGTAAAAGTATCCGAAGTTACTCCATTATTAGCTGAAGGCGATTTCATCTTAGTGACAACTGCGGGAACAACAAAACAACCAGGTGCAACATTAAATGCCCGTGATTTCCTAGCTTATCACTTCATGGGTTCATGGGATACAACGATTGCAAGTAACGAAATTTGGCGCAAGACAATCGATTTATTCTCCAATCCATCAACTGTTACTTACAAATTATCATCTTACCCTGTAACTTATTACTTAGCTTTAACTTTAGAAAGTCAACATGTTACTTATACAACTGTTGATGAGTGGATGGTAAAACGTAATGTTACAATTCCTAATGGTGGTTTCTCAGGTTCAAATGAAATTTTCTATATTGAAGATGCTTTTGCCTTTACAACATTTGCAACACCAACATCCTTAATTACTGCTAATGGAACGTTCTTGTTGTTTGGTGCTGATGGAAAATTAAAAGCTGTTAGAACAATCATCAATAACCATCAATGGCTTGCAACAAATGATCCATTAGTTAACAATGGTTGGACAACTGTTTCAACATATACAACTGGTCAAGTAAAAGTATCCGAGGTTACCCCATTATTAGCTGAAGGCGATTTCATCTTAGTGACAACTGCGGGAACAACAAAACAAGAGGGCGCAACATTAAATGCCCGTGATTTCTTAGCTTATCATTTCATGGGTTCATGGGATACAACGATTGCTAGTAATGAAATTTGGCGCAAAACGATTGATCAATTCATCAATCCAACAGCCGTAACTTATTCTGTTGTTGGACGCCCATACATTAACAAATTAGCTTTAACCCTTGAAAACCAACAAATTGCTTTTACAACTGTCGATGAATGGATGGCAAAACGCAATATTGTTGTTGCTAGTGGTGGTTTTTCTGGATCAACCAATATTTTCTATATTGAAGATGCATATGCTTTTTCAACTTTTGCAACACCAACAGCTCTAATAACTGTTAATGGAACATTCTTACTATTTGGCGCTGATAACAAGTTAAAAGCAGTGCGCACTGTTCTTAATAACCATCAATGGTTAGCTACCAATGACCCGTTAGTTAATAACGGTTGGACAATTGTCTCAACCTATACTTCAGGTCAAGTAAAGGTTCAAGAAATTACTTCCTTCTTAGCTGAAGGTGACTACATTATTCTATCGAACAATGTAACATCTAAACAAGTAGGAGCAACCTTGACACCAAGAGATTTCTTAGCTTATCATTTCATGGGTCCATGGGATACTGCTGTTGCAAGTAACGAAATTTGGCGCAAGACAACTTTTGAAACATTTATTAATCCTTCAACTGTTACTTTCGCAATTAAGAAAGTTGTTGTAACTTTCTAATATCAATCAATGATTAAGTGAATAAGTCGAGGAGCAATCCTCGACTTATCGTTAATCACGGAGGACAAAATGAAATTTGAAAAATTATTTAATAGCAAGTTCTATATGTTTTTTGAATGGCTATATCGGATGATTATCATTAATTTGTTATTTATTTTATGCTCCGTACTTGGTCTTATTGTCTTTTCGATTGTCCCTTCGTTTATTGCAATGATTACTATTATAAAATCGTTGTCTACGGAAACCTCATTTCCGATTGTTCGACCTTTTTTTCGGATTTTCTTAAAACACTTTAAACAAAATATAGTTTTATCATTAGTTTTTTTAGTGCTTACTTTGATGTTTTTGTTTAATACTTATTTTTTCTTTCTCGCTTGGCAAGAATATCAAGCCTTAATCAATGAAATAATTTTTAATTTTACGCTAGTATTAGATGGAATTTTAATTGTATCATTCATTAATGCTTTATTTATTAGGGTTTATTTCCCTAATTTAAACACTTTAAAAACACTAAAATATGCCATAATTTTGTTAAGAGCAATGCCAATGCAATTCTTGTTGGTGTTCTTATTGTTAATTGTCATGGCTGTTTTACTTTATTATTTCCCTTACTTTTTAATTATTATGGGATTTTCAATCGTCATTTATATTGTCAATTTATTAATAAGAACAAAATATTCCAAGCTTGTTGCAACGGGAGTAATCTCGCTTCAAGCACAAGATTATTTATAAAAAGGACTTGTGAAAGGAAGGACTTATGAAGAAAAAAATCGTCATTATTACGCTTTTAATATTGTTAGCGTTAAGCGGATATTTGTTAATTGATTTTTTAGATGTTGAAGCAAGTGAACCGCGTCCTTATGTCGGGTCCATTTATGAAAGCGTGCTGGTTAATAGTTCTTCTTATGAAGAATATTTGCAAAACATTGATGAAGATGTATCCGATGTTGCTTTTTCGCAAGCAGCCACTCAAGGATATACTTATTCACTAGATAACGCCAATGTCCTGCCATATGTTCTTACAATTGATGATCAAGAAGGGTTATATATCCCCGAAATTGGTGACGTATCTTGGACGGTCAATGTTCCCAAAGCAGGACAATACACCATTTCATTGACATATTATCCAATTGAAGGACGAAGTTCAGAAATAAACCGTGGGTTAAAAATAAACGGTGAATATCCTTTTTCAGAAGCATCATCATTTGTCTTACCAAGAATTTGGGAGGATGCTTTTGATGTTTCTACAAGAAGAATTGACGGAAAACATGATCAAAAACCCGCACAGATTGAAAAGCCAAGATGGAACGTATTTCCTATACGTGACACCGCTGGTTTTTACAACGGGAAAAGTTATTTCTTCTATTTAGAACAAGGTGCTTCCACAATTACTTTAACTGGAAATAAAGAACCAATGATTTTATCCTCGTTTCAATTTCAACCGGTTGTTAACGAAAAAACATATCTTGAATTGCTTTCTTACTACGAGGAACAAAACTATGAAAAAGTAAGTAGTGAAGAAATGAGCAATGTCGGTTATATAAAGGAACAAGGTGAAACAACTTTTGAAAAATCAACACCAATTTTATCACCTGTTGCTAATTGGAGTAGTTATAAGGTTGATCCATATGTCCAGTTCATTACAAGATACAACACTGTTGGTGGAACAACTTGGCGTGTTGCTGGCGATTTTGTTAGTTGGGAAGTTGAAGTCCCTAAATCGGGGTTGTATCAGCTAACATTAAAAGTGCTTCAGAATTATCGTCAGGGAATGTACTCAACAAGAATTTTATCGATTAACGGTGAAGTGCCTTTTAGTGAATGCCGAAACATTCAATTTAAGTATGATAGCGATTGGCAGAATGTAACTTTAGGCAATGACGATGGTGCTTATTGGTTTTATTTTGAACAAGGCAAAAATACAATTACATTGGAAGCAACAATTGGCGTTTATGCGCAAATAGTGAGAGTTGCGGAAGAAACCATTGCTACATTAAACTCCTTATACCGTAAGGTAGTCATGATTGCGGGAGCTAATCCCAATGAATATCAAGACTATTTGCTAGAAGAACGGATCGATGGTTTATTCGAAATGATCTCTTCTAGTGCAGATAATTTACAAGCATGCATCGACAGCATCGTTACTATTGCTGGCGAAAGAAGTGCGCTTGTTTCCAGCTTTGAACGAACACTCTATCAAATGCGACAATTTGCGAAAAGCGAACGTAATATCCAAATTGGTTTGAAAGAACTTGATGATAATATTGCTGCTTTGGGGACATGGGTCATGACCATTTCCGAACAATCTTTAGCAATCGATTGTTTTTATATTCATGGTGAACATGTGAAATTGCCCAAAGCAAGCACAAACTTTTTCCAAAAACTTTGGCATGAAATTGTCATGCTTTTCGGAAGTTATGGTGCAAACACATCTTTAGAAAGCAGTGTTGAAACCGATGGGGAAACAATTACTGTTTGGATATCTTCTGGCCGTGATCAATCACAACTCTTAAGACAATTAATTGATGAATCATTTACTTTACAAAAAAATATTAATGTTAGTTTAAAATTAGTTTCGCAAGCAGCACTTTTACCGGCAACATTATCGGGGAATGGTCCCGATGTTGCCATTGGTGTTGGTCAAAACATCCCTGTTAACTGGGGGATCAGAAATGCCCTATTGGATTTAACTCAATTTACGGATTTTGAAGAAGTACAAACTTGGTTTCATGATAGCGCCATAACACCGTTTATTTTTCAAAACCATGTTTATGCATTACCAGATACTCAAGATTTTTTAGTATCGTTTGTGAGAACGGATATTATGGCTGAATTGAACATGACTGTCCCTGATTCTTGGGATGAAGTCATCGATACGCTTCCACAACTACAAAGGCAATATCTTGATTATTATTTACCTAATTCCAAGGGCGCATTAAGTTCGTTATTGTATGCAATGGTTGCTCAAAAAGGTGGTCGTTTATACGATGACGAAGGAACAAAAACATTGCTGACAGAAACAAATGCTACAGAAGCTTTTATTGATTTCACAACGTTTTTTAGTGACTATGGTTTTGAAGTGAGTGCCAACTTCTCTAATCGTTTTCGTAGTGGTGAAATGCCAATAGGCGTTGCGAATTTTTCGCTATACAATACACTATCGGTATTCGCTCCAGAAATTCGTGGTCATTGGGAATTTAGACCTTTACCTGGTTACAAAACGAATGAAGAAATTGCTAACCAAACAACATCAACTGTTACAGGAACAGTTATTTTAGGAAACACAAAGCATCCTAATGCTAGTTGGGAATTCTTGAAATGGTGGTTGGGTGAAGAAGCACAAGCGGGATATGCTCGAGGCATGGAAGCCATTCTAGGGGCTGCAGCTCGTTATCCAACAGCTAATTTAACGGCTTTTGAAAAATTGCCATGGTCAACAAAGGATTATCAATTGTTGACTTCCCAAAGAGAAAAGGCTGTTGGTGTTCCAACATTCCCTGGTGATTACATTGTCGGCCGTTATATCGATAATGCTTTTCGGGCTTCAATCAATGATAATATCAATCCTCGTGACAGTTTATTTGAATATTGTAAAAAAATAAATATCGAACTTGAAAGAAAACGTCAAGAATTCGGTTTGAATGGAGAGTAAAAGATGAATAAAACACTTATTACTCATACACAAAAGCAAGCAGAAAGACGAGCTCGGCGACAAGAATTTTGGAAACAAGTTAAGAAAAACAAAGTTTCTTACACGATGATTGCCCCCTTTATAATTATATTCTTTACATTCACCGTTCTTCCGGTATTGATGAGCTTTTTCTTAAGTTTTACATCTTTTGATATGCTTCAGGCACCAAAATTTCTTGGTCTTGATAATTATATTAATCTGTTTTTAAACGATGAAGTTTTTTTAATTGCAATTAAAAACACCTTTATATTAGCAGTGATTACCGGTCCTGTTTCTTATGTTTTAGCGTTTTTATTTGCCTGGCTAATCCATGAATTACCGAAAAAGATCCGTTGGTTTATGACCTTGGTTTTTTATGCTCCGTCAATCAGCGGTAGTGCTTATTTACTTTGGCAGCTAATCTTTTCTTCCGATATGTATGGCGTTTTAAATGCTTTCTTAATTAATTTAGGCATTATCAATGCACCAATTCTTTGGCTAGAATCACCTCAATATGCACTTATTATCTTAATCATTGTTCAACTTTGGTTAAGTTTAGGCGTAACTTTCCTTGCTTTCATTGCCGGATTACAAACTGTTGATCGCACTTTGTATGAAGCGGCAGCCATTGATGGTTTACGTAACCGTTGGCAAGAATTATGGTTTATTACACTTCCTCAAATGAAATCACAATTGATGTTTGGTGCTGTAATGCAAATTACAAATGCCTTGGGGATTGCCTCTGTTTCGATTAATTTACTCGGATTTCCATCTGTGGAATATTCCGGACACACAATTGTCACCCATTTAATGGATTTTGGATCAACCAATTCCACCCGTTTAGAAATGGGATATGCTTCAGCAATTGCGACCGTCCTTTTCTTTATCATGTTGGGTTCCAACCTAATTGTTCAAAAAATAATTAGGAGGGTCGGATCATGAGTAAAAAGAAAGCAATGATGATGACCGAACAAGAGCGAAGTCAAGTCATCCAAGATCTTAAAGTTCAAGAATTAGAATGGTACAAACAAAAACGAAAATTTAAAAAATACCGCCGAGTTCGACTGAGTCGATCAATTTGGGGAGACATTTTTGTTGTTTTTGTGTTAGTACTATTTGGAACGTTCAGTGCCTATCCACTAATTTATACAATTTCGAATTCCTTAAAAGGGCTTGATGAAATTTTTGTTTTTCCACCACGTTTATTTCCGAGAAATATAACGTTTCGTAATTTTATCGATTTATTCAATTTAATTGGTAATACGCAAATTCCTATTTCTCGTTATTTTATCAATACATTAACGATTACTTTATTTGGGACAGCAGGACATGTTTTACTGTCTTCTCTTTGCGCTTATCCTTTATCAAAGCACCGTTTTCCTGGGCGCCATTTAATCAACCAATTAGTTGTTTATTCATTAATGTTTTCAGCAGCCGTTACGGCTATTCCATCTTATATGATTATCAGTTGGCTTGGATTAATTGACTCGCAATTAGCCATCATCATCCCAGCGTTTGGGTTTACTTTAGGCTTGTTTTTAATGCGTCAATTTATGAATGTCATTCCCAATGAATTACTAGAAGCAGCAAAAATTGATGGTGCTAACGAATATCAAATCTTTTTTAAAGTCGTTATGCCACTTGTGAAACCTGCTTGGTTAACTTTAATTATTTTGTTATTCCAACAATTATGGGGAACTGATGGTGGATCGTATATCTTTACAGAAAATTTAAAACCGTTAAGCTATGCTTTAGGGCAGATTGTTGCTGGCGGTGTTGCCCGAACAGGAACAGCAGCAGCTGTTACCGTCATCATGCTGATTGTGCCAATTTCCGTATTCATTTTCAATCAAACAAAGATGCTGGAAACAATGGCCCATTCAGGACTTAAGTAGGAGGGACTTATGAAAAAAATTATTAGTCTACTTCTAAGTATTGTTTTGCTTGTTTCGCTTAATTTTGCTTCCGTTAAAGGAGCTTATAATTACAGCCCTTTGGGAGAAGTGATTGCTTCAGCAGAAGCTCTGATTGCTACAAAAGTCATTGATTCTTCCAATTTAAGAACGGAAAATGATGAAAAAGCGTCCCTTGTTTTGGGAACGCTCAGTGATGTCTTTTCATTCAATGACTATATTTATATCGTTGATAACACAAATAGTATGATTCATATCTTAAATAGTGATTATCAGTATGTGAAAAGTTTTGGACAAGGGTTAGCACCTGCCAGACTTAATAAACCGCAAGGGATTTTTATTACTGATAACTATATTTATGTTGCCGATACCGATAATTTTCGGATAGCTATTTTTAATCATGAAGGGGAATATGAAAAAGAAATTAACGCCCCCGATGATTCCACATTTAAACAAAGCCCCGACGATCAAACAGGATACGACTTTAAGCCAATCAAAGTTGCTGTTGACCGAACAGGACGAATTTATGCAATCGCGGATCAAATTTTTGAAGGCATTATTGACTTTAACCCCGATGGTAGTTTTTCACGTTATGTTGGCGCTAATTCCATCACCCTATCTGTTTGGGATGCTTTTTGGTTGCAGTTTACATCCGAAGAACAAAGACAAAACCAGGGATATCGCTTAGCAACAACTTTCTCCAATTTAAATATTGATGACAAAGGTTATTTATATACATTATCGGGTCCAGAAGAAGGAACGAAAGTAATTAAAAAGCTCAACTATAAAGGGCTTGATGTTTTAACCCGTAACGGTTATGTTCCTTTAGTGGGGGATGCTAATTATTTAATAAGTCAAGACGATGTTCCAGAAGGACCAAGTCAATTAATTGATATTGATATTAACGAGCAAGGTTATTATACCGTTTTGGATAGTGTTAGAGGACGTATGTTCACTTATGACTTTGAAGGAAATCTCTTATATATCGGTGGACAAATAGGGAATATTAGTGGTTCCACAAACAACCAAAGTACTTTATTCATTAGTCCAAAAGCGCTATGCTACCATCAAAATAAAATTTTGGTTATCGATTCTTTAAATAAAAATTTAGTTGTTTTTGAATATACGGAATTTGGAAAACTAGTCAATGAAGCAACCAATCTTTATTTATTAGGAAAATACGATGAAGCAAAAGAAGTTTGGGAGCAAGTTCTTGTTCTCAATACCAATTATTATTTAGCCTATGCTGGCATTGGTAAAGCCCAATTACGAGCAGGAGATTATGAACAAGCCATGGATAATCTAAAACTTGGTTATGATTCATATAATTATTCACAAGCTTATCAACAATATCGTTATGATCAGTTAACAAAAGTATTTCCTTTTGTTATGGGAATAATCATCATTTTGATGGTTTTTGCTTTTGGAAAATCAATTAAAAAAGCTGTTGACAACGAAGTTAAGGAGGAAAAAGATGAATAATGATTTAAAAAAAGTCAAGCACTTTTCCAACTTTAACTTTAAACAAGCTTTTAAAAAGTTTATCGATGAAGCTTTTGCGAAACCCTTTTATTTAATTACTCATCCCATAAAAGGGTTTGACGAATTTAAAAGGGAAAAAACATCGCGAACGGATATTGCCATCTTTTATCTTGTTATGATGATCATTACCCAAATTATTGCTTACAATGAGAACGGTTTTTTAATTAATCGGCAAAACCCCGATGACTTCAACTTGTTTCTAACAATTGCTTTGGTCATTTTTCCGGTATTAATCGGCACAATAGGCAATTGGTCATCAACCGTTTTAAT
The DNA here is from genome assembly GCA_050174575.1 of Bacilli bacterium. GTDB lineage: Bacteria > Bacillota_I > Bacilli_A > ML615J-28 > CAG-698 > UBA2253. The sequence continues at coordinate 64,557 of JBFXJT010000003.1, forward strand.
GGATGGTAAAGGAACAATGAAGGAAATATTCCATGTTATATGTTATGCCTTCTTTCCTTATGTGTGGCTTGGTTTGTTTTCAACGCTTATCAGCAATATTATAACGATTGATGAAATTATTTTCTTTAGTTTTTTTAATGGGTTAGGAGCATTTTTATTAGTTTACATGTTGTTTTTTGGACTGATGGGGATTCATGAATATGGTTTATTGAAAACAATCTTCATGATTATTGCAACAGTTGTTGCCATTGCTGTCATCTTATTTATCATGTTGCTTTTCTTGTCCTTAATCCAACAAGTTTATTCCTACATTGCTTCGGTATATCGTGAGTTTGTGATGAGGTTTCTATGATGGAAAAAGAACCAATGACGACTTATCGGCCACTACCGTGGTATAAAAATATTTGGATTAATTGGAAATCAGGAATAACGAATTACATTCGTAATTATCGTTTTCCTTGGAAAAAATTAATAATTGTCCTTGTTTTGGCGTTTATCGTTTTAACTGTTTATTTAGCTGTTGTTTTCAGCCAAGTTATCGTACCAGAACGATTGCCGTACGATAAAACAGCGTTCATTGATGCTCCAAATTATATTGATGAATTTGGCCAAGAAACTGTTATTGAAAATGATGATTATCGATTTGTCTTAAACAATAATTCAACAACCTTTACCATTACTGATAAATCGACCAATGAAGTTTGGTCAAGCAATCCCAATACGTCCTCAAAACGCTTTTTAGAACCTTTGATTGTTTACTATGCTGGTTCTTTAGGTGCCGCATCATCCATGGGAGCATTGGAAAAAGCAGTCGATTTTAAAGATTATTACTTTCGAAAACAAGCCAATTCCCTAGAAATCCTCTATGAGATTGGTGGAAAAAAGGATGTTGACCGAACGGATTTTCCGGAAATCATGACCAATGCTAGAATGGAAGAAAAAATTTTATCGAAATTGGAAGAAGGAAGTATAGCTTATCGTCGCGTTACGGAACAAATGTATACCATCGGTGAATTAAAAGGCGAACAAGTCTGGAAACTAAAAGATGGAATCACAGTAGTCCCACTACGTAATTTATATAAGATTTTTTATGAAGATTGTGGCTATACCAAAGAAGACTTACAATATGATTTGCAATTAAGTGGTATTGTTTATGAAGATATTTATCCTTACGTCGAAATAGCACTTCGTTATACCATCACAGATGATGGATTTACCGCTGAAGTTATCAATGAATCGATTTTTGAAAAAGCAAAATACCCATTAGTATATTTAGACTTATTGCCATTTTTTGGTTGTGCAACTACAACGGATACAGGTTATACCTTGATTCCCGATGGTAGTGGTGTCATCATCGATTTTAATAACAATCGTTCGTTTGCCATGCCTTACCAACAACGTGTTTATGGTAAAGAATTAGCCGTAAATACTCGAGTCAAAGAAAATGCCGCTGAAAAAATCAGCTTTCCTGTTTTTGGCATGAAACGCAATAACGAAGGATTCATCGCAATTGGTGAAGATGGTGTAGAAATGGCGTCAATGCTTGCGAAAACAAGCACGGAAGACAGTCCTTATAATCAAGCTTATTATCGTTATCAATTCCGTGAAAGTGAAGTTTTTGAGTTTACAGCAATCAATAGTTCTACAAATATTGTGAAATGGACGGACTGGTATTCATTAGCTAATTTTAAAGTAAATTATCAGTTTTTACATGAAGACAGCGGCAGTTACACTGCCATGGCCAACAAATACCGTCAATACCTGTTAGAAAAACAAATGATTGACAACACCGATGAAACAACAAAAGTGATGCTTGATTTAACTTTACTTGGTGGTTATGTCGATTATGACAATTTTATTGGTATTCCTTATTCACAGGTTCGCAGTTTAACTAATGTAAGTCAAGTTGAACAAATCATTGAAGAATTAACCTTGTTTGGATTAACTGACCTACGGGTTATTTACTCAGGATGGGGCAATGATGGCATTAAACCGACTTTTATGGGTAACATCCAATATAATCGTTTAGTTGGTCAAAAAGATCAACTTGAAGCGTTAGCTGATCGCTATCAAACTCTTCTATATTTAGAAGCGAATATTGCGAAAGCATATACAGGAACATCATTTAACGAAAAAGAGCTTGCCGTTAGAGACGTGTTTGGGAAAATGGTTGTCAACTATGCTTATGATGAAGCTACCCTTTATGCAGATCAAAATACAATGTCGGAATACTTATTAAAACCGACAACATATAATAAAACACTCGTATATTTACATTCAGCTTATCAAAAATTGGGCGTTTCAAATATTTCTTTAACAGACTTTGGTTCGCAGATGTATGGTTCCTATGAAAAGAAAGAAACTATTTTACGAACAGATACACTCGATTTAATTGAAGAAACAAGTTTAAAATTAAATGACTTTAATAATGTTATTGTGAGAAACCCGAACGTTTATGGTTTAAAAAACATCAATGCCATAACTGACTTAGTTACTTATGGAACAAACTATCAAATTGTGGAAATGAGTGTTCCTTTCGTTCAGCTCGTGTTAAGTGGATTAATCGATTATAGTGCAAAATCATTTAACCTTGATGATCGTTATTCTTTTGAGTGGCATAAAATGAAAGCTATTGAAACAGCTTCTAACATTAGCTTAACTTGGAGCTTTGAGCCGACTATCAAGTTAACAGATACCGAATATTCTCATTATTATTCTACTTATTATCAAAATTGGCTTGTGAAGGCCATTATGTTACAAAAAGAAATGGAACAAACAGGAGTTTATGAAACGTATTTGGTTAAACATGAAAGTTTAAACGAGGATGGATCTGTGACTAAATCAACTTATGCTAATGGTTTAGAAATAATCTTTAACTATAGCTTAAGATCTTACACATATGGTTTTCAAACAATAAATTCACAACAATATCAAGTAGTAAAGGGGGCTAATGTATGAGTAAACACAGGACAAAAGAACCCGTTTATTTGAGTAGCCCTCAAAGTGATATATTACAAAAAAAGTTACTTGCAAATAAAAAAGAGCAAGAAGCATTATTGCAAAAAGTTAAAAACCAATATATAACAAGTGCGCAAAAGCGACAAGAAAATCCTAAATTAAGAATGGGACCGATTTTTGCTCTTAGCAGAAAAATGGCTAGAATTGAATTAAAACTGCAAAGAATAAATTTAAGTTTACTTAAGCTTTCGGAAAACAAATATTTAAAACTTAATTTTTTCCAAAAAATTCGTTTCCGCTTTTCTTTGCTTTCATATCATAAACAGAAAGTTGTTTTCGGGATTTTATTTTTACTGCCTTGGATAATTGGTTTCTGTGTCTTTTTTGCTTATCCTTTAGGAACATCACTGTGGTGGAGTTTAAATAAAATGACAATCATTAGCGGTGGTGGATATTCATTTGAATTTTATAGTTTTGGAAATTACCGCGATTTGTTTGTTAGTGAGACGCTTGCTGGATCAACGATTTCAGAAGTGCTCACATCATCCGTTATTGATATATTAATCAATCTACCAACCATTTTAATTTTTTCTTTATTTATTGCAGTACTGCTCAATACAAAATTTAAAGGTCATCAATTAGTCAAAGCGATTTTCTTTATTCCTGTTGTTTATAACATGACAGTTATCAATAACACTTTAACAGGGACGTTTGGGCGATTATTTGATTCAGGCCTTGATCAGTCGTTAGCATTATCTGCACAATTTTCCAATTTCCTTATGCAAGTTGGTATTGGAAACGGGTTGGTTAGTTTCTTAACAGATGCTGTTGGACGTATTTTCACAATTGTTAATATGTCAGGTATTCAAATATTAATTTTTATTGCAGCGCTTCAATCCATTCCAGCGCATTTATACGAAGCAGCAAAGGTTGAAGGAGCGACCAAATACGAAATGTTTTGGAAAATTACTATTCCGATGATTTCGCCGATGGTTTTGACTGCAGCTGTATTTACGATAGTTGACAGCTTTGCTACTTCGGAGATCATTCAATTTATGACAGTCAATTCTCAAGGAACAACAATGGCTGTCAATCAACCGGGGTTATACTCGGCCATTTCTGTTGTTTACTTTTTAGCGAATGCTCTAATCATTATTCTTATGTTTTTAGCATTAAGAAAGCAGGTGTTCTATTATGACAAGTAATATGAAGAAAACCTGGAAAGAAAAAATGACCTCAAAAATTAAATTATGGCAAAGTGATTTTACTGAACAGCTAAAAAATCCTATAAAAAGAAAAGTTTTAAAAAATCGCTTAATGGACTTTATTATTAATATATTTAAGTATATATTAGTGATAGGTTTGTGCTTTGTGATTCTTTATCCGCTTTTATTGCAATTAGCCATTGCTTTTCGGGCACCAACAGATGTCAATAATCCAACTGTATTATGGATACCCGGAGAGTTTTCTTTAAAGAACTTTGAAGTATCACTGATCGCTCTTCACTATTGGAAAGCTTTACAAAATTCCTTTGTTCTAGCTTTGGGAGTGACGCTTTTACAATTAGTATCTACTTCCCTTGCGGGTTATGCTTTCGCAAGATTGCCTTTCAAAGGAAGCAAAGTTTTATTTGGCTTAGCGCTATTTACCATTATTGTTCCTCAAACCGTAATTTCCCTGCCTATTTTACGGAGTGTTACGGAAATGGGTTTAATTGGAAAGCCGGCAACTTTGTTTTTAATGGCAGGCCTAGGAATGGGCATTAAATCAGGCATTTTTATTTATTTGTTCCGCCAATTCTATCGAGGAATTCCGACGGAATTAGAAGAAGCGGCCTATGTTGATGGCGCAAATGTTTTTCAAGTATTTTACCGTATTATGCTTCCAAACGCTAGAGGTGCCATTATTACTGTTGCTTTGCTAGCTTTCGTTTGGCAGTGGAATGATTACTATTTCACAACGCTTTTCATAACACGTAGTAATATGGATTTTATGACATTAACAACGCAACAAGTTAGTGTTTTATACGGGTTGCAACAAGCCTTGTCCGATGCAGGAATTTGGGGCTTAATGGGACAGGAAATAACGAAAAACCCATTGTTCTCATCAATGATTTTAAATACAAGTGGTATATTAGTTATGATTCCACTTTTAGTAATGTATTTCTTTGTTCAAAAATTATTTGTGACCGGAATCGAAAGATCCGGAATTGTTGGTTAATAGAAAGGGAATAAAAATGAAAACCAAAAATATTTTATTCATGATGTTGATTTTAGGTATGAGCTTGATGCTCTTTGCATGTAATGAACCAGATGATCCAATTATTGAAGATCCGACAGCAACGATTAGTGTTTCTGAAACGACTGTTTCACTAGAAGTTAGTGCTACAAAACAAATTGTCGCAACGGTTGCCAATACACAAGATACTTTAGAAGTTAGTTATGCAACGAGCGATGAAGCTGTTGCAACAGTTTCCGAAGTTGGATTAATTACCGCGATTGCAGAGGGAACAGCAGTTATTACTGTTTCATTAAAACTATATCCTGCAATCAAAGCGACAGTTAATGTAACTGTTACAGAAGAGGATGATCCAGTTATTGTCCCGCCGGTTCCGAACATGATGGGACAGGATTTCATCATTATGGTTAACAAAGCATCGACAGCGGATCCACGAAGCGAAAGTTTTGTTGGGAGTTGGAAACAAGAAAAAGTTGCCTTAATTGATGCTGTTGAGAAAAAATATAATGTGAAAGTCGTTTATAAAACATATCCAGCTGATGCTGTTTGGGGTGGAGGCCGTGAACGTTTTATTACCACAAATTCGGTAAATAATACACCGCAAGCGCATATTTATGAAATGCCTTCTTATTCCATCGCTGTTTTGGCCGAAGGTGGAGCTATTTTACCGCTTGATGCTTTAATCGAAAAATATGGGAATGAAGGATATTGGCCGGAAAAAGCCGCATTTGGGACTGTATTAGGAAAGCAATATGCTTACGATGATGCATATCCACTTGTTGGTCAAGGTGTTTTTTATAATATTGATTTATTAGAAACTTATTTGGGTGAAGGCAAAGGAACATTACCAAGCGATTTATGGATGGCTGGCGAATGGGACTGGGAAGCTTTCGAATCAATTTGTGATCAATTACTTCCAGGAATCTCTGGGCTCAATATTGAGGATGCAGCTGTTATTGGCGGTCGTCCTTACAACTGGGCTTACTTTATGCTTGGCGCTAATGGCGTTCATGTTGTTTCTTCCGATTTAAAATCAGAATTAGCAACCCAACCAGGAATTGACACTTTAACTTATTTAAACGGGTTAGTTAGTGTTCCAGGAATGTGGGAATATGAAAGTGCTGCCTTATCAAATGCTACTTGCCCACAGTTTAAAGCAGGAAACATTGCTTTTCATAACGGTGAACCTTACTGGCTGTATGATTCCACAAAATGGTTAGGTTATACTTTCCGTATGGGTTTCGTTCCTTATCCAGTTGGACCAAATGTTAACTCGGATTTAAATAATTACTACATTAATGAAGTTTATGGAAAAACAAGTTATTTGGTGTCTTCATCATATTCACTTGATTTAGTTCCGCCAGGATATGAGAATATCGCTTTCCATGAAGAAACTATTTTTAGAATTTGGTCGGATATGCAATATTTTCCAGACATTGATCCAGAAACAGGTTATGTTTCCACAACGGAAATAGTTGATGAATGGATCTTTAATACATTGGAACTTTACTATAGTGATGCTAATGATTATGTATCGATTGAAGCCCATAAAGATATTATGTTTAAGGGATATCCTGATTATTTTTACAGTTTATATTGGGCAAGAAGCCAGGATGAAAATAAATCATTCATGTTGGAAATCCAAAAAGCTATTTTAAGTGGAGCAATCCGTGATGAAATGATTGACTTAGTTTCGCGAATCCATCAAGAATTTATCGATACATATATCAATTTAGGTTTAACTGCTGATCATTATAATTAATATGTTACCTTTGCCCATTGCAAGGTAGCAATGGGTAAAGGAAAGGACTCATTATGAAAAAAACAATCTTATTTTTAGTAATTCTTTTAAGTATGCTACTAGTTGCTTGCCATAATAATGATACCAAGATTCTTGATGATATTATTAAAACAATATCTATACCACAAGAGCTTTCGGAAGATATTACACTACTTGATTCATTTACTGATGGTGAAAATGTTGCAGCAGCGATTTGGGAGTCTTCAAGACCCGAAGTAATCAGTAACACTGGAGTAATCACGATTGGTTTAAAAGACCAACAAGCAACGTTAACGCTTAAATTAACTTTAGGTGCACAACAAGTTGCAAAACAATTTTCGATAATTGTGAAAGGAAGGGAAAGCCACTTGCAAACTATTTTGAATTCCATTATTATTCCTTCAGAAATTACGGGAAATCTTGATTTAAAAACGTCTTATACTGTTAATGGTGTAACAGCAATTGCTTCTTGGCAGACGACTGCTTCAACAGTCATTACCAAAGAAGGAGTTATTACACCGACAGTAAACGACCAAACAGCAACCTTAATTTTAGAATTAGCAATTGGCGAAACGAAAGTAACAAAACACTTTGATGTTGTAGTCAAGGGGAGCGAAGACTTCTTAATTTTATATGCCATTTACAACAGCCAAGTTACTTTTCCTAATCGGGAATTAACGAGTAATTTGACGCTTCCTTTGTCTTATACTTTAGACGGAAAAACAGCAACTGCTGTTTGGACATCAAATAATGAAGCTGCTTTGGAAGCTAATGGAACGATTCACCCTTCTTCGCAAGATATTGAAGTTACTCTTACTTTAGAATTGACTTACGGTTATGCAAGCAGAATTGATCAATTTACTTTTACCGTGTTATTGGATCCAAGTACAGCACCTATTAATAATTGGCATTTAGCAACCGTTTGGACGGATGCAATTGCCAATGAAGCTGTTGATCCCGTAACACCAAGTTGTTTTCCCGGCGCCATTTATCGTAAAGTTGTTTCTAGTGAAGATTATTGGTTGGGTATTGAAGCCATCATAACGATTCCCGAGTTTACACCGGACCCTGAACGATTTGACGATTCCAAATTAAGTTATTATCTCGATAATAGCTCGCTTTATATGGGTGGTCATGCCATTTACGAAAGTGATGTTGGTTTAGGATGGTCCATCGGTTATGAAAGCAGTCTTTCTTCAACCATTTCCAGAAGTGGTATTGCTTTTAGGCCGTTTTGGCGATATATTACCCGTAAAGAAGAATGCACAAACAACAATTGCTATCGCAATGCCAATGTTTCGGATTTTGAATTTTATTATTATCCTGGGGATAAAATTCGCATGAGCGTTTTTAGCCCATTACCTGGTTATTTACAAATGCGCATTGAGCTTTTAGAAGAAACAAACAACATTAAATATTTAAATGCTAGAAGCGCCTACAATTTAGGTGATAATTTCAATCATCTTTTCGCAACGCCAATTTTTCCTTCTGAAGGAATGGGTGTTGTGAAAACAGAATTTAAACGTGTAAATGCGATTGACCAAGTTGCCAACGAAGGCAAACCAACACTAAACACGAATGCGAAAGTTGAAAATGCCATTTGGCATGAAGTTTATTTATATCGAAAAATGAATGATATTGTTTATAAAGTTCCAATGACACAATCGCGCAGTGCTCAAATGAAATGCCCATTAGGAAGTAATATCAATGGGGATTTTTCGAACACATTCTCCATCAGTTACACAAATGTTAATCCTGCTTTAGGCGGTGAAGAAGTTACGATTAATCCGAATAACGGAACAGGACGACTTTATAATTTAAAAACGATTTTACCAAAAAAAGATGAGCAAGAAGAGGAAGTGTGATTAACAAATGATCACTTCCTTTGATGGCTCAAAAATAGAACATTGGTTTTTAGAACATTGGAATAGGGAATTTGATGAATCATTTCCTATTTCTTCAAGACTTTGGAAACAAAACATTATTGAAGGAAGCGACACTTTTAAAACATTTGTTTTTGGCTACCAAAAAGACAATCAAACAGTTGGTGTCTTAGTTTTAAAACACTATTGGAATGTTTGTATGCCTTCAATATTATACGTTTCCTTAATATATGTTTTGCCATCTTTTCGCAAGCAAACAATTGGAAAAGCCCTTATTGAGTTTGCGAAAACCTATGCTTTAGACCATGACTTTGAAAAAGTTGTGATTGGAAGCGACCCTGGTTGTTTGTTTTCCGGAGTCTTTGTACATAACAATCAATGTGTTCATGATTTTTTTCTAAGGCAGGGTTTTTCCTATGTTTATAAAAACATGAATCTTCTTTGCACGAAACGCCCTACAAGCAGTCATGATGCACGATTTATGGTTGTGAAAACGGATGAGGAAAAACAAAATGTCTTACAAATGATTAAACAGCATTTTTCCAAGCGTTGGTTCTTGGACGTAAAAGATATTCTTCTAGAAGAATTGATTATTGTGAAAGAACAAGATACAATTATCGGTTTTTTAAGAATAAGCCATGAATCATTTCCCAAGTTAGCAAACAGTTTAAATTTACATTTAAAATACCAACATCTAGGGGGTATTGGTCCTTTAGGTATTGTGCCTTTTTATCAACACCAAGGATTAGGTAAGCAAATGGTCCAATTTGCGATCCAGCACTTATTTGACTTAGGATGTCTTCAAGTAATCGTCGATTGGACGGGGCTAACAAACTTTTATAATCTATGTGGATTTTCCCAAATTAGTCAAGAATATATCATTTATCAGTTAGAAACTGGAGGTAATAAAAATGAATAATGTCCCTATTTATCAAAAAATTGAAAAAGACTTACGAGTTGCCATTCTTGAAGGGCGCTTTAAACAAGGCGATTTAGTTCCGAGCGAAACGGAACTTGCCAGCAAGTATAAGGTAACACGGATGACAGTCCGCCAAGCCATTAATAACTTATTAGTTGATGGCTATATCTATCGTCATAAAGGACGTGGGACATTTGTAACGTTTAATAAAAAAGAGGTTGACCGTGAAGAAAAACCATTCTTTAGTTTTGCAAATGAAATGAAGGGAATCGATGCCCCAATTACAACGACCGTGCTAACATTTGAAAAACGTACGGCTGATGAAATCATTGCCATTCGTTTGCAGCTAAAAATTGGTGATCCCATTTATTATATTGAACGTTTACGCCATGCCGATAATATTCCTTTAGCTTATGAAAGAGTCTATTTACCAGCGAATATGTATGATAATATTACTCCTGATAAATTTATTGGATCTTTTTATGACTATGTTCAAAATGAATTAAATTGGAAAATAAAAAATTGTGTACGGGCCATTGAAGCTAGAAGTCTTGCGAAAAATGTTGCCGAACTTTTGAGACAAAAAGAAGGCGAACCATCATTATATATGAGTAGCGTTACTTATTTAGATAATGGGCGAGCTTTTGTTTATACACGATGCTATTTTCATGCTGAACACTTCCGTTTTAAACATAATTTTTCGAGAGCTGACAATAATTTATGATGAGTAATAAACTAAACCTAAAATGGATTAATCCGCTAAACGAAGAAGCAATGAAGATATATGGGTTTAATTGGCTTGCTGAAGACAAAATTTATCGCAGACTGCCCCTATCTTCATATGATGCCATTAAACAAGCTTGTCCCCTTATCAACGACTTAGCTGATAAAACATCTGGCGGGCAACTTCATTTTTATACTGATTCTGATTGCCTTCATATCAAAGCCAAAACAAAAGGAATGGCTAAAATGGCCGGAATGACAGCTGTTGCTTGTGGAGGCTTTGATTGTTATGTTGGTCATAATTATAATGACTTAAAATTTTATAATACAGCTCGGTTTGATGTTTTATTAAACGAGTATGAAACCATGGTCTTTGAGAATGAACCTGGATTAAAATTAATGGTTATCAATTTTCCATTATATGGTGGGATTGAGAGTTTAGAAATTGGATTAAACGAAAACAGCAGTTTTCATTTACCTGAACCATTAAACGAAGGGCGAATTGTCATTTATGGAACATCCATTACTCAAGGTGGATGTGCTAGTCGTCCAGGGCTGTCGTTTACGAATATTCTTAGCAGACGTTTAAAAAAAGAGTTTTTAAATTTTGGTTTTTCCGGAAATGCTTTTGGAGAAATTGAATTAGCAAAGATTATAAAAACGATTGATAATGTTTCCTTATTCATTCTTGATTATGAAGCAAACGGAGGAACCAATGGGAAATTAGCCCAAACGATGGAAGCTTTTATTCAAGAATTGAGAACTCAACATCCAACAACGCCAATAGCTGTCCTATCACGGATAAAATATTTATTTGATGATATTCATTCTATAATGGGTGAAAAGCGCGAAGAAATCCGCCTTTTCCAAGAAAATTTAGTTAATCGACTACAACAGCAAGGTGATAAAAATATATGGTATATCAACGGATCAACTTTTTTTGGAGAGGGGTATCATGAATTTACCATTGACAGTATCCATCCTAATGATTTAGGATTTATGAAAATTGCTGACAGTTTAGAAGAAGCTATCAGCAAGATTAAAAGAGGTGTTTTATGAATAAATTATTAAACAAACTGAACACGAAAAAAATGTGCTTAATTGCCAGCCTTCCCGAAAACTCCTACGAGCTTGCAAAAATAGCATGGGAAGTTGGCGTTGACGCCATTAAAGTTCACATTAATGTATCATTGCACAGAGCAAGCCAAAACCACTTTGGTTCTTTAGAAGAAAACAGAGAAGTGTTTAAAAGAATTTTAGCGGATTCACCAGTCCCTGTTGGAATTGTTGCTGGTGAACAAGGTTTTGCTGCCGAAGCTGTTGTTGATGAGATTGTGAAAATGGGATTTGATTTCATATCGTTATACGGCCATCACACACCACCAACACTTGTTATGCGAGAAGATATTAATAATTTCTTGGCTTTAAATTCCAGTTATTCATTTGAAGAAATGCGAATTATTGCTAATTCTTTTGTAGCAGATATTTTGGAGTTATCGATTGTTGCTCCGGAAAATTATGGCGAACGCTTATCGGCACGAGAACTTGCGAAATACGAATACATTGCTCATCTATCGAGTAAACCGGCAGTCGTTCCAACACAAAAAGTTATTTATCCTGCCGATGTTGTTGCTCTATACAAAACAGGAGTTAAAGCTGTAATGGTTGGCGCTATTTCCATGGGCAAAGAAAAAGAAACGATTAGAAAGACATTAACAGCTTTCCGAAACGAGATTGATAAATTGTGAAAATAACGGTTATACCTTTAGATAGCCGTCCTTGCAATACCATTTGGATGGAAGATTTAGCAAAGTTGGCTGGCTATCAACTAACGATGTATCCAAGAAATCTTTGTGGAGACTTATTAATAGGTGCTCGTTTTTCGCAAATGTTAGCATGGTTGGACGACGAAATTGCTGATACCGATTATTTGATTATTTCCGCTGATGGTCTTTGCAGTGGTGGATTAGTACAAGCTAGGCTGGGTAGGATTGATGTTTTGGATGTTACAGCCAAACTAATGATTTTTGATCAATATAAAAAGCGTTATCCACATTTAAAGATTTATGTGTTTGATACGATTATGCGAACAACGATAACAACACTCAGTAAAGAAACCGACAAATACTGGGGGAAAATGAACGAATATTCGCGTTTATTAGGAAGAATTCATTTCTTCCATAATCAAGAAGAACAAGCGCAGCTTGCAAAACTTATTCAAGAAATCCCTCAAGAAATCATTGAGACATATACTAAAGCAAGGCTAGTCAAACACGAACTGAATAAATTCTTTTTAGATTTAATCAACAAAAATATCATTGATTATCTTATTTTGTTACAAGAAGACTCCATGCCATATGGTGTACAAAAAATCGAACAAGAAGTTTTACAAACTATTATTAATGAAAATAAACTTACAAATTCTGTTAAATTCTATAACGGAACCGATGAGGGTGGAGTGGTTTTATTAGGAAAAATTTTATTAGAAACAAAGCACTTAACTCCAAAATTATACATTCATTTACCTAAGGATGATGTTCTTAAAAAAGTTATGCTTTTTGAAGATCAATTGTTTTCGGAAAACTTGCATCACATGTTGGAAACAATGGGTTTTTTAACAACTGATGATGTAAAAAACAGTGATTTTATTTTATCAATCTATGCAGAACCAAGAAACATCAATTTGGATACGAATTCCACAACACCGATTATTCCTATTAAAGATGCTCAATATCACCGATATATCAGTGAGCTAAACGCGTTTTTAAATTCAAATAAGCAAGTAGCGTTTGTTGATTTGTTGTTCCCAAACGGCGGATCTTGGGATTTGCTTTTAGATGTTGATATAAAAAAACTACAGGTTTATTCCGCATGGAATACGGCTTCCAATGCCATGGGTTCAGCCCTTTGTGAAGTAGCAGCTAAAATTGCTAATCCAAATGCGGGTTCTCTTAAGTTTCGAAACGAACGACTACTTGATGACTGTTTATATCAGTATGTCGTCCGCCGAATTGTTAATGAAAAATATTTAAAAAAAGGCTACAATGTTTATAACCTTGGAAATAATAGCGATGAAGTATTAGCAGAAATCAAGCATTTAATGCATAAAAATGATCAATGGTTGGGGATTTCGAATTACACAATCAAACTTCCATGGCGAAGAACATTTGAAGCCGAAATTATAATCGAGGAATAATATGGAATATGATGTAATTGTATGTGGAGCAGGACCCAGTGGAATGGTTGCGGCCATCAGTGCCAAAAGAAATCATGCGAAAGTACTGCTTGTGGAAACATCGGGGTTACT
>JBFXJT010000003.1:78464-90345 GCA_050174575.1 Bacilli bacterium
GGCTATTTAGCAATCAGCGGTTTTTTTAAAAAAATTCAGGAAGCCAAAGATGCTTCCGAGTTTGATTTAATTCGCGATCGCGTTTTATTGTTTCAAGATGTTCAACCTAATCAAGTTTCGATAAATATGACCCGTGTTCAACAACTATCGGGAATTAATGCGTTCGAACTGACACAAGCTGAAGTTGAAGGACGATTGCAGATAAAAAAAGCATTTGCTTTTTTAAAGAAATATATTCCTGGCTTTGAAAACAGCAGGATTGTTAGAACGCCATACCGAATTGGTGTTAGAGAAACCAGACATGTTATCGGCGAATACGTCATGCAAGTCAACGATATTTTAAATCGTCGTGAATTTGATGATTCCATCTGCTTGTCTGCTTTTCCAATTGACATTCATTCGCCTAAGAGCGAACAATTGGAATTTTTTGAGCAGAACGAAGACAAATGCTATGAAATTCCCATTCGTGTATTAATTCCAAAAGGTAAAAAGCATCTTATTGTGACGGGACGTTGCATCAGTGCAACTCATGAAGCCAATGCTTCTTTAAGAGTAACGCCATCCGTCATGGCTCTAGGAGAAGCCGCAGGCGTATTGGGTGCCCTATGTGCCAAAAAAGGATTAACTCCAGTAGAATTGGATTATCGTCTAGTCCAAGAACAGTTAAAAAACCAAGGGCAGGTTATTAAAAAAGCTGCTTTAAAATAATAAAAAAACGGCTACACCTATTAAACGTTAATAATAGATATAGCCGTTTATTTTTTAAAAATCAGTTTTTTGCTTCAATCTGACTTAAATGATGCACTAGTGCTCCAATTAAACCACCATCATTCATAAATCTTCCAATTGTTAAGACGGTTGATCCCCAATAATTAGGATCAACAATCCGATTAATAGCGATATTTAAATCATTTAATAAGGAATCTTTTCGTCTTGTTATTCCTCCTCCAAGAATGATTTTTGGAGGATTAAATAAATAAGCTAGATTACAGATACCTTTTGCTAAATTGTTATAGAATTCCGCAACCAAGTTCATTGCGACAACATTTTTAAGATCATATAAATTAAATAATTCTTCCCCGTTTTTAACTTGAAGATTGAATAAACGGGCTTTTTCCAACAAACTTTTGATGGAAGCAAGTTCTTCCCATTTTTGGTTATCGATGACCATCTGGCCGAATTCACCGGCACTGTTGTTGATACCGTGAAGAATTCGGTTATTAAAGACAATGGCTCCACCAATTCCCGTACCGATGGTAATCATAATAAACGTATCATTCCCAATTAAGGTTTCAGACAAAGCAAAGCAGTTAACGTCGTTTTCAACCGTAGCTTTTAACTCTGTAGCCTGAAATATTTCTTGTGCAAAATTGGTATTTGCATAATTGGGCATCAGATTATTGGCATAAGATACAATCCCATTTTGATAATCAATGATGCCGGGGCTACTGATAGCAATACCTTGAATCTGATGGATATCTTTTAATTCTTTTATTTTGTTAATTGTTGTTTTTAAAATTTGTTTTTTGCCAAGCATAGCTAAGGTAGGATATTCACCGCGTTCGATTATTTGGTAATTATGGTTTATAACAGCAAATTTTGTGAAAGTACCACCGATATCAAATGCTAGATAATTCATATTATTTCTCCTTGATAAATCGTTTTTCTTGCTTGTGCTTTAATTATATCATTAAAAGAAAAATAAAACTATTTTTTTATTTTCTTACTTTTGTTTTATGACTGTTAACAAGGAAATTCCTTGACTTCGCCAAAAAAAAGAGTATAATATACGGAGTGAGTTAATAACTCATCCTTGCTTTTTTATTATAAAAAAGCCATAAGACCAAAAGGAGGTGCCAATATGAAACAATACAAAGGTATGTTCATTATCCGCCCAACATTAGCTGAAGAAGGTTACAAACAAGTCATTGCAGATATTGCAAAATTGTTTGCAGACAACGAAAGTCGCATTTTAGAAGTTAGTGAATGGGGAATGAAGGACTTAGCTTACGAGATTGAAGACTTTAAAAAAGGCTACTATGTTGTGTTTGTTGTGGAAGCAACGCCACAAGCAATCGCCGAGTACGATCGTGTTTGCAATATTCGTGAAGATATTCTTCGTCACATTATCGTGGCTGAATAGGTAATAACATGAACAAAGTTATTTTAGTCGGTCGTTTGACCAAAGACCCAGAGTTAAAAAGAACAAGTAACGACATTGCCGTAGTTCAATTTACGATTGCCGTTAGTCGTACTTACCAAGGACGTAACGGGGAAAAGCAAACGGATTTTATTAACTGTGTTGTTTGGCGTCAACAAGCCGAAAACTTCGCTCGCTTTATGCGAAAAGGTAGTTTAATCGGTGTTGAAGGACAAATTCAAACTCGTAATTTTGATGACGCTAACGGCGTTAAGCGTTATGTTACAGAAGTTATCTGTGACGCAATTCATTTTCTTGAGTCAAAACAAGCTCGCCAAGACAATAGTGGATTTGTGGATGTCAATCAATATGAAATTCCCCAAACCAATAAAACTCAAGAATCATCAAAAGATCCATTTGAGGACTTAAAAAGTAGTTTTGATGTCTCAAATGATGATCTCCCATTTTAATAGGAGGATAATAAAATGGCAAACTTTCGTATGAAACGTAAAAAAACATGCTATTTTACTGATAATAAAGTTGTAAAAATTGATTGGACGGATTATGAATTATTAAAAAGATTTGTTTCTGACCGTGGGAAAATCCTTCCTCGTCGTGTGACAGGAACCAAAGCAATTTACCAAAGAGAACTAGCCGTTGCTATTAAACGTGCTCGTCATATGGCTTTATTACCGTTTGTAAGAGAGTAGTTTTGAAAAACCATAGAATAACTATGGTTTTTTCTTTTGGAAGATATTATTTTATTTTTGGATAAGAATATGATATAATTACTAGTATATAAGGGTGATATGATATGAAAAACTCTTTTAAATTGCGAAAAATATTTGTTTTCTTGTTTTTCGCATCCATTGCTACCATCATTTATCAATATTTTAATCCAGAGCTGAGCATTTACTATATGTATGCTGGCATTTTTGTGTTTGGAGCGTCATTGGCTTATCTTTATGTTTATTTTGCACAAAATAAAGCGATTAAAAAATTAGACTGGATGGAAAATCGTTTAAAACTTTGGAATTCCATCTCTTACCGTGTTAAAAGAGCTGGAGAAAACTCTTTTAATGAAATGCCACTTGGAATTATTGTTTTTAATGATGATAAAGTAATTGAATGGGCGAATAATTATGCTAAGAAAATTTTTTTAAGTCCCTTGGTTGACCGCAAAATTGAATTAATTAGCCAGGAATTATATGCCAACATGAAGATGCTCTCCGAATTCGAAATAACACTTTACGGAAAGATTTTTGGAGTGAGTGTTCTTTCCGAAGATAACATTCTTTATTTTACGGATCGAACTGATATGAAAGCTATTGAACAAAAATACCGTGAACGCACGTTAGCTTTAGGCATTATCAACCTTGATAATTTAAGCCCTGCTTTAACATCGCTTGATGCCCAAGAAAAAGCCCGTCAAATGAGCAATGTCATCGGCATTTTAAGTCATTGGGTGGAAAAATTTGATATTTATTTACGTGGGTACAGCGAAGAGCAGTACTTACTTATTATGGATAACCATCAATTGCATTTAATTATTGATGAACAATTTAAAATATTAGAAGATATTAAAGGATACTTTTTAAAAGAGGACTTACGTATTACAGCTTCCATTGGGATTGCTTCAGCCGATATTGTTTCCCAAAAGCTCTTTGAAACAGCTTCTGCGCAGTTGGAACTTGCGGTGAACCGTGGTGGTGATCAAGCCGTTGTTTATGAAAATGGCAATGTTACTTATTACGGAGCGCGAACAACAACAATTGAAAATCGTTCACCTGTTCATGTTCGAGTCAAAACAGAACAATTTATTGATAAAGTCAAAGAAGCTGACCAAATTTTTATTATGACCCATGATAATGCTGATGCCGATGCTTTTGGATCATGCTTAGCAGTTTATAAAATTGTTTTAGCATTAAATAAACCGGTAAAAATTGTCCTTGACCCCGACAGGATTGATCCGACAATCAAAAATGTATATGAAGAAATTAAGACAGAACATGTCAATATTATGGATTATTTCTTGTTGCCAAAAGATGCATTAAATTTAATGACCAATAACTCGTTATTAGTCATTACTGATGTCCAATATCAAAATTTATTGATGGATGAAAAAGTTTATAAACAAGCAAAACAATTGGCTATTATCGATCATCACCGTCGCAATAATTTTGCTATTGCTAACTATGATTACCTATATACACAAACATCCGCTTCATCAACTGTTGAACTTGTTGTAGAAATGTTAGAATTTGTGGATGCCCAGGTTGATATTTCCAACATTGAAGCAACTTGGATGCTTATGGGTGTTATCGTTGATACCAATAATTTAATGTATCGCATTTCTTATCGAACGTTTAATATTCTTGCTATCTTACAAAAATTTGGGGCAGAAATGCCCAAAGTTCAACGATACTTACGAGAGAATTTACAGGAATATGTGGAACGCGTTTCCGCATTAAACAAATTAGAAATTATTGATGGAAAATATGGCATAGCGATAGCTGGAGAAAATGTATATGCTCGAAGCGCGATTGCGAAAATCGCCGATACCATTATTTCTGTTAACAACATAAAAGCGGCCTTTTGTATTGGAAGAATTGAAAACAATGAAATTGCCATCAGTGCTCGAAGTTTGGATGAAATGAATGTTCAGGTTATCATGGAACAACTTGGTGGTGGTGGTCATTACAACAATGCTGCAGCTCAATTTAAAAACACAACAATCGAACTTGTGAAAGAAGCTTTAATTGAAAAATTGAAGCGAATTGATGAAGGAGGTCAACAAACAATGAAAATCATTTTAACAAAAGACGTCAAAGGTAAAGGTAAAGAAGGCGATATTATTGATATTCCTTCAGGACATGCAAACTTTTTAATCAGAAGTGAGCAAGCAATTATGGCAACAGTTGACAACATCAAACAATTAGAAAAACGCAACGCTCAAGAAAAAGAAGAACAAGAACGCCATCTGGCTGAAATGAAAGCTTTAAAAGTCATCATTGATAAAACGCCGGTTTCAGTTTCTGTCCGTGTTGGCAAAGAAGGTAAATTGTTTGGAAGTGTCAGCGGGAAACTCATCATTGATGAATACAAACTGCAAAATGGTATAGTATTAGATAAACGAAAAATGATTTATGATAAAGATATCGACCAATTGGGGACTTTCAAAATTCCTATTCAGCTTCATAAAGAAGTAACAGCTCAAATCACTTTATTTGTTGTGGAGAAAAAATAATGGATGAACAAAGACAAATTCCGAGCAGTCGGGAAGCAGAAAACTACGTTCTTGGGTCCATTTTAATCGAAAATCGGTATGCACCAGAAGTTGTAAGCCGTTTGGATTATCGGGATTTTTATTATCAACAGAACGCTAACATCATGAATGCGATTATTGAGCTTGATAAAGCCAAAAGAGAGATTGATGTTTCTTCCGTCGTTGATCAATTAAAAAAACATAACGTTTATGATGCAACTGGGGGAACACAATACTTATTTGAACTCATTGATAATATTCCGTCCATTGTTAATATTGCTGCCTACATCGAAGTAATCAAAGAAAAATCGGTTGAACGAGAATTGCTTAAAAAAATGCAGGATATTTCTAATCGGATTTTAGACCACAAGCAACCATTTTCTGAGCTGATTGCTGAAGCGGAAAAGGATTTTATTGAAGTTATTAATAAACGGAAAACGGTAGATCTTATAAGGATTGACCGTGCAACCGATAAAGTATTAGAGATTGTGGAAGCCAATAAAAATAAAAAGAACGAAGGGTTAACGGGATTAGATACCGGATTCAAAGCCCTAAACCGATTAACTTTCGGTTTCCAAAAAGGTGAATTGACTATTTTAGCCGCACGACCAGGAATTGGTAAAAGTGCACTTGCCCTCAATTTCGCAACCAATATGTGCGAATCAACGGATGCTCATGTAGCATTTTTCTCACTCGAAATGGGCATTGATCAATTATTGATGCGTGTTTACGCTTCCCATTCCGGTCTTACGCTTAATAAAATTCGCGCAGGGAAATTAGCTGAAAGCGAAATGGCGGCTTTGTATGCTGCAAAAACAAAGATTGATAAATTTCATATTTATTTAGATGAAGCTGGCGCGACTGATATCGAGGAACTAGTTACTGTTTGCCGAAAATTAAAACGGGACAATAAACTTGATTTTGTCGTTGTTGACTATTTACAATTACTTACAACAAAACGACATACGACAAACCGTGTTGATGAAGTTTCGAAAATTTCTCGTCAATTAAAAATGATGTCACGAGAACTTCAAGTTCCGGTTTTAGCTTTGTCACAATTATCTCGTCTTGTTGAACAACGGGATGATAAACGACCGGTTTTATCCGATTTACGTGAATCAGGGAGTATTGAACAAGATGCTGATATCGTCATGTTTTTACACCGAGAACCAAGTAAGGGCGATGAAGACACTACAAAAAAATACCGCAATGCAAAAATAGAATTGATTATTGCGAAAAACCGTCAAGGTGTTACTG
Organism: Bacilli bacterium; assembly: GCA_050174575.1. Lineage (GTDB taxonomy): Bacteria > Bacillota_I > Bacilli_A > ML615J-28 > CAG-698 > UBA2253. The sequence continues at coordinate 85,127 of JBFXJT010000003.1, forward strand.
ATAGCATTTTCTTGATTTTCAAGGGCGCCCATTCCATGTTTAACCCGACGGACGAAACCAAAGATTGGGAGTGAAAATTTGTTTGAACGACTAGAACTGATGCTTAGTCAGTATAATAAACTAAATGAGGATTTACAAAATCCTGACATTGTTGCCAATGTAAAAAAAGTTACAGAACTAATGAAGCAAATGCGTTCTTTAGAAAAAGTTGTGTTTGCTTATTTAAAATATAAAGAAGTCACTAAAACCATTGAGGATTTAACAGAATTAATAACAAGCGACGACCAAGAACTTGTTGAAATGGCGGAAGCGGAAAAAGAAGAAGCTCTTGTAAAACAGGAAAAATTAGTTCAAGACTTAAAGGTTTTACTTATCCCTAAAGATCCTAATGATGAAAAAGACGTTATCGTAGAAATCAGAGGAGCAGTCGGGGGTGATGAAGCCAATATTTTTGCTGGCGACCTTTTTCGCATGTATTCTCGTTATGCTATTGAAAAAGGCTGGAAAATCGAAGTTTTACAATCTGTTGAATCAGAAATGGGTGGATTTGCGCAAATTGAATTTATGGTTCATGGCGATAGTGTTTACTCATCTTTAAAATACGAATCTGGTTCACACCGTGTCCAAAGAGTTCCTGAAACAGAAGCAAGTGGACGCATTCATACTTCAACAGCGACGGTATTAGTTATGCCAGAAGCTGATGATGTTGATGTTGAACTAAATTTAGATGAAGTTCGCATTGATATCTTTTGTTCTTCCGGACCCGGTGGACAAAGTGTCAATACAACAAAATCAGCAGTTCGAGCAACGCATCTTCCAACAGGTTTAGTTGCCTCTTGTCAAGATGAAAAATCACAACACGAAAATAAAGCGCGTGCTTTAAAAATGTTGCAAACACGTTTGTATGATAAAATTATGCAAGAACGCCAAGAAAAGGAAGGCAAAGAACGTTTATCAAAAATTGGGACAGGCGATCGAAGCGAAAAAATCCGCACGTATAACTATCCACAAAATCGCGTTACAGATCATCGAATTGGTTTTACAATCCAACAACTTGACCGCGTAATGGAAGGAAGACTTGATTCCATAATTGAAGCTTTAATTGCTGAAGATCAACACCGCATTCTTTCTAAGCAAGAATAATGGAGGCCAAAGTGAAAGATCTACTTTACCAAGAAATTGATTTACAAAAAATTGGCGCTAACTGGGACGCCATCAAAGAAAAATCACAAAAAGATATTATTGCGGTTGTAAAAAGCCGTTGCTATGGCTTGGGAGATCATGTGATTCCCAAGTTTTTAGAAGAAAAAGGGTGTAAGATTTTAGCAGTTGTTGATGAAGAAGAAGCAATAAGATTGCTTGAATATGGAATTAAAACGCAAGTTTTAGTTTTAAATAGCGTCAGTGAGCAATTTTATCAAAATGCTAATTTATATTCTAATCTTTCTTTTTCCGTTAATAATTTAGATGATGTGCTTACATTATCAAAAATATCATTCAACCGGTCAGTTAAATTACATATTCAAGTTGATACAGGCATGAACCGCTTAGGTTTTGCAAATATTTCTGATTATAATAAGGCTCTTCAAATAATCTTAAAAAATCCAAAGCTTAAGCTAGAAGGGTTATATACTCATTTTGCATCAGCAGATTACCGAGCATTTCAAGAAGCAAGATTCACACAGTATCTAAACACTTATCCGTATCCAATAATTCATTGTGCGGCATCATCAACTTATGAATATTCGAAAATAGGAAACTTTGTTCGCATTGGGCTCGATTTATATGGTGACGGCTGTAAAGATTTCATTAAACAATCAGTAAAAGTTGCATGTTTTCCTTTAGCAATCAATCATGTGAAAAAAGGGGAAACAATCGGTTATAATCAAGCCTATTCTGTGGAAAAAGATATGCTCGTTGCAGTTCTACCAATTGGCTATTATAACGGATTTCGTCGAAGCTTAAAAGGGATGGTTGTCCTTGCAAACAATAAACGCTATCAAACAATTGGCGTTGTGTGCATGAACCATCTATTTGTAGCTGTTGACGAAGAAGTAAACATGCAGACAGAATTTATTATTACTTCCGAACAGCTGCCGATTTGTGAATTAGCTCAATATTTAAAAACAACGCCTCATGAAATTTTATGTATGTTAAATATTGATGAAAAAAGATATCTTGAATAAGTTTATGAATTTACAACAATTTTGGCAAAAACACAAAAAAACAGCCGAAAACCTTAATAAAGAATTAACTGCAGTTCGCTTTTTAATTTGTGAATTATTATCGATTTCAGTGACGGATTTTTATGCTTTTAATGAACTAATCCTTAGTCAAGAGCAACAGACAATGTTAGAACAAGCCATCAATCGTTATTTTTATGATAATGAACCTGTTCAATATATTGTTGGTCATACTTATTTTTGGGGCTTGAAAATTTACGTTTCCCCTAATGTTCTTATTCCTAGACCGGAAACAGAAGAATTAGTCGAAACAATCATCAAGCACAATCCATTAGCATCCCCAACCATTATTGATATTGGAACCGGCAGTGGAGCCATTGCTTTGGCTTTAAAAAAACACATCCCCAAAGCCGTTGTTTACGCAACGGACATTTCACAAGCGGCTATTTTAGTTGCAAGACAAAATGCGCAAGCTCTGGGCCTAGCAATCAATTTTATTGAAGGAGATTTGTTTGCATCTATTCCTTCAAAAGTTGACATTATTGTTTCTAACCCGCCCTACATTGACAAGAAGGAAACTGTCGATGTGCTTGTGAAAGATAATGAACCGCATTTAGCCCTTTTTGCAAACAACAATGGTTTGTCTTTTTATGATGCTATTTTAAAGCAAGCTCTATGCCATCTTCATAATGATTATTTAATTGCGATGGAAATTCCTATTAATCATGATGAAGAGTTGCTTGCAATGGCAGAATTATTTTTTCCCAAAGCAAAAAAGGAAATTAAAAAAGATTTGAGTAACCGTTCACGAATATTATTAATTCAATCAAAATAGAGGAATTATGAGAATATTATTATTATTTGCTACTTTGTTAACATTTGCCTTTGCACAACCCCATCTTGATGAATTTGATGAGGCAGTCAATACCGCTTATTCAGAATACCTAACGTATGATTATTATGAAAATCCTTACTATACTATCAAAGTCATTTATGGATTGGTTAATGATAAAATAAGTTATGGTGTTAGTTTTTTTAGCGTTCAAGCAAATGAATATTCCTTAAAAATTGCTTATCAGGGATATGCATATGATTTACCTAAAAATAATCGTGGTGATACAAATGCCATTGCCCTTAATCTGAAAGAAGGTAGCACTTTTTCTTTAATTGTTTATGATTATGAAGAGCATGTCCAATCGTTAAACAAGTTCCAAGATGTTGAAGTAATCACGATGGATACTTTTAATGGTTTAGGCAGTTTAACAATTGGCGAAGGACAAGGAGTTAAGTTGGTTAATTTACGAGTTTTGGCTTCTTTATCCTCGTTATCGATCTTTTATTTTTCGTTAATTTTTGTTTTCTTAATTTGTGCCCTCATTTTAATTGTTTTTTATTGGCGTAAAAAAGGCTTTTTTGATCAAACGATTCGTGAAGACTTAACAATAAATGAAAAAGCAGAAGAAGTAAAACCGCTATCAAATGAATTTGAAGAACAATTGACCATCAATGAACCGAAAGAAGAACAAAGGATTATATGGGAAGATGATGAACTTCCAAGTGCTGTTAACATAACGAAACATTTACAGGATTTAGGATTTAATATCCAATATCAAACCCTATCAGAGTCGGAAAAATTTAAAGTGATGGAAGAATTAATCAAACTTCGCGACCAAAAATTAGTTACCAAAGATGATTATTTAGAGGAAATTGCGAAACTATGGAAAAATTAACTTTAAAAGAATTTTTAAAATTTAACAAAGAAGACTTAAAAGGGAAAATCATTTGTTTTCCAACGGATACAGTTTATGGTGTTGGCACGCTTTTTGGCGATCAAATGGGCATAAATAAAATATATGCGATGAAAAAACGTGATTATGGGAAACCGTTAGTCAATTTGTGTTCATCAATCAAACAAATTGCTGATCTCAATATTACTATCGATATCAAAGCACGCGCGCTTATGGAAAAATATTGGCCGGGAGCGCTAACGATTGTTTTGTGCCACCAAAATGAAACGATTTCTTTTAGGATGCCCGATAGTATTATTTCCTTAAGTTTATTAGAGCATTTTTCGTTAATTGCTACAACATCCGTCAATGAAAGCGGAGAGCCAGAATTAAACACTTTAGAAGAAATCGAAAAACGGTTTAAAGATCATATTGATTTTTTTATTACTGATTTCGCAACTTTTTCTAAAGTGCCATCTACGGTTGTGAAAGTATGCGAAAACGAAATATCCGTTCTTCGTCAGGGGCAAATTGACGTTTTTCAAAACAAATAACAAAAAAATTTCACTGGATAAAAAGACCAGTGTTTTTTTTGGATTTTAGTCTAGAAAAAACAGGCAAAATATAGTATAATATTGAACTAGAGGTGAAAATATGATTATCAGCATTGCTTGTGACCATGGTGGTTTCCCTTTAAAAGCGCCCCTTGTTTCTTATTTACAGGAAAAAGGCTATCAAATATTGGACCGAGGCTGTTACAGCCTTGATCGTGTTGATTACCCAGAGTTTGCAAAAGAAGTTTGTAAAGATATCACTTCTAAAAAAGCAACATATGGCATATTAATCTGTACTACAGGTATTGGTATGTCCATTTATGCTAACAAGTGGAAGGGGATTCGTGCAGCTCTTGTAACAAACTTAGAAAGTGCTCATTTATCGCGTCAACACAATGACAGTAACGTCATTACAATGGGAGCTAAGTTCACAGAATTTAACGATGCCATTCTTTATGTAGAAGCTTTTGTAAATGAAAAATTTGAAGGTGGAAGACACGAGCGACGTGTATGCATGATCATAGATAAGGAGAGTGAAAAATGAACGGAAAATTAGTCGTCTTTAACCATCCCCTTATGCATCACAAATTATCATTAATTCGTGATGAAAAAACAGGAACTAAAGATTTTCGCCAAACAGTATCCGAAATCGGAACACTTATGGCTTATGAAGTAACAAGGGATTTACCAACGACAAAAGTGATGATTAAAACACCTGTAGGGGTTGCAGAATCATATACACTTGCGAAAGAAGT
>JBFXJT010000004.1:0-52595 GCA_050174575.1 Bacilli bacterium
TTCCAAATCATTCTTCATGACTGTTTTAATAAAATTTGATATTTCTTCCATAATTATTCCTCAATAGATGTTCTCTTAACATCTAACTCTCTAATGTTATTTCCCCCAGCATATTTTGTAAACAAATTAATAGCTGCTTGTTTGTTTTGTTCAATAAAAGTATCGGAAAAGCAAATGATAAAAAGAAGAATTGTTGTTGTGCTTTCAGTAATACTTGTTCTTAATGTATCGGATGTAGTCGAACCAAACGGCCCTTGTTCATCTTCATAAACAGGAATGTCCGTGACATTTAGTAAGCCACGACCAATCCCATAATATTCATCGGTGCTTTTCCCTAAACGAATTAAAACATCGCCCTTAATTTTATCGTAGTCCAAAACAGCCACAGAACGCTTTGTTTCTAAAGACAAAACATTCCCCGCATCAACAACGTTGTTGATTAAATAGAGGGTGTTGCCTTTCACAATCCTTCGAAACAAAGATTCAACTGCCAAACGATAACGGCTGGGATCTTTTCCTAATTTTTTATATGCATCTCTGGCTTCTTTAATAAGAGGAATATTCAAGACTTCCTCCAATGAATATTCCTCAGCTAATTTTTGTTCATATTGCGTAATTAAACCTTGAATTTCACTGCTGTCTTTAACGATTACATCCATAACTAAAGCAATAACAGAAAATTCTGGTAAAATTTGCAAAATTGATTTGTCAATCGTAATCATCATACGATTTCGGATTTTTCCTTCATTAAGGCATCTAATTCTTTATTTTTCGTTTGAATTGCTTCTTTTAATATTTCTGCTTTTTCCCGCAATTCTTTTTGAACATTTCGAATTTGATCGATTTGATTAATTAATTTAATGTATGTGGAAACAGTTGGATCCACTTCAAGCTCTTTAATGTTTTTCTTACAAAAATTGATTTTGGAATGTAAATCATCACGATGGACTTCTAAATCTGTCAACTCAGCGCGAGCTTTCAAAAGATCGGTTTTATTGGCTGGTTCATTCCCGATTCCTTCAATTTTTGCTGCAACAATGTCCATTTGTTGGGTACGTTCTTCTAAATCAACCAAGCATTGTTCCAACAATATTTTATTGTTAAAGAAATCCGATACTTTTTCTTCATTGATTCGCAATCGTTTTTCATATTCTAAACGTTTGTCAAGTTCCACTTTTAAATCGTTTACTTTTCGTAAAAGATCACTAAGTTCTCTATTTTGTTCTTGTAAAGAAGATTCTAAACTGCGAGCTTGTTTTTCAATTGCAACTTTACGTTCATCTTGCAATTGCTTTGTTAAGTTCATATTTGTTTCAACAACTTTTGTCAGTTCAGCACTTTGCTTCTCAATTGTTTCAACAGTTTGTTCTTGAGAAGACTTTAATTCATTGATTTGATTAAGAAGTTGATTGCGCTCGTTTTCCACTTGTTTGATTTCTTTAAAATCATCAGTTAAAGAATAATCTTGACGAATCTTGCGCAAATAATAATCAATTATTTGCCCTTCTTTAATTTTTAAATTAGCTAACTCTTGTTGCTTAGAACTAACAAAAGTTTGATATTTGCTTTTAGTTTTGGAATAATCATCTTCTAATTCATGCAATCTTTCTTCTTGCAATTGTAATTCTAATAAGGCTTTCGCTTTAGATTTTTCGTAAACTTCTTTTGTGGAAGCAGTAAAATCACGATTGGCATTAAAAGTATCTGTTAATTGGTCGATACGATTATTAAGTTTGTCTATATCTTGTTGACGTTGCGAAATCTTTAATTCTAATGAAGCAACACTTGAATTGTAATTGATGGCTTCATCATCTAAACGATTAGCAATATCCTTTTGCATATCACGAATCAGACGAATGCGGCGTTTAAATTCAGGATCAAAAATGTCTTCTTCTGTAAATTGTTTTACAGTATTTTTTAAATTTTGTAAAGTATAATCCTTGTCATTTACCTGTGCTTGCAAATCATTGATCTGTTGTAAACGTAAATTGTTTTGTTCACGTAATTCATCTTTTTCTTGTTCGGTTGACTGCAATTTTGATTCATACGTTTCCGAAATCTCTTTGATCTCTTTATCTTTTTGTAAAGATATGCGACTTAATTCTTCACGATTTCGAACCAATTCTTCTTTGAATTCATTTAATAAAGCTGAAGAATCAGGAGCAGGTGTTTGTTTTAATTTGTCGATTTCGGCTTTTAAAGCATTAATTTCTTCAATAAACGACTGCTTTTCTTGTTGTTCTACAACGACTTGTGGAATTTTTGGTTCCACTGGTTGAGGTTGTTGATATGGCGCATTCTGAGAATAACGCATATTTTCAAATCCATAATATGGATATTGTTCATGCGGCGTAATACGGTTTTGTTCACGGAATAACGTCGATTTCAGAATCTCAATTTCAAATTCCTTGGCTTTAACTAATTCTTGCGTCTTATTTAATTCACTGATAAGACTAGCAACTTTAGCTGGTTCGTCTTTAGTTTGAACAATGTGCGTTTGCATTTGGCTTTTTTCCATTTGTTCTTTGTCCAAAGTTTTTTCTAAATCAGCATACTTCGTCTTTAAAAGTTCCAAAGCTAAATTCAAATCATTGTAAGAAGCTGTAATGCGTTGATTTATTTCTTTCAGTTGATTATTATCTTGAACTAACTGTTCGTAGTTCGAAGTACTCTCAACTGATGAATCAGAATATTGTGAAAGTTGCTCTTGCAATTGTTCTTTTTCAAGTTCGAGAACAGACAATTGTTCCTGTAAAGTCTCGCTTCTTTGTGTTTGGTCTTTAAGTTCTTGTTTAAGAGAACCAAAATCTAATTCAAGCCGTTTTGATAATGCTTGACTTTGATTTTTCAATTGTTCATTATTTAATCTAAGGTCATCAACCAAAGCAAAAAGACGGTTGTTTTCTTCAGTGATTGTTTGATTATCAACTTTTAATTTCTGATTTTCTTGTTCAAATAAAGTGCTTTCTTCTAAATCACGTGATTTTAATGTTTCATTGGTTTGACGCAATTCTTGCAAACTAGCAACCATTCCATCAACTTCTAATCGTAATTGTTCAAGTTGTTTTTCAACTTGTTCTTTTTCTAATTTCTCCATCTCTATAAGTTGATCTTTTTGCGCATCTTTTTCAATCTGTAATTGCTCTTGCTTTTTGAAATCACGAATAGTAACTTGTAAAGCCTTTTTACTGGTTTTCATTGTTTCGATTCGTTTTTCAAGTTTTGTCGTCAATTTCTTTTCCGTATCGTATAATTTTTTGCTTTCAAGACTCTTAGCTTTCAAGTCTTCAAAAGTTGCTCGCAAAGCTTCATTGTCTTTTGTTAAGCGAGCATGCTCTTTTTTCATGGCATCAAATTCAGCCTTTTTACCCGCTTCTTGACTCTTTAATTCTTCAAAAGCAACAGAAAGAGAATTTAATGATTTCTGCAAACGATCATTCTCTTTTTTCTCATCTTGGAAGGCTTGATCAATTGCAATGATTTTTTCCGATGGAACTGCTTTTGATTTTTCTTTTTCCAAATTAGTTTTTAAATCATCAATCTCTTTTTGTAAACGACGATTTGTTTTTTTCTCTTCTTGAAGAAGATCCTTAACTTGCTGTTCTTTTGCCTTTTGTGCTTCTTTAGCTTTTTCTAATCGAGTAATCTCTCTTTTTAAAGCTGCTTGTGCTTGTTTGGCTTCCGTTGTCATTTGCGTCGCAACTTGTTTTTCATCAGTCCTTTGTTTAGCACTTGCTTCTATTTTCATCAGACTGGCTTTTAAAGTTTCCAATTCTTTTGCAAGTTCAAGTTTTGCTTTCTTTTCTTCTTGAAGACTATTTTTCGCAAGCTCTTCTTTAGCTTGATTCTTTTCCATTGTTTTTGTTAAGTTTTGTAATTCTTTTTGTAATCGAAGAACTTCTTTCTTTTCTTCCTGATATTGTTTTTCTAAAGCGACAATTTTATTAGTCATTTCTTCTTTTAAAGAAGCTTTTACAACTGGTATTTGTGCTTTAGATAATTCAAGTTGTTTTTTAAGTTCTTCTGTTTCTTTTTGGTATTGTTTTTTTACCTTTAATTCATTTTCAAGTTGGTCCTTAACTTGGACGGTTTCTGTTTGCTTCTTGAGTACCTCTCCTCTTAAAGTCACAATTTCCTTTTCCAAATCATTGACAACAACCGCTTGCTTGCCATATTCCTCCATCAACTGTTGATTGGCTTGTTCAGCAGCAATTAACTTAATTTGATTCTCAGCGTGTTGATTTTCTAGAGAGGTTAGTACTTCTTCGATCTCAGATATTTTTTTAGCAGTTTGAGAAACTTCTTCTTGTTGATTAACTGGAACGCCTGAAGAAGCACTGGGAGATAAACCAAGGCTTTCTTCATCGATTACAGGAATACCGCTAACTTTAGCAGCTAATACTTTTAAGATTGCGGAATCAAGTTCAGCTTTTTCCGCTTGTAAAACAGCGATTTTTTCATTTAATTCTTGAACTTTGCCTTGTTCTTGTTCAAGTTCATCTATAGTTACTTCTTCAGGGTTTTCTTCTTCCAAACGTCTTGCTAAGCTAATCTTCTCTTTTAAAATCCGCTCTTTACTTTCGTTTTTAAGGTCTTTGACTTCCATTAATTGTTGTAACCTTTTACCAGCTGAAATAACGCCTTTTAGGCGCTCAACATCCGTCGTTATAGGTAGTTGATTCGAAGTTTTTTCACTTTTTTTAGAAACAGGTAACGGCTTTTTGCTTTTCGCATTTAATTCCTCAAGTAATTCATTAGCACTTCGTTTTGTAACTTCTTGTTTCTTTTCTAAAGAAGGTTTCTTTTTTAGTGTTTCTAAATTATTTTTTGGTGACGTTTTTTTGGCAGTTGCTTGTTTTTTTGTTGCTGACGGTTTTTTAGGAAGTGACTTTTCCAAAGATAAAGGCTGGGATGTTTTTTTAGGTGCCGCTTTATCCATGCTTCCGCGAACTTCATTCAAGACGTTTTTTAAGCGTTCAACAACATCCAAAGGTTTGTCTTCAACTGGTGTCACTTTTTTTGCAACCATCTTTGCTTTGTCGGTGCTTTTTGCACTCTTTTTTTTCGCAACCGAACTTACCCCCGTTTTCTTAGTTTGACTTTGTTGGGTTTTTTTGGGATTACTTTCCATAATTACCTCCTAAAAAAGACTAATAACAACTTTAAATAACGCATAACCGATAACGGTTAAGGAACCACCAACACTTAAAAACAAAAAGATATTTTTAAGACCCACATAAAGGGGACGACGTTTTTTCAGTGTATATGCACGATCAATCGCCACTTTTCTGATATTATCAAAGGTTGTGATGTTAACATGTCCTTCTTCTACATTCTTGATATCATAAGGTGGGTTATAACGTTTTTTGGACGTGATAATTCGTAAATAATATGAACGCGCTTTTTGAAATTTCTTTTTATAATCACGGTTAATCGTTTTTTCTGACTTTTTTAAATAATCGACAGCTAGTTTATGGTCTTTTACAAAATCCATCGATACCATACTATAAATTGTTGCGTAGAAAATAAACAGCACCAAAATATAAACAGTGATATTGGCAACAAGTTTTAACCATGATGTCGCATTAAATAAATCCATTAAACTTTGATGAATCCTAAATCCAAAATTACCTTGGGAAATTTTATTCCATATATAAGAATCTAAAGAAATCACAAAGATCATTAGTAAGAATAAACCAACAATCAATAATTTTGTTCCAAACTGGATATTCATGAAATTGACATCACCGATGACTTCAATGGTTTTATCACTTTCTTTAAAAACATTCTTTTTTTGTGTGCTATACTCTTTGTCCCAATCTTTAAAGGCCTTTTTCACAAGACGTCTTTTTTTGCTCTTGGAAAATTCTGGATTACGGGCGATATCGCCTAATGCATAATCTTCTTTTCGCACTTTGACTAAAAATTCTTCTAAACTTGAAATCTGATAAGCCGATGTTTTGGAATTATACATAAATGGATTGGTTTTTAAAAATTGGACCTTAGCCGTATCTTGATTATTAAGCTGTATTTGTGATGACGAAATGTTTACCGCATCATCTTTTTGCTTAGAGCTGACTTTACCAAAGCCCTTACTTGTAAATTCGTATTCCACAACTTCTTGTTTCATTTTTTTAGCCATTTTATTCACCCGACAAACTTTCTAAAATAGTTGTGAAGTTCTCACTAAAATACGGATGATTTAATAAAGCGATATCCTCATACAAAGAATTTGTGATTTGTTCGTGGTTAGCTAACTTAAAGATGATGCTGTCTGACAAAAGGAAAAGTCCATCGATGAAACCACTTGCCTGACTTTCCGTTATTAAGCCACTGTTGACGGTAGTTTCTAAATTAGTTAACATTTGAGAAAAATCATCAACGCTAAATAAATCATCAAACGTTATTCCTTCGCTTAAATATTGGAAAAAGAAATATTCGTGATATAAACAATAGCCACCAGCTAGATAACTGCCTAAGCTATCTTTGATATAACTATTAATTAAAACTTCTGCTTCCCAAACAGGAACACTAAACCATTCTTCAAAGCGGTTAGCCAGCATAATTTGTGCTGGTTTACTCATGTTTTCATTAAGTAAAGCCATGTTGGTGGCATTTTTATTTGCCAACTGGAACATGTATTTAATTGACGTAAGAACGGGGTTGCTTGCTTCAAAAGGATAATTTACAAAAGCGGTAACATAATCGCTAAAACTACTTACCATAACATTTTGAAAACTTGTTTGATAACTAGCAAAATCAGTAACGCTGCCATCTCCTAGAATGCTTACAAAAGAAGCATAATAAGTATTGAAGAACAGTAAATTTTCCATGTGTTCTTCAAATTCGTGTTGCAAACGGATTGAAGAAAAAATGGAAGTTAAACTATCGATGTTATCAGTATATATTTGCGCAATTTCGGAATAATCATACGTGTTTATTGGATTTGTAAAAAGAGTCGAGAAAAAAGTCCAATAACCACGATAATTAGCTATGAATGTTAATTTCTCATTAATGGTCACAATTTCCAGATTGTTTTTTTCTTCAGTTAAAACAGTTTGTAAAACCAAAGTCCCATCAACATCCGTTAATAAACTAGAAATATAATCATCATTTGTTAAGTGAGTTGTTATAAGCGTTTGTGAGTCAGCACTAAGTTGATTAAACATCACGGTATCAATGTATGTATTAATGTCAATAAATTCATTATTGATATCATCTAAAAAAGCCATTGTATTTGCGACCTGATCACCACTCAAATGATTAAATGCTTCTTGATATTCCTGATGAAGCGTAACATTAACATTTTGGACCTCGTTTAATTTTGATACTGGTAAATAAACAAGGCTTGTGTCAGCAATGATTTTGGTAAGTGGTCTGTGATAATTAATGTCCGTAATTGGTTTTAAAAAGAGCATCAATAATATGACTAAAACATAGCCATTAATTAATCCAAATAATCCGGCAACAACTCGCGAAAACGTTGGTGTTGACCGTAAAACCCGTTTTTCAACCGGCGTTGCAAATATTTGAAAAATAAAAGCTATGACTAACGCCATTAAGATATAAGCAATTACTCCGATGAATCCCGTAATCATAATATTCATATAGGAACTTAATTTTAAAAAGCGGCCGATGAAGGCGAATACTTTTTCTAAAATGCCATAAACGGCACTAACGGATTTAATCATTGTCATTAGTGGCGGTAAAACAAAATATAACGCCACCAATGGAACAATTAAAATCATTGTTTTTCGTATTTGGCGATATAAACTATAGTATGCACCAGCAATGATGGAAGCAATCAACACTAGCACAATAATAATATCAAAATTAAATGTTGATAAGTATTCCACACGAACTCCTTAAGCGGATTTTTATCCCTTGTTTTTTTACTTATTATAACATTTTATCACTTGTAATACAAATTATTTTACAAATATCCCGACTAATTGCTTTTTTGCACAAATAAAATGAAAAAACACCATTTAAGGTGTTTATTCGTTTTCATTAATAAAAATCATTTTCTCATAGTCCGCCCAAACCTTTAAATAGGAATCATAGTTTTGTGCAGGAACATATATTTTCACATCGCTTGGCAATTTTAAAGTTCCTTTCCAAACAACACTATTAGGATTGATCGCCTTGATATAAATTGTTTTTAAACTATTTAAGCGATCCAAGGAGTTTTCAGCGAACGTAATGGAAGGCGTAACATCAGCAACTTGAATATTGACAGTTGTATAAATATTTGGATTGCTTGTTAATGTCGCTTTAATAATGGCATTGCCCTTCGCAAGCGCTTCAACTTTGCCATCATACATGGATACTGTTGCCAGGGCATTATTGGAACTTGTCCATAAAATGTCGCCAAGGTCGTACCCAGTCGTTGCAAGTGTCAAAAGATCGGAAACATACATTTTTCTTGCACCAGTAAAACTAATTGGTGTATAAGAATAAGTGGAAACAACATTTCGCTCATTAGCCAAAGCTACCGTAATTTGGGCAGTCGAAACAACTTCTGAAGTTGTAGAGTTTGCCGTAATAGTGGTAACACCAGGAGCAACAGCCGTTACTTTGCCAGTATTATCAACTGTCGCAACATCGGTATTTGAAGAAGTCCATTCCACATTGGTTGATTGAATGCTCAGTGTTTGCGTATCGCCAACAAACCAATCGTTCTTAATCGTAAAACGATAAAGATCAACGCTTGTTGTACTTGTAATTAATTTTTGGGCTTTTGGTAAAACGGTAAAAGTTGCCTCGGAATAAAGTGTATTATCATTTTTATTAGTAGCACGGATAGTAACTTGTCCAGGAGCAATTAAAGTTAGTTTCCCGCTTGCAGCAACTGTGGCAACTGCGGCATCACTTGATGACCAATCGGCTGGAGCACCACTTGTTGCTAAAAAGATATTATCTTCAATATAAAGTTTGCGATCACCAACAATCATCATACTGTCTCGACCAGTTAAATTAACGATATTGGCCGGATCATACATTGCTGCCTCATCGACATTGATTGTTAATGTCTCCATATTTGTACAACTTGCAAAGGCGTATTTGCCAACATTACGAATACTGGCAGGCAAATCTAAACTTTGTAATTGTTTTGCTTGATAAAAAGCATATTGTTCAATTTCTGATACAGAATCAGGAATAGTAATTGATTGTAATTTACTTGTAGGAATAGTGACACTTAGAATTTTAAAATAATCAAAGAAAGCAAAATCACCAATAATTTTTACCGGTTTGCCTTCAATTTGATCAGGAATAACAATCGCACTTTGATTGCTTTCAGGAGCAACGATTTTCACATAATCATTATCGCTTACTTCACCTGCAATATTGGCATATACATATTTATAAGAAAAGCCATCAGCGGTTTTCACAATATTTGCATAATAATAACTGTTAGGAGCGTTTCCCAATAAGGCTAAATCGTAAGCTGTAACATTTACTTCATTTGTGAATTTCCAACCAGTTGTTAAATCACGATAGAAATAAACTAAAAATTGTTTACGTTGGCTATCACCGCCAACACTTAAGCTAATAGTGATATTGGCGCAATAATAATTTTCGTTAACAACTTCAGGCGCGAATGAACGAGTTTTCAGCGATTCAAAATCAGCAAAATAAACAGTTGGATCATTATCCTCGATGAATTGGTTATAGTCGGCTGAGTTTTCCAAATAAAAACTTGCAGCAACAGCTTCAATGTCTTTTGCGTTCATTGCACTTATATAACGATTCCAAAGTTTTTCTGGAGAAGTATTACTTCCACATCCAACTAATACCAATATTAAAAACATGATTATGGCAATTGATATTTTTTTCACTCGCATTTGCCTCCGTAAATAATTAATTCTTCTCTGGTCTTCCCACAGTTTACTCATTTGATTATATAATAAATCGCCTATTAAATCAAACTATTTTTGCATTTCTTGGGTTTTATCTTGAAAAAAACCAGCAACAGCAATCATCGCTGCATTGTCGGTACAATACTTCATTGATGGAAAAGTTAATTTCAATTGCGGGTTCTTCGCAACAGCCACTTGCATTTCTTTGCGCAAGCCTTTGTTGGCAGCAACACCACCGGCAACAACAATTTGTTTTACACCATACTGAAGAGCAGCCTGAATGGTTTTATCAACTAAAACACGGACAACAACATTTTGAAACGATGCACATAAATTAGCGACTTCGATAGTTTCATTTTTCATATGGGCTGTGTTTATTAGGTTGATGACTGCTGATTTTAACCCTGAAAAAGAAAATTCATAGTTTTGGCGATCCAAATAAACAAGTGGTAATTTATAGGTTGGTGTCCCCGTCATCGCTAAATTATCAACTCGAATACCTGCGGGATAATCAAGTCCCATAACGCGACCAACTTTATCATAGGTTTCACCAACAGCATCATCTAAGGTTTCACCCAACACTTCAAATTGAAAATGGTCCTTCATTAACACTAATTCGGTGTGCCCACCAGAAACGACTAATGCCAAGATAGGAAAAGTAAAATCACTTTCCAAATAGTTGGCATAGATATGGCCATGGATATGATTGACTTCAACTAATTTAATGTTGTGAGCTAAAGCAAACGCCTTAGCTGCATTTATCCCAACTAATAGTGAACCAATTAACCCAGGGTGAGTGGTAACAGCCACCAAATCAATGTCTTTTGGCGTAATCTGGGCTTGGTTTAACGCTTCTTCAAAGACAACGGTAATTTTTTGAACATGATGGCGACTGGCAACTTCAGGTACAACACCACCATATGCTTTATGAATATCAATTTGTGAATAAACAACATTGGATAATACTTGTTTGCCATCTTTTACAACAGCGACACTTGTTTCATCGCAACTAGTTTCAATTCCTAATACAATCATTTTTGTTCCTCGATATTTTTAATCAAAACCAAAGCATCGCTTGAGTCTTGATAGTATTTTAGACGCTTGTGTGAAAACACAAAGCCAAATTTATTATACAAGCCTTTGGCAGCTTCATTATTTTCTCTTACTTCTAAACTTAAAGTTTTGACACCACTTAATTCGCATAACTTGATAGCAAAGTCCAGTAGCATCGTGCCAAATCCTTGGCGTTGATAAATGTTATCAACATAAAAATTGATAATTTCTGCAGTATCATCATGAATCCATAAGCCAATATATCCACCAACATGTTTATCGATTTCTAAAACTAAATAATGGGCAAATGGATTTAATTTCAAATCAGAATAAATGAGATCAAACCCTAAAGAAACACCAAAAATGGCTTCTTCTCCAGCAATTATTTCCCCAATATCTTTTTCTTCTAATGGACGAATTTGAAATTTCATATTTCTCTCCGCATATAATTGGGTGCTAAAGCATGAAGATCCGTTACAAGCACGGGTTTTAATCCTTGTAGGACAATTAAATAATTTTGTTCATCGATAATGGTATATTTTAAATGGTTGATGCTATTAAGATAAGCATCTTTTTCCATAAAGCTTTCTTTCACAATTGTTGTCATTGTTTCATTGTGGACTTCTATTACTTTGCCATATACATGTTTGCTTTTCGCAACCGATAGAACAGCATATACGCCATCCTTATCGTAATAACCACTGCAGAGTAAGTCGAGGCTACTAACGGTATATAACGGAATGTTAAGTGTCCATGCAAATGTTTTCGCAACCGTTAGGCTAATCCTTAACCCTGTATAGGATCCCGGACCAATCCCCACAATGATTTTCGAAAAATCAGCGACTTGACTGTTTGTTTGTTTTAAGCCTTCTTCAATTGTTTGTAAGAAATGTTCGGAATGGTTGTTCTTCCCAAGCAGTTTTTTTTCAAAAATGACCTTTTGGTCATCGATAAAAGCAACATATAAAAAGGCTGTTGATGTGTCTAAAATCATTGTTTTCATTTGATTGCCTCCAGCATTTGGATAAAATCATTGTTTTCAGAACGAAGGGTTATTTGCCTTTTCCCATCTTCTAAAATGATGATATCAATGGTTAATAAATCATGGGGCAATAAATAAGCAATATTGTCCGCCCATTCCACAACACAGAGACCATCACGTTCGAAGTATTCTTCTAAATCGTCATCTTTACTGTTTTCATTGATACGGTAAACATCAAGGTGATAAAGTGGCAATCGGCCTTGATATATTTTCATGATTGTGAATGTCGGACTGTTAATCGTTTTTTTGATGCCGAGTCCTAAACCAATGCCTTTTGTTAAGGTTGTTTTTCCGGCACCTAAATCGCCGTTTAGAGCAATAACCATATTCGGTTTAGCCATTTCACCAATGATTTGGCCAACATCAATCATTTTTTGTTCGTTTGTAATTATTTTTTCGATTTTCATATTTGACACCTAATTTTTAGTTATTATACCATAATTATCGTGAAATTTCATCAATTTCGAGAATAAAAAAATCAAATACCGCAATATTTGATTTTTGTTATTTAGAAGACTAATTTAAACATATTTTCATATAAAGTCTGTAATTCTTGTTTTTGATCATCCGTCAGTTCCGCAATAAAGGCTCCATTGTTATCCTTTAAAGTGGCAATATGATGGATAGCAATCTCACCGTCTTTCACAACATATAAATCGGGAACAATGATTTTTTTAACACCATCTCGCTCAATCAGATCACCGACTTTGCTGTCTAAATAGCCAAGTAATAGCTGATAATCGGTTGTATTGTTTTTGCGCATTTCATAAATATCTAAATAAAGGATTTCTTCAACGCCAATTTTTATAGCAGCCTCATTAATTATGGGCATCACGGCTAAACAAAATGGGCATTCATAAAAATCGGGATCATACGAAAATAAAATAACATGGACGCCCGTAAGAACGGTTAATGCTTTGGTTACTTCCGTAAAATCACTTTTTTGAAAAACATGATCCTGTCCTTCTAACATGGGAAAATCTTCGACAACAGGATCACTTTTACAGCCACTTAAAGCTATTAAAGACAGTAAAATTAAAACAACTAATTTCTTCATTCTTTCTTCTTCAGTTCCTCTTTTAGTTTTTCTAAGCCCGGTTTTTCAAGCAAAGCAAACATGTTTAATTTATAAGCTTCGACTCCTGGTTGATCATAAGGATTTACACCCAATAAAGCCGCACTGATTCCACAACTAACCATGAAAAAATACACGAGATAACCATAATAAAACGCGGAAATTTCCGGAACATTGATTACAATGTTGGGAACACCACCATCGATGTGAGCCATCATCGTCCCTATTTTAGCCTGTTTATTGATTTGATCCAGTGAATATTTAGTTAGGTAATTTAGTTGGTCAAAATCAAAATTATCTAAAGGAATCGAAATATCATCTTCTGGTTTTTCGATATTTAAAATTGTTTCAAACAAATGGCGTTTACCATCTTGAACATATTGACCTAATGAATGAAGGTCCGTCGAATAGTTGGCGGTTACAGGGAATAATCCTTGATGGTTTTTTCCTTCGGATTCACCAAATAGTTGTTTGTACCACTCACCCAAATAATGTAATTTCGGCTCATAATAAACCATCATCTCAACAAGTTTTCCTTGATCATACAATAGCTTTCTTAAGCTAGCATAAAGAAGGACATCATTTTCCCAAAAGCTTTTTTTGGAAAAATCAAAGAAAGCATTCGTTGCTCCTTTGATTACTTGGTAAATATCGATATTGCTACAAGCCATTGGTAATAAACCAACCGGTGTCAAGACGGAATATCGGCCGCCGATATCTTCCGGAATGGCGAAAACTTGATAATTGTTATTGATGGCTTCCGAATACAAAACACCTTTGCCAATTGTTGTTGTGCAATATATCCGTTCATGAAATTTCTCTTTATACTTCTTTTGCAAAAGACTACGGAACAAACGAAAAGCAATAGCTGGTTCCGTTGTTGTCCCTGATTTCGAAATAACATTTATTGAAAAATCCTTATTCTCTAAATAATCCAAAACAGCTTTAGTGTATGAAGACGATAGCGTATTGCCAACAAACATTATTTCACAATCGTTATTTTTTGGTAAATACTCTTGAAGCATCGATATGGCGGATTTGGCACCTAAATAGGACCCCCCAATGCCAATCACCAATAAAACTTGGGAATCGCTTTTAATTTTTTTACTCGCTTCAACAATCGCTTTTAAATCATTTTCTGACAACAAGTTTGGATAGTCGACCCACCCGACAAAATCATTGCCTAAACATGTTTTATGTAAAAGTTGGTCTTTCGCAACCATAACTTGAGGTTCCATGTCCTCTATTTGTTTTTTAGAAATGAAAGGAAGGACTTGCTTATAGTCTAACATACTACTCCTCTTTGGTTAATTGTGCCGCAATAAAGTCCGGCATGGCTTTTTCAAGAGAATTAAACCCAATAATGAATTTAGGGACTTCTCCTTTTACGCCTCTTGTCTTGTTAAGTGTTTTATAACTTAAACGCAATTTTCTGGTTTTTTCATCAATATCCAAAACTTTTAATTTTACCTGTTGTCCGACTTGGACATAATCATCAATTTTCCGAACAAAGTTATCCGAAAATTCGGAAATATGAATTAGGCCGTCATATTCCCCAACGCTCACAAAAGCACCGTAACCGAGAATATTCGTAATCTTCCCGATAACGATGTCACCTTTTTTAATCATTGTTCACACCTCATATCCTACTTTATGTAAATTATAACATATAAAAATAAAAAAGTTAAGGGGAAATAAAAAATGCCCTAGCGGGCAAAGCGATTTTTATATGAACATTGTAAACAAAGTTGGGGAAGATTTTGTCGGTTATTAAAGGCTAGTGACAGCTTTTCCCAAGCATCTCCTTCAATGATATCTTTAAATGGTGTTTCCAAGATATTTCCTAAAACGACCCGTCCATTACCATCAAGACAGCAAGGAATAACGGAGCCATCCACTAAAATAGCAAAATGATCTTTTAAACCATAACAAAAAGCATATGGGGAAATGGTTGTAGACTGTTCCGGCCAAACAAAGACATCTTCAGTATTGATAAACACATTGGGAAACAATGTTTTACTTTCGTCGTTAAGTTTTAAATCATAAGCCTCATTAAGAAAATCTAATGTTGCTTTTTTTAAAGGATTATTTCCTAACCAAAATCTTAATGAAACATACTTATTTTCTTTGTTTTTCACAAGATTTAAAAAATTAACCAACCCATGTACATATGTTTTTTGTTCCACTTCGGTTAATTCTTGCAAGGCATGCAAGGAAACGTTTATTTGTCTTGTTGCTGGATGCGTGCTTAAAAGCTCGCTATTTTCCTCAAGCAACATTCCGTTAGTCGTGATGTTTACTTGAAACTTAAATTGCAAAGCTAAGTCCAAAAACCGTTTTAAGTTGGGATGAACTAACGGTTCCCCTTTCACGTGCAAGTAAAGATAATCCGTATATGGTTTAATCTCGGTTAATATTCTTACAAATTGTTCTTCATTCATGAATAATATTGGTCGCTTTAAAGGCAAACAAAAAGAACATGAAAGCTGACAAGCATTGGTTATTTCCACATAAACACGTTTAAAGCGTTTAGGAAACAACTCACTCATAAACGTTTTCGACGCCGAAGATTCCCGGAACTTCTTCTAATAATATTGCTTCAATTCCGTCTTTTAATGTAACATCAATGCTAGCACATCCAGCACATGCTCCAATCATCCGCACATAAACGATGCCGTCAACAATGCGTAAAAACTCAATATCGCCGCCGTCTCTTAAAAGGTAGGGACGAATTTTACTAATAATTGTTTTAACTTTTGTTTCTAATTCTTGATTTGTTTCTTTTTCCATAATGATGACCTCTTTTTTATTATTATACCATATTTATATAATTTAAGCTGGAAAAACGATAACAAAAAACCTTCTTGAAATCATCATGAAAAGATTTGTCAAGAAGGTAATGTTTGTTAATTTTTATGAATCAAAACAACACATTCCGCGGAAATTCCCTCTTTTTGACCAATAAAGCCCAGGCCTTCGCCTCGTGTTGCTTTCACATTGATCAAGGATGGATTAACATCCAAGAGTTTTGCAATGTTGTTTTTCATTTCGTCTTTATAGTCCTTTAAATGTGGTTCTTCTATAAAAATCGTTAAGTCTAAATTGCTTAATTGGTATTGGTGGTTTTCGAGCATCTTTTTAGCTTCATTCACAAAATAAGCAGAATTGATATTTAGATACTTGGGATCCTTGTCCGAAAAGTGCATTCCCAAGTCCCCTAACCCTAGAGCCCCAATAATCGCTTCACTGATGACATGGTAAACGACATCGGCATCGGAATGTCCCAAAAGCCCTAAGGAATAGGGTATGGTTACACCCCCCAATATAAGTGGTCGACCGGTGACTAATCGGTGAGTGTCATGAGCATGACCGATTTTATATACCATTTTATTCTCCTTTAAAACTTGTTTCACAATCTCAAGATCAAAACTCGTCGTAACCTTTAAGTTTTGGGGGTTCCCATGAACTAAAAAGGGTTTGATTCCTAAAAAGTGATCAAGTAATTGAACATCATCAGTCCCATAGAACGTTTGTAATCGGGACAAATGAAGAGCTTCTACATATTTTTTTCGGTTAACGGCTTGCGGTGTTTGCATTGCCATTAACAAAGAGCGATCAAGTAACGTTGTTTGGTCGTTGTCATTTAAGCGGATGGTATCAGTAACGGGGATTGCTAAAGCACAAGCAAAATGGTTTGTGGAGGCTTCTAGTAATCGATTGATGTCTTCTCTTTGAATAAGCGGCCTAGCCCCATCATGAATCAAAACAAGCTCTTCTTGGCAAACTTCCATCCCAAAAGCAACACTATCCTGCCTTTTTGCTCCGCCCGTAACAATCCTAATGCGGCGGTTGTCGTAGTCGCTAATTGCTTCTTGAACTAATTTCTGTTCATTTGCTTGCACAACTAACACTACGATGGAGCATTCTTGAAAACTTAGAAAGGTATCTAAAGAATACATGAATAAAGGGCGGTTGTTGATTTTGTACAACATTTTGTTATAGGAAAGTCCCGTTCTTGTACCACTTCCGGCCATTAATAAAATGACATCAAACATACTTGCTCCTTTTTAAAAAGGGCCACTTGTTAGCGGCCTTTTTGGCTTATTTTCTTAATAGTTGATCTAAGAATTGATCACTTAAATCAATCTTCATATCCTCAGGTTTTGTTTCTAACACTGGTTTCTTCGCATAGTAAATACTATAACGTTTGTCATATTTTTCATCAGTCGCAAAGAACAAAGCATCAAATCCAGCTTTCACAATTGCTTCTGGTGTTCTTTCTAAAACATTTTTCGAAGAAACGATTCCAACAGCATTTTTCAAAACAAATTTCTTTTCATTAAAGTAAATTTCCAACCCAAGCAATTCGGATACATTGTTTTTTAAATCGCGGAGAATTAAATCATAGTTGTCCAAACGGTCAATAATAATGCCATATTCCATTTTGCTGATTCGGTATATTTTAATTTTCCCGCTTAAGCTAGACGAATTAAGTTTTGTGAAATACTTAAGAGCAACAAGTTCGCTTGCATCATTGCCAACCAAATCAACAATTCTTGGTAAGTCTTTTAAAGCTAAAAATGCTAGAGCGAAATCCCGATTTTGATCGATTAGTCCGTTTACATCACTTAATAATTCTGGATAACCTTTAAAATTGATTTTTGCTTTTGTGAAATCGGAACGGTGAATGACTAAAGAGCGGTTCGTTCCTTGCTGTTGAGTGTTTTCCTCAAACCATTCTTGCCCATTAATCGTAATCAAACGATATTGGATAGACACTTGACCATCCATGCTTGGGCGTTTGCTTAAAGCACTAAGATCTTCAGGAACAATCAACTTTTCAAAAGCTTGCGAGGATAATTCGCTTTCCTTCGCATTTAATAATCGCATCATTTGATTTGATAAAACAAATTTGTTTTTATCTTGGTCAAAGTAAGCAACTGGTTCTTCTAATAAATCGAAATAACCTTTTAAACGTTTTTTGTAATCCGTCTGTACTGTGTCTTTAAATACTTCCGACAACGTTAGTTTTTGATTAATCAAAATATAGCCAATTGGTTTTTCGTTTTTCAAAATAGCTTTTTTCTCTAAACTCAAATTAAGATCTTCATCATTAACGAGTTTCATGTTGACAGAAAAAGTTGATTCCGGAGCATTCTTTAGAAAAGCTAACCACTTTTTATAAGTCATTTCTTCATTGTTGCAATTAAATAGATTAACACTTTCAAACCACATTTGTTTGCGACTAACCAAATCTTTAAACTGACTATAAAAACCATCCGTTAATTTGACCAATCGACCTTGGCGGTTTAAGTAAGCATAAATATTTGTTTCAATATTGGACGGCATCGCTTCGATAATCGCCATCCGATTATGATAATGCTTCAAACTAACTAAAAATTCAATTAATGTGATAAAAAGAGTAAGGACGATGACTGCTGATAAATAGAAAATAAAAGGGAAGCCCAATAAGACAAACGTGTTTGGCACAATGCCCATTTCTTCTACAACCAACCCACCAAGAGCGATAATTGTGAAAAGCAAACTTACCCATGGTGTTTTTGTCTTTCTTAGCACGGAGCCAAATAAAAAGACCACGATTAAAAGCAAAGCAGGAACTAATAATGTTAGTTTGTTATTAGTTATAAAAACAATAATATCATTAAGCATAACAATCCTCCGATTTTATCATCATTTTAGCAGTGTTTCGATTTGTTGCTAAAGGTATTTCATAAACATCACATAATCTTAATAATGCGGAAATGTCAGGTTCATGCGGTTGAGCTGTTAGCGGATCACGAAAGAAAAAAACAAGGTCGATTTCACCTTTTGCAACCAATGCGCCAATTTCTTGGTCACCGCCAAGAGGACCGGATTTAAAGCAATGAATCGAAAGTCCCGTGCTTTCCATAATCAATTTCCCAGTTGTGCCTGTCGCAAATAATTGATGCTTTTGAAAAAATTCACGGTTTTCAAAAGCAAATTCAATGATGTCTGGTTTCTTTTTATCATGAGCAATTAACGCAATTCGCATACCTTCACTTCCTTTGACTTATTATAACATAAATATAAAAATAATGGCAATAAAAAAGAAAAGGCCATGTTTTTCATGGCCAATTTGTTTATTTTCCCACTAAATAACGATCAAGCATTTCTTCAAGGCGATCAAGGGTTAACTGTAAATTAATTACACCATCAAGGGTAACGGAAATATTACCCGTTTCTTCAGAAACAACAATTGTTAAAGCATCGGATCGTTCACTAATTCCGATAGCAGCACGATGTCTTGTTCCTAAAAACTTCGGAACATTATATTTATCCGTTGATGGAAAGTAGGCTCCGGCACACATAATTCGATTGCGACGGATAATGACAGCCCCATCATGACAAGCTGTACCAGGAGTAAAAATAGTCGTCAATAATTCCTGAGTGATTGTTGATTTAATGTCAATGGCTTTTTCAATATAACTGTTAAGGCTGTCTTCACGTTCAATTGTAATCAATGCCCCAACTTTACGTTGTGATAAAAAATCAGCTGTAGAACATAAAATACTAATGATTTCTTTCTTTTCTTGCTTAGATGAATATACATTATTCACTTTTGTGGAAGAAAACATTACATCTAACGTGTATTTAATGTCTTGTCCATAAACAATAATAAATAACCCAAAAATCCAAAAGATTAAATAACGGAATAGTTTTAAAAAGACATTTAAGTGAAAAACTAATCCTATTACATACAATGTTGCCACAATAAATGCCCCTAAAAGCAATCGAGTCACATGAGCTTTCATCTTAAAAACTTTGTACAAAAAGATGAGAATACCAATGATTAGTAAAATATCAGCTCCGAGGCGTACAAATCCCCAAAACGAAAATTGGTAAGTATAGTCCTCTATTAGTTTTAAAAAATCCGTCCAATTCATCATATCTTTTCACCTACTTTATTTATGATGGATAATATTTTAATTTTTCGTTCATCATCAACTTCTTGCTTTGTTAATAAGTAACGAAGCATTTTGTCGTCGTTTTCTTCGATTGCATAATCAAGCGGATAGTTATGGATTTCATCCTGAATCATGATTTCTGCACCACTGTCGATTAAGTATTTCACAACATCTAAATTCCCATTAATTACTGCTAAGTGCAAGGGAGCTTGTTCTTGCTCACAAGCGATGTTGATATCACAGCCATGGGTAACTAAACTTTTGATAAAGCGCATTTTGTTCCCCAAAACAGCTTGATGAATGGGAGCATTTCCCTGTTCGTCAGCTAAATTGGGATTAACACCAAAACTAAGAAACAAGTTCATCAGTTTAAGGTCATTAAGTTTCAAAGCTAAATGAAGAAGTGTTCTTCCGCCGTATCCTTGTGTATTAAGGTCAAAGCCATCACTATGTAACCGTCCAAGCATATTTTTAATATAGAGATAACGATGCGGGTCTTGTTTAATGCACCGAACAAAATCTTTAAAACGTTTTTTATCGCCACGTTTATTCATGATTAATCTCACTTAAAATTCTAGTAACGACTTCATCAAATGATGACAGTAATTCCATTGTTCCAATTAAGATGACAGGGAAGTTTTGTTCCCCATTTAATAAATATGTTTCTCGGTATTGATTTAATGTATCGGAAGCAAAATTATTATCCGACCACAATAACAATATGCCAAATAATTGATCATCTTTTTGGACTAGTAATTGGAGATCGTGGTTAAAACTATAAACTTTTAAACCAGAACTCTCAAGTTTTCTCGCAAGAATTTGTAATAATGGCGTTGCATATTCTTGATAATAGATTTGGTTATCATTGATGATCTTATTAAGTTCATTAATGAAACGAAAGTTATTGCCTCGTTTTAAATATTCATTGTTATCATAGATAATCAAACGCTTTTTACATAGCAATAAATCGTCCATTAAATTAACAACGACATGTTCATTATCAAGTTTATAATAATCTTCCAAAACCAATACATTGTAATCAGCATCAAAAAGATTGCTTAAACGTAAATCCACAATATTGATTTGTTTTTTTAAGATATCAATGACTTCTTCAATGGTTTTGCCCATCTTAAATAATCCGTCACTTAATT
Source organism: Bacilli bacterium (assembly GCA_050174575.1). Lineage (GTDB taxonomy): Bacteria > Bacillota_I > Bacilli_A > ML615J-28 > CAG-698 > UBA2253. The sequence continues at coordinate 21,129 of JBFXJT010000004.1, forward strand.
CATCATAGAAACGTTTCTGTTTTTCCAAAGATGACACAAACAGATTAATTTTTAAATCATTTTGTTCTTTTAAAAGGATTAATAAATAGGTTGATAATTTATTGTAGATAATTTCCATTCCCTCATTATCGTTAACCTTTGCGGTAATACATCCTTTTAAATGATTTAAGTGGTTTAATAAGCGTAATGGGGTTTGCGAAAAACGATAGTTTAGAGGAATCGTTGTTGCAAATGACAAACGCGACATCAAATTGTTGGCAACGATACTTTGCAATTGCATTTCACCAGCAACAATTACTTGCTTTCCTTCAATTGCTAAAAAATATTCATTAGCACTGAGCAAATGAGCATCATCAATGATGATTAGGTCAAAATCATCAATGTTTAAAAAGTTGTTCAATATTTGCGTATTTGCAAGGAACAACCGCTTAAAACTCTTTGTTCGCCTAATATAGCCTTGGTAATCAAGATTTTTTAAACCAGATGTTGAGAAATGTAAGTTGGTGCTTTTTCGCAAATTACGAGAAACTTGTTCTTGATTTTTCTTGATGATGATGTTTTCGTTAGTATTCACAAGGTTTAAACAAGCTGTTAAAGCTTTAAAGTTTTGCAAATACCCATGTTTTTCTAAGTAACGGTCTTTAATGGAAGAGTAATAAGTAAATTGAAAATCATAAACCAAATGAGAAAAATCTTGGCAATTAACAATGTAGTTAATAAATTTATCTAAACGATATTTCCCTAAAACTTGTAAATTATCAGTGACGATTAAATAATTAATTAACTCATCTTTTGATTTTAGTAAGGTGTTCATCCTTTTAATATTGTTTGCGAAAGAATCATAGTAATATTTAGAAACATCATCACGGAATATTTTAAAATATACCGTAAAGATTTCACTAATTTCATTGCTTACTTCGCTGCATCGGTTTAAGTGACCTAGAATTTTTTCATTCACAACAAAATCCAAACTGTTTAATAAAGCATCTGGATTATCAAAACATTCAATGTAAACTTCATATGTTTCTAACAAACGAGTAATAGCAGCAATATTGGATTGTCCGGCCTGATAAAAGTCCTGATACAATTGTTGATACAACTTGTGGTTTTGTAAATAGGCTTTTAAATCATTGATTTTGTCAATTTGGCGGTTTAAAGTGTAATATTCTTCAGCTTTAATAAATTTATCGTTTGTGTTTTTTGTGGCCTCATATAAACGGTCATTGGAGGAGTAAGCTTTTGTTAAGTAGCTATGGATAACATTAACATCATCGATTAAGGCAACCAATGTTGTTTTTTTATCCTTAAACGGATATTGGTATAATTCTTCATAGTATTTCCATAAATCGCTGTGGGAATGATCGAGTAACTCAAGCGCTTTTAAGTAGTTGCGCATTTCTCGATAATCTTCATTCATAATATCAATAAAGTGATCAAGGAAATATGCGATTTTTTCTTTATAATTACTGTTTTCCAAAGATACTAAATAAGCATAAAAACTTTGGAAATCCACTAACACTTGATTTGATGCTGGATACCCTGTGATTTGCGTAAAGTGGTCTTGTTGCAAATGAAGTTCTTTTTTAAGTTCATAGTAACGAGATAACTTTGTGATTACTAAAGCATTAAGTTCTGCTTGCTTTGTTTCATATTGATGTAACCACTTGCATTCTTTTTTTGTCAGTGTATGGTCATCGTTTTGATTACGATAAATAATATTGATTGTTTTGTCTAAATCATCTAAATATAAACTTGTAAAATAATCTTTAAACAAAGCAATCTCCGAAGTTAATTGGTTGATTGTTGCAAAGATGATTTGTATTTGCGACATAACATCTTGGAAATGACCGTTTTTAATGTGGCTTAATAATTTGCCATTTATCTGATGCAAATGTAAGAACCGACTCAAAGTTACAATTTCTAAAATGATATCATCTTCAAGGTGAAAATCCCATTGAAACATCATTCGTCCTTTTTCTGCAGCTTTGTTGAAAACATCTTCTTGCATTTTACATTTGTTGACCAAGACGACTAATTCCATTCTACTTGCTAAAATTTGATTGATGGAATCAATTTCTTGCTCTTTAAAATAATGCCCTTCAATGTTGGACAATTCTTGTTTGATGTTTAATGTTTCTAAATGGTCATATTTATGCTTTAAAAAACTCTCCATTTCTTCCAACTGGAAAATTTCTTGTTTCAAGTTTTTAAATAATTCTTTTGCTTGTAAAAAGACGCCGTTGGTCGGTTCCTTCCATGAATCGGGCACTTCCCGAATATTTAAATTTTTAAAACTATGAATAATGTTTTTTAAATACGCAAAATTAGTTAACGTTTTAAAACCAAAATCAGTTTCTAAAACCGTCTTTTCTGATTCGAGAATTTTAAAGCATTTATGAATTTGGTAAATAAGGGATACTATTTGATTAGGATACTTTATATTATTGTAGATGGGAATATCACGCCAAATATTATTTTTAAAACTATCCATTTTCCCAAGTGATGTTTGAATGATTTCCAGGGAATGAACAATATCTAAAAATTCCGCTTTATATAAATGTTGCAAGTCATCTATTTCCAGTAATTGATGAGGCTTATGGTAAAGCAAGATCAGTTCATTGACGATATCAAGAAAACGTTGGTCTAAAACACGTTCTCCCATCTTCTTTTCATAATCATTCACAAACTGATAATTTTCCATTAAATTGGCAAATTCTTCTTTTGAGCTGTAAGCTTTGGGACTGATTATTTGTTCCCATTTATGGATGCTCGTAAATAAGTTGGCAAAATTAGTCGCGTATTGTGAAAGATTTCTGTCTTCCAAAAATGAGAAAACATTATCAAGGGTGTTTTTCATGTTTGAAAGGTATAGGACTCGTTTCCCTTGATTAATGGTGTTGATGGCAACATTAACTAGGGCAGTCGTTTTACCTGTTCCTAAACGCCCTGAAACAACAAAATTATTGCCTTCCATCGCATTCTTAACAATATATCTTTGAGTGCGATTTAATGGAGTGCAATAATAAGTATCCTGATTGCTTTGGCTAAATAATTTATCGTACAAATAATCAGGCATAACTTTTGTAGATATGAATTTTTCATGTTTGATTTTGATTTCATTGTCTTTCAAAAAAGCAAAAGTCAAATAATTTTCATATTTTAGTTCTAATCCCGGGTGTTTTGTTAGACTTGAACAAAAGCGATCAATTGCGAAAATATCGTCAAGTTTTTCAGGGATTGATAAATTGATGTTTTTAACAGACATTAAAAAGCTAACAAGAATGGGGTTTTCAACAGGCCGAGAAATTTGTTGTATATATATATTGTCTTTTTCAAAATATAAATTAACGGGAATAAGAATGATTGGTGAAAAAATTTCTTTTAAACGTTCGTTTTTTTGTTTCATTAATCCATAGGTTAAAAATATTTGTAATGACAAATTTTTTAAGTGAAGATTCTCAAAGAACAAAAAGGGCAAGATGGACTTTAAATCATCATTTTCAACTTGACTACGACCAATTCCTTTTTTTTGAATTGCCTTATAAACCATCTCATCTAGTTTTTGAACTTCAAAATGAAGCAATTTATCCATGAATTCAAAAGGTATATTTCCTAGTTCAATATATGAAGCAAGCGAAAAAACATCAAGTAAATGACCATTATTTCGGGTTATGCTATATTTAGAAATCATCTCTTTTGTCATAATTACACCCACAATACGTTTGTGTTTATTTATCTTATTATACCAAAAAATCTTGTAAAGATATAGACATAATCGTGTTTTTTGTGAAAATAGTAAAAAGAAGCATTTTGATGAAAAAACTTTCATTTTCGTTTTGCTCTTTTAAAATGGTCATCTTTATAGTATAATTAATGCTACATCTTACTAAAAAAGGAAAGAGGAATAGCGATTATGAACGACACCATTTATTCAGCTCAACTAATAAGCAAATTAAACAATGATCTAAAAAATTTTTTCCCTCACTTATTCTTAATTGATGAAACAATGGGAAAAACATTTCAAAGTGTATCTCGGTTAGTTATGCTGGATCGCTATTCACAAAAGGATATTAATCACATTTCTTTTGGGGAAGGTGACTTGGTTATCTGTGTTTTAAAGGATGATCCTAATTTCCCAACTAGGGGAATTGGTTACATCAATCATATTGACGAAGAAGACATTTTTATTTCTTTGGAAACAGAATTTGTGGGAATGTGCCAAGATGCTGATGAAAAGGGAATAATTAGAAGAAAATTAAATGAAGTAGATAAACCTCTCGAATTATTTTATGAACAAATTTGTCACCGTGTTGCTAATAACTTAGCTCAAGGAGAAAAAATTGAAATCGTTCATGATTTTTATCATGAATTGAATAATTTAAATTTGATTCCTGCTGGTCGCGTTTTATTTGGTGCAGGATCTAATTCTTCAGTAACTTACTTTAATTGTTTCGTCATGCCTTTTATCACTGACTCAAGAGGAGGCATTTCCATCCATCGTCAAAAAGTAATGGAAATCATGTCCCGTGGTGGTGGGGTTGGAACAAATGGATCTTCTCTGCGACCTAAAAATTCTCTAGCAAAAGGTGTCAGTGGAAAATCAAGCGGTGCCGTTAGTTGGCTCCATGATCTTTCTGAATTGACTCATCTTGTAGAACAAGGCGGCTCACGTCGTGGTGCGCAAATGATCATGCTTGCTGATTGGCATCCAGATATTATTGAGTTTATCATCAGTAAAATGCAAAATCCGCGTATTTTACAATTTTTAATAAATAATTTAACCGATGAAGACATTATTCGTGAAGCAAAAAATAAATTGAAGTTTGTTCCTTTAACATCCGAAGAACAAGAAATGTATGAATGGGTTGTTGAAAGTGCAAAACAAAATCCTTCCGCAATCAGTAAATCAACTTTAGAGAAAGCTAAAGAAGTTTTACAGGCAGGTGGCTTTTATGAAGTTAACAATCCTAACTTCTTATCCGGAGCCAATATTTCTGTTGCCATCACCAAAGAATTTATGAATGCTGTTGAAAATGATTGGGATTATCAATTACGATACCCAGATATTGACAATTATTCTAAAGGTGAAAAAGCCGCTTATGATGAAAAATGGCATAACATTGGCGATGTTCGCGTTTGGGAAAAAATGGGTTACGGCATCAAAGCACACAAAATAATTAAAGCCAAGGAATTATGGAATTTAATCAATATTTGTGCAACTTATTCCGCAGAACCAGGGATTTTCTTTATTGATAATGCCAATGATATGACTAATGCAAAAGGTTACGGCCAACAAGTTGTTTGTACAAACCCTTGTGGTGAACAACCTCTTGCACCATATTCTGTTTGTAATTTAGCAGCCATCAATTTAGCAAACATGGTTGATTTCGAACAATCCGATGTGGATTGGATTAAGCTTGGCCAAACTATAAAAACAGCCGTGCGCATGCAAGACAATGTTATTGATCGAACAACATATTTTCTTGAAGAAAACCGGATTCAAGCTTTGGGCGAACGTCGTGTTGGTTTAGGAATTATGGGATTGCACGATTTAATTATCTACTGTAACCACCGTTATGGGAACAAAAAAGCTAATCGTTTTGTTGATCGTTTGTTTGAATTCATTGCTACAAAAACTTATGAAACATCCATTCAATTAGCAATTGAAAAAGGTAGTTTCCCATTCCTTGATCAATATGGTTCACGTCAGAAATTTATTGATTCGGGCTATATGAAGAAAATGCCTACCCATATCCGAGAAGCAGTTTTAAAAAATGGAATTCGTAATTCACATCTTCTAACAATTGCGCCTACAGGATCAACAGGGACAATGGTTGGTGTTTCCACAGGTTTAGAGCCTTATTTCGCTTTTAAATACTATCGTAGTGGACGTTTAGGAAAATTCATGGAAGTAAACGCGCCAATTGTTGAACAATATTTAAAACTTCATCCAGAATATGAAAACAAACCTCTTCCTGATATTTTTGTTTCCGCAATGGATTTAACTGCTGAAGAACATGCCGATGTTCAATGTGTCATCCAACGTTGGGTTGACTCTTCGATTTCAAAAACAGTCAATGCTCCAAAGGGTTATGCCGTGGAAGATGTAGAAAAATTATATATGCGCCTTTATAAAGGAAAGGCTAAAGGTGGTACGGTTTATGTCGATGGTAGCCGTGACACTCAAGTTCTTACTCTCAAAAAAGAAGATAATCTTCCAAAACAAGTTGAATTGTCTGATTTGGGAATTAAAATTGAAGAAAACGTCGTTGCAAAAGAAAAAGATGAAATTAATCCACCAAACACAAAATCCAACCGTAATATTGGCGTCGAAATAGGCGATATTTGCCCAATATGTAAAGAAGGAACAGTAGAAAATATTGGTGGGTGTAACACTTGTACTAATTGCAATGCTCAATTAAAGTGTGGTTTATAAATAAAACAGGAGATTCATTCTTGAGAATAGATCTCCTTTTTAAAAAGGATGGAATATGAACGAACCGAAAAGCTTAAAAATGCGCAATATGTCAATGGGAAGATTAATAGCTTCGATGAGCATTCCTGCAATGTTTTCTATGCTAATTCAAGCATTATATAACATTGTCGATAGTATTTATGTCGGTCGCATTGATTTAAATAATGACAACATGATTACAGCTGTCGGTTATGCCTTTCCCATGCAACTCGTTTTGATGGGATTTGCCATTGGTATCGGTATTGGAACAAATGTTTTAGTTGCTCAAAAATTGGGTGAACAAAAACACGACCAAGCCTCAGCCTATGCCAAAACAGGTTTAGCAATGGGCATCGTCGCTGGATTAATTTTCTTAGTTGCAAGTTTTTTTGTTGTGAAACCTTTTATGAACATGATGTCGAATTCTGAAGAAATTTCTCAAGCCGGCACTTCTTATTTAACAATTGTGATGCTTTTTTCGATGGGAATGTTTATTGAAATGATTTGTAACAAAATATTGCAAGGAATGGGACGAATGATTATTCCCATGATTACCCAGTTAATCGGTGCAATTATCAATATTATTTTAGATCCGATTTTCATTTTTGGATGGTTTGGTCTACCTGCAATGGGTATAAAAGGTGCCGCAATCGCCACAGTCATTGGACAATTTACAGCAATGTTGTTTGTTGTTATCTATATGTTTACCAAAAAATTTGAAATTCATTTCAATTTTCGTAATTTCCGTTTTAAAAAAGCTTATGTCATTCCTATTGTGAGGGTTGGTGCTCCATCCCTCATTATGAATTCTTTTGGATCAGTCACTAATGTTTTATTCAATGCTATTTTAAAGGACTTAAATCCGACAGAAACAGCAAACGCCGTTCTCATTTCTTATAGCCGTTTACAAAGTTTCATCTTCATGCCCGTCTTTGGTTTGAACCAAGGAGGTATGCCGATTTTATCATATAATTATGGAGCAAATAATCGGCCTCGTTACCATCTTGGCATGAAAATTTTAATGGTTACAGCGTTCTTAATTATGGTTGTTGGCCTGCTAATCTTCCAACTTTTCCCAAGAACGCTGCTAAACTTTTTCTCCCCAAGTGCTGATATGTTGCAAATGGGGATTCCAGCATTAAGAACCATCAGTATATCCTTTGTTTTTGTTGCTTTCAGCATCATTTCATCGATGGCGTTGCAATCAATTGGTAAAGGAGAAGCTGCTTTAATCGTTTCTTTATTAAGACAAGCACTTGTGCTCCTCCCTTGTGCATATTTTTTAGGACAGCTTGGAGGAATTGCTTTAGTTTGGTGGGCTTTCCCAATTGCGGAATTTATCATTGCGTCAATTTCGCTTCCTACCGTCTTTGTCCTTATCAACAAGGCCTTTGACAAGAAACTAGTTTTTACAACCACTTAAATAAAAAAAGAAAAAGAGGTATCCTTATGGATATAGAAAAAAAAGACCGAATATTAATTGTTGGCGTTAATACAAATCCTTCTTCAATGGCTTATGATGAAGAAGTTGCGGAACTCGTCAATTTGTGTGAAGCATGTGATCTTGAGGTTATCGACACCGTTTCCCAAAATCTTGATCAAATCAACCCTCATACTTATGTTGGCAAAGGTAAATTAGAAGAAATTGTAGAATTAATAACACAATTACAAATAGATGTATTAGTGTTTAACGATGAACTAAAACCATTACAAATCGCTAAAATCCAAAACATTGTCGATTGTGAATTATTTGACCGCACTTACATTATTCTGGAAATATTTAGACGACGAGCTAAAACAAAAGAAGCGCTTTTACAAGTTGAAATTGCAACATTACGCTATCGTCTTCCTCAATTAATTGGCATGCATAGTAGTATGGCTCGCCAACGCGGAACAAGCAGTTTATCCCATGGACGTGGAGTTGGTGAAACAAAACTTGAACTAGACAAACGAATTATTTACAATCGGATTGCTACAGCGAAAAAAGAACTTGGCGAACTGACCCTTTTGCGAAAGCAACAACGACAAAAACGAAAAAAGCAACAAATGAAAATCGTTGCTTTGGTTGGTTATACTAATTCGGGAAAATCGTCTACTTTAAATGCTTTATTAAAACAATCTGTTGCTCTAAAAAAAGAAGTTCTTGAAAAAGATATGCTGTTTGCAACTTTAGAAACTTCTACAAGATTAATAAAAACAAACCATAATTTATCGTTTTTAGTAACGGATACTGTTGGTTTTATTAGTAAACTACCCCACCAATTAATCGAAGCTTTTAAGTCGACACTTGAGGAAATAACTGAAGCTGATCTCATTGTTCATATCGTTGATAGCTCCAACCCACAATTTGAAAAGCAAATTGAGGTTACCAATACTGTGCTAGAAGAGATTGGTGTTGTTAATGTACCAATGATTTATGCTTTTAATAAAATCGATTTGCACAGTAGTTATTTCTATGTTCCACCAAAATACACTCAAGGCTTACGGATTAGTGCAACGAAAAACATGAATATCGATCATTTGGTAGACATGATTGAAAACCAATTGTTTAAAGCAAACCAAATTGTTAATTATCAAATACCATTTAATGAAGTTCAAATGGTGAATTATTTACATGAGAATGCCATTATTTTAGAATCCAGTCAAGATGAACAAAGTTTTTTTGTGAAAGCAAGTGTTTCCGACCAGGTTTTAGAAAAGATGCGACCATATGAAAAGTGACCCTTACAGGTCACTTTTCTATTTTAAATGGATCAAGTAAATTTAAGCGAAGCATTAGTTCACGTTCAAATTCACCTACCGGCCATAAGTTGGGTTCCTTATTGGAGATAAAAGAAAATTTTCCAATGTTTTTACTTTCATCTACATACAACAAATAACCATGGTATATTTGTTTTTCTTTATGTAAAATGATTTTCCCTTGATTAATGATGTGGGCTTTTAAACCCCATTTATCATTTAATTGTTTGATTATGTCATCATGAAAATCGGTCTTTTTCAGCTTTTTAAAATAACCCGATGCTTTATTGCTTTTTTTAGGAAACAATAACAAGTTATCTTGGTTACGATATAACAAATAAAGATATTCTTGAAAATATATTTTACTTGTTGGTTTGGTAAAGCTTCTTTTTTGTAAGATGAAAACCATCATTCCGATAATTCCATATAAGATGCTTGCTCCAATATAGAAAAAATAAGCAATGTTTAAAGCAAGCGTTTCTCGATTATAATCAAGCAAATAAGCAATTGTGAAAATCATTGCTAAAGAAAGTCCCATAATAATATTAATCCAAGCTCTTATTGTGTTTTTCACATACCTAATAATGCGATTGACGATGAAAAACAATAAACCTATACCTAAAATAGAACCAGCTAAATCAATCCACATGGTTATCCACCGTATATTTGTTCAATGATATTTGCTAAAACAAGTTCCATATTCATATATTGAATCATAGTATCCGTGTATTTGGAAGATGGAGCATAGAAGGCTGTTGTATACTCAACATCACTTTCGATACCATCAAAAGCAGTAATCGTAAAACGTCCACGGTTAACCGAATATGGCGGAATAAACACAGAAAAAGAAAACTTGCCATCAATAATTTCGGCCTCATAAACCATTGAATAATTAGGAATTGTAAAATCAAGAGTCACTTCTAATTCATCATCATTGGCATCACTGACTTCGCCAGTTACTGTTACCCAATCGCGATAAGCAAAAACAAGCGACTCGGCTTCTATCTTGACATTGCTTAAAACAGGAGCAACATTTGTATCGAAAACACCTGTTGTAATTGGTTTAAAATATGTCCCTAAAACACCATCATTATAAACCGTTTGCACATAATAGGTATAATCAACAAGGTTTTCTGCCTCATGTCGAACAAAGAAAGCTTCATCGGAGTTGATAACAACATCATAAACAGGAGTATTGTCAGCATCAAATACTTCTTGGCTTGGAAGACGATAAATAACATACCCATAAGCACTTGGGTTAGCACCAAAATACAAGTTTATGTGGTTAGTATTACGCCAAGTCGTTAGTTCAGGACTTGGATAACTCGTAACATTTTGTTTAAAAATGATTGGTGTTAAAGCCCGATGGGACCAACGTTCTTTTAATTTATTAAAAGCCTCGGTCATATTTAAATTGGCTGGATTACGTAATTCTTTAATCGAGAAAAAGACATAACCGCTAACCGTCGGATAAGTATAACCCAACATCATTTGATTATCCATCTCGGGAATATCCCAACCTTGATTCGTTGTGCGGTATTGATAAGGTGCTAAACCAATATATAGTTTAACATCGCCCTTACTTACTTCATTTGCCCACCAACGGGTAATTGCTGGATGGTTTCCTTCTAAATTACCATAATTTTGAGGAACTATGTAATCAACCCATTCTTCGTTAACCCATTTTTTTGTGTCCGCAAATAAATCAACGTAAGAACTATAACTGTAACAAGCAATATCCGTCATCCCTCCCGGTTGTCCATATGCCCCACAACCCATATTGTCGGCAGGTGCCCAAACTCCAGCGGGACTGATTCCAAATTGCACTTGTTTGTTCAAAGTTGTATTTAAACCATCTAATAAATTAGATATGCCTTCAATTAATATATTGACCTGTTCTCTTCGCCAATCACCCTTCGTCATATAAGGATTAGTTTGTAAATAAGTCTGATAATTGTCGTTATCTTCTACATCAGCGACACCATTATAAAAATAATCATCAAAATGGATGGCATCAACATCGTATTTACGCACTATTTCTTCAATAGTATCATAAATATGTTCTCTAACCAATGGTTCAGCAGGATTAAGTAAAATTCTTGCATCGCCTGTAGTATGGATGCCTCTAACTAATAAATCCGGATGAAGTCTTGCGAAATTAATCGGATCTAGCGTCTGTAAATAAGCATTCATCTCTGTTTGATAGTCTCCTGTATCGGGAAGGACACCTAATGACGCCCGGTAAGGATTTAGCCAAGCATGGAATTCCATGTTGCGGGCATGACATTGTTCAATCATCCACTCCATCGGATCCCATCCTGGGTATCGCCCTTCTACATTAATTAAAAAACGACTCCATGGATTAATCGTCGAACTGTAAAAAGCATCATTTGTCGGTCGAACTTGAAAAATAACAGCATTTAATTTGTATGCTTCAAAAACATTTATAATCTGTAAAAATTCGTCTTGGTAAGCCTTTATATCCATGGCTTGTGTAGAAGCTTGTCTTGAAATATCAATGTTACTGACAGTAGCTACCCAAGCTCCGCGAAATTCAAAGATGTTTTCTTGATAATTGGTTGTGGCTGTGACTTGGGGACGGAATAAAAATAAACTTATTAGCCCAAGCAGAAACACCATTAAAATAAATTTGCATTTTCTCACATTTTCACCTCTTGAGAGATTATACCATAATGAACAGCGAAAGACCAGTAAAACCGTTTTTGAATTGACTAAATAAGGCTTTTTATGTATAATTTAAGAGCATGGGGAGGCTTTATGAATAGCACAATTATTGGTATTGCTGGTGGAACAGCTAGTGGAAAAACAACCGTTGCGAAGAAGGTCTTTGACCTTTCACAAGCCCTTGGTTCAGTCGTCGTTATTAGATTGGATGATTACTATAATGAGAACTCCCACCTTGATTTTGAAGATCGAAAAAAAATAAATTATGACCATCCTTCCGCATACGACAGTCAATTGTTAATCAAACATTTAATCTTGCTTAAGCAAGGGAAGAGTATTGATAAACCAACTTATGATTTTGTTAATCATAACCGTGCAAGTTTAGTCGAAAAAATTAACCCCGCCGATGTTATTATTGTGGAAGGAATTATGATCTTTGCCATCCCTGATTTGCGCAAAATGTTTGACATAAAACTATTTGTGCAGACACCCGATGATGTTCGTTTTATTCGACGATTAACAAGAGATATCAATGAACGGGGACGAAGTATCGATTCCGTCATTAATCAATACTTGACAACGGTCCGACCAATGCATTTAGAATTTGTGGAACCATCAAAAGTTTATGCGGACTTAATAATTCCTGAAGGCGGTCATAATGATGTCGCTATCGATATTATCGTAAGTAAAATTGAAAATATTATCCAACAAAAAAGGCAGTCTTAAACTGCCTTTTTATATATTACTTTTCCATTTCTAATTGTCATATAAACATTTAGATGTTCATCAATAATGGTGAAATCAGCATCTTTACCTAAAGCAATTTCGCCTTTTTCATGATCAATGCCTAAGCATCGAGCAGGGTTGATTGTGGCTAAATCAATTGCTTCAGTTAATGATAATTGATTAACTTCTTTAAAATTGCGGATGGCATCATTCATTTGGAGCGTACTGCCTGCCAATGCTCCGGAGTCTAAACGGGCTTCACTGTTGTGAACAGTGACTTCTTGTCCACCTAAATGGTAAATGCCGTCTTCCATATGGCTTGCTTCAATACTATCGGTAATTAAAGTAACTTTTTTCGGTCCTTTTAAACGGTATAATATTTGCAAAGCTTCTTTTGATACATGGATTAAATCAGCAATTACTTCTAGATAAATGCGATCATCAAGCATTGCTGCCCCTAAGGCACCAACTTCACGATGATGAATCGGCCGCATAGCATTGTAAGTATGGGTCATTGATGTTAAACCAACATCAGCAGCTTTATGTAAATCAGAAGATGTTGCATCGGTATGACCGAGGCTAGCAACTATTTTTTGACTTACTAAGTATTTCACAAGTTCTTCCCCGTTTTCTTCAAACGCTAAAGTTACTTCTTTAATATTGTTGCCACTGGATGCTTGATAATGTTTAAAAGTTTCAACGGAAGCGGGAACAATAGCGTGTTCAGGTTGGGCACCCTTATGTTTTTTACTGATAAAAGGGCCTTCAAGATGAACACCATAAACAAGCGCTCCTTCTTCGGGATGCTTATTAATATATTCGCGAATATTTATTAGTGCTTTATCAATGTTTTCTTGTGTCTGTGTCATCGTCGTTGCTAGATAAGTTGTAATTCCTTCTGATGCAAAAGTTAACGAGATATTTTTAATATCTTCAAAAGATGGATACATCGCATCGGAGTGATTAGCACCATGAGCATGACGATTGATAAAACCTGGAACAACCATTAATCCTTGAGGAATGTTCATAGCATCCTTCGGGGCTTCGTTTAAACTAACAATTTTTCCGTTGTTAATCGTTAAAGATGTTTTATAAAACCCTAACCCAGAAACATAGATTAAACTATCTTTAAACCCGGAAACAATGGGTAAATTAATCATAATGTCCTCCTTAAAATGGAAAATTTAATAATTGATCATAAGTCATTTCGACGGTTGTTTTTTCACGAAGATTGGTTACTTCAAAAATGCCGAACTGGGCTTTGCGCCCACAAACAACGCGATAGTTTGCCCCAATCAAATCTGCATCTTTAAATTTAACTCCAGGACGTTCATCACGATCATCGAACAATACTTCAAATTTAGTTGATAATCTTTCGTGTAATTGTTCTGATAAGCGATAAGCTTCCGTTCCTTCTTTATCAAGCGATATAATATGAACTTTAAATGGAGCAATCGTGTCCGGCCATAAAGCGACTTCATCTCGGTAGTGCTGTTCTAAAACAGCCATTAATAATCTTGAGACTCCCATACCATAGCAACCCATAATAATTGGGTGCTGTTTTTGATTTTGATCAAGGAAGAAAGCTTTCATTGGTTGCGAATATTTCGTTCCTAATTTGAAGATATGACCTGCTTCAATCCCTTTCGCATGTAAAATATGTCCCTTACCGTCTGGCGAAGGTGCGCCAATTGGCAAATCACATAATTCGGTATTACTTGCGAATTCACTTTCGTCGCTATACACAATTGTATCTTCGCCGATATCACACAAAATCATGAATTCTTCACTTGAGGCACCACCAATATTTCCGCTTGAAGCATTAACAATTCGATAATGTAAATCTAAACGGTTCAGAATGTTTTGGTATGCTTGTCTAGTTTTATTATACCACAAATCCAAATCTTCTTCGGTACAATGGAATGTGTATAAATCTTTCATGATAAATTCTCGACCGCGCATTAATCCAAAACGAGGACGGAATTCATCGCGGAACTTCGTTTGGATTTGATAAAGAGCTAAAGGTAATTTTTTATAGCTACTAATATAATCACGGACAATGGATGTAATGACTTCTTCATGCGTTGGTCCTAAACAAAAATCACGGTCATGTCGGTCGGTTAACCGAACAAGTTCTTTTCCGTAATCTTGCCAACGTCCCGATTCAACCCATAAATCTTTTGGTTGCAAGGCTGGCATAAGTAGTTCACTAGCCCCCATGGCATCCATTTCTTCACGGATGATTGTTTCAATTTTTTTAATAACACGGTATGCAAGCGGTAAATAACTATAAATCCCCGCCGCTGTTTGTTTTATGTAACCACCTTTAAGCAATATTTTATGGCTAATGACTTCTGCTTCTTTCGGTGTCTCGCGTAATGTTGGTACAAATAATAATGTTTGTTTCATTTCTCTTCCTACTTTATCAAATCTAAAATATCGTTAAAAGTAACATAAATCATCAATCCAAACAATAAAAACATCGTGATGGTAATCAATAAGGTTTCAACTTTTGGATTAGTCTTTTTTCTAGTGATGGCTTCATATCCTAAAAATATCAAGCGTCCACCATCTAAGGCGGGAATTGGCAATAAATTCAAGAGCCCAACGTTGACACTAAGTAAACCCATCCAGTTTAACAACTCGGCAAAGCCGTTTGCCGCAATTTGTTTTGTAACACTGAAAATACCAACAGGTCCGGACAAAGCAGCAATGGTTACTGTATCATCATTAAATAACAAATCAAAAGTATCGATGATAGCTGTAAATGATGATAAAGTGCTTTTGCCACTATATTCTAAACTCTTGATAAAATCAAATTTATATGTTGGAGAAACACCCATGGCGACTTTCACAATCGGAATAAGTTCTCCATCGCTTGTTTTTTGAGTATTCATAATTTTTTTGCTATATGGCCGAACAGCAACTTCATCAGCTGCTCCGTCACGTTTAATGGCAACGGTAATGACGTTTTCTGAACTTACATCACTATTTCCATCATAATTGATTAATACTTCATACATTGATGCAAGATTAGTATAAGGTACATCATTTAAGGCTGTGATAATATCCCCAACTTTTAATTCTGCATTTGTTGCCATGGTATCATCGACGATGGAAATGTCATCAATTAACAACCCTTCACTTGTATGATGTCCTTGAACGCCCATACTGTATAAGAAAACAAAAGGAACAAGTGACGAATTATATTGCGTTGCACTTCTTAAATATGTAATTTCAATTGGTGAAGTCAATCCTAAATTTGTATATTCACTCATAAAAAGCGAAACATCTTGCCATTCATCAATGGTCAAAGAATAAGCACCACTTTGAAGTTTCAGAATAGTATCTCCATCTCGTAAACCGGCTAAATAAGCAGGGCTTCCAGCATAATCATCAGATGGTCCAACAATCCCTGAAACTTTCGAACTTTCTTCGTTTGGAAAGCCAATCATCAAAGCAGCAATGAAGAAAACTAGAAGAGCTAAAAAGAAATTCATTAGCGGTCCACCGAAAATGACCATAGCACGTTGTCGTTTTGGTTTTGAACCAATTGTACGGTTATAAGGAGCAATTTGATAGCCTTTGCGTTTTTGAAAAATAAAAGCTTGGGGATCAACGACTAAATTTTCTGGAGCACCATCCTTAATCGCGATCATATATAAATTCCCCGTATTGTCTGCATCATATAAATCATAACTGATTATTTTATAAAGAGGAAAAGGAACGTTTGGATCATCTACGTCTAAGTAAAAACCTTTAATGATACCATTTTCAATATGAAGTTTTACATGGGTAAGTCCGCTAAACGGGTCGCCCTCATTTTCTTCACCAGCAATCGCACAAAAACCACCAATGGGGAATGCGCGTAAACTATATTCGGTTTCACCCTTTTTCTTTTTTAACAGTTGGGGGCCCATTCCAAATGCAAATTCTCGTACTAAAATTTTCGCACGTTTTGCGAAAATGAAATGTCCGCCTTCATGAACAGCGATAATCATCCCAAGAACAAAGACGAATGCGATAAAGCCTATTAAATTATCCATTTTTCACCTCATATTGTCGAAATATTTGTTCCATTACATCCTTGCTGACATCCATTAATTGTTCAATTGATGGATTAGGGATATTGGTAACTTTGTTAACAGTTTGCATAATGATTTTCTCAATATCCAAAAAGTTAATTTTCTGTTTTAAAAATAACGATACAGCTGCCTCATTAGCAGCATTATAAACTGCGGGCATGATCCCACCTTGTTCACCAACGATGTAAGCTAATTTTACGGCATAAAACCTGTTTTCATCGATTGGAGAAAATTGCAAATCCCATGGTTTCGAAAAATCCAGTGTTTGAAACATCTGATTGGCATAACGGTTAGGGTAAGAAAGTGCATATTGAATTGGAAGACGCATATCAGGAATAGACATTTGCGCAATCACGCTTTTATCAACAAATTCAACCATGGAATGAATAATACTCTGTGGATGAATAACTGCTTCGATTTGTTGATATGGCAAAGAAAATAAGTGATGGGCTTCCATGATTTCTAATCCCTTGTTAACCATTGTTGCACTGTCAATGGTGATTTTGGGACCCATTTTCCAGTTAGGGTGACTTAGAGCTTGTTTTAAATCAACATTCGCTAATTGCTCTTTTGTTTTTGTGCGAAATGGTCCGCCGGAAGCTGTTAAAATTAAACGGTTAACTTCTTGCTTTTTGCCACAATGCAAGCATTGGAAAATAGCACTATGTTCACTATCGATGGGAATTAACGAAACCCGATGTTTTTTCACAAGCGGCATTATAATATCGCCACCAACGACTAGTGTTTCTTTATTAGCTAATAAAATATTGATGTTTTTTTCAATTGCTTTAATGGTTGGATATAATCCTTTAACACCAACTAAAGCATTAATGACATAATCAGAAGCATCAACATAAGTTGCAGCTTCAATCAATCCTTGATCGCCAACACCAATCTTCAAAGAAGGGAAGTTTGCGAAAATTTTATCTTTAATGGTGTCATTTAAGACTGCTACAAATTCCGGATGAAATTCTTCAATGATTTTTTCGCCTAAATCAAGATTGTTTCCAAAAGCTAAACTTTTGATTTTATAATCCTTATTTCCCCGAACAATATCCAATACTTGTGTCCCGATTGATCCAGTTGCCCCTAATAAAGCAATATTTTTCATTCAACTGCTCCAATAATAAATAATTGCATTAACTGAACAATGATATAAAAAACCGCACCTGAAAAAATCAAGCTGTCAAAACGGTCTAAAACACCACCATGACCGGGGAACATTTTCCCAAAATCTTTTATATCATAAGTTCTTTTTATTTTCGATGCCACTAAATCACCGATTTGGACGGATATAGATATAATGATTGAAATCAATAAAGATCCGCCAATGATGATCAATGTTTCTGTTGCATTTTGGGGATTACCAATATTAAATATAAATACTGAAAGAACACCAAATAAACTGCCAAAAACTAAGCCGGCAATAGCTCCTTCGGTTGTTTTCTTCGGGCTAATTTCTGGACATAATTTATGTTTTCCAAATTTGATTCCGAATAAATAAGCAAAAGTATCAGTTCCTAAAACAATGGAATATAAATAAGCAAAACTTCTTCCGCCTCTAAAAACTAAATTGATTGCACCTTCACGTACGGGAAACGGCTCTAAGTAACGAATACTGATAACATATCCCATAACCAAGCCACAATAAACAAGCGTTAAAACAACTGCCATCATGTCATTTGCTGAAGATGATTTTGTAAAAATAATAATCGCAAAAGAAATAATAATAAAGATCATGAGGATGACAACGACTAAAAAGTGATAAACAAAATTAGCAGCCGATACATCAGTAATCTCTAATCCTTTTGTTGTAGCTAAATAAATCGTATAAATTAACACTCCTGAAAAAAGAGGAACTAAAAATCGTAATAATTTTAATGAAGGAAATTTATGATAAAACATATTCATCATTTCATAAGAGGCAACCATGCTTAAAAAGATCCCTACAATCAAAAAGAGGATCCCGACTATCGGGTAAATTTGATGATCAATAACGATCAAAGGGATGAGGATGGCCATTAAAATTGATCCAGTAATTATCCGTTGTTTCACTTGATTCCTCCAAAGCGTCGTTCACGATTTGCATACTCTTTTAAAGCCTTAATCATTTCTTTTTTATTGAAATCCGGCCACAAAACATCAGTAAAATATAATTCACTATAAGCAATCTGCCATAATAAAAAATTGCTGATACGCATTTGTCCGCTAGTTCTAATTAATAAATCGACATCAGGAATATTATTTGTATATAATTTTTCGATTAAATCTTCTTTATTAATTGATTCTTTTTGTTCTTTTAATAATTGATTGCAAGCAGAAACGATTTCTTCATGACTGCCATAATTAATGGCGATGATGAAGGTCATTCCCGAGTTATTGGCGCTTTTTGTTTCAATCTCCGAAATTTTTGTTTGTAATTCTTCGGGTAAATCAGCCATTTTTCCAATAGCTTTAAATTTGATATTATCTTTCAAATAATCGTCTTGGTACTGCGATAAAAATTCTAACGGTAATTTCATTAAAAAGTCTACTTCTTCTTTAGGGCGGGACCAATTTTCAGTACTGAATGCAAAAACAGTCAAATATTTAATGCCAATATCTTTGCAAAACCCCACGATATCGTGCAATGTTTTTGCCCCTTGACGGTGTCCCATATTTCGAGGAAGCCCTCGTTTTTTTGCCCAAGTACCGTTACCATCCATTATGATAGCAACATGATTGGGTATTTTTTCAAATGCGAAAGTTAGGTTTCTCATATTTTCACCATTAAGGTATTATACTACAATTTTATGGATTTTTCCACATGAACCCTCTATTTTTTTCATAAAAAAAAGGCTAAGAAAATTTCTTAGCCTAAATGTTTTATTGAGTTTTTTGTTCAGGACCAAAGCTAAAATTAATAAATAAATCTGTTAACTCCTGAATCTTCAAAATTTGTTCAGTTGTCAATGCTGATGCATTGTAATCTTTGATAATAGCAGATAAACTAATCAAATCATCAAAAACATCATTGAGTTTAGTTTCTGCGTCGGTAATATCCGTTAAGGTTGCTTCCATAAATGAATAAATGCTTTCATTCTTGGCAAATGTGGCAACGTCTGTAATTATTCCTCTTACAAGTGTTTGGTTTGCACTTGTAAAGAAACTATTTAAATGTTTTGCCATGAAAATAGCAGTTACACTGCTTTCATAGTCATCTTCATAATAAGCTGGGTTATCATAATAATTTGCACCATATGTCGTGACAAAATAACTTTCGATATCGCTTTGAAGTGTTTGCATTTTAGTAATAATATCATTAGATACAATGTAATTCATTATTCCTTTTACAAGATTATTTAAATCCGGAAGAACACTTCGCAACAAACCTTCAACAAGATCAACAATAGCTTGTGCTTCAATTACGGTCATTTCCAATTGAAGAGCAATTTCACTAACTGGAACACCAGCAACCAGCAGATCAATAATAGATGTTATTTGATTATCAGTAAGTGTCCCAAGTGTAGGTGCATAATAAGATATCGCTTCTTTTAATACAACGAAATCTGCTTCGGCTCTCGCTTCATAATAGGCATCTTCATCAGCATAAGTTTCACCAGTTGCGACATTTCGATAATTTTCTGGCTCGTAAGTTTGCCAATTGTAATCATATGTGAAAGAATTAACAATGACAATCTTACGTAATAATTCGCCATCTGTTCCCACAAACTTAGTAACAAGTTTGTCCATCATATCTTCAAAGACAGCTTGGACATCATTCATCATCGCATATGTTATATCACTACTAATAATAATCGTTCCTACATCAGCGCCTGATTTTTCAATTAAAGCGGCAACTGTTTGCATATAGCCTTGATACAAAGCTTCTTTTTGTGCTTCAGTAAAGACAGCTTCAATAGCATCAATTAATGCTTCATTATCATCTTTAAAGTTTTTCACATAAGTAACAACTAAAATAGCAATTTCACTACCAATTACTTCATCAGAATTATCGCCATTAACTAATGCTAAAACTTCAGTAAAGAAGGCATTATCAAACGAATCAAGCAATTTGAGCATGAATTCCATCGATAATTTTGTAGTAGCAGCAAAAGAAGCTGATGAACTAGAAAGTAATGTTGTGAATTCATTTGACTCTAATAACTGACCATATCCCGTTGCCAATAATTCATAAACTAATGCTAAGTCATCTAATGAAGGCATATTCTCTAAGAATAAGTCAATTATTTCATCTTTTACAACAACGAATTCTGCAGCAGTTAATTCGCTTGTGTTTTCTGCTTCAACGATGTCATCGATCTTAGTAATTAAATCATTAGTGATTTGTTTTTGAAAATCGATTAAATATTGAATCGTGTTGGAAGCGACTAAAACCATCTCATCCCGCGAATCAACTAGCATCGATTTCATATCCGTCATTATTGTTTTTTGTTCATTAAGTTCAGAAACGCGTGATTCATAATATTCGTCAGGCCCATATTCGTCAATCATATCTTGATAATATGTAATTTCCTCTTGGACTTCAGCAATTTGATAGTCCATTTGAGGAACCATCGCAACAAGTCCCGCACTGACAATAGCTTCGTAGCTAATATCAGTTGCTAAAAACTTTTTCACAGCTGCATTGACTAAAAGCGGATCATTTTGGGCTGCATTTATTTCCGTTCTTAACAAGTCAAAAGCCGTTTTTAAAGTTTGCATGTTTGTGCCGGTCACGCCTTTGCGAACAAGCTCTTCTGCAATTCCTTCCGGACCATTTGGAATCATTTGATCTAAAACTAAATTAATGGCCGTGATTTCTGCAGTTGGATTAGCCATATAAGCAATCGTTACGCTCTTTGCAGAATTATCCATTCCAGAAGGTGCTTTAGTAACCACCTGGAAGACAAGGTTGTCCCCACTTAATGAAGAAAAATCATATGAAGTAGTCGTAACTGTTTGTTTTTCTTCATTGTTTACATAAATGATATATCCTGTTGCACCAACTACAGCATCCCAAGTAAGGGTCTTTGCAGTAATAGCAAGATTTACAGGAACATCAATGTTTTCCGTTGTATCGATATCATCGGTGTTTTCTCCTCCATCACAGGCGATAAGCCCAAAAACAGAAAAGATTAAAAGGAAAATAAATAACAATTTTTTAAACATAAAAACCTCCTATGGATTAATTGTTTCTAAAATTAGATTCATATTTCTTACTTTGAAGAAATAATATACATAACTGAATGAAAAGACTGAAATTCCGATTAGTAGATACCAAAGCACATCAGTAATGGCATATTCATATTGGAAATAAAAACCAACCATAATCATTAATGACGGAAACAAATTAAATACAATGATAACATTTGCAAAACTTGCAATAAAAGCCAGAACCATTAAAACAATTATCTCTTTTGCAATATTCACAAACAATTCACTATTTTTGCATCCAAGAATTTTTATTTTCGCATAATCAGCCTTTATCGAGTAAAAAACCAAAAGCGAATTATTGATAATCACCAAAACAAAACATCCAACTAAGATCCAAATGATAAAACTTAAGAAGTCCGCAACGGCTACAAGTTTATCTAGATCTTCTAACATTAATGCTTGGGCATCAAAAACAAAATACATCCGATTACTGTAAGTTTTTATCAATTCTTTTTGGATATTGGGATCATTACTATTGATAAACAAAGTGTTAATAAGTGAAGAATTTTTATATTTATCGCTTAAATGAAGATTTGTGAAAACAGCACCTTCACTAAAATTGGCAAAAAAGCCAACAACCTCAAAATTCTCTTGGGGAATCTCTTGACTGATGTAAAGAGTGACAATATCACCCTTTTTTATCAAACCAATTTTTTCATATTGATAAGGTAAAACAATGCTAAGTTTTGTTGTGTCCTGTAAATTACTTAAACTATCATCAATAAAAAGATAGTCAAAATAATTGTTGATATTTTGCGAATCAATGGAAAAAACAAATCTTAATAATCTTGATTCGTTTTCAGCAAAATCCATTGTAACATCTCGATATATTATACCACTATTTATATCATTTACTATAAAATTTTTAGAAACATCTTCTAGCAAGTCTTCTTGATAGTCATAAATGTTAGTAATTAAATAATCAACTTCTACTTCATCTTTTGCTTTTAGTTGAGTCGCTTTAAACATTCTAGACAGTGTTAAAGAAACGGCTAAAACAACTAAAGAAATGAAAATAACTTTTAATGAATTATGAATAACTTTGTTTTGGGATAAGTATTTTATTGAGTAAAGACTAAAAAAACTGTGTTTTCGAGGAAACAATTTAACTGACCATCGCATTAACAGCGAAATCACCACAAATGTAAAACCAATGACTGCCAGCATTGTAATCAAAGCTTGATACTTGGGAAAAGGATTAAACAAGAAATTAATGAGCAATAAACTCCCAAGGGCAATTGCATAGTAACCATCAGCGGTTTGCTTTTCCATTTTGCGATCAATCGTTAATGTTAATTCATTTTTTTGAGTTAATTGATGATATTGATGGAATACTTGCCAAAACATGAAAAGTAAAAACAGAAGAATGGCAAATAAAGCAGGCAATGCTTTTATGCCAATATATGAATGAACATTATATAATCTCGCTCCGATATTCATAAATAAATTTGCTAATCCAAATCCTAAGGGAACGCAAATTAAGAAATAAATCAAAAATTGTAAAATCCAAATGTGAAAAGCAAAATGGTTGCTTCCTCCAAGCAATTTAATAACACCTAATTGTTGGGAAAAATCTCGGAACAATAAAGGAAATAACGATTTGATGACCATTGCCATGGCCAAAAAAACGATAATAATCATTCCTAACATAATTGAAGTGTTGAATTTTACCCGGACCAAAATTTGTTCCGTATCAATTGTTTCATATATTGAGCAATCTTGATAGTTTTCATCACTCAACAACAAAGTTTTTACATCTTTTAGAGCATATTCATCACGAACATCTAGGTAAATAATATTCCCCAAATTAGGTGATGATGACCAAACAGTTCTTTCAAACAATTCTTCTTTGTTTATAAAAACCGAATCATTTGTAAATAATCCTTGATCAGGGACAATCGCTTTCACATAGTAACTGATGTCTTGGTTGCTTATTTCCAAATAAATTTGACTGTATGCAGAAATATTTAGTTTCTTTGCTAATGATTCTGTAATTAATATTTCATTTGGACTTAAAGCACTTACATCATATTTTACAACTCGTTCAAATTCACTTAAACTAGAAGAAAATATTTGCGTGTAGATGGATTGTTCATCTACTTTAATCAAAGAATGCAGATTAAAAAAAGTTGCGATTGAGGAAAAATATTCGTCATAATCTTCTTTTAGTACCCGTGAATTGACAATTCTTGATGAAGAATAATTGTCATATGTGACGATTAAATCAACATCTTGATATTGTTCGCGAAATTCTAAAGTAAAAATATCAGTTAAATATGCTTTCATTCCAAATAGCATGATTGAAAGCATAAACATCATAATTAATGTAAATAAAATAACAACAAACCGCCCACGACTTTTGGTTGCATTACGAAAAGCAAAAGTAAATTTAAACCGTAAGTTTTTCGTCATGAATTATTTTCCCATCAGTTAGTTTGATATGTCGTGTGCAATAATGTAGATTATCTTCACTATGGGTAACAAGAACAATTGTAATTCCTTGTTGTTGATTCAATTTTTGAAAAATATTCATTATTTCTTGACCATTCTTTTGATCAAGATTTCCCGTTGGTTCATCAGCAAAAATGACCGTTGGTTCATTGACCAAGCATCTAGCAATAGCTACTCTTTGTTGCATCCCACCACTTAATTCATTTGGAAAATAGTCTTTAAATTCCGCCATTTCAACCATTTTTAATGCATTAAGTACTTTCTCATCATCATCGCATTTAGCAATTATTTGCGCAAGTTTAATGTTTTCAAATGCTGTAAGGTTGGGAATGAGATTATAAAACTGAAAAACAAACCCTATTTGATTTTTTCGCATATCAGCAATTTCGTTATTTGTATATTCGTTAATGTTTTTTTCGAACAAAAACAAATCGCCACTGGTTAATTTTTCAAGCCCACTTAAAGTATATAGCAATGTGGTTTTACCACTTCCTGATGGCCCAGTAATTCCACAAAACTCCCCTTGCTCAATTGTTAAATCAATGTTGTTTAAAACCTTTGTTAATACTTTAGCGTTTTGATAATTTTTTACTAAATTTTTGCAGGATATTATTTTCATATTTCATCCACTCTTTAATTAATAGTATCATAAAAAAGCCGTTTATACAATGGAAATTATTGGGTCCTATAAAAAAGAAAAGTCAGTCGATTGACTGACAAAATGCATTTAATAATTTTTCTTAACCATTTCAAAGTAAGCTTGCGGATGATCACAAACTGGGCAAACACTTGGAGCTTTTTTTCCATAATGTAAATGACCACAATTTAAGCAAATCCAAACTGTTGCATCTTCTTTCGAAAAAACGCAGTCGTTTTCAACATTATTAAGAAGTGCTAAATAACGTTCTTCATGTTCTTTTTCAATCTTTGATACTGCTTCAAATAAATAAGCAATTTTTGTGAAGCCTTCTTCTTTGGCAACTTTTGCAAATTCAGCATACATTTCTGTCCATTCATAATGTTCACCTGCAGCAGCATCTTTTAAATTTTCAGCAGTTGATTTAACGCCATCATGCAATAATTTAAACCAGATTTTCGCATGTTCTTTTTCATTGTTTGCTGTTTCATTAAACAAATTGGCTATTTGTTCATAACCTTCTTTTTTGGCTTGTGATGCGTAATAAGTATACTTATTACGAGCTTGTGATTCACCACTGAAAGCTTCCATCAAATTTTTTTCTGTTCTTGATCCTTTAAATTCCATATTTTCCTCCTATTGTTTTTTATAAAAATGTTCTTTGGTGGCTCCACAAACGGGGCATCTAAAAGTATTATCTTCAAGTTCAATATCGCGATTATGTTGATAACCACAAACATCACAAACATACTTGCCAGTTGCAGCTTCTTCTTGATAAGTTGGTGCAAATTGTGACGTTTTCCCCTTCATTACTTGATGGTAATAAGCATATGTTAACGGCTTTTTGTTTGTTCCAACTTTGGTTTCTTGCAACCTAGCAATTACTATCGCATGTGTTTCTGCTTTTACAATTGACAACACATCACAAACGAGTATTCCACAAGTATCTTTAGTGATAATGGGCGTTTCTAAAAACATTTCGTAATCAAACCCACTAAATTTATCAACCTCCTTACCACTATAAAAACCAAACCGAGAAATTAATTTTGGATCAGTATCTTCTGATAATATTGAGATACTGAATCTGTTTGTTTTTTGTAATAAAGAAAATGAATAATTTTGTTGATTGATACTGATTGCTAGAATGGGGTCTTTACTCGTAATTTGCATAACGGAGTTGATAATACATCCCGATGGCCGAGCATCATCCATTACACCAAGAATATACATTCCATAATTAATATTGTATAAAACTGATAGATCCATTGTCCACCTCTTTCTAATTATACAAAATCACTACACAAAAAGCAACCACAAAAAAAGTATTAAGACCTTCTTTCTTGATCTTAATACTTTTATTTTTAGAAAAACTAAATTTCCATAACCAAAGTTTCTTTTTCTTTAGCAATTGCATCAGTTTGTTCAATAAATTTATCAGTTGTCTTTTGAATTTTTTCGGTATGACGTTTTAATTCATCTTCACTGATTATATGGTCTTTTTCCATTTTTTTCATTTGTTCAACCATGTCACGACGAATATTGCGGATAGAAATTTTTGTTCCTTCAGCAAAATTTTTAATTTCTTTTACAAGTTCTTTTCGGCGTTGTTCGTTTAAAGCCGGGAAATTAATGCGAATGACCGTCCCATCATTTAACGGTACAAGATTAAGATCAGCTAATTGGATAGCTTTTTCAATATCTTTTAAAATACCACGATCGTAAGGTTTAATAACTAATAATTGTGCTTCAGGAACAGAGATGGCAGCAATTTGTGATAACGGTGAGGGAACTCCATAATAAGGAACAAACACACCATTTAAAACACTTGGGTTTGCTCGTCCTGTTCGAACTAAACTTAATTCCTTTTTTAAAGCTAATAAAGCTTTATTCATTTTTTCTTCGCCAGCGTTGATAATACTTTGAGGCATATGTTATTTTCCTTTCATATTTTATTTGATATTAATGTTCCAATAGAAAAATCGTTAACTGCTTTTGCAATATTACCTTTTACATTCATATCGAAAACAAGGATATCAATATTGTTTTCTTTGCAAAGGGTAGCTGCTGTTAAATCCATAACATTTAAATGTTTATCCAATATATCCTGATGGGTCATTTTGGAATAACGATGAGCATTATGGTTGTCTTTAGGATTAGAATCATATACTCCATCAACCCCATTTTTAGCCATTAGAATTAAGTGTGAACCCAACTCTGCACTTCTTAAAGCAGCTGTGGTATCGGTTGTGAAAAAAGGAATTCCGTTACCACCACCAAAAATAACAATCCGGTTTTTTTCTAAATGAGAAAGGGCTTTGCGACGAATATAAGGTTCAGCGACAGAAGGAATTTCCAAAGATGTCATGGTTCTTGTTTCACAGCCTAAGCGTTCTAAAGAATTTTGAAGGGCTAGCGCATTTAAAATAGTTGCTAACATTCCCATGTAATCAGCACTTGAACGATCCATTCCTGATTCGATTGCATCTCTTCCACGCCAAATATTACCGGCGCCAACAACAATAGATAAATCAATATTACCTAAATCAAATAAACTTTTAATTTCTGCAGCAATTTCATTGACTTTTTGGTGATTAATTCCAACATGGTTGTCACCAGCTAAAGCTTCTCCACTTAATTTTAATACGATTCTTTTCCTCATGTAGCCTCCTTCTTATTGATAAAAAGGCACTATATGCTCTAGTGCCTTAATTTTTGTTAGTTGTTGACAGCTGCCATTACTTCAGCTACGAAATCATCTTTTTTCTTTTCGATTCCTTCTCCAACTTCAAGGCGAACATATGATAATATTTCACATTGATTAGCTTTGAGGTATTGGCCAACAGTTTGGTCAAGGTTTTTGACAAACAATTGATCAACCAAACAAATTGTTTTTAAGAATTTATCGACTTTACCAGCAACGATACGATCAATTATTTGCGCTGGTTTGCCTTCATTGATGGTTTCTTGAACTAAAACTTCACGTTCATTTTTTAAATAATCTTGATCAACTTGATCACGATTTAAATATCGAGGATTCATTGCTGCGATATGCATACACACATCTTTCGCAACAACTTCGTTTGTACCACGAACAACATTAACGACGGCAATTTTACCGTTCATATGATTGTAAGTTCCAAAAACGTCATCCGCTGTTTTTTCAAACACTTGAACACGGCGAAGAGAAATTTTTTCGCCAATTGTTGCCGTCGCATTGATTAATAAATCATTGACGGTTCCTTTTGAGCTGGCAACAACTAAAGCTTCTTCAGTATTAGTTGCCTTGCTATTAATGATTGCTTCCCCAACCTCGTCAACTAAATCCAAGAATATTTGGTTTTTCGCAACGAAATCAGTTTCACTGTTAATTTCAAAAACAACAGCTTTGTTGCCTTTGACAGTAAAATGACAAACACCTTCTGCCGCAATGCGGTCAGCTTTCTTTTGGGCTTTTAATATACCTTTTTCACGTAACCAAGTAACGGCTTCTTCTAAGTTGCCATTAGTTTCTACTAAGGCCTTCTTACAATCCATCATTCCGGCTCCGGTTTTTTCTCTTAATTCTTTAACTAAAGCAGCATTAATCATTTTTAAATCTCCTTATTCAGCTTTTTTCTCAACAGGGGCAACTGCATGTTCAGCTACTGGAGCTGGTGTAGGAGCGACTGGACGTGGACGTTGTTGTGGACGTGGACGATTATTATTTGAACGAGGACGAGAACGACCATCACGACGGTTATCGCGATCGCCTTCCTTGTAACTTGGACGACGACCACTGCGGTCTTCTGGAGCTGGTTCATCAGTGAACTCAATAACAATCGGTGTTCCGCCTTGTGCTTCCACAACAGCATTTGCTAATGTTCCAACGATTAGTTTTACTGAACGAATGGCATCATCATTAGCAGGAATTACAAAATCAACTTCATCAGGATCACAGTTTGTATCAACTAATCCAAAAATTGGAATATTCAACTTTCTTGCTTCTGCTACTGCATTATGTTCTGTTTTTGGATCAACAACAACTAATGCTGAAGGGACACCCTTCATATCACGAATACCACTGAAAAATTTATCTAGTTTTTCTTTTTCTTTTTTAATTAAAATGACTTCTTTTTTAGGTAGAACTTCGAAAACGCCATCAGCTTCCATTTTTTCAATTTCAAATAAGCGGGCAATGCTTTTACGAATTGTTTTAAAGTTTGTTAGCGTTCCACCCAACCATCTTTGATCAACATAATATTGACCAGCACGAATGGCTTGTTCTTTGATAACTTCTTGAAGTTGCTTTCTTGTTCCAACGAATAAAATTGTTCCTTCATTTTGTGCGATTGTATAAAGAGCTTTATAAGCTTCTTCTACAAGTTTAACTGTTTTGTCAAGATCAATGATATAAATACCATTTCTTTCACCGAAAATATACTCTTTCATTTTTGGATTCCAACGGCGAGTATTGTGACCGAAGTGAACTCCAGCTTCTAGCAATTGATTTTTGCTAATTACAGACATGTTTTTTTTCTCCTTTTTATTTTGTTTGGCCTCCACTAATGTCTTCAATAACCGCACCACATTTAGTGTACTTAACGACTATCTCGATTAGTGTGTGTATTTTTTTTAATTGCCTGATGTATTATATCATATTACTGCTCTTTTTGCAAATGTTTTTCGCTTTTTTAAACAAGGATAAAACATGAATTCTAATAGGAATTATTCCCTTAAGATGTTATTCATCAGAAGGCTTTTTTTGAGCTCGCGGATGGTATTTCATATACTCTTCATACAACTTTTCTTTCGAGACATGAGTATAAATTTGGGTTGTGGAAAGATTAACATGGCCGAGTAATTCCTGAACACTACGTAAATCAACCCCATTATCGAGGAGGTGAGTTGCGAAAGAGTGACGCAATTTATGTGGGGAAACCTTTAAACTCTCGGAAGCTTTTAAAGCTAAATCATTTAAAATCACCCTTACTCCTCTTGGTTGTAAGGGTCCTCCATGATAGTTTACAAACAAGATTTCTGTAGGTGGTGTTTTGGCTCTTTTTAGTAATTCAGTTCTCCCAAACTGAAGGTAATCAATCACGGCCTTTTTCACATTTTCATGGAAGGGTAAGTACCGTTCTTTTGAACCCTTCCCCATAACAATAAGTGAATTATTATGAAAATCGAGGTCGGAAATCTTTAAACTACAGAACTCACTAACGCGGATACCCGTTCCATATAATAATTCTAGCAAAGCAAAATTACGTTTTCCCATGGCATCTTTGGTATCGATGGCGTCAAATAAAGCTTGAATTTCCATCGGATATATTTGTTTGGGAAGAATTTTATCTAATTTAGGAGAGGTAACTTCACTAAAAACATTGTCATCAACAATGCCTTCGTTTTGTAAAAACTTAAAAAAACTACGTAAACTTGACATTTTGCGAGCTACACTTCGGGGGCGATAATGCTTATTGTTTAGATTTGCAAGAAAGTATCTTGTAAAGTTTGGCTTCACCTCAAGAAGTGTTCCGAGATTGTTTGTTTTTAAAAAATCGCGGAATTCTTGAATATCCGATTGGTATGCTAAAACAGTTAAGTCCGAATAAGCTTTTTCGTTTTGCAAATATGAAATAAATTGGAGAACTAATTGTCCATCATCCATTAAATTTTATCCGTCCATTCATTAATAATTGTTAAACTTCGATCGACATAACTTTGTTTTCGCTCTTTTTTGCGAAGACCATCAGCCAAAGGTGTAAATAGGCCAAAAGTAACATTCATCGGTTGAAAAGCGTTGTTTGGAGAAGAAATATAATTTGCTAGCGCACCAATTGCTGTTTTTTTGGTAAAATCAACAAGTGGTTTGTCAGTTAAATAGCGTGCCATATTAATGCCTGCAATCATTCCTGAAGAAGCACTTTCTAAATATCCTTCAACTCCTGTTATTTGGCCAGCAAAAAAAAGATCATTCCTTTTTTTTGTTTGATAAAAATGATTTAAAATATTAGGAGAATGAATGAAAGTGTTGCGATGCATAACACCATAACGAGCAATTTCACAATGCTCCAACCCTGGTATTAATTGTAAAAGGCGCTTTTGCTCAGGAAAAGTTAAATGTGTTTGAAAACCAACTAAATTGTACATGGTTTTAGCGGCATCATCTTGACGTAATTGAGCAACGGCATAGGGTGTTTCTAATGTTACTGGGTGACGTAAACCAACGGGTTTCATTGGCCCAAAAAGGAGTGTTTCTTTGCCACGATCAGCCATATCTTCAATGGCCATACATCCTTCAAAAATTTTCATTTCAAATTCATGGGGAATAACTCTTTTTGCATGAATCAATTCATTATAAAATATATCAAATTCTTCTTTTGTAAAAGGACAGTTGTAATATGCTGCTTCCCCTTTGTCATAGCGTGATTTTAAATAAACTTTTTCTTTATTGACTGATTCAATAAAAATGATGGGCGCAATCGCATCATAAAAATATAAATAATCTTCACAAACAA
>JBFXJT010000004.1:52695-89931 GCA_050174575.1 Bacilli bacterium
CAGTTGTAATATGCTGCTTCCCCTTTGTCATAGCGTGATTTTAAATAAACTTTTTCTTTATTGACTGATTCAATAAAAATGATGGGCGCAATCGCATCATAAAAATATAAATAATCTTCACAAACAAAGTTTTTTATGGACTCGCTTAATCGCGCACTCGTTAACGGACCACTGGCAATAATTGTCGGACCCAAAGGGATATCTACAACTTCTTGATTAATTACCTGAACTAATGGATGGTTTTTTATAAATTGGGTAATCTGTTCCGAAAATAACGTGCGGTCAACCGCCAAAGCTCCACCAGCTTCAACTTTAGTGGCATCTGCTTTCTCCATTATAAGCGATCCTAAACGACGCATTTCTTCTTTTAAAAGCCCAATGGCGTTTTCAACGTTTGCTGCCCGAAAAGAATTAGAACAAATGAGTTCGGAAAAAAGCCCCGTTTGATGGGCTTCCGTCATTTTTGTTGGTCGCATTTCCCATAAATTAACTTTAAACCCTCTTTTTATTAGTTGATATGTTGCCTCGCTTCCGGCTAATCCTGCTCCAATGACATTTACTTCCTGCATATCCTCACCATTTCTTTTTAATATTATACCACAAAAAGCAGAAAAACAAAAAAGGCTTTATCAGCCTTTAATGTTATTTAATAATTTTTCATATATCGGCATTAACCGAAAATCTTTTAACTCGTCATCGTTTTTCATATATTTAAGAAGCGATTTGTCTTTTAAATTAGCATATAAAAAGCAATTATAACCATTTTCAAAATCATTCATGATGACGTATAAACATCCAAGGTTGTACCATAAATTACTATTATCTTTATCTTTGGAAATGCCTTCTAAATAATAATATTGTGCTGTTTTAAGATCTTTATAAACATCCTTATAAATAAGACCTAAGTTGAGATAAGTTAATATGTATGGTTCCTTTTTGGTTAATTCTTCTTTATAGTAATTAAGAGCTTCGTCATATTTTCGCATTTTTGCATAAATAACACCTAAATTGTATGAAATCATTTTTTCGAGTTTGTTTTGTTTGTAGGCTCTTAAAGTATGCTCTAAAGCCAATTCTAAGAAATCATGTTTTTCATAAAATGACCCAATATTTAGGTTTGCCCAAAAATGGGTAGGAGAATATAGCAATGTTTTTTTATAATAATCATAAGCCTTTTTTTCATCTTCTAGATCTTCAAATATTAATGCTAAATTAAAATAAGCATCAAAAAAGGCAATATCGTGTTCAACGACCTTTTCATAAGCTTTTATGGCATCGTTTCTTCGTCCAACCTCTTCGTACGCCAATCCCAATCCATAGAACCCTAATGCATAATCATATGCGAAAGCTGTTGCTTCTTCAAATATAGAAACAGCCTTAAAGGGGTTTTTATCGTCTAAATACACAAACCCGAGATCAACCATGTCTTCCACAATGATTTTTTCTTCAAATGCCTGTTCATACAAAGCAATAGCTTGTGATAACTCATTTGACTGATAAGCTGATTTGGCTTGGGAAATTAGTTGCTCGTATTTATCCATTAAAATAAGCCCTCACTTAAAAAGTACAAAATAACTGATAAGGCGTTATTAATCAAATGGATGCCGATAGGAACAAAAATATTATTTTTTGAATAAGCATATGAACCAGCAATGATTAACGCTAATGCAAGGTATTGAAAAAAGAAAGCATCAACAGCATGAATAGCAGCAAAAATGACGGCGGAAATAAGGATTGCAAAAATCGGTGGTAAATGGAATTTTTCTTCAACAACGCCAAATAGCAATTTTCTAAAGATGATTTCTTCCACAATCGGCGCTAACAAAATCGTTGTAATAATCATGAAGATCTTGGAATCATAGGATAGCATACTTTCAACGATGCTTTGATTTTCCGATGTTCCTTCAATTTTCAACAACTCAAATATTTCTGCTAAACCAACAATTGCAACATTGATTGCAATAAAACCAACAAGGATGATTCCGATATATTTTCCAAAATTAGCTTTTGAAAAAAATAATTTTCCATCACGAATAAAGTGCTTCCATAATATCACAACAAAAATACCTAATAATAAAATTTCGCCAAGCATTTGTGAAATATTGAGGATGCCAATAACTGTTGGCGTAAACACAAGATCGCCGCTACCTAAATAATCATTTAAAAATGATGCAAAGAACCCTGGTTGCTGAAATTCAACAGCCAATGATGCTACTACTAAAAAGACTAAGGGAAGAATGTTAAATAAAATAAAACTTCCAAAAAAGGCAAGCAAATAAAAATTTGCATCATTAAATTTTTTCGTTATTGGTTGTTCCATCAATTACTCCTTTTTGATTGACAAAGGTTTCCATAAGTCTTGTTAAAACTAAGATATTGTTTAAATCAATTTCACGATCTTTATGGGAGTGAATATTATCGATTACTAGTTTATTTTTTACTCTTTTTAAAGCAAAAATACCAACATGGGTGTTTTTAGAAAATGCTAAATGGTCTGAAAGTTCTAAAGCTCTTCCTTTACGGACTTCACATTCATAATTTTTAATCTGCAATTTATCGAAAGTAGCTTTAATTTGATTAGCCAACTGTGGTCGGTTAAAATGATCTAAACTAAAGACATTCCCTCTGCCCACACAATCAAAGTTGATAAACTTTCGCATGCGAAAATCCAGTTTCTTTTTGTGCAAATATCGTGCTAAGCCAATTGAACCAAAAAGGCCTTTTTCTTCATTATCAAAAAACACAAATGCGGTTTTTGCGTTTTGTAAGCGATGCATCAAATTAAGAACAGTTAAAACGCCGCTTGTGTTGTCGTTAAAATTATATTTATTGGAAATGGCAGGGAACCCAAAATTATATCCCATAAATAAAATGATGAGAATCAAGGGAATTAAAGGATGTAACGAGAAAAAAATACTTAGCAAAATAAAGCCAATAACGACTAAAAGAATTAATATATTGTAAAAAATAATATTTTTTAC
This sequence comes from Bacilli bacterium, assembly GCA_050174575.1. GTDB lineage: Bacteria > Bacillota_I > Bacilli_A > ML615J-28 > CAG-698 > UBA2253. Next base: position 55,677 of record JBFXJT010000004.1, read on the forward strand.
TAAGAAATTAGGCATTCTTGGCGGTGTATCATAATGAGCAGTAAAAACATACTCAGCAGTTTCTAAATTACCAATAAGGACATTTTTGGATAACCAACTTTTAGGGCTGATTTGGTAATTTAGGTTCAATTCTTGAGCTTTTGTCTGCAAATAATCACGAAATCTGCTTTTACTTTTGCTGTGCATTCGTTCTTGAAAAAGGGTTAGTTCCACGTAAAGATCTTTGAGCATGCTTATTTGCCAAGCTTTCTTACTTCTTCCTTAACCATTGTAATGAAGTCATCAAGCGAGACAGTCTTTGTATCGCTTTGTCCATATTTTCGGTATGAAACCATTTGTTTTTCTTGTTCTTGATCGCCAAGTACTAATTGATATGGAATCTTCTTTGTTTGAGCATCACGAATCTTATAGCTCAATTTTTCTTCACGATTGTCAATTTCCAAACGAATATCTTCATCAAACAAGCGTTGTTTGATTTCATTTGTATAAGCTAGGTGACGCTCTAGATTGACAGGGATTAATTTAACTTGAACTGGAGCAAGCCATGTTGGGAAGGCACCACCGTAATGTTCGGTAATAATGCCGATGAAGCGTTCTAGTGAACCAAAGATGGCTCTATGCAACATAACTGGTCGTTTCTTTTCTCCGTTTTCATCAATATATGTTAAATCAAAGCGTTCTGGTAAATTCATATCTAATTGAATAGTTCCACATTGCCAAATTCGATTCATGGAATCACGTAATTTAAAATCCAATTTAGGTCCATAGAAGGCACCGTCACCCGGATTAATCTTATATGGTTTACCAACCGATTCACAAGCTTTTGCTAATGCTTCTTCCGAACGATTCCAAACCTCGATTGAACCAATGTATTTTTGTTCAGGTCTTGTTGACAATTCAATGTGATAGCTTAAGCCAAACACAGCATAAATCTCTTCAAATAAATTGATTAAATTACCAACTTCGGACACAATTTGGTTTTCTGTCATAAAGACATGAGCATCATCCTGTGTGAAATTACGAACTCTAAACAAACCATTTAAAGCTCCACTTGCTTCATGACGGTGAACTAAACCAAGTTCACCAACACGTAGTGGAAAATCTTTATAGGAATGAATACTATTTTTGTATACAAGCATTCCTCCCGGACAATTCATCGGTTTAATAGCAAATTGATGTTTATCAATTTCGGAAGTATACATATTCTCTCGATAATTAAACCAGTGGCCAGAAATTTCCCACAATTCTTTATTAAGCATAATTGGTGTTTGAATGAATTGATAATTTTCTCTTGTATGAATCTTATACCAGAAGTTTTCGAGAGTACGACGTAAAATCATGCCTTTTGGTAACCAAAACGGAAAACCTGGGCCATATTCAGAAAGCATAAATAAATCTAATTCACGACCAAGTTTGCGATGGTCACGCTCACTGCGCTCTTTTAGAATTTGCAAATGGTTTGTTAATTCTTCTTCAGTAAAAAAGCAAGTCCCATAAACGCGTTGTAACTGTTCATTTTTGGAATCTCCACGCCAATAAGCACCACTGACAGCAAGTAATTTCACATTTTTTAAAAGTTTTGTGCTGATGACATGAGGACCACGACACAAATCAGTAAAGTCGCCATGTTGATAAGCAGTGATGATTTCTTGTTCATCTAGTTCACTGATGATTTCTTGTTTATATTTGTCATGAGAAAACAATTGCAAAGCTTCCTGTTTTGTTAATTGCATCCTTTTGAAAGGCAAATCTAAACTGGCAATTTTTCTCATTTCGTTTTCAATTTTCTCAAGATCATCTTCAACTATTTTGATTCCTTCACCAGGATTAATATCATAATAAAAGCCTTCTTCAATGGCCGGACCAACACCAAACATCGCTTTTGGATACAGTTTTCTAATAGCGCTCGCTAATAAATGGCTGCAAGAGTGATTCAACACTTCAAAAGCTTCTTTAGAATCTTTAGTAATCAATTCTAAAGTTGCATCTTCGTTGATTGGTCTTGTTAAATCAAAATTTAAGCCATTGACTTTTGCAAAAACAGATTTTTTCGCAAGCGATGAAGACAAAAAGCTAGCAATATCCAAAGCTGATTTTCCTAATTCAAATTGTTTTACACTTCCGTCTAAAAATTGAATGTTCATATTAATTCTCCTTTTCTAAATAAAAAGGCGTCCCATAAAAGGACGCTTTGTTGCGTGGTACCACCTTGTTTCAATGACAGATATATGACAGTCATTGCACTCATGCTCCTTAACGGGGAGGCAACCGGAACATCTTTCGAGTTCGGTTCCATGGTAGTAATTACTACTGCTCTTAGGTACCTTTCACTCTCGTACCATCGCTAAAAAGCAGCTTAAGTAGTAATGTTATCCACTTCATAACCTTGTATGATTATGGTAAATTATATATCATGACTTGAATTTTGTCAAATAGTTTGTATTGGTAATTATAAACGATAATTTTTATCCGCTAATTTAATCGGATCCATTAATGATTTAATTCGTTCCAAAATTCGCTCACTCTTAACTAGATTTATTTCATCTTTTGTTTCGGAAAAGTGTTCTCTTAATAAATCAAAATCGTAGTTTGAGCTCATACAAACGGGCAGTTGGGCATCACGGCGAAATTGTAAAATAGGGCCAAGAACTTCGTCACGGATAAAAGCAGAATTATTTTCTGCTCCAACATCGTCAAGAATTAAAACATCAATATATTTTAAACGATTAATCATGGGCTCAAATTCCGATGTTGTAATATAACTTTTAATTGTTCTAACTAAATCAGGATAATAAACCATAATTACTTTCACATTTTTTTTGCTTAGGTGCTTTGCTAATTGCCAAAGGATGAATGTTTTCCCCGTGCCAAAAGCTCCATGTAAATAAAGGCCTTTTGTGAAAACACCTTTTTGATAGCGATCCAAAAAATTATCCATGTGTTTTAGGGCATATACACGCTCGTTATTGATAAATAATTTTTGGTTTTCGTAAATAGCCTTTTTCGAAAAAAAGAGCATCTCTAAATTATCTGTTACTGCTTGTTCAAATTTAGGACAAGGAAAATAAACAAGATCAATATTACCGTTATATTCCAGTCTTGTTTGCATGCCAATTGGATCCATCTGACAATTTGTTCCATCACAAGGAAGACAAATAGCATTGTTTTCTTTTTGAATAAAAAAACGGCTTAAATTGTTTAAAACATCTTCATCACTGAGATTGTTTTTTTCACAGAACTTTTTTAAAAGTTTGTCTTCAAAAATCGCAGCAATGATTTTTTTGGTTTCATTACTCATAACAACTCCTAATTGTATTTTTTTTGTGCTTCAGAAAGAATTTTATTGATTTCTTCTTCTGACAATGTTTCTGTTTCCTTGCTTTTAGTTAATTGATTGGCATATTGTCCATACCAATCCGGTAACTGTTTTTCTTTTTTAGAATAAGCAGTTTTTTTCGTTTCTTTTGTTTGCTTTGGTTGATTAAGAAAATCAAGGGCATCTTTCACATTTTTTATTCCGGCACGAGCCCAAACATTGGCAATTTTTTCAAAGTAATTATAGCTTGGTATTTCACCGTTTTTTAGATTGTTAACATATAAAATCATTAGATTGATGACACTTATTGGGAATTTGGTATTATCAATCAATTGTTGGAACATTTCCACTTCCGAAACAGACGGTTGAATCCCTGATAATTCTAATAAAAGATCGGCAGGGGTCTTTTTTTCCAGTATTTCAAAGACATGAAAATATTCATCATCCATTTGACTTTGAATAAAAGCATCGGGATCTTTCGTCATAATCCGTGGTTGTTTGTTGCGGTTCTTTATTTGGAATAATGCTTTCGCATGCTTTGTGATATCTTCATATTTTAAATCGCGGTCAGTTGCAATTGTTTTTTCAATGACCAATTTCATTTCTTCTTCAGTCAGTTTGTAATTATAACTGATGGATAAAATATGCTGTTTGAAATCATCATCGTCAAGTAATTTTGAATCAAAAAAATTCGTATCAAAACTCATTTTAAAAATGATGTAATCAAAATCAGGATTGAGGACTTTGATAGATTTGTTATTCTTTATTTTAAATATCTGATTAAAAAGACTATTAACATTTTCTACAGAAATATCATAGACTTCATCAAAAGCTTTAGACATTTCTTTGTATTGACGGAAGTTCGTTTTTTCTTGCTGCTGTTGCATTTTTTTCGTTTCAATCTCGCCTATTTGTAAAGTTAAAAACGAAGAAAGCAACGAATTACTCAAGAATGATGTTCTTGATAAAGGCGTCTTTAAGTGAAACAAATAACCTTTTTGTTCATTATAAAAAGTATCAATTAAAGAAACTCCCTCTAATTTATGGAGTGCTTGCTCTAAAAAAGATGGTTGATTAAAGTTTAAAAAATCAACGAGTTTCTTAATGCAGTAAGTTTCGTTTTCATCAAGAGAAAATAAGAGATGGTATAATGAAAAACTATCTATTCCGATGATTGGTAAATACATTTGTGATAGAACAAAATAATCTTCGCCACTTAAACTATGGTTTTGACTAATTTTAAAGTTATCGCTAAAGGAAATGGCCATCATGAACCTCGATAAAGGCTAACGCCCTTAAAAGGTAAGCGGCTATCAAAATATTTATACATTCTTTCAATTATTTTTTTACCAGCTCCCCAAGGGATTAACTTATACGTCGTTATTTTTATATCAATGGCTGTTTCACCAATTCTTGTGTTAACGTATGTTATTGTTGACGAATAATTAGGAGTAACAAAAAAGATTTCATGATGTTCATCAATAATGGCTTTTACAACGCCTCTTTCTTCTTCTACAAATCTTAAAATCGTATTTTTCGTATCGTCGAGTCGACTACGATAGTACCTTGTTTTTAAAGATGGAAGATAATGGTCTTCGCCAGTTTCAAAATCATTGGAAAAATAATCTCTAATTTTCATTTTTTAATCTCCTTAAGATTTGTTCTACTTGAAATTGGGTATGAGTAATCCGCCCACTATTATCAATAACAAAATCCGCTTTAGCTTTTTTTAAGTCTAGAGCCCATTGACTCTGGATTTTAAGTCGAGCTTTGTCCTCATCAATATTATCTCGTTTCATTAATCTTTTTAATTGTTTTTCTGGATTAACATAAACGACGATTACTTTATGAAACATGTTTTCAATATTAGCCTCATAAAGCAACGGAACATCAACAAATATCAATTCTTGATGATTCTTTGTTATGTTTTTTATCTCATCAATCACGAGGGGATGAATAATGCTATTAAGATAAAGTCGTTCTTGTTCGTTATTAAAGATGATGTCTCCTAAAACTTGACGATTTATTTGTCGGTCAACAAGAATGCGTTTCCCAAAATGTGCTTCCAAAATGGCAATAACTTCTGGTTTTTGTAGCTTTTCTCTTGCAATAACATCGGAATCAATAATTTGATAACCTCTTTCAAGAAGGTAATTTGTCACTAATGATTTTCCAGAAGCAATGGATCCGGTGATGCCAACAATCATAATTTCCCCCAATAATGTGTATTTAGTGTATGCTTTTTCAATTTTTATGTCAAGGGCTTTTGACAATTTTCACAAACGTACGTTCCTCGCCCACCAACCTTTATTTTTTTGATGGTTGTAAAACAAACTGGGCAAACAGTTTTCGTGTGAACTAATAAAGAATTCTGAAAACGTCCTGTAACAGCATGTGCCGACGTGAAACTACGGATGGTTGTTCCGCCTAAAGCAATGGCCTTTTCAAAAATCGTTTTTGCACTTGTAATAATAGTAGCTATTTGGTCTTTGTTTACTTTGTTTGCAGGTGTTTGTGGATGAATTCTTGCTAAAAACAAAACTTCATCAACATAAATGTTACCAAGTCCAGCCATAATGCTTTGGTCAAGTAACACTGTTTTAATGGCTTTGGTCGATTTATGGAACCTTTCTTCTAAATATGCCACTGTCATTTTCGCATCCATCGGTTCTAAACCTACTTTAGAAAGAGGTTCTAATTGATAAACTAAAGCAAAATCATTTGTGGGGAATAAATCCATCGTCCCAAACTTGCGTGTGTCATGATAGCGAAGACTTGTTCCATCAGTAAACCAAAAAATAATATGTTCATGTTTTTCAACATCTTGGTTTGTTTTAAAGAAGTATTTTCCTTCCATGCGTAAATGAGATACCAATAAATGGTTTTGGAAGACAAAAATAAGCAATTTCCCTTTGCGCTTAATATCGACGATTGTCTCGTTAATGAGCATTCCTCGAAAATGAGAAAAAGACATGTTTCGAATAATCTTGGAATACGGCGCAGTCACATCCATAATTGTTTTCCCAACAACTAATTGTTTTAAAGTGTTTTTTACTGTTTCAACTTCTGGTAATTCAGGCATATTTAAAACTTCTCATAAGTAATTTTTTGTAAATTATAACGGTCAATAAAACATAATGCATTTTCATTTTTAGGATAACCTAAAGCAATCAACGAAAACACTTCAAAATAATCCGGTGGGTTAATGATTGCCTTTAAATTGTCCATACGCTCAACAATTGGATAAATTCCACACCAACAACTGCCAATTCCAAGTTCCGTGGCTTTTAATAAGATATTTTGGGTGGCAGCGGACAAATCTTGAGGAGCCATGATGGAACGTTTTAAATTTGTTTTATCCATTAAAACAACAATAGCCAAAACCGCTTCATTAAACATTTTTGTAGAAGTGGAAATATCACACATTTTTAGTAACGTTTCTTTATTCTGAATGACTAAAAAATGCCAAGGTTGTTGGTTATGCGCACTTGGAGCCTGCATTCCTGCTCGTAATAATTGTTCGATTTGCTCTTGTTCAAGGGGACGATCGATAAATGAGCGAACACTTCTTCTAAAATTAATAATATCCATAGTTCTCCTTATTTGGTGTCTTCCCATGTTTTGCCAACATTGACTTCTGCTTTTAGTTGGACTTTTAATGTGACAGCTTTTTCCATTTCTTCCTTTACCAATGTTTTCATGAGCTCAACTTCATTACTAGGACAATCAAATAGCAGTTCATCATGAACTTGGGCAATCATCAGTGATTGCAAATGCTCTTTCTTTAAGCGTTTATCAATATTAATCATCGCAACTTTAATGATATCGGCAGCACTTCCTTGAATGGGGGCATTCATGGCTGTGCGTTCACCAAAGCTTCGTAGATTCATATTATCTGACAGTGCTTCAGGAATGTAACGGCGTCTTTGAAAAATAGTTTTTGTGAAACCGTCACGTTTAACATTTTTGATGATTTCATCTAAAAACGCTTTTGTTTTTTGGAAAGTGTAAAAATATTTATTGATGAAAATATTAGCTTCAAGCGGAGAAATATTAATTGTTTCACTTAAACCCCAAGCACTCATGCCATAAATAATGCCAAAATTAATGGCTTTCGCAACCCGTCGCATATCCTTTGTTACTTTATCAACGGAAACATCATAAATTGTGCTTGCTGTTTGTGTGTGAAAGTCAAAAGCTTGGGAAAAGGCTTCAATCATAACTTCATCATTAGCCATATGCGCCAAAACACGAAGTTCAATCTGCGAATAATCGGCACTTAAAATCATTCCCTCTGGAAAGCGAGAAATGAAAAACGAGCGAATAACTTGCCCTTCTTCACTGCGGATGGGCATGTTTTGAATGTTGGGTTCAACGGATGATAATCTTCCAGTAAGCGTCAATGCTTGCTTGTATAAAGGATGAATAAACTGATGTTCATCCATTGTTTCTTTTAAGCCATTGATGTAAGTCGAAATAAGTTTTGTATAAGCACGGTATTCCAACACTTTTTGTGCAATTTCATAATCTTTCGCAAGTTTTTCTAAAACATCGACGTTTGTTGAAAAACCTGTTTTGTTTTTCTTTCCATGAGGAAGATGAAGTTTTTCAAATAGTATTTCGCCCAATTGTTTTGGGGAATTAATATTAAATTGTTCTTGCGCTATTACATAAATGTCAGAAGCAATCTTTTCTGCTTTTTCTACAAGCTGCTTCCCAACCATTTCCAATTTGTTTAAGTCGATTAATAATCCGGATTGTTCCATTTTAGAGAGCACAAACGAAAGGTTCATTTCTAACTCATATAACGGCAAGCAATCGATGCTCGATAATTGATTATGGAGATCTTCATCTAGTGATTTCATGACAAGGCATTTTTCAATGCTGTATTTCGCATATTCTAAAAGAGGAGGAACCTTCATTTTCGTATTGGCACCATAAATGTTATCGTAATATGCTAAAGTATTTGGTCCAAAGTTATCAAATGTTTTCTTCGGATCATCAAACGCAAAACTTGGGTTGATGATATAACTTGCCAATAAAAAATCGTCATTTGCTCCTTTTAACTCAATATGAATCTGTTTTAAGACAAAATAAAGCATTTTTAAGTCAAACGTCTTTTTATGAAAATGGTCATTTTCTAAATAAGCTTTTATATCGGCATTATTTGCAAGAAAGTTTTTTGTAAAGAAGAATTGATTTTGACCGATTATTAATCCTAATCCTAAAAAAGTCCCCGAAAAATAGTTTGTCCCAAAAAATTCAACAGAAAGATAGCCATCATCATTTAATAGTTCTTTAATCGGCATTAATGAGCCGTCAATATTGATAGCTAATGTTGATTTAATGGCTGTTCTTTTAGTATTCAGTTTCTTTAAAAAATTGTTAAATTCCATTTTTTGAAAGAAAGTCATTAATTCATCAAGATCATATTGTCCTATTTTTAATTCGGTTTGTGGCCAACTGAGAACGATGTCTTTTTTCAAGCTGGCGAGATAACGGCATTGATAGGCAATTTCTTTATTATCAATAAAGGTTTGTCGCATTTTTGACGTTAGTTCGTCCAAATGTTCATAAATATTATCTAAAGTTTCATATTGATTTAATAGTTTGATGGCGGTGATTTCTCCAACCCCTTTTATTCCTGGTAAATTGTCCGAATTGTCCCCAGCAATTGCTTTATATTCAACTATTTGGCTCGGAGTTAACTTTGTTTTTTCATAAAAATTTTCAAAGTTATATTCATCGAGTTCTCCAACGCCTTTTTTTGTTAAAAACACGGAAATGTTTTCGTCAACCATTTGCAATAAATCTCGGTCACCAGTAATAATCCGAATACGATCAAATTGCTTTTTATTATAAGTCGCAACACTTGCTAATAAGTCATCGGCTTCATAGTCAAAGCTTTCAGCTCTTTTTACCTTTAAAATATCCAAATATTGTTTTATTAAAGGAATTTGGATTCTTAGCTCTTCGGGGAGAGGTTTTCTTGTGCCTTTGTAGTCAGAAAATTGTTGATGACGGAAGGTTTTACTTCCAGCATCAAAAGCCACAAAAGCATACTCGATTTCTTCTGTGAGCATTCTATTAAGCATATTGCAAAAACCAAACAGAGCATTGGTGTATAAGCCCTCTCTTGTTTTCATTAAGTTATTAGTATATGCTGTCGCATAATAAGACCGGAACATTAAGCTGTTGCCGTCAATTAGAGTTAAGGTTTTTGCGTTGTCTTCCATAATTTCCTACCTTTTTCTTCAAGTTATTTTATCATAAATTAAGAAAAATTACATCCTAAAATAATAAAATGATCCTTTATGAAAGAATCATTTTATTTATATGTTATTTTGATTGTTGCTTCCGTATCAGTAATACTGATAACTTCAATCATAAAATCAATAATATCGCCATTATGCCAACGATAACTAGGATAGCTTGTTTTTCCAAAAATATCACCTACAGAATAAAGATCATCATTATCCGCTCTGTTTGTTGATTCAATTGAATAATCTCCATCAGCCTCAATCATTTTTATCAATTTATGATTTGTGTCACTGTTATTATACGAGAAAACAGAATAATAACCATCCATATTTTGTGGTGAACCTTGATTAGGGTCGATTGTTGCATCGACATGGTAAATCCGAATGCCTGCTTCGGAAAACAAACCCCGATATCCAGCATGCGCCTCATTTAATCCTGAAGGCAAATAGAAATCGATCAAAAGGTATTCATCATAATAACTGCCTTCCCAGCTTGGGTTAATCATAATAACATCTCCACTGGTAGCAAATGATGACAAAGTAAGGGTCACGGATTTTTCGGTAACTACTAAAGGTATCGTCCACCCAAGAATCATTTTTGAAAAAGCATTGTGATCACCGACAGTATAGTCCATCATGTCTGCACCACCTAATCCACCATCGGGTCCAACACTATCATTATAATCATAATAATCTTCTAACCCAAACATGTGCCCAGTTTCATGGATATAAGTCGATGCATTAATAGCAACAGATTGCATATTATTCGTTTCATCGATTAAAGGTTCATCAATAAAATCATAACCTGCCCATAAATAATAATTAGCTTCGACACCATCATAATACTCATAGTCGTCCGTGAAGTATTGGTAAACGTAAGCCCACCATAAATCAACATTGTTTTGCGAGAAAAGAACATCCTCATAATAAACTGGAGCAGCATAAATGAAATATAACGCATCAATATAATTATCATTGTTTTGGTCATATAAAGAATAATCGATTTGGCTGTCGTAAAACTCAAGGGCTCTTTTTACAATCTCATAATCGGCATCAAATCCTTTATTATACAATTGTGAATAATAAGATGCTTCCTTATTCGTATGAAAAGGTTCAAGAATTGTACCATTAAAATGGACTTTCCCATAGGAACTTTTTTGATAATAACTTTGAACACTTTCCCAACCGGTTTCTTCAGAAGTCCCTAAAAAAGCTAATTCAATCCGGTCAAGATTGGTTTGTGAAAAGATATAATCAGTGAAATCAACAGGAATGATTAAAGCATTGACTTCATTTAAACTCGGTAATCCAACTGTTACACCTGTTTCATCAAGCAATTCATCTAACAATGTAACAGAATTACTTTCAGGGTAAAAAGCTTCTTGAGGAGCAGTATTAATTACTTCAATGATGGATTCTTGCACAAGTTCAACTTGTTTGTTATTTAAATGGTTAGAAATGACACCTTGAAGATTAACTTTATTGGCTATTGGCAATAATTCCAATTGATTAACAAACGTATTAAATTGATGATTATTTGCACGAATAACTAATTCCATTTCGTTGTTTGTAGAATCCAACAATCCTAATATTAAATCACCATCAGCGTTTGTTTCATCAGTCAAGACGATTGTTACTTCTTGTAAATCATACAATTCATTGACAGCATCAATTGTTGAAAAATTAGTAATTATTGTTTTTTCAATCTCAAAGCCTATATCTTCATTTGGTAATATTGACATAAAATCAATTTGCAATTGATCATCATTACTTTGCTTTGTACCGCTAATAACAACAAATTCTCCTAACAAAGCATTTGTCCCGATGTTTTTCACAAGAATGCCATCTACACCATCATGAAGATAGGCATCGTTGCCGACGGTTCCGATTACAGTTCCGTTAATGGTAATTGTTTCACCATCTTGAACACCGAGCGCTTTGCTAATTGGAAAGAGCGATCTTTTTAAAACGGTGATGTAAAACTTGCGGAACTCCACATACCCTTCATATTCCAAAGCAACATCAATGATAACGTTGACATCTTCTTCGCCACGGGTTATGTGCCCTTCATTGTCAATGGCATCCCAATTGTCAGAATACCATGAAAGATTGACACCATCCATTTGTTCTGGGAAAAATAAATCCGTTGTAACGCTTGTTAAGTCAGCATTGGGAAACAAATTTTGATATACATCATCAATTTTATCAGAGGACGAAAAAAAGCAACCTTGAAGAAGAATCGCTAATAACATTAACAAAATTACCAAGAATGATCGCTTCATATTCCCACCTATTTATTGAATATTATAACTTAAAAAGTAATCCTTCGCAATTATTTCTTTTTTGAAAGACAAGAGTCACAATCAGAACGGTTACAACCGATGCATGCTAATTTTTTTCGATTGCTAATTAAAAATAAACTTGCCCATAAAACCATTGCCACAAAAAGGCTAATGATTAAGCCCACTTTAAAAGCATTGGATGTTGCCCATAATGTCGCAATTTGATAGATTGCTAAACTTAATATATAAGCAACACTTGTTTGCATCAAAATAGTAACAAGTGTCAATTTCCAAGAAATCAATTCTTTTTTTGTGGCAGCAATGGCCGCCATGCAAGGAGCAGATAAAAGAACAAAAACCATGAAAGAGAAAGCAGCAGCTTTGGAATTGTTAAAGAGTAGGGCAATCGCACTCATTAAAGCTTGTTGCGATTCACCAGTATTTAAGACAATCCCAAATGTTGAAACGATATTTTCTTTCGCAATTGTTCCAACCATTAAAGCAACCGTCGATTGCCAATTTCCGAATCCCAGCGGAATAAAAATCCATGATAATAATCGACCAATACTTGCCAATATGGAAGCGCTAGGATCAGTTACCATGACGAATGACCATGAAAACGAAGACAAAAACCAAATGATGACAGCGGCTAAAAAGATGATTGTTCCCGCTTTAATCAAAAAGGATTTTGTTCTTTCCCAAACCTGTAAAAAAACGCTTTTTGGATTAGGAAAATGATAATCTACTAATTCAAGAATGAATGGGGAAGCATCCCCACGAAAATACTTTGTTTTTTTAAGAAGCATCCCAACAACAATAACAACTAAAATGCCAATAAAGTAAAGACTTGTGGAAACAAGTGGATGAAAAAAAGTACCAACAAATAAAGCAAAGACAGGAAGTTTTGCTCCACATGGAATAAATGGAACAAGCATAATCGTCATTTTTTGTTCATTTTCATTACTTATTGTTCGACTTGACATGATGGCTGGAACTGAACAGCCCGTACCTAAAAGCATTGGAATAAATGATTTCCCCGAAAGACCAAATTTACGGAACATACGATCCATAATGAAAGCCACTCTGGCCATATAACCACTATCTTCAAGAATTGTTAAAAACAAAAACAAAATAAACAATTGTGGCAAAAATCCTAGAACTGCACCAACCCCACCAATAACGCCATTATTGATTAAATCAATGAGCCAACTTGGACTTTCAATGGATGTTAACCAATTAGTGGTGATGTTACTCAACCATAAAAATAATTTTTCGACTAATCCGACGACGCTATCGCCGACAATCGTAATTGCTGTATAATAAATGAGGAACATAATGATGGCAAAAATAGGCAAAGCTAAAAACTTGTTTGTTAAAATTGCATCAATTTTTTCTGATTTTGTTTTGTTGTATTGAGGTTTTTTAATCAAAACTTGTGATATGGCTTTTTCCGAAAAACGGTAGCGTTCATTAGCAATAATGCTTTCGCCGTCCTCATTAATCTTTGTTTCATATTGCTTAATAATCTTTTTTATTTCGGCATCGCTAGACAATTCACTAATTAATTGATCGCCTTCCATAAGTTTGACTGCCGTAAATAAAGATCCTTGGGAAAGACTTTTAATTTTATCTAAAGTAAAAGCTAATTCTAAAGGATAAATGTTGAGCTTGGAAATTTTCTTTTCTTTCGCAACCATGACAGCTTTATTTATTAAATCCTTTAACCCATGATTTTTCTTAGCACTGATTGGCACAATCAGACAATCAAGTAATTTGGATAAAGAACCAAAGTCGATTTTCATTTGTCGTTTATCAACTTCATCCATCATATTAAGAGCTATAATGGTCGGAATCTGCATTTCTAAAATTTGTGTCGTTAAATATAAATTTCTCTCTAAATTCGTTCCATCAATTATATTGATAATAACATCTACCTGACCGGACAAGAGATAATCACGGGTAATGACTTCTTCTTTTGAATAAGGAGATAATGAATAAATACCGGGCAAATCTGTAATTAGAATGTCATTTCCAATGTGACCTTCTTTTTTTGCGACCGTTACTCCTGGCCAATTTCCCACATACTGTCTACTTCCAGTTAAAACATTAAAAATTGTTGTTTTCCCGCTGTTAGGATTTCCTACCAAACCAATGCGAACCATATTTCCTCCTTAAGTCAGCGTTTGCTAACTGTAATTACAAAAAAGAAAGCGAAGGTAAACTTCGCTAAAAAAATTAAACTTCTTGAACAATAATTAATTCAGCTTCACTTTTTCGAATTGACAACACGTAATCACGTAATCTTAATTCCATCGGATCACCAAGTGGAGCATATTTCATTACTTGAATAACGGTTCCTCTTGTAATACCCATATCCATAAAACGCCTTCTTAAAGGACCCCGTGCGTTTATATCTAAAACCATCCCGCTACTACCAATTTTTATATCTTTTAAAGTTTTTACAGGACCATTTCCTAAAGGAATATTGTTTCCTGAAAACGGCGTTTGGTGATGAAAGTGACCTACACCTCGACCATTACCAGGCTGTCTTCCTCTCATTCCAAAAAAAGGCATATTGACCTCCCGAGTTAGCATATGCTAACTAGTTATATTATACACACTTTCCGTATTAATGCAACTAATATTGTAAAAAAACGTTTTTATTTTGGCTCTTTTCATGCTATACTATCATAGGAATTTTATAAATTAGAAGGAAAACAATCATATGCGTAAAAAAATCTTTATTGCCATTTTTCTTTTCATTGGTCTAGCAACACTCACTTTTTTCGGAATCACTCTTTTACAAACAGTCGGTGTTTACGGCCATTATGAATGCACTGTGTATACGGAACAGACAACTGGCGAACCTCTTAATATTTTAAACAATTATGATTATTATCGTTTAGAATTAAAATTAAATCGGTCTTTTGTCTTGACATCGCTTATCGAAGGAGAAGATACAGAAGTAATTGCTTCTGGGACTTTCACAAAATCAGGCAACACCATTACCTTAATTTATGAGGAAGGTCAAAATCCAGTAGAAGCTTTGATTTTCCCGAAAGAGATTTTTACTTTTGATGATGATGTGTTAAGCCGAAACCAAACAGGAACATTTACTGATACTTCTTTTCAAACGACGATTGTTCAACAGTTTGTGAAAGTTGATTAAGATGGCGAATACAAATAAATTATATACAAAATATGCTAAGTTGCTTAATGAAGATGCGCCCCTTCAGGAATACCCTCGTCCACAAATGGTACGAAATTCGTATCTAAATTTAAACGGATATTGGGACTATCATATTTCAGATAGTAATGCTCTTCCAATTCATTATGACGGAAAAATTCTCGTTCCTTTCCCAATTGAATCTTTGCTTTCAAAAGTGTATAAACACATTAAGCCAAATGAATATTTGTTTTACCGCCTTGTTTTTGTTCTTCCTAAAAAGTTTTTAAAAGATCTTTTATTGCTTCATTTTGATGCAGTTGACCAAAAAGCGGTTATTTTTATCAATAAGCAACGAGTGTTTGAACATGTTGGCGGCTATTTTCCGTTTACCGTTGATATTACGCCCTTTTTGCAGGAAGAAAACGAAATTGTTGTTCAAGTAACTGACCCAAGCAACCATAGTTTCCGAGCTTACGGGAAACAGCACACAAAGCCTGGTGGCATTTGGTATACTCCGATTACCGGTATATGGCAATCTGTTTGGCTTGAGTCGGTAGCATCAAACCATATTCAAGACATCATCATCAACCCTTCTTTTGATGATGGTCTCGTTTTTTTTCAGTTGGTTGGCATTAACGATGTTAATGGTGTTATCAAAATATTATCAAATAAAAAAGTAATTGTGGAAAAGAAAATCAAAGAACCAATCTTTCACATTTTGCTTTCTGATTTTATTGCTTGGACACCGGAAAATCCCCATCTTTATCAAGTAGTGATTGAATTAAAAACGGATACGATTGAGAGCTACTTTGGCATGCGAAAAATCAGTATTGGCGATGGTCAATTTGGAAGAGCTCTCTTTTTAAATAATGAAGAAATTTTTTTAAGTGGTGTTTTAGATCAAGGATATTATTCCGATGGTTTGTATACTCCAGCTTCTGATCAAGCATTCATTGATGATATCATCACAATGAAAAAAATGGGTTATAATGTTCTAAGAAAACATGTGAAAATTGAACCTCGTCGGTGGTATTATCACTGTGATCGTCTTGGCATGCTTGTATGGCAGGATATGGTAAGTGGCGGGCGTTATTCGCTGCCAAAAATGTCTTTATTACCATTATTAGGAATCAAAACATGTGATGACCAAAATAAGCTGAAAGTTTTTGGACGTGATCAGTTGGAAGCTCAAGAAAGCTTCTATGAAGAAATGACAAACACTGTTGCCTTATTAAATAGCAATCCTTCCGTAATCATATGGACAATTTTTAATGAAGGATGGGGACAATTTAACAGCCAAAAAAACTATGATTTTCTTAAAGCATTTGATAAAACACGTTTAATCGATGCTGTTAGTGGTTGGTTTGACCAAGGCGGTCCAGATTTTTCAAGCAAGCATATTTACTTTAAAAAAGTGGCTTTTGATAAGGATACAAGACCCCTTGTTTTAAGCGAATTTGGTGGTTATACTCATAAAATCCCTCATCATTCATATCACTTGACGAAGGAATTTGGGTATCGCAAGTTTACTTCTAATGAGTCTTTACAACAGGGGATTGAAAAACTTTATAAAGAAGAAATAATCCCAAAAATTAAAGAAGGATTATGTGCTGCCATTTATACCCAATTAAGCGATGTAGAAGAAGAAACAAACGGACTTCTAACTTATGATCGCGAATTTATCAAAGTGGATAGTAACGTATTAAAAAACATTCACCAAACAATCTATTCACAAATAGCAAAAAAGCACTAAACAAGTGCTTTTTTTGCTATCCCCTAATGTCAATTCATTCTTTATATGGTATAATATCTCTATAAAATAGAGAAACATGAGGCGAAAAGAAAATGATAAGTTTTAATCCTTTGCTTGATATCAAAGATGATGTGAAAAGAGCCATATTGGCTAATCAGCCCGTAGTTGCTTTAGAATCAACGATTATCTCCCATGGAATGCCTTTTCCCCAAAATGTTAAGATGGCTAAAACAGTTGAACAGATTGTGCGCGATAACGGCGCCATTCCTGCCACAATTGCGATTATGGACGGTAAAATTAAAATCGGTTTAAGTGAAGACGAACTATTGCGTTTGGGTACCACAAAAGAAGTTGTGAAAGTATCAAGGCGCGACTTAGCCAGTACCATTGCTTTTAAAAAAATAGGTGCAACAACGGTTGCATCTACAATGATTTGTGCCCAAATGGCTAATATTAAGTTTTTTGTGACTGGCGGAATCGGGGGTGTTCATCGGGGTTATGAAGAAACTTTGGATGTTTCTTCTGATCTAGAAGAATTGGCGAACACCAATGTGACAGTCATTTGTGCCGGCGCAAAAGCTATCTTGGATTTACCAAGAACACTTGAATATTTGGAAACAAAAGGTGTTGGCGTAATAGGATATCAAACCAAAGTCTTGCCCGCTTTTTATACAAGATCATCTGCTATTCCTTTGCAATTAACCGCTTCAACTCCTGAAGAAATAGCTTTGGTTGTCGCCACCAAAGAAACACTTGGTTTACAAGGCGGATTATTGATCGTTAATCCCATTCCCGAAATTGATTCACTTGATGAACAATATATTAATAACATTATCAACATTGCTATTGAAGAAAGTAAAGCCCAAAAAATTGAAGGAAAAGATGTTACACCTTTTTTATTAAAAATAATTGTAGAAAAAACATCGGGAAAAAGTTTACAAGCTAATTTAGCACTAGTTTACAATAATGCAAAGCTAGGTGCACAGATTGCAACAGCTTATTTTCAAAAAAAATAAAAGGACTTTCGTCCTTTTTTAATTTCCTACAAACTTTAAATTGTACAATCTTTTCCACAACACATTAATAACGATGGCGACTGATCCCCATTTAATCAAATTGAATAACCCAAAGATAGTTAATACTTGTTTAAATGTCCACCAATCTTGATGATAAATAATCGGTAAATTGAAATAATGATTGTACAATACCATAAAGATTAAAGTAAAAAAAGCTCCCATAGCTGTTAATATAATGACGGAAAGTGAAGACGGTTTCTTTTGAATGTCAAAATTACGAAACATGATTGCTGCAGGTAATAAAAAGGCAACAGTCGCAATAAAGTTGACGCCTTCATCTAAAAATGGAATCAAAGGGGCCGTTGAGCTAGGCATAAAAACGTGAATAAAATTGGTAAACAATGAAACTGTAATGGCTGTTTTAAAATCATACCACAAAAGCACCATAAAGATTACAAGTCCACTTAATTCTAATTTTAAGAAATTTGCCTGAGGAAATATGGGAATACTCATCATCATTAGCACACTAGAAAGAGCAATAAGTAAACTTAAGATTGCAATTTTAGTTGTTGCTTTTTCATTAGTTTTTTGCTTGTGACTTTTTATAATCAATAATGTTATCCCACAATAAGCAAACACAATCAGAAAATCAATAAGGGCAATTTTAAAAATCGGAACAGGTAATTCATCACTAATAAAATCAAAAGCAATCGCATAAGAAACACCAAAAAGGATAACAAAAACCGTGACAATTGATATGATGATGGTTTTTGGTGCCTTTTTTTCATGATTTTGAATAATCGATAAAGCAACAAGCAAGCCAACAATGATAATAAAGAAAATTGAAGAAATTAATATTTCTTTTAAATTGTCCGTCCAAAAACTAAGAATAAGCATAAATAACCTCACTTAATAAAAAAATGCTCACGAAAAAACTTCATGAGCAAAAATAACCAAAAAATGGTTTCTTCTTCCATCTAGACTTTACTATCGGTATTGGAGTTTCACCAATTCATGCTTTTTAAAGCTCGCGGACTATACCGCCGGTCGGGAATTTCACCCTGCCCTGAAGATTTTACATTAGATATTATAGCAAATATTTATGAAAAAGTCAATTAATTACTTTGAGAATAAAACCTTTTCACTTTTGAATAATTTTATTAATAGAAAAATGGTTAATCCAATAAAAACAATTGATGATCCGATAATCAAGGAATAATTAACTAGTGATATTTCCATGGATAATAAAGCTTTTAAGCCAATGGTACAATTGTAAATAGGAATGAGATAATGCCAAAATTTATCACTGATGGTTTCGCTAAACATCGTTAAAACGGGAAGCATAATTGACGCTAAATAAATGGGCATTGCAAACATCGTTGCTTCTTTGACTGTTTTCGCAATAGTCGAAGAAATGAGTAAAACACTGGATGCTAGCATTGATAAGACGATTAAAATAAGCAAAATACCTAAATAATCCCAAATAGAATAACTCAAGCTTCCTTCAATCGCAAACATTGCTTTTGCAAACGGCAGTGATGCAATAATGCCCACAAACGAGGATATTGCTGAAAAAATGGTTAACACAGCTGTTGATAAAATCTTCCCAATAATGACTTTGGTTCGAGAAATAGGCGCCATCAATAAGGTTGCCAATGTTCCACGTTCTTTTTCACCAGCAATAGCATCGGAGCCAATTGATAAGGCACCAGCAAAAATAAAGGAAATTATTAACATTGGTAAAATCATTGATAGAATTTTTGCAGCCATTTTGCTGTCTTCCACAACAACATGATCAGTAACCGCAAATATGTTTGGATCAATACTCAATGATTCTAAAAAGTTGTTTCTTTGAATACTAATTATTGCTTGCATTTTTGAATAGGAAACACCAGAATTCGTTTTTGAGGAATCGTAATAGATGGCAATTTCAGGATCAAGACTATTATTGACATCTTGATCAAAATTACTAGGATATACCACCAAAACATCAATTGTCCCTGCTTTTACAAGTTCAATCAACGAATTCAGTTCGCTCTCAGGTTTTTCTTCAAAAACAAGTTTAAAAGTACTGGCATTATTGAAAGCGAAATCAAGTGAATCTGGGACATTAATAATGGTAATTTGCCCAATGTATTCTTCGGTCCGATCCAATTCCGCTTGCATTCCCTGACCGATAAAAGCATAAATAATAAAAATCATGAAGCCAGGAAGTAATAGTGACGTAAAAATCATTCGTGGGAAACGAAAGATTTTATCCATTTCTTTTTTAAAAATTTTAAAAACATCACTCATGACTGACCTCACTATAAATATCAAAAAAGATTTCTTCAATGTCTTTGCCTGGATGATTATTTAATAAGGTATCAACGCGATCGCAAAGTAACATTTTCCCATCGATAATAATCCCGACACGGTCACACAACTTTTCTACAAGATTCATTATATGGGTACTTATGATAATTGTTTTACCTTGCTCTTTTAGTTCTAACAAATAGTCGGTAACTGTTTTAGCAGTAATAACATCAAGCCCATTCGTTGGTTCATCGAAAATGATGATTTTCGGATCATGAACAAGGGAAATAACAATGGAAACTTTTTGTTTCATACCGGAGGATAATTCGCCGATTTTTACTTCTGAAAATTTCGTTATGCCAAACCGTTCAAACAAGAATTGTTTTCTTTCGATAGCTACTTCTTCAGAAATGTTATAAAGCTTTGAAAAATAGTCAAACAAGTAATTTGGGGTAAATTGTTCTTCAAGCTTTAGTTCATTGGTTAGAAAAGCAATTTCTCGCTTTATTTTTATATCTTCTTTGATATCAATTCCTGATACGGAAATTTCTCCTTCGTCAGGTTTAATTAATGTGGCAATGCACCTTAAAGTAGTCGTTTTTCCCGCACCATTTGGGCCGAGCAAACCAAAAATTTCATTTTCAAATGTAGAAAAAGAAAGATTAGAGACAGCAACTTTTAACTGTTCCGTCGTTTGGTTGATTTTCATTTGTTTTTTTGATAAGTGAAATGTCTTAGTTAAGTTCTTTACAATAATCGTCTCTTGCATCTTAACACCTCTTGGTCATTCTACTATAATCACTTAAATAAATCAATGAAAGGTAAACGTTTTTAATCTTATTTCTATACAATAATGGTTATTTATTGTATAATGATTTTAATATGAGGTAATCCTTATGCGTATCCAAGAATCTGGTGAAAACTATTTAGAAACTATTTTAATTTTAAAGTCTTCGCAACCCGAAGTTCATGCTATTGACATAGCTAATTATATGTCCTTTTCCAAGCCGAGTATTAGTCGCGCTTTGGGCATTTTAAAAAAAGCTGGTTTTATTAAAATCGATAAGAATGGAGCAATTGAATTAACGGTTTCTGGGAATAAAAAAGCAACTAAAATTTATGATCGCCATTTAACAATCACTAAATTCTTAGGACAATTTGGTGTTGATGCCGATCTTGCAGAAAGAGATGCTTGTAAAATCGAGCATGTTATCAGTGAAGAAACTTTCCAAGCAATCAAGAAACAGGTAAAATAATATGACAAAAGTTGCCCTTGCGAAATGCCACCAATATGAACTTGAACAAGTAAAAAGCCATATAAACAACACTTTGGACTTGTTGGGTGGACTTGATCAATTAATCCCTAAAGATGCGAAAGTATTTATAAAAATAAATGGTTTAGGTCCTTTCTCCCCCAATATGGGTATTACAACTCACCCTACTTTTGTTCAAGCAGTCATTCAGCTTGTGAAAACGAGAACACCCAATATCATTATTGGGGATAACCCAGCTACAAAAGAAATAAATTATGTCATGAAAAAAAACGGTGTTTATGATGTCGTCGTCCAAGAAGGAATTCCTGTTTTTAATGGTAAAAAACTTGTGACAATTCAAAACACCAATGCAAAAATTTATCAGTTTTTTGAAGTTTCCCAAGAAATGCTTGATGTGGACGTCTTAATTAACCTACCAAAACTGAAAACACACAGTTTAACTTATGTAACAATCGCCCAAAAAAATTTATTTGGTTTTATTTATGGTTTAAACAAAGCCGGTTGGCATGTGAAAGCCAGCAATCCTTTACAATTCGGTGAAGCATTAAATGATTTATACGGAGCTCTCTTAAACGAATTTAAAAATAAAACCGTTATTCATATTTGTGATGGAATTGTAGGATTGGAAGGTGACGGACCATCTTCTGCCGGTTATCCTAAACCAGCAGGAGTAATTCTTGCTTCACTTGATGCGGTTAGTTTGGATCGTGTTGCCCTTGAGGTCATGCATTTAGACCCTGAAAAAGCTTATGTAAATAAAATTGCCCATGAACGTGGTTATGGTGAAGGCGATTTAAACAACATATCAATTGTTGGCGAATCAGTAACAGCATTTCAAAATTTATTTTTCAAACCGCCAGAAAATACTGTTAGCCAACTTGGTTTAAAACTATTGAAAATTAAACCTTTGCGAAATTTTGTTTTGGAACATCCACAAATTGATTATAACATTTGTATCAAATGCGGTGAATGTGCGAGGATTTGTCCCCCGAAAGCCATGACAATTAAACCGGGAAAATTCCCAGAATTAAAAACAAATTTATGTATTCGTTGTTGGTGTTGTGCTGAAGTTTGTCCGCAGAACGCCATAAAAAAGACAAAACGACCATTAATTGGCCGCATTTTTTTGAAAGATCGAATGTAATAAATGACAAAAAAAGAGCATTTAATGCTCTTTTTTATACTATTTTCCCTCTTAAATGCCAACTAAAAGCCTTCTCGATATTTACTGATACTATTTTCCCAATTAATTCTTGAGAGCCTTCAAAATTGACAAGTTTGTTGTGTTCTGTGTATCCCGTCAAAAGCTTATCATTTTTATCACTCGCGCCTTCTACAAGAACTTGAACGGTTTCTTTCTCAAAACGCTTATTTCCTCTTAAATAGCCTTCATTGATTAAGGCGTTTAATGTCAGTAATCGTTGTTTTTTTATTTTTGGATCAAGGGTATCTTCATATTTGCTCGCTGGTGTTCCGCTTCTTGGCGAAAATATAAACGTATATGCGCCTTCAAAATTAGCTTTTCTAACTAAATCTAAAGTTTCTTCAAAGTCTTCATCGGTTTCTCCGGGGAATCCCACAATAATGTCTGTTGTAAGCGAAATGTCGGGGATGAGAGCGCGGAGTTTCGCAATCTTATTTAAATATTCTTCTTTAGTGTATTTTCGGTTCATTCGTTTAAGAACGTGATTGCTTCCAGATTGGACCGGAAGATGCAAATACGGCATAATATTGCCCCTTTTAGCCATAACAGCAATTGTCTCATCATCTAAATCTTTGGGATGGGAAGTAGTAAAGCGAACCCTTGCAATCGGCATTTTATTTAAATCATTTAACAAATCAGCAAAACGATAATTTCGATCTTGGAAATCATTTCCGTAAGCATTGACATTCTGGCCTAACAATGTTATTTCTTGATAACCTTGGTCAATCAATTCGTTTACTTCTTCAAAAATATCTTCTGGTAAACGGGAACGTTCTTTCCCTCTTGTGTAAGGAACGATGCAATATGTACAAAATTCATCGCACCCATAAATAATGTTAACCCAAGCTTTTTTATTGTGTGCTCGTTTTATAGGCACTTTTTCTACAATGTCGCCTTCCTTAGAAAAAACTTCAACAACTTTTTCTTTAGAAAAATAAGCATCGTATAAATACTCCCCAAATTTATGAATGTTGTGTGTACCAAAAACGATATCAACTTGCGGATGTTTTTCCATAACTAATTGCACAACCCGTTCTTCTTGAGGCATACAACCACATAGAACTAATAGCATATCGGGGTTATGACGTTTTAAACTTTTAATCCGGCCAATTTCCCCAAACACTCTGTTTTCAGCATTTTCTCTGATAGCACATGTGTTGATAATAATCACATCAGCTTCTTCTTCGATTTCAGTAGGTTGAAATTCTAACAGTTCCAAAATTCCTGCTAATTTTTCACTGTCCGATAAATTTGCTTGACATCCGTATGTTTTAATTAAGTATTTTTTGTTTTGACCAAGTCCTTTTAATGATTCAGTCATTTCAAAATCAATATTTTCAACTTCTTTATTTAATCGTTTACGAGCATCTTTCAGTGATGGACCAAAATATTTACTATAATCTTTACTCATTTATTCACCTTAATATTAGTTATTATACCTGATTTTTCACAATTTTGCAATCGAAATAGCATGTGAAAAAGGGGTCTCCCCCTTATTCACTGATAAACCCATTGGCTTCTAAAAACTCCACAATCTTTGTAACGGGCGTTGCTCCACCAATTACATAATCATCGATTTCTTCTTCATCATCAAAACCCCAGGTATTTAAACCCACAATTTCATATTGGTCATTAATTAACATACTGCCACTGCTACCATGACGAATAATCGCATCATGGATTATAACTTCATAACTTACATAGTCTATTGACTGATAAGCTAAGACTTCTCCAGCAGTAATAATGTTATGCTTTCCAGAAGGGCTACCAATAGAAAAAACTAATTCGCCAACTTTAGGATCACTACTTGCTAGTGGCATAACTTCCATTTCTTCAGTTGATTCAAACCTAAGGATTGCTAAATCGTAATCTGGATCATTTGCTAACAACACCGCACTAGAAACATTGTTATAAATATCTTCAACCGTATATCGGTGATAATAGGTATCCGATAAGACAACAACATGATAGTTTGTTAAGAGATAGTAACGTTCATCAATGTTTTTTATAATGACGCCACTTCCCGTCCCTTGCAAAGGGCCGGGAATTTCTGTATTTAAGACTTTAGAATAAGTTGTTGTTTTTATTTTTAGATTGGAATTCAAAACAACTGTACTAATATAATTTAATGTTTCTGTATCAATTTTAGGATCAAATATATTGTTGATGAACGTGCAACCCGAAACGGTAAAAACAAGAAAAAGTAAGAGTAATAAATGCAAAACTTTTTTCATGTTTACCACCATTGATCATTGCGAATTCGTTCATAAAACTCATCGTCAATAATTGAATAACAAAATAAATCCCCAATGGATCCATCATAAAGAAGATATCCCTTGCGTTTTAACCCTTCATAAGCTAATCCCAGTTTTTCACATACTCGGCGTGATTGAATATTGTTTGTGAAAGTGGTACATTCGATTCGTTTTAAACCTAAAGTATCAAAACCCCAAGCAATGATTTTTTTTGATGCCTCCACCGCATAACCTTGCCCCCAAAAAAAGGGATTAATTGTATACCCTAATTCAGCTTTATGTCCCATGGTATAAGTATGCAGTTCAATTGTGCCAATCATTTTATTCGTACTTTTTAAAATAATAGCAAAAACACCTAATTGACCATATTTCTTCTTACCTTGAAACATTTTGATAACAGCTTTTGTTTCGGCCGTCGACATATGCGGTTGCCAGCCAGCAGCAGGCCCTACATAAGGTATTTTCGCATACTCAAACATGTCGATATAATCGCTATCTTCAATTTCTCTTAGTATTAAACGATCAGTTGTGAGAATTGGCAGTTTATTGTCCATAATCATTTCCTTTTTAATCAATTATTCGTATCGTTTTTATTTTTGTTGCTTTTTTTGTTGTTTCGTTTATTTCTACAAGCACAGCGGAAAATTGGGTTTTCCCTGTTTCCTGAGGAGAAAACTTCTCTAAACCATTATTTAAATACCGGTCTAAAATAATTCTTTTTTCAACACCGATGACCCCATCCAAAGGACCAGTCATCCCTACATCGGTAATAAAGGCCGTGCCTTGGTCAAGAATTCTTGCATCATTTGTCTGAACATGGGTGTGAGTCCCAAAAATAATTTGCATTTTACCATCAAAGCAATAACCAAAAGCAATTTTTTCACTGGTTGCTTCTCCATGAAAGTCACAAATGTAAATATCGCTTTTCATATTATCCAATATTTCTTGAGCTTTTAAGAACGGAGAAGCTACTTCACCATTCATAAATACTTGCCCAATCATTTGCATAACGGTAATCGACAAATGGTTAAAATTAACTGTGACATATCCCTGTCCTTTGGCATCTTCATTAAAATTGGCAGGACGAACTAAGTTTTTCGCTTCATCAATATATTTAAAAATGCCTCGATTACTGAAGGAATGGTTCCCCAAAGTGATAACTTGGACTCCTTGATCAAGAAACCATTTATAATGGCCTTCGTTTAAACCCCGGCCATGGGAAGCATTTTCCCCATTCACAATCACAAAATGGATTTTTTCTGTTTCTCTTAGGATTTTTAAATTGTGTTCTAAGCTTTTTCGGCCTAATTTTGAGAAAACATCCCCGATGATTAAGACATTCATATTGATACCAACCTTTCGTCAATTATATCATAGACCCAAAAGTTTCACAATAAACAAGCTAAAATTAATATAAAAATCAAAAAGGAGCATGCCGTTAGCACACTCCCTAATTTGTTTTTTGGTGTTAATTGTCTTTCCACAATCGACAACTACCACTTTTTATTTTGCAATTTCATGGACTCTTGTTTCCCGGATGACCGTCACTTTGATGGTTCCAGGATAGTTGACGTTTCCTTCAACTTTCATTCTAATGTCTCGAGCTAACTTGTGTGCTTCAACATCGTTAATTTCTTCTGGCTTAACAAGAATGCGAATTTCCCTACCGGCTTGAATCGCATAAGCCTTATCGACACCTTTAAACTCGTTACAGATTTCTTCAAGTTTACTTAAACGCTTAATATAATTTTCAATTGATTCACTGCGTGCACCTGGTCGCGCTGCTGACATAGTGTCGGCTGCTGCTACTAGTTGCGAAATAATGGACGTTGGTTCACTATCGCCATGGTGGGAAGCAATGGCATCAATAACAACGGGATTTTCATGGAATCGGTTAGCTAACTCAACTCCAATATCCACATGGCTTCCTTCCATTTCATGATCAACGGCTTTTCCAATATCATGTAATAAACCAGCTCTCCTTGCTAAAATCTCGTTAGCGCCGATTTCTGCAGCCATTTTGCCGCATAAAAAGGCAACTTCCAACGAATGGGAAAGAGCGTTTTGGCCATAACTTGTTCGGAATTTTAAGCGACCGATTAATTTCACAATCTCAGGATGGACTTTGCCAATTCCTGTATCAAAGACGGCTTTTTCACCGGTTTCTCTTAATTCCACATCTAATTCTTTTTTAAATTTACTTACTAATTCTTCAATTCTGGATGGTTGAATACGGCCATCAGCAATTAATGTTTCCATTGTTCTACGAGCTATTTCTCTTCTAATCGGATCAAAAGATGATAGAACAACGGCTTCAGGGGTATCATCAATAATAATATCGACACCCGTCGAAGCTTCAATAGCGCGAATGTTTCGACCTTCACGACCAATAATTCGGCCTTTCATTTCATCGTTCGGTAGTGGCACTACCGAAACAGTTGTTTCACTTACAATTTCACCAGCATATTGTTGGATCGCATTAGCCAGTAGACATTGGGCTTTACGATTAACTTCAATTTTGGCTTTGTCTTCAGCATCTTTAATAATTTGGGCAACTTCCATTGCCATGTCTTCTTCAACACGTTCAATAATAATTTTTTTGGCATCTTCCACACTTAAGCCAGAAATTTCCAATAATTTCTTGTTTTGACTTTCAATGAGTTCTTCCACTTTGCTGTATTGTTTATCTAAATCATTTTTTCTTTGTTCAACTTTTTGTTCTTTTTGATTAAGATTTTCTTCACGTTTATCAAGATTGGACATCCGATTATCCAAACGCTCTTCGCGTTGGGATAACTTTTGTTCTAACTCCGCTGTGGCACGGCGTTTGTCTTTAATTTCACGTTCAGCTTCTTGTTTTAAATTGCGGATTTCTTTTTCATTCTCTTGCCTTAATCTGAAAGTTTCTTGTTTAAACTCAATTAAAGCACTTTTTCGGTTTTCTTCAGCAACTTTTTTAGCATCATCAATTAACTTGGTTGCGGATTTTCCCGCTTTTTCATATTGTCTTTTGAAAACCAAGTAACCGATTGCAAGACCGATAACAACTAGCAAAAGGGAGACAACAACATAAATGGAGACTTGCCAAAAATCAATGATAACCATCATGATTCTTTGCATTCTTTCATGTTCCTCCATAATTAATATATAATTATTACAATTATAGTCTACTCGTCAATTATACATTAAAATGCCTTTAAGGTCAATGAAAATGTATGGCCAAATTGGGCAAAATAAATAGCAAACAGAATAATCTGTTTGCTACTATTGTTTCTTTACAATTTTTGTGGGTTTTTTAGTAAAACCTATTAGAAAACACGAACTCTTTTTAATCAAATTTTAAATTTCTCAATTGAAATCAATAAATTCGAACCTTATTTAATTTGAGATAAATTCATATCAAAAATCATTTAGATTTTATGATTATTTTTGAATTAATTTGATTACCCATAAAATGCAATTGGATGTTGGTTTGTAATATCGGCAACAAAACCAACTTTTAAATAATCAGAGGGCATAGCTAACCCATAATTAAAATTCGATCCCCAGCCAAGTAAACGTCCAAATGATGTAACTATCAATATTTTATCATAAGTGCATGCCGTTGTAATTAATTCTCCGTCTAATAATGAAAGATAATTAGTAATTTCAAATGGGCAATTAATATTTGTAGTATTACTTATTGGGATAAGTTGATTGTTGTTGTTTTTTCCCCAAACGAATGTACGGTTAGACTCTGCAAATAAATAATTTGAATTACCACCTACAACTAAAAATTTTATTGCATCGCTGGCATCTAAAGAAAATGGAATTAGTGATGGAATTATTTGATAAGAGCTTTCATAACCTAGACCTAATTCGCCACCAAGGTTTAATCCCCAGCTAAACAAACGTCCTTCAGAAGTATATGCAATAGTATGAGTATCTCCGCAATCTAAGCCAATCACTTTTTCATCGGACAATAAAAGAATATTATTGGTTATGGCATGTGGAATTCTTGTTTCCCCTGAACTTGGAGTATATCCAAGCCGTCCAGTGCTAGATAATCCCCAAGTATACACTTCTCCTAACTTTGATAATGCAACAAAATAATTAATACCACCGTTTATTTTGATAATATAATCCGCTTGATTTAAATCAAACTTATTAGTAATATCTAACGGAACGGAACTGTTCGTAAAAGTACCATCAAGAAGTTGACTATAATAATTTACTCCCCACACAAAAACCCTATGTAATGAAGTAATAGCACTGGCATTAAAGTAATTTACATCAACATCGATTATATATTCTTCTTCATACAAATTAAACTGTGATGTAATATCAACTGGCAGTATCGACGGACTTGTTGACCCATTACCCAATTGTCCTTTATCGTTAAATCCCCATGTGAATACGCGATGTTTGGATGTTAATAAAATTGAATTTTGGATTGCAGATGATAATTTTTCGATTTTCTCATCATCATATAAACCAAATGAAGACGTGACATGCTGTGGTGTTTTATATACTAAACTATTGGAAATTCCTAAGGCTAGCCTATTTCGATAATTGTAACCCCATGAAAATATTTTTCCATTTTCAGTAATTGCGATAGAAAACCAATCTCCTGTCGATGCCAACACTATTTTTGGTGGTTCTTTTTTCATTAAGAGTCCAGAATATAATGACCATTGTGGATGTGTGTTGTATATATCAAACAAATCAATCCTCAGCATAATTTTAAGTTGATCATTAGTGTTCTCAAAAACATGATTTCCAATGTTTGGAGGGGTCATTAAGTTGATGTCAATTTTTTCAAGATTTTCACAATCTGCAAAAGCATAATCTCCTATTGTTTGCAATCCCTCAAACCTAATATAAATCTCTGTTAATCCCACAGAACCATAAAATGCATAATTACTAATTTCAATTACTCCACTCGGTATTTCATAAACACCTACTTTTCCTGTAGGATATATAACTAAAGCCTGTTTATCTTTGTTCATCAGAATACCATTTTCTGAAGCCCACAATGGGTGATTGTCATTAATATAGATGCTGGTAAGTTTGCTACAGTTTTGAAATGCTCCTAAACCTATTTCCTTAATATATTCATTAAGAAAAATTGTTTTCATTGTTTGGTTGTTGGAAAATGCATTATTGTTAATTTTAGTAATCAATTTCCCTTCATGTGTGTTTGGAATGATAGCATTTTCAATATTTCTATTTGGGATTATTCCTGTAATTGTTATTTCATCATTATCAACATCATATGTAAACATAAACTCCCAACTTACGTGTACTATTGTTGTTTCTGTAATAAAATCAAAACTTTTGTCGTATTTGATGAGATATCCATCGTTTACAAAATTAGGAACTACTGCAGCAAGACCATATTCAATTGTTTGAACCAAATCACCACTAATCAAGTTCCCTTCATTATAAATAAAAGTAACAGTAAACGATTCATAAAGTGGGGTAATTTGGGTGTTGTATGTGCTCCAATTGGTTGCAGCTTGATATCGATTTATTACGCTAGCATAAACAAAAATTTTGAGATTTGAAGATGTATTGTGAAACGCTTCTACTCCAAGCGATGGTGGTGTTGCACCTTTCATTGTTACTTCTTGTAAGAGAATCGAGTTAAAGAAGGCATTTTCTCCGATTACAGTAATAGTACTCGGAATTGTAATAGAAATCAAATTACTTCCTGCAAAAGCATATGAAGCAATTTGTGTATTTGATTCAATAAAAGATGTAGTTTCATTTTTCCCAGGATGAGCAATGAAAATTGTTCCTTCCTCGTTATACAATGCCCCATTCACAGATTTAAAATAATTGTTATTCTCATTCACTAGAATAAATTCCAGTTTAGAATTGTAACTGAATGCACCTATTCCTATGATATTTACATTGGACCCAATAGAAATGGATGTTAGTGCTGCCATATGACTAAAGGCAAAATTCCCGACTGATAATATCTGCTCCTCTAATACTAGAGATGTTATGTATTGTTGATAAGCAAAGGCATAAGAAGCAATTGATGTTACGGATGTTGGTATGGTGTGTGCTGTTTCTTTTGCTGCAGGATAAGCAATTAATGTTGTAATTGATGCATCATAAAGTACACCATCGATGGATATAAAATGTGTGTTCCCGGTTTCCATTTGAATGCTTTCCAACAGTTCCATTCCCATAAAAACTTGATTGCCAATGGCATCTATATTTTTTGGCAGTTGCAGTGACGTTATGCTTTTACATCCAAAGAATGCTTGATTTCCAATTGATGTAATTGAACTAGGTAAAGTAATCGTGGTATTCATATTACAGTTATAAAACGCATAAGCTGGAATCGCTTGAACACCTTCAATAATATGAATCTCATCAATAAAGTATGGAATCACAACATTAGAAGAATAATTGATTGCGCCAAAATAGTACTTAAAATAACTATTGTTTCCCGAATTGTAAGTGTTCTTAAGTGGAATTTTTAATACTTGAAGATTAAAGCAACCAGTTAGCAAATTGCTTCCTATAGTAGTTGCAAGATTAGTAATTTCGAATGATGTCAGTGAAGAGCATCCATAGAATACATACGTACCAATATTATTGACTGCTTTAGGAATAGTTATAGATGTCAATGATGTTGATTTGTAAAAGGCATATGAATTTATAGTTTGTAACTGCTCATTAAGAATAAGAGAGGTAAGCGAAGTTGTATTTGCAAATGCATACTGCCCAATTTGTGTAATTGTTTCAGAAAATTCGATGGATTTTAAATCTGTTGATTTATAAAAAGCATAATCATTGATTTTTATAACCCCATATGGAATTACTACTTCAGTCAAAAGCTTTCGAGGAGCAAACAATAGAATTGTTTGATCAAAATTATATAGAATACCATCCATCACTTTATAATGCATACAATTCAAATCTACGAGAATTTTACTTAAGTTGGAGAGGTCAACAAATGCATTTAAATGGATTTGTGTTATCGACGAAGAAATATTTATTGATTCGAGATAGTGGTTTGATGCAAAAGCAAATTCTTCTACCATATCAATTCCCATTGGTATGGAATAAGAAATCGTTGTTTTTCCTCCAGGATATGCAAGTAATGTTGTCCATTCTTTGTTCATTAGAACACCTTCAAATGATGAAAAATACTGATTATCTGAATGAACTTCAATTGATAATAAACTTGTACAATTCCCAAACGCTTTTATTCCTACTTGCGAAACATGAATAGGAATAATGATAGATTGAATTTCTGTTGCACCAAAAAATGCCTCCTTGCCTATACTTGTGATAGTATCTGGCAAAGTGATACTAGTAACATGAATTTTGTTTTTAAATGCTGCAATTCCAATCGCGGTAACTTCAGCTCCTTGATATATTTGAGGAATAAGAACATTACTTGAATCACCATTATATCCAGAAATCCGATATGTTCCATCACTATTTAAACTATAAACAAGACCGGGTGTTGCTTGGAGCCAATAAGCGTAAAGTGTAAAATCTGATTCTATAGACCAAACTCTTGCACTGGACATGTTTGCTTTATAATACTGAGTCCCTGTTCCTTCTGTACCAGTATAATATCCTTGAAAGATATAATCAGTTCTACTTGGTGCTTCAGCGTTTGGCATTGAACTTCCTGTAGTTATGGAAACTTGAGTAGTTCCGCCTACCCCACCTTGGCTGTCAAATGTGATTGTATATAATTGTTTCCATATTACTTCAATTTGTGTATCTTCTGTAATATATGTAAGTGGCTTGTTAAAAACAGGAACGTATCCGTCCATATTGTATATTGGAGCTACGGCATGTGCTCCATGCTGAATGATTTGTGATTCACTACCACTTGTTAAAGTTCCCCCATTCCCATTAAAGGTGACTGTATAAAAATTAGGGTTTGGCTGAATATAGTTAGCTACAGTTTTCCATTGCACATGAATTTTATAGTTGTTTACAAGGTTGGTAAGCACATAAATTTGAATATTTATGTTGGTTTCTACAAACACATTTTCTCCTAACTGAGGAGGGGTCAAACTATCTATGAACACTGTTTGCAATGTCTTTGTGTTTTGGAATGCAAACGCACCGATAGAACTAACCGAATCAGGAATTGTTATTGTTTGAAGATTACTACCATTAAATGCATATCCGTAAATTGATGTTGTGGAATTTTGTAGTATTAATTCGCCTTCTTTTCCTGATGGAACAGCAATGAGTTGAGTTAAATTTTTATTGTAAAGAACACCATCAATGGTTACTAAAAAACTATTTTCTTGTGAGACATCGATTCTGCTCAAACTTGTTGTTTGGCCAAACACATTGACTCCGACAAATTGAATATCTTTTCCAAAAGAAAGTGATTCTAGTTGAGTACAACCAAAAAATGCACCTGACTCTATTGAAGTGACTCCATTAGGAATAATCATTTGATTTAAATATAAATTCCAAGCAAAGGCATAATACCCTATTAATTGAACTGAAGAAGGAAAAGTATATGCTTCTGCTTTTTTTGCAGGATACAATAGAATTGTTTGCTTGATTTTGTCATAAAGTATACCATCTTGGCTACTATAAGCCTGATTTTCATTATCAACTTCAATATAAGTTAAATTGATGAGCTTTGTTAATGCACCCAAGCCAATAGAATTAACCGATTTTGGAATAAATATTGAAGTGATACCTTCACACCCAAAGAATGCTTGCCCTCCAATCACTTCTAGTGATGATGGTAGATTGATGCCATTCAACAAGTTGCATTCATAAAACGCAAAATCATCAATGATTTTCACTGTTGAAGGAATTACAATAGATGTGATAGTTGAATGGCGATAAAATGCACCATTACCAATGACCAAGAGCGTTTCTGGCAATTGATTGAATGTAGTTTTCGCATTTGGTGCAATAATTAGGATGGTTTGTGTTTTATTATATAGAATACCATCAACTGAGGATAATGTTGGATGGTTGTCAGATACTTGAAAATGAACAAGATGTGGTGTATTTGAGAATGCTAGAACACCAATACTTGTTAATGTGTTCGGAAATATTACTTCTATAATTGTTGAATTATTTTGGAAAGCATTACTTGAAATTCCAACTACAACATATCCTCTAATTTGATCAGGAATGTTTGCAATTTCAGGACAATAACCATTAATAAAGCCAGTAATAATTGCTTGATTGTCAATCAAATCATAAGTATAAGCTGGTATCCATTGTGCAACAATTGTCAAATCTTGATGAATGGATACTAATGATTGATTCCACTCCAAAATGAAACCTTCCTTTGTAAAGATAGGAGATGTTGCACTAGATCCATCAACAACTGATTGAATTAGATTCCCACTAACATAAGTTCCTCCATTACCATCAAAAGTAACTGTGTGTATCTTCTTCCATATTGCAGTAATGGTAACATCTGATGTAATGTT
>JBFXJT010000005.1:0-77058 GCA_050174575.1 Bacilli bacterium
TTTAATAGCATTCGCCAATATAATATGGATAATATGGTTCCAGAGTTTCTACCAAGCGACCTTAAATTGCTTGACTATTGGTTAATTCACCCACTCTTTTAGCATGTGAATTTATTGGCGAGTATAGTAATATACTTGCTTTTTCTTTTGCGCCCAAAACTAAATATAAGAGAAAGGTCATCATGGATTAGATGAACAAATTGGACAATTTTTTCAAGTTGAAAGAGAATGGAACAACTTGGAGTAAAGAATTAGTTGCTGGTGCAACTACATTCTTCGCTATGGTTTACATTATCTTTGTCAATCCTGCCATGCTTTCCCAAACAGGAATGCCAATTGGCGGTGTGTTCTTAGCTACCATTTTTGCAACCGTTATCGGAACCTTAGTCATGGGACTATTTGCCAATGTACCTTATGCTTTAGCACCAGGAATGGGCTTAAATGCTTTCTTTACATATACTGTATGTTTTGGCTTAGGCTTTACTTGGCAAGAAGCATTATTATTGGTATTTGTTTGTGGGCTTATTAATGTATTAATTACTGTTACAAAAGTCCGAAAATCTATTATTCGCGCTATCCCTAAGAGCCTTCAACATGCCATTGGCGGTGGAATTGGTATTTTCATTGCTTATATTGGTTTTAAAAATGCGGGGCTACTTAAATTTACTGCTGATCCAGGCCATTGGGTAGAATCATTTGGTACAGCTTTTATTGATTCAAGTGTTGTACCTGCTTTAACAGACTTTAATACTTTAGTACCAGTTTTAGGATTAATCGGATTAATTATCATGGTAGTCTTACTATTATTAAAAGTAAGAGGAGCCATTTTGATTGGTATTGTTGTTACAGCACTTATTGGTATTCCAATGGGATTAACCAATGTTTCAGGATTTAATTTTGACATTGGTGGACCTTTTAAAGATTTAGGAAAAACATTATTTGCAGCTTTTGGCCCTGATGGTTTAGGAAAATTAATTGGTGATCCAAGCCGATGGCCAATGGCATTATTAGCAATTTTTGCTTTCAGTCTAACTGATACTTTTGATACTATTGGAACTTTCATTGGAACAGGCCGCCGAACTGGAATCTTCACTGATGAAGATTTATTAGCCGTTGAAGATGGAAAAGGATTTAAAACAAAAATGGAAAAAGCATTATTTGCTGATTCTATCGCAACATCAGTTGGCGCATTATTAGGCACATCAAATACAACTACTTACATTGAAAGTGCTGCAGGCATTGAAGCAGGTGGAAAAACTGGTTTAACAAGTGTTTTCACAGCTTTATTATTCTTACTTTGCATCGTTATTTCACCAATTGTTGGTGTTATTCCAGGAGCAGCAACAGCTCCAGCTTTAATCGTTGTTGGTATTATGATGATTGCTAGTTTCAAAGACATTAATTGGAGTGATTTGACTGAAGCTATTCCTGCTTTCTTTGCAGGTGTTTTAATGGCTTTAGCTTATAACATTTCTATTGGGATTGCTTTTGGTTTCATTTTCTATATTATTGTGAAATTATGTAAAAAAGAAATGAAAGAAATCCATCCTATTATTTGGATCAGTTCCGGATTATTCATTATTTATTTTGTATTTAATGCTTTATCCGTTATTGGTATTATTTAAAAAAATCAAGACGAAATCATTTAATGATTCGTCTTTTTTTAGAAAAAAGAGAAGGAGAAAAAAATGGAAAAACAAGAAAAAATCATTGGTTATTTGCCTGATGAAAATCCCACCTTTTTAAAGTTGGTGTTATTTGCATTTCAACAAATCATTGTCATGTTCCCTGCTACCGTTTTAGTAGCAATTTTAACTGGTTTTCACGTTTCAACTACTATTTTTGCAAGTGGACTTGCAACATTATGCTTCATCCTAATTACGAAAAGAAAAATCCCACTTTATTATGGTTCAAGTTTTAGTTATATAGCAGCAATTTGCTCCATAACAACTACTGAAGCCTGGACAAATGGCGTAGCATCCGATTCTTTGATTGGGCAAGCTCAATTCGGTATTATTATGTCAGGTCTTGTATCCATTGCTGCTGGTCTAATTGTTAGTCGTTTTTCGATGAAAACAATCGAGAAAATTTTACCACCAACAGTAACTGGTCCTGTAGCGATTATTATTGGACTTTCTTTGGCTGGAGCAGCTTTAAACAATGTTACAAATGTTCCTGCTGGAACGACGCAACATTTAAGCTGGGTTATTGCCTTAGTTACTTTGTTAGCAACCATTCTTTTCTCTGTATATTTGAAAAAGGGAACTTGGGGACAAATCCCCATTTTAATGGGTTTATTAAGCGGATATGTTGTCGCCTTAATTGTCGGATGGATATCTGGTTATAAATTCGTAAATTTTGATAACTTGAGTGGTCAATCTATTTTCACATTACCTCATTTAACCTTACCAGTACCTTCTTGGGCGGCGGTTGTTGCTATTATGCCAATTGCCATTGCTACCATTCCAGAATCAACAGCCCACCTTCATCAATTAGATATTTATGTTAATAATTTAGCTTTAGAGAAAAAGGGTGAAAAAAGCTATAAAATTGCTGATTTACTTGGATGGAATTTAATCGGTGATGGAATTGGAGATATGGTTAGTGGTGCAATCGGTGGTCCTGCTGGAACAAATTATGGTGAAAATATTAGTACAATGTCCATTACAAAGAACTTTTCAGTTAAAGTTTTAATGGCAGCAGCAATCATTACAATGTTTATTTCTTTCTTTACGCCTTTATCAGCAACAGTATATTCTATTCCTGGTGCAGTAATTGGTGGAATTTCGATTTATTTATTTGGTGTAATTGGTGCCCAAGGTGTGGCCATCATGATTGATAAAAAAGTCGATTTGTTTGATGCAAAAAGCTTAGCAATCATTGCTTCTATTCTGATTATCGGAATCGGTGGATCATTTGCTTTTGCAGGCGGAATGATTCCAATTTTTGGAATAAAAGCTCCAGCAATTGCTTCAGCAGCAATCGTCGGAATAGTGCTTAATCTAATCTTTGTTTGCATTGATAAATTAATTCAAGTGAAAAACAAATAAAAATTAGCCGAGTTATCTCGGCTTTTTTAAACTGTCTTCAATTTATCAAATCTTTATGTTATAATTACTTACCTAATTATTAAGGAGAAGAAGATGAAGAAACAGCGGATTTGGGAACTCGATGCTTTGCGAGGGTGGGCTTTTATTTTAATGGTTTTTGATCATTTAACATATGACCTTGGCCGTGTCTTCCTTTATATTTGGTTTGATGGGGAAACTGATCATTGGCTTTATCGCATATGCAAATTTTGTTTTGATTATCGAAATCTAGATATTGCTCTTTTTCTTAGAGTTTTGTTAGTATCCGGTGTCTTTTTGTTTGTTTCGGGAGTATCTGCTAATTTATCTAAAAGTAATTTTCGAAGGGGAGGCAAATTATTGCTTGTCTCTTTAGGACTAACTGCTGTTACAAGTTTGCTGGAAATCGCTCTAGGATTTGATGGACTAACAGTGTATTTTGGTATCTTGCATTGTTTAGCAATTGCCATGCTTCTTACACCTTTATTATTAAAATTAAATCGTTTTGTTTTACTGGGGTTGGGTATTTTTATTACAGCCTTTGGAACACTAATGGAATTAGATTTAATCACATTTTCTTCAGCTTTTATTGACAATTTAAATCGTTATTATTTATTGGTTCCATTCAATATTTATGGAAATAATTTTAGTTCGGGAGATTACTATCCACTCATCCCATACATGGGTATTTATATCATAGGGATTGTTGTAGGAGGCTGGTTATACAAAAAACCTAGAAGCCTTTTCAAAAAAGATTATAATTTAAAACCCCTTAATTATTTAGGACGAAATGCTTTATGGTTATATTTTGCCCATCAAATTGTTCTTTTTGGAATTTTGTATGCTATTGGATGGATTTTCCTTTAAAATTGAGAAAATAAAATTCTTTGTATTTCATTAAACTATATGTTACAATGATGAGGCAAAAAAAAGAGGATTGATTATGAAATGGAAGATGAATGAAAAAACGAAAAACATTCTAAAAAAACTATTAGATTATTTTGTTAAGACGCTTAACGGGATGGCTTATGGACTTTTTTCCACATTAATTATTGGGACAATTATTGGTACCATTGGAACGCTTGTGAAAGTCCCCGAAATCATCAAATTAGCAGATTTATTGAAAACAATGACGGGTATTGGTATCGGCATTGGTGTAGCTTGGAGTCTAAAACTTGAAGGATTGAAACTAATAGCAGCGGGAGTTGCTGGTGGAATTGCTTCAACTTTAACTTTTGGCAGACCGGGCGATCCTTTTGTAGAATATTTGTGTGTGATTGGTTCAATTGAACTTGTTAGATTAATTTTAAGGAAGAAAACACCAATCGATATTATTATTGTGCCTTTGCTTTCTTCTGCAATTGCGTTTGGTTTATATTTGTTGATTAACAAACCAATTGGTTCGATGATGACCGCAATTGGGGATTTCATTCAATGGGCAACTACTGAGGAACCATTTATTATGGGTATTATTATAGCTGTCGTTATGGGAATGATCTTGACTGCTCCGATTTCATCTGCTGCCATTGCTATTTCCATTAATCTTGGAGGTTTAGCTGGTGGAGCAGCAGTTGTTGGATGTTGCGTCCAAATGGTGGGATTCGCAGTAATGTCTCGCAAAGATAATAATTTAGGAACAGTTATTTCTGTTGGCGTTGGGACTTCCATGTTGCAATTTAAAAATATATTAAAGAAACCGTTGATATGGTTACCGACAATTATTGTCAGTGCCATTTTAGGGCCTCTTGCGACATTAGTATTCCATGTTCAAACTGAAGCTTATGGGAGTGGCATGGGTACTTCGGGCTTAGTTGGGCAACTTGCAACTTTCAGTGCCATGGGAAACAATTTATGGTTCTGGTTAAGTATTTTAGTGCTTCAAATAGCACTTCCAATAACTTTAGTGTGGATAATTGATGTAATCTTCCGTAAAAAAGGGTGGATTATCCCCGGTGATTTAAAAATTTAAAAAAATGAGATTTCTCATAAAAAAGTGAAAAAAGACTGTTTTTTAGAACAAAATTCATGAAAAAGTAATGAAAATGGCGAATTACAAGCGATTATCTAATTTTAGCTGAATAATTATCGGTTTACTTGTTACAAAGAGATAGTTGTAAAATAGACAATATTTTAAACAATTCAAACAAATTTTAATTAATTCAAACAAATTTAATAAAATTGCTTGATTTGACATTTTTAATGATTCGTGATAAAATAAAACATCTTAAAAAAGAGTAATCATATAAGTAAGGAGGTAAATTATGCCTACAAAAACATTTCTTAGCTTGCCTAAAGAAAAGCGCATACGGATTCTCAAAGCTGCAAAAAAAGAATTTTCTCGTGTTCCTTTAGAACGAGCCATCATTGCAAATATTGTAAAAGATGCAGACATTCCAAGAGGTAGTTTTTATCAATATTTTGAAAATGTTGAAGATTTATTTGTTTACTTACTTCATTATATGTATGGGATCGACAAACGGAAATTTAATCAATATTTAGAACAAACAGATAATGATGTATATGAAGCATTAAAAATTAAATTTTCTCATACAATTGACAAGTTGACAATTGAAGAAAATCGTCAATTCCGTCTCAATGTCATGTCAACAGTTTTTAATGAAAATTCATTATTTGAATCTTTGCTACCTAAAATTGTGGAACCAGATGTCGATATTGATCAAACTTATTTTCCTGATGAAATTAAAAGATCTCAGCATTTTCCCAAATTGCTTAACATTTTAAAAATGATTGGGAAAAACTGTTTAGAAATTTTCTTAACAAAACGAGCCGATAAAGATGAAATAAAACACGATTACAACAATTATATTGATTTCGTCAAACTCGGATTTAAAAAACTTTAATATTATCTTTTTATTGGTTGCTTTAAACAAGCATTAAAAGGGAATACGGTAAAAGCCGTAACAGCCCCCGCTACTGTAAGGATTAATAAACTTCAAAATACCACTGGGAAACCGGGAAGGTGAAGTTTGTGCTTAAATCTAAGTCAGGAGACCTGCCAATAAAAAAACAACCAAAACATTTCGGTGGGAAATGGCGAGTTAGTTAGATTTAATTATTTGCCACCTTCGGTGGCTTTTTTTTTGGAGGAAGTATGATTTATTTTAAAAAAATGCATCCGATAGTTTTACTAGAGTTTTTCTTAAGTATTCTTTTTTTAACTATGCTTACTTCTAATCCACTTTTCTTAGTAATTTCCTTTGTGTGCGCCTTGAGTGTTAATGCACTATATCAAAAACCGAAAACGTTCTGGATGAATTGTTTGATAATGGTTATTTTGATAATGATTATTACAATAACAAATCCTTTGTTTAATTCAAGTGGTGAAACAATTCTGTTTAAAATCGGGAATATTCCCTTTGCAAAGGAAAGCCTTTTAAAAGGGATGTCAGTTGGTGTGATGCTTGGTGCTATTATTTGCTGGTTTAATGTGTTTAACGAAGTCATGACAACCGATAAAATGTATTTTCTATTTGGAAAATTTGCTCCAACAATTACCCTTATTTTATCAATGGGATTTCGCTTTATTCCTTTAATGATCCAACAAATGAAAAAAATCGAAGAAGGCCAGAAAGGTCTTGGACTTTTTAATCAAACGAGTTTTTTAAAAAAGGTTAAACACTATTTACGAATATTTTCGATTCTAGTAACTTGGTCGCTCGAAAATGCTTTAGATACAGCAAATGCCATGAAATCGCGGGGGTTTGGTTTAAAACCGCGGACAACATTTTCCGCTTTCTCATTTCGAAGGAACGACTTATTTAGTATGATTTTTATTTTATTTGTATTTTTAGTGATTTCGACGGGTGAATTTTTAAATATATACTCATTTTCATTTTATCCAAGCATGTCAACTTTGACCTTTGGCTTAAATGAACTTTTGGGTTATAGCGCATTTTTGAGTTTAGGATTATTTCCGTTATTTATGGCCGGAAAGGAGGCAATCATATGGCATTACTGGATGTTAAAAATTTAAGTTTTACTTTTGCAAATAATCAAGTAAATGCTGTAAAAAATCTTTCTTTTCAAATTAATGAAGGGGAATTTATTTTATTGACTGGTTCGACAGGGAGTGGGAAGACGACACTTTTGAAATTAATCAAAAAAGAATTAACGCCTTTTGGCAAGTTAACAGGAGAAATCCTTTATCAACAAAAAGATCTTTCTTTGCTTACTCCAAAAGAACAAGCTTCAGAAATCGGTTATGTCTTTCAGAATGCTGAAAGTCAAATTGTATCCGATTTTGTTTTCCAAGAATTGGCTTTCGGTCTGGAAAACCTCGGATATGATCCCGATACGATTCGATTACGAGTAGGCGAAATGGCCAGCTTTTTTGGAATTACAACATGGTTCCGTAAAAAAATAAGTGATTTATCCGGAGGACAAAAACAATTATTAAATCTTGCAAGTGTTATGGTAATGAAACCAAGAATTTTATTGCTTGATGAACCAACCAGTCAACTTGACCCAATTGCCGCATCAGAGTTTTTACAAACATTAAAAAAATTAAACCGCGAATTAGGTTTAACGATTATTATTGTAGAACATCATTTAGAAGAGCT
This sequence comes from Bacilli bacterium, assembly GCA_050174575.1. Taxonomy (GTDB): domain Bacteria; phylum Bacillota_I; class Bacilli_A; order ML615J-28; family CAG-698; genus UBA2253. The sequence goes on from JBFXJT010000005.1 coordinate 7,649, forward strand.
TTGGACACTTGTTGATCGAGTACTCGTTTTAGATCAAGGCTTATTAATCGCCTTTAATACACCACAAAAAATTAGCCAAAATGGATTTATGCCTATTCTCGATTTACCAAGTTCTGTTAAAATTTACCGTGAATTTTCTTTTAATGATGTTTGTCCATTGACGGTGAATGAAGCAAAAAAATGGTTATCCGCCCACTTTGATAATCACATAAAAAAAATGGATAATAATGACCAAATTAACGAGATGCCTTTAAGCTTAAAACTAGAAAACATTTGGTTTCGATATGAAAAGAAGACGGAGGATATTTTCCGTGGTTTGAATTTAGAAATCAAACAAGGCGACATTCTAACAATTGTTGGAGGCAATGGAAGTGGTAAATCAACTTTATTAAAATTAATTGCCAATTTGATTAAACCTTATTCTGGAAAAACCAAATACTTTGGGAAGAAGCAGCCAATAATTGCTTTTCTTCCCCAAAACCCCCAAGACTTATTTATTTCTGATTCAGTACTAGCAGAACTAAAAGATATGGAACAATTTTTAAATATTTCACAAAATGAATTTTCTATTAGATTGCAACAAAATATTGATTTATTTAATCTTAATGATATATTGAGCCATCACCCATATGATTTAAGTGGAGGAGAACAGCAAAAATTAGCCCTTTCAAAAATATTAATGTGTGATCCTGATATTATTTTATTGGATGAACCGTCAAAAAGCTTAGATGCAAAATTGAAAATAATTTTAAAAAATATTTTACTTGGATTACAAAAAGCAGGAAAAACCATAATAATTGTTTCTCATGATATCGAATTTGCTGCTCGGATTAGTAATCACAGTGCCATGTTATTTGATGGAGAAATCATTGCTTACGGCAATCCACATCAATTTTTCTCGGGTAATAATTTTTATACAACGGTAGCTAATCGTTTATCTCGCCATATGTATGAACAACTAATTACAGAAGAAGAAGTTGTCTTTATGGCCAAACAAAATGGTGCCCTATGAAAAAAATATTCTCTTCACTAATTATGTTTGTAGGTATTCCAGTTGTTCTTCTTATTGGGTATTTTTTGTACAAAGATTCACAATACGAAATTATTTCGATGATCATTGCTTTGCTTGCTTGTTTGCCATTTTTTATTCATTTCGAAAAGAAAACAAATGATGCTAGACAATTAGTTTTAGTAGCCATTTTTATTGCAATATCCGTGGTCAGCCGAATAATTTTTTCTGCTCTTCCAGGATTTAAACCAGTAGCTGCTTTCACAATTATTATTGCCATCGCATATGGTAAGGAAATGGGCTTCATGGTTGGCGCATTAACTGCCGTTTTATCCAATATGTACTTTGGTCATGGTCCATGGACACCATTTCAAATGTTTGCTTGGGGGCTTGTAGGCTTTGTTGCTGGATGGTTATTTCAATATCCCAAATTAAAGAAAACGTGGATAATCATTTTATATGGAGCTCTTAGCGGAATTGCTTTTTCTATGATTCTCGATATTTGGACTGCTCTTTCCGTTGATGATGCTTTTATCTTTAAACGTTATTTATTGTTTATTGCCTCATCCTTTCCAATGATGATGACTTATGTGGTTTCTAATTGCTTGTTTTTGTTGATACTTGAAAAACCTTTAATAACTAAATTAGAGAGAATAAAACATAAGTTTGGTTTGTTTGAAATAAAATAAGAAATGGTTTTTGTTTTTATAAAATTGTGCTATAATACTTAAACGGAGATGTTCCTTGCCTAACCATCTCTAAAAAACAAGGAGTTATATATGAATGTAAAATTTTTAATCAAAATGGCGCTTGTGGCGTCCATTTATGTCGTTTTAACGATTTGGAATCCTCTTTCTTATTCTGAAATCCAATTCAGAATTTCAGAAGTTTTAGTTTTATTGTGTTTCTTTCGAAAAGAATATATTTATGCACTGACGATAGGTTGCATAATTGCCAATATCTTTTCACCATTAGGCATTATTGATATTGTCTTAGGATCGTTAGCAACTTTCATTTCCTGCTTATTTATCATTATAAGTCGAAATTTGTTCGTTGCTTCTCTTTTTCCAGTTATTTTCAATGCTTTAATTGTTGGTTTTGAATTAAATTTTGTTTTACATTTGCCACTAATAACGACCATCATATCTGTTGCACTTGGTGAGTTTGCTGTTGTTTCCGTTATTGGCGTTTTATTGTTTCGAAAATTAGGGCAAAATAAAGGGTTTTTGGAGCTTATTGAAGCCAAAGAACGTGTTGAAAAAGATATTTAAAAAATATCTTTTTTATTAAGGAGGTATGTGATGATTTTAAATGTGGAAAAATTAAGTAAAAATTACGGAATTAAAAAATTGCTGGATAACATAAATTTTACTATTGAAGAAAAAGATAAAATTGGAATTATTGGTAATAATGGGACCGGAAAAACAACCTTATTAAAGTTACTTGCAGGTTTAGAAGAACCCGATCAAGGGAATATAATTTATGCTCCATCAATCAAAATTAGTTATTTAGCTCAAAACACAGAATTGGATAATAAATTAACTATTTTTGAACAAATGCTCTTAAGTGTAAACAATCAAACCGATGCGATAATGGAACATGATATCAAAACAATCTTAACAAAACTTGGGTTGACTGATTTTACAAAAGCGATTTGTGATTTATCCGGAGGTCAAAAACGTCGATTATCACTAGCTCAAACATTAATAAAGCCAGCAGATGTGTTAATTCTCGACGAACCGACAAACCACTTAGATGGGAATATGATTTTATGGTTAGAGAAATTTCTTTTAAAGTTTAATAAAATTCTAATTATGGTAACTCATGATCGCTATTTCTTAGAACGGATTACAAACAAAATGTTTGAATTAGAAGATGGGCAATTGTTTGTTTATCCCGCTAATTATTCACAATATTTAACTCTAAAAATTGAAAAAGAAGAAATGCTAATTGCCAGTAAGCGTAAACTAGATGCTTTTTTAAGAAAAGAACAGCAATGGATTAGCCGAGGTGCAAAAGCAAGAACGACAAAGGACCGACGAAGAATCTCCCAATATGAAGAACTTTCGGGAATAATATATAATAAAAAAGCAATTTTAAATTTAGAAAGTACCGCAAGTCGATTAGGAAGAAAAACGGTTGAATTACAAAACGTTAGTAAATCTTATGAAAAACCAATAATTAACAACTTTTCGCTAATTATTCCCAATGATGCGAGAATTGGGATTACGGGACAAAACGGTTGTGGCAAAACAACCTTATTAAAAATTATTGCTGGGTTTGTTTTACCGGATTTTGGTCAAGTAAACATTGGTGAAACTGTCAAAATTGGTTACTTTTCACAAGAAAATGAAGATTTAAATGATCAGATGCGGATTATTGATTTTATAAAAGGGATTGCAGAAGTTGTGAAAAGTGGGAAAAGCACTCTTTCGGCTTCTCAGATGATTGAAAAATTTTTATTTGATAATCCTTATTCCTTAATTGGGACGCTTTCTGGAGGCGAAAAAAGACGATTGATGCTCTTAGCTTTGTTGATGGCGTCACCAAATATCTTATTACTTGATGAACCCACGAACAATTTGGACATCACTACCATGAATATCTTTGAATCATATTTAGATGATTTTGAAGGTGCAGTTGTCGTCGCATCCCATGATCGCTATTTTTTAGACAAAATTTGTGATCGTTTTTATGAATTTACGGAAAATGGGTTACTTGAACCACATATGGGAAAGTATAGTGATTTTTTAGTTGCACCAAAAGAAGAAGAACAAAAAACAAAAGATGAAGAAAGAGAAAAACCAAAAAATAGTTTATTAAAACTTACTTTTCAAGAACAATTAGAATTCCAAAAGATCGAAAGTATAATTGATGAACTGGAAAACGAGTTGATGTTAGTCAATCATCAAATTTCGGAAAAAATTGGCAATTATGAGTTACAAAAGCCATTTTTAGATAAAAAAGCAACTTTAGAAAAAACCATTAATGAAAAAATCGCTCGTTGGGAATACTTAAGCCAAAAAGATGATATGGCAAAAAGGGGAAAATAATGATTACTTTTTCATTTGCAGATCAAACAGATTTAATGGATGTTTGGGAAATGATTAAAGAACAAAAGGAAATCTATAAAAGAGAAAACTTAAAAATATGGAATGATGATTATCCTGAATATGATGATTTGCTGGATGATTTTCACAACAACAATCTATTTGTTTTGAAAGATGATGGACAAATCGTTTCTTCCATATCTAAAACTTCATCACTTATCGAAGATGGTAACGGACAACTAGGTATTTTATACTTAACAAGATTTATTGTTAAGCCGCTTGTACAGAACCATGGATATGGAAAAACGGTCATAAAGTTTATTGAAGAATGGGCTTTAAATAATGGCTTTTCCACAATTGAGTTTTTAGTTAGTGACAAAAACACTCAAGCAATTTGCTTTTATCAAAAAAGAGCATTTTTAAACATGGGGATTTACAAAACACCATGGGAAAACGGCCAACAACATTATTATCGTTTTGAAAAAAAAATAACAACTGAATAAACTATCACGAAAAATTGAGAGGAATTGATTAAAAGTAGTTAATTTATTTGCCTTTTCTTGCATTTTTTTACCATTATGATATAATATACTAATCAAAGGGGTAAATTGCCGGAGATTTTTTATTTTCGGGAAATATGTAGGGAATGAAGGAGAGATAAGTCAATGCAAAAAGTATTAGAAATGTATGAATTTGGTAGAAGAGCAGTTAAAATGATTCCTTTCGGGAATGGGCATATTAACAAAACATACATTGTAATTACCAATAATGATGAAAAATACATTCTTCAAAAGCTGAACACAGTTGTTTTCAAAAAACCTCGAGAAGTCATGAACAACATTGAATTAGTTACTAATTACATTCGTGAAATTGTAAAAAAGGAAAATGATGACTATTCTAGGGCAGTTTTAGAAATTATTCCTTCTGTTAATGCAAAATCATATGTCCACATTGACGATATGTTTTGGCGTTGTTATCGTTTTGTTTCCGGAGCTAAAACTTATGAAATCGTTGAAAACCCAGAGTTATTTTATGAAGTTGGCAAGGCTATTGGAACATTCCAAAAGCAGTTAATGGATTTCCCAATTGAGAAATTGGCCATAACCATTCCCAATTTTCATAATACTCCAATTCGTTTTCGTCGATTTAAAGAAGTTGTTAACGAAGACCCCAAGAGGCGAGCTTTAGAAGTTTTTAATGAAATTAAATTTCTTTATAACCGTGAAGAAGATGTTAGTAATATAACAAAATATCTTGACAGTGGTGAAATAAAAACACGAGTAACACATAACGATACAAAACTAAATAATGTTATGATTGATGAAAATACAAATAAAGCTATTTGTGTTGTTGATTTAGATACTGTTATGCCAGGATCAGTTTTATTTGATTTTGGTGATGCCATTCGTGTTGGGGCATCTACTGCACTTGAAGATGAAAAAGATTTAAGCAAAGTTTCTTTAAATCAAGTTTTATTCGAAGCTTTTAGTCGAGGCTTTTTAGAAAAAGCTTATGATATTTTAACGGAAAAAGAAATCGAAAATCTTGTTGAATCAGCAAGAATTATTACATTAGAGTGTGGAATGCGTTTTTTAACTGATTATCTTGAAGGTGATGTTTATTTTAGCACCCATTATGAAACTCATAATTTGGATCGTGCCAAAACACAATTTAAATTAGTTCAAGAAATCGAAGATCACTACGATGAATTGCAAATTATCATTCAAAAAATCTTAAATGACTTACGTAAGTAAGTCATTTTTTTCTTCTTTGAATAATTTATTTTTCAATTGTAATACTAAACATTTTTGTTATAATTTTGGTAGCGTGTTTAATTTTTTTGGATTATTTTCAACAAGGAGAAAATAATGAAAAAATTAACCAAATTTCTATTTCTTATAATATCGTTTATGCTTGTTTTTGTTGCAAACCCTAACATAAAAGCTGACAGCATCCCAAATTGGGAATTTTTGCCAATAGGGCCCAATTATTTAGATCCGGACAATTTTAATGTTGGTGGATCTGACACTTATTTTACTGTTTCCAATTTTCATATGTTCCGGGTACAATCGGCAACTCAATATACGCTTTTTCAAACTCATCCAGCCGAAACTTTTTTTGGGAGTCACCATGTTTCTGCCTATGATGAAGACGCCATACTTATTAGTTCTAGCTTTGCCTTTGATTATACTTATTCAGAAGACAACATCATCGCTTTATCTTTCACAACTCCCGCCAATACAAAATATATTGATATTGATTTTGAGATTCTATATGAAGGGGTTGAAAGTAAAGACTTTTATCCTATTGATGAAGACATAGTTTTGAGTGAAGGGACTTCTTATCCTGGAACACAAGAAGAAGTTATTTTGTACGAAGGGCCAAATATTAATTATGACCCTGTCATTAGCGGGAATAACGGTTATTATTACACCGATGTTAATAACCCTGTTTCCATTGCCACAATTCAAAGTGGGCTTGTGGCAATGGATGACGTTGATGGTGATATTAGTGCAAATATCATCATTACGAATGATGGGTATACTGCAAATAAAAATATTTTAGGTGAGTATCCGGTTATTTTTAGTGTATCCGATAGCAGTAGCAATACAACAAATTTTACCGTCTTTGTTATTGTTGTTGACAACGATAATCCCATCATTTCCGGACAAAGTAACTTTACTTTTAAAGAAACATCCTTAGTTCCCCTTTCCTATTTTCAATCATTTTTATCGGCTACTGATAATTATGATGGAGATGTTACTAGCAATATTACGGTATCTTCCGACAATTATACGCAAAATTATAATATTTTAGGAACACATACAATAATTTTTTCAGCTAGTGATAGTTCAAGTAATGTAGGAACTTTCACTGTTAATATTTTAGTTGAAGACGGAACAGCACCCGTATTTTCGGGACCTCAAAGTATTAATAAAGGTAATGATGTTACACTCACTTTGGCATCGATTTTAAGTCAGATTTCTACATTAGATAATGTTGATGGCAATGTAACAGCCAACATTGTTGTGGAAAATGACACCTATTCTCGAAATGCTAATCGCGTAGGGAGTTGGGAGATTGAGCTATCTTGCCAAGACACTCTATTAAACACTTCTTTTTATACTATTATTATTAATGTTTCCGATGCTGTTCAACCTATATTCATGGTTAATCAGCAAGTAATAACCATCGAGTTAAGTGACAATCATTTGGGAGTTCAGGATTTTGTAAAAGTGCTTGTGAAAACCAAAGCTATTATTGATGATAGCGAAGTTATCATCATTACCGATGAATATACAGAAAATAAAAATACTCCAGGAACTTATAAAATAGTTCTTGGAGTAGGTGAAGACCAAATGGATTTAGAAGTTAATGTAGTCGAAGGATTATATGAACAATTACAACCTCAAAAAGTCAATTTATGGCAAAAAATAATTAATTGGGTTGCCAATTCATGGCAAATTATTAAAAATTTTTTCAGTAACTTATTTAAAATCGTTTTTAAATAATTTTTCTAAACGTGTGGGGGGTACGGGATCGTATCCTCCTTTTGATAACGGGTTACAACGGATGATACGCCATAAAGAAAGGAAAGAAGCACGAATAAAAGAAAATTTTTGATAAACCTGAAGAGAGTAATTTGAACAAGTTGGTGAATACCGACAATGACTACCTTTTTCAAAATGCATTTTTTGGTACCACTTAATTAATTTTATCGGTATTTTATTCATCATAGTTCATCTTTCTATAAATTAATTTTATTGATAAAACTATTTAGCGCTGAATAATCAATTGATGGCACAGGTTCATTATTTTCTTTTAAGGAAATAAGTACACTTTCCATCATTTTTTTATATAGTCCTTTTGCTAAAGTTGGATCAATAATCCCACCCATAAAAACTACTTCTTGAGCATGGGTGATTTTTTTTAATTTAATTTCATATTGAGGAGCCATTTGTTTATTGGACCCTAAAATAAATCCATATACTGTTTTGTTTACTAAACATTTGTGATGCTTTCTAATGAATTTTTTTATTCCTCCATTAAACATGCCCATTATTATATTAGTACCAATAATTATTTTATCAAAATTTTCCAAATTTTTTAATTTTCTAAATTCTTTATTATTCATTATAACTGAATTAGGTGTTTTTTCTTGAATTGTTTCTGCAACTTTTTTTGTAGCATTAAATTTAGTTCCATAGATAATTAATGTAGAAATCATATTTAATCTCCTCTATAAAATTATACCATATTGATGGATAATTGACAAATTGAACTTTAAGAAAACTTTTACATTCTTCTTTACGTGGATTTGCTTGATAAAAGGCCATTAATATGGTAAAATATTATAAGAAAAGTTGGTAAGTCATGGACATTTTAGTGACTAGTGATATTCATCGTCAAACAGACATTTTAAAGAAAATTATGGAAAAACATCAACAAGCAAAATTATTCCTTGATGCAGGAGACAGTGAAAGGCATGATTTTGACTTAGAGCCTTTTATAAGTGTCAAAGGAAATTGTGATTTTTTTATTAAAAATAAATTTAGAATTATATCTGTTTTAAATCATCGAATTTATCTATTCCATGGCCATTTTTTCCCACTTAATCCTGATTCTTTGATTTCCTTAGCTAAGGAAAACAGTTGCGATATTATTATTCATGGACATACACATAAACCTTATTACATATTTCATCAAGGAGTGCATGTTCTTTGCCCCGGTTCACCCTCTTTTCCAAGAGATCAAATGGGTGCAACTTATGCTTTAATAACTATAAGCGAACTAGAAGTAATTGTAAAAATTATGAAGGTGAACGATGAGAAGTAAGACTGATATTTATTATGAAATTTTTGATGAAATTGCTATGATGTTAATCGAAGAATTAGGTATTGATTATTTAGATGCCTTTCATCGCACAAAAGATTTAATAATTGATGATCAACACGAAGAAAATATTTCTGAAATAGCATCCAAAAAAATCAAATATTTGCTTAAAGCTTTGTACAAAGAAACTTTCTCACAAGAAGATATCCGTTTAGCTTTACAGTTATTGACAGTGAAAGCATTCAAATCAATGAACAAAACAATTGAATTAATGACTCCGGATTCAATCAATTATATATTGTCTCGAATAATTAATCATAAATTTGCCAATCAAACATTACGAATTTTAGATATCAACCTTGGTACAAGTAATTTATTACAAACGATTGCTAATAATTTCCCCAATGAAAAAGATTTATTAGGTATTGAGAAAGACCAAAATCTTGTCAATTTAGCGTCCAGTTGGGCTGAATTAGAAAATAATGATTTAAAAATTTATTGGCAAGATGTTATGATGCCTATTTATGATATGGCTGACATTGAAGTGGGTGATTTAGATGATGGTCTATATCAAAAACCTTTGCCGCCAACACACCCTTTATTTCAATCGAATATTTCTTATTATCCTTATTTAGCAATTTCATCCAAATTGGAAAATTTAAAAGACCAAGGCTATTTTTTTTACTTAATAAATAATGATTTCTTTGCAGCGGATGAGGTTTTGACTTTCCGAAATTATTTTCAAAAACATGCAACGATGCTAGCTTTAATTGTTTTGCCGGAATCAATGTTTCAATCTAAGCAAAAACAAAAAAGCATTCTAATTGGTAAAAAAGCTTGTTTAAAATCTTGGGAATTGATGATTTTTCCAATAACAAGTTTTTCCAAAACACAAATACCAAACATACTAACAAAATTAGATCAATTTACCGACAATTTATAGGAGGAATAGATATGTTAAAAATAATGGCAGTTAATGCGGGGAGTTCATCATTAAAGTTTAAATTATTGAACATGCCAGAAGAAGAAGTAATCACTGAAGGTGTAATTGAAAGAATTGGTGCCGAAGATGCTTACTACACCATAAAAATAAATGGAACAAAGCAAAAGCAAATATTGCCAATTAGAAATCATTCTGAAGCCGTCAACCGTTTATTAAATGATTTAATTGAGCGGAATATTGTAGTCTCTTTAACAGAAATTAAAGGAATTGGTCATCGAATTGTTCAAGGCGGCTCATATTTTTCTGATTCTGCTTTAATTAATCAAAAGGCAATCGAAGTTATTAGAGATTACTGCTCATTAGCGCCACTTCATAATCCTGCAAATTTAATTGCCATTGAAGCATTTCAAAATGCTCTTCCAGGAGTCCCAAATGTTGCTGTGTTTGATACATCATTTCATCAAACAATGCAACCAGAAGCTTTTATGTATGCCATTCCTTATGATTGGTATACAAAATACAATATTCGAAAATATGGTTTTCATGGGACAAGTCATAAATATGTCTCGCATAAAGTTGCTGAGACAATCGGAAAACCTATTGAAGATTTAAAAATTATCACTTTACACATAGGTAATGGAGCTTCCATTGCTGCAATTAAGAATGGAAAATGTATTGATACTTCTATGGGGTTAACCCCACTTGAAGGGATTCCTATGGGAACCCGAAGTGGAAATATCGATCCGACCGTCGTTGAATTTATAAGTAATAAAGAACATTTGACTACTTCTCAAGTTTTATCCATGCTTAATAAGAAATCTGGCTATTTAGGTATTTCTGGTTTTTGGAATGATTCGCGTGATTTAGAAGAAGAAGTTGAAAAAGGAAATGAGCGATGTAAGCTTGCCCTTGATATTCAATACAAACGTGTTGTTGATTACATTGGAAGTTATTTTCTTTATATGGGAGGATTGGATGCCATTGTTTTTACTGCTGGAATTGGTGAAAACAGCGATATTTTCCGAAAAGCTATTTTGGACCGTTTAGAAGCTTTGGGTGTTGTTATCGATGAAGAAGCAAACAAAACTCGTGGTAAAATAAAAGAGATAACTAAACCAGAATCAAAAGTAAGGGCTTTTATTATTCCTACGGATGAAGAAATTATGATTGCTCGAGATACTGTAAGGTTAGCAGGATTATGAAAAAAATAAAGATTTTATTTATAATATTTGTTTTTTTAGGTTTAATTTCTGCTTGTAAAGATGTTGAAATTCCCATTATTGAAGTAAACCCAGAAAGTATCACGATAAACATTTCCCAAACAACAATAGATGTTAACAGTAATTTACAGCTTTCTGCAAGTGTGATGCCTAATGAAGCTGATCAAGCTGTTACTTGGATAAGTTCGGATGTGACCATTGCCACAGTTTCTAATTCTGGATTAGTCCTTGGAATTAGTGCTGGAAATGTTACAATTACGGCAACTAGTACAAAACTAGCAAGCATTAGCGCAAATGTTACAATTGAAGTCAAGGATGTTTATGTTCCGCCTGAATTAATTGATTTTGATATCTTTATTGAAGATATTTTTCTTGATATGATTTCTGAAGACCCAATGAATGTCAATTTCTTTTTGCGTTATCCCGAAAATTTTGATCTAGGGGAAATGAGCGTTGAACCAATTGAAGTTTCGATGGAATCCCACTTAGAAATGATTGAGGAAGCGAAAACATTAAAAGAGAATTTAGTCCTATACGAAACGACTGAATTAACAGAAATGCAAGAATTAACATACGATGTGACTCTTGATTATTTAGAAAAAACGATTGCATATGAAGATTTCTATTATTATGATACACCATTAGGTAGCTACCTAGGATTTCAAGCTCAGTTACCTTTCATTTTAGCCGAATATCATTTTTATGCCAAAGAAGATATTCAAGATTACTTTGATTATTTAACAACAACTAAGCAAACTTTTGAAAATATTATTGCTTTTGAAATTGATCGAAGCGCTCAAGGATTTGGATTAAATGATTATTTGATTGATGGGATTGTTGAACAATGTGATTCTTTTACAAGTGCTGAAGAGAATTATTTAATTCCTGTTTTTAACGATAAAATTGACAACTTAGATTTTTTAACTACAACAGAAAAAGAAGAATACAAAACCAATAATGCAACATTTGTTAGTAATGATTTTGTTGGCGCTTATCAATATTTGAGTACGGAACTTTTAAAATTAAAAGGGACAGCTGTTAATAATGAAGGTTTGGCTCACTATGATTTTGGCAAAGAGTACTATCAGTTATTATTAACTGAGGCTAGTGGCACAAAAATGTCTGTTAGTCAAGCATACAATTATTTCCGAGGAATTTTAGATTCTGAATATCAAGAATTAATGGACATATATCAAGATAACCCTAATCTTTTTGATATCCTAAATTCTCCTAATTTTTTGCCAACAAAAACATATCAAGAAACATTTGATTTTTTATTAAGTCAATATGAAAATGACTTCCCTAGCATCGGCGAAATTGTGGTAAACATAAAGCCAATTCACCCATCTTTAGAAGAAAATTCTTCACCGGCAATGTATTTTTTATCACCAATCGATGCTTCTGTTCCTGAAGTTTTTTATATAAACAATACAACCTTCTCTGAAAATCCAACTTATGCTTATTTTACTGTTGCTCATGAATCAATTCCTGGTCATTTATTACAACATGTTGTTTTAAAAAACAGTGATTTACCAAATTTACGAAAGTATTTGAATTATACAAGTTATGCAGAAGCGTGGGCAGTTTATATTGAAGAATATGTCGGAAAATACACCGATGTGGATCCTGCTTTAATCGAAGCTTATAATATTAATAAACGATTGACCTATGTCATTTTGTGTGTAGCTGATATTAAAATTAATTATTATGGAGAGTCATTAGAGGACTTTGGTAATTACTTATCAACTTATTTTGGGGATGTGCCAATTGATGAGTTAAAGGAAATGTATTATCAATTGGTTGAGGAACCGACTAATTTTTTTGAATATTTCTTTAGTTATTATCGAATTATGGCTTTGAAGCAAAACTTTTTAACTCAAGCTGCAAGTAAAAATTATGAAAACCCTGATTTAGAGTTTCATAAATTTTATTTATTAACTGGTCCAGCTCCGTTTTATATATTAGAAGAACAAATTCCTATTTATTTAAATAACAACTAAACCAAACCTTCGGGTTTGGTTTTTTTTAACGAAAACAACGATAATTTTAATAATATATAAATGGAGGTGCTAATATGAAAAAGATTATCGTGTGTATTATTTCATTATTTGCAATTTGCTTTGTGAAAGTAAATGCCTTAGAAACAATTGTGACAATAGAAAATACCGGAACTGATGAATTACTCACTGATGAAAATCACCAAATTATCAAAAACAATGTTGATTGGAGTGAGCCAGGAACCTATCAAGTCGAATATTTTAACTTAGAAAATCATTTATATGAAATACAAGACGTCATCATTTCTTCAATTGACACTTTGCATGAAGGAATTAGTTACATTCATAAAGAGGAAATTGCAATTGATTTTTCTGCAAAAGGTATCAAAAAAATTGATAATGAAAAAACACTGGTGTTTGGTGGAAAGAACAATGGTTATTATCCTTATCAATCACAAAACGAAACTCTTTTTGCTTATGTTGCTCTTTATGTTAATGGACAAATAATTTGGGAAAAGACAATAAATGACTTATATTATGGTTTAATTCGTGATGCAGTAATTACCAATCGGGGGATTGTCTTAATTGGGGATTATGATACTATGAACCAAGGGCGAAATGTTTTCATTCATGAATATTCGTTATCAGGAGTTTTACTTGATAAAATCGAATTTCAAGGTGAAGGTGATGATTTTGCTCATCGGATATTTTTTGAAAACAATGCTCTTTATTTTATTTCAAGCAGTCAATCAGTATCCCTAGATTATCAAAATATAAATTGTTCGGGAAACAATATTATTGTTGGACTTTTATCATTTCCTAATAGTCAATTCAGTATTATTGCTTTAGGCAATGAAGGGAAAAATGTCTTTTTTGATGCCCTTTTTCTTGATTCACAATTTTATTTATTAATGGAGTTTCAAGGGGATGGATACTTTATATCAGGTACCAATGAAACAGATTATTTAGGAATCATCGCCATTAACTGTCGATTAGATGTAATTGAATGGATTAGCCTATCGCCATATAATTTAGGGAATGTTAAGAAAATTCTCGCTTTTAATGACAAGATTGGGTTAGCATCCGTCTTTTATGAGACTAGTAGAATGCAAATATTTTATTTTTCCCAAATTTTAGAATATCTTTATAATGAAACGATTATCATTTGTGATGGAAATTATCAAATTCGTGATTATCATGTTTGGGCGGAACAAGAAAAAATTATCGTTATGACAAAAGCAGACAATTCCTTATCACAGCAATGGTTTCTTTATTTGTATGATGCAAGCAGAGAATTAATTAATTTTGAAAAATTTGCTTGTGAAAACAATCTTGAAAAATGTGTTAATCTTACAATTGATGAAGATCAAAATATTTTTTTTGGGAGCACCATTAATAATGAAAAAGTCATACTAACAGAATTCACTCTTTTAAAAACAGAAGATGTAACAATCGGATCAAACATTTGCCTTTCAACTCAACAACAATTATTGATTAATGGATTTATTATTAATGGGAATTTATTTAAAAACAGTGTTGATCCTAATCCCTATGGTTTGTATACCAATTTATATCAGTTCAAGACCAATCAATTTAATATCATTTTACCTTTTTTCTTTGATTTTAGTTTTCATTCAAATATTCGACATTTAGAAACCTACGATATTGGAACAATTGTTAATTTCAATGGAACAGGATTTTTAAATGGTGAAGAAATAAATACGGGTCACATTATTGAGGCTAGTGGAAATTATTATTTAGAAATAATTGGCAATAATAATGAACAAAAATCCATAATTTTCTCAATAGAATCATTGAGTGAGCAAAATACGTCACTTGTACAAGATATTGCTAAACCAGAAGCAACTATTGCAGAATCCCTTGTTTTTTCGGATAATGAAGAACACTTCATCCAGCTAATCACTAAAGAAGAGGTAAAATCAACCATTTCAATGGAGGTCTATGGTGCCATTATGGGAGCTCTATTAGGAATTATGCTTGGATTGTTTTTATCATTTAAAAAGGTTTTTAGGAAAAAGCATGTTTAAATTGATGCTTATTGTTTCTTCTTTTATGTCACTGTTTTCATCTAGCAAACAATCATTTGAAGTTTTTGTTAATCCTGATGAAAGTGATGGAGTAATCGACCAATCAGGTGATTTTATTGTTGTGCAAAAGGCAACTGAAGTAGTTTTAAAACACGTCAGTGAAAATTGGGAAATAATAATTCCGCAATTTGATACTATGAAAATAAGAACGGTTAATAATAAAGCAATGTTTGTTTATCAAATTGATGGCTATTTAAAAGTTATCGAGGTTGATAAGATTGGAACCATTAATTATGCCGGCACTTTGATCCCTAATCGTCTTGGGAACAATTGGGATATTAAATTAGCCGAACAAATTTTTATTTGTGGCACAATCGAACATTATGAAGATAATAATTTTATTAAAGAAAAAAACAATCGATTATTAAGCAAAAACGATGCCCTTGTTGTTTGTTTAGACTATAATTATCAAATTACCAATTGGAAAATATTTGGTGGACAAGAAAATGAAGGATTTGAGTGTTTAACTATTGCTAACAATAAAATTTTTATTGCTGGTAAAAAAGACCCCTATTCTGGGGGAGACTTCGGTAATGGAGGTTTATTAAAAGATAATAATTTTGTTTGTTCATTAGATTTAAATTTAAATTTGCTGCATTTTTTTATTTTCAATAACAATTCTGACATTTTATTAATTGATTACGTAGAAGAATCATTATTTGTTTGCACTACAGCTGGTTTATATAAAATGTCCGATGTACTAACAATCATTAATAAAAGACTTTTTGAAATGAATATTTTTTTTGGATTAGTTACTTGTTTTAATTCCTTAATAGCTTTTGAAATGGAGAAAGCCATTATTATTGATTTACTTGATATGCAAATAAAATCATCAATCTTTATTGAACAAATAAACGAAGATACAAAATATTTTTTAATGGAAAAAGCCTTAAAGATTGCAAACGGTCCCAATAGTAGCTATTTTGAAGTGATGGATTTACGAAATTTTTCTTTTCCAAAAATATATTATAATAATAATGCACACGAAGGCTATATAAAAGGAATTTTTGAATTGGTTGAAATAACCCAAAAAATAGCCTCACCACAATTTAACCCGTTGGTTTTTGGAGAATATCAATGGACAATCTTGTTAAAAAACTCTTACAATTTACAATTTGAATTGAAAAAAAGCATGTTTGTTCAACGAGAAGTAAATGTCAGTGATAATCTCATTTATCCACTAGGTTATACACTTCATTTCACAGGAACAGCTACGCTCAATGGAAAGCAGATTGTCAATAATTATCCTATTAATCAAAGTGGATCGTACAATTTACTCTTAACAGGGCTGAACGATGAACAACATTCTATATGCTTTTTTGTGGAAAAGGAACAGATTCATTTTCAAGAATTAAAAGAAAGAAATTGGCATTTTGAAACAAGAAGAGGTGGAGTTATTCAAATTGATTTTTCGTTGATTGGAAATTGGGAACGAATTGATTATGTAGTTATCAATAACGAAAAATACTATGATATAATATTTGATCAAATAAATAACCGATTGAATATTCGCTTTGATGCCCCAAACGAAGGAGGATTATATTATTATCAATTAGAAAGCATCCACTTTCATCAAGGAGATAATTTGCTTTCTTACCCAATAAATGAAATGTTTGTTGTAAATGTGTTAGGGTTTGCTCCAGAAGTCATAATTGAAGAAACAAATGATTTTGAGTATATCATTAATGTCGACGATGAAGATTGTTGTGCTAGATTTTTCAGTGTTCAAGCTATTTCCAACATAGATGATTGTTCTCTTCATTTTCCTTTAGCAGACGCAAATATTGGGTTTTCAAATTTAAATCAACAACAAAATTATGATATTACTATTTATTTACATTATGATACAGGTAATAAGCAAATAGATACAATTGAGTTATTAAGAATTAAAGCCACTGGGAATGATTTAGAAAAACTTGGCGAAATTTTAATCCTTGAAAAAACAACGACTTTAAAAAAACTTAGTTTATCATTAGAACAAAGTGAAAAAAATATTTTAGAAATTGTTGCCAATAATCACTTTGTATATCAAAAACCTGTTACAAATATTTTAAGTTCTATCTTTATTGGTGCTTTATGTTTTCCCATTACTTTTTGCATTGTTTGGGGAGCTAAATCAATTATTAAAAAGCAAAAAAAACAGATTTTCTAGTGCTAGTCATTCTAGCACTTTTATTCTTTGTATAGAAAACTAGGTTTGATTATGATATAATTAAAACAGGGTGAGAGATATGAAGTTTGTCAATTTATATATTGAAACTGAATATTCTATGCTACAAAGCTTGGTCAAAATTGATCATTTAGTTGCTAGGGCTAAAAAAGATAATCAGCAAGCATTAGCTATTTGTGATTTTGAAGTCATGCATGGAGCAATGAAATTTTATTTTAAATGTTTAGATAATCGAATTAAACCGATAATTGGTTTAAAAGTTACTATTAATTTAGAAGAAAAAAAAGACTATTTGTTGTTGTATGCGAAAAACATAATTGGTTATCAAAACTTAATGAAAATTTCAACTCAACTAAAAACTCAAGGGCCAATTGATTTTAAATCTTTAAGCTCTTTATCTGAAGGCATTTTAGCTATTATTCCTAGTGATGAAAACAGTGTTGTATCCATGTTTGCATATAATTATGATGAATCAAACAGACGTTTAGACCTGTATCATCAAATCTACAATGATCTTTATTTGGGAGTTGATGCACAAACCGAAGCAAATCGTACGCTGATTCCTCAATTAATAAACTTAGCCCATAATCATCAAATAAAACCAGTAGCGATTAATCGCACTTCTTTTTTAGATAAAGATGATTTTTTTGCCTATCAAACGCTAAGATGCATTGATTTAGCGATTAATGAATATCCTTATTCTGAAAAAGAAATCTCGCAATGGTTGATTGACCAAAATCAAGCAATAGACAAATTCCGTGATTTTGAAGA
This sequence comes from Bacilli bacterium, assembly GCA_050174575.1. GTDB lineage: Bacteria > Bacillota_I > Bacilli_A > ML615J-28 > CAG-698 > UBA2253. The sequence goes on from JBFXJT010000005.1 coordinate 25,750, forward strand.
ATTAATTATTAATACTGAAGAGGTAGCAAAGCTTTGTGATTTGCGTTTAATGCTAGGAAAATATGAATTACCTATTTTCCCAGATTCTTTGGGAAAATCCTTCTCTTATTTGACCGATTTAGCAAAACTTGGGTTAAATAAACGCTTAAAAGGTTTGCAAGTTGATGTTGAAAAATACAAACAAAGGTTATTTTACGAATTAGATGTTATCAATAAAATGGGATACTGTGATTATTTTCTAATTGTTTATGACTTCATAAAATTTGCAAAGAAGAATAATGTACTTGTAGGACCCGGTAGAGGTTCGGGACCAAGTTCTTTGGTAAGTTATGTTTTGGGAATAACAGATATTGATCCTTTAAAATATGACCTACTTTTTGAACGTTTCCTTAACCCTGAGCGGATTACAATGCCTGATATTGATACTGATTTTCCCGATAATAAGCGAGATGAAATCATCCATTATGTAAAAGAAAAATATAGAATTGAAAAAGTTGCCCATATTTCTACATTTGGTACATTCGGTGTTCGTTTAGCAATCCGTGATGTTGCAAGAGTGATGAAATTGTCCGACACAGTTTTAAACGAAATATTGAAATTTGTTCCATCATCCGATGCTAACCTCGAAGATATATTAAAAGATAATGAGATGTTTAATAATCTAATCAAGGAAAACCAACAAATTGAAACATTAATTGATTTAGTGGGCAAGCTTGAAGGCTTACCAAGACACATTTCGACACATGCCGCAGGCATTATTATGGCAAAAGAAAACCTTGTAGAATATTCACCTTTGCAATTAGGCATGAATGGATTATTTCAAACGCAGTATGAAGCAGTCGACCTAGAGCAAATTGGGTTAGTGAAAATTGATTTTTTAGGATTACGTAATTTAACTATCATTGACAATGTCATAAATAAAATTCATTTAATTAATCCAGACTTTGAAATTTTGAAAATTCCTCTAGATGATAAACAAACTTATCAAATGATTGCCTCGGGTGATACGGATGGAATTTTTCAATTAGAATCAAGCGGTATGCGTAATGTTTTAATGGGACTAAAAACGAGTGATTTTATGGACATTGTCAACGCTAATGCTTTATTTCGCCCTGGGCCAATGGAAATGATTCCTTCATTTATTAAAAGGAAATTTAATGAAGAAGATATTGATTATATCCATCCCGATTTAAAAACGATTTTAGAACCTACTTACGGAATAATTGTTTTTCAAGAACAAATCATGTTGATTGCTCAAAAATTTGCAGGTTATTCACTTGGAATGGCAGATATATTGAGAAGAGCGGTTTCTAAAAAATCAGCTAAAGTCTTAGAAAATGAACGTGAACGATTTGTTAAGAATGCTATAAAAAAAGGTTACGATGAAGCAACAAGTCAAAAAGTTTACGATTACATTGTAAAATTTGCCAATTATGGGTTTAATAAGAGCCACTCTGTTGCCTATTCTTTAATTGCTTATCAAATGGCTTATTTAAAAAGACATTTTTATCAACATTTCATGTCGGAATTAATGACTAATAGTATTGGGAGTGTTGGTTTAATAAAAACTTATATTGATGATTGTCTGAAAAAAAAGATTATTGTGAAAGGACCATCAGTAAATTACAGTGAGGATTTTTTTGTTGTCAAGGATAGTGCTATTTATTATTCTTTATTAGGAATTCAAAATTTAGGATCATTGACCCTTGCAAACTTGTTAAACGAAAGAAGGGAAAATGGTTTATTTAAAAATTATGATGATTTTATTAGCCGTACAAAAAACATTTTAAATAAACGAATTGTTGAAAGTATGATCTATGCGGGGGCACTAGATGAATTTTCAATTCCAAGGAAACAAATGATTCTAGAATATGACAACAGCATTAGTTATGCAAATTATTCATCTTTATTGCAAGATGATTTGACAAAAAGAGATTTTGGAACTGAAGAATTTACTTTTGAAGAAATATCAAAACTTGAAAAAGAAGCCTTAGGCTTTAATTTTAAATATAGTATATTCAATAAATATCAAGATTTTAAGCTCAAAAACAATTTAATTAACTTAAATGACTTACAAGTATCACCAAAAGTTGTTGCGCTTTTTGCTATAAAAAGAGTTAAAACAATCCTTACAAAAAATCAAGATACTATGGCTTTTATTGAAATGTTTGATGATAATGGACGACTCGATGGTGTTTTATTTCCTAAAATATATGAAAAATATCAAAATTTACTTCACGAAGGTCAAGTTTTTCTTGGTGAAGGAAGTTTAGAAGAACGTAATAACAAAAAACAATTAGTAATAAGAAATTTACGCACAATAGAATGAGAGGAATATATGATTAAAAAAATAGGTGTGCTGACATCTGGGGGTGATGCTCCTGGAATGAATGCTGCGATTAGAGCTGTAACTCGGACAGCAATCCAAAACGGCTTAGAGGTTTATGGTATTCATGATGGTTATTTAGGAATGTACGAAGGCAGAATCGAACGTCTTTATCGAAAATCGGTTTCTGAGAAAATGGGACATGGGGGAACCTTTTTAGGTACAGCTAGGCTAAAAGAATTTACCGAACAAGAAGTAAGAGAAGTAGCTATTGGGAATTTAGAGCAATACGGAATTGATGCGTTAGTTTGTATTGGTGGCGACGGAACATATCGTGGTGCTATAGCATTGAGTAAAATGGGGATACCATGCGTTTGCTTGCCTGGTACAATTGACAATGACATTGCAGGAACTGATTATACAATCGGGTTTGATACAGCTCTTAATACTGTAGTAGAGGCTGTCGATAAACTTAGAGACACATCAAATAGTCACCGCCGTTGTAGTATCATCGAAGTTATGGGCAGAAATTGTGGAGACTTAGCTGTATGGACAGCCATTGCTGTTGGTGCAGAAGTTTGTATAGCAAAAGAAACTGGATATGATTTACCTGCTATTTTGGATAATGTCACTAAAGCTGCTCAAAGTAAACGACATGCCATTATCATAGTTGCTGAAAATATGGTAAAAATTGAAGAGCTTGCGGATCAAGTTACTGCCAATACCCCGTTTGAAGCACGAGCAACTGTTCTAGGTCATGTTCAAAGAGGGGGTTCCCCTTCTGCAAGAGACCGTGTACTTGCGTCCGAAATGGGGGTTAAATCCATTCATGCTCTTTTAAATGGAGACACTCATCATTGCATTTGTGATCATAAAGGGAAAATAGTTTCAATCCCTATTGAAGATGCATTAGGTGATGACTCTCAACAAGTTCTTGATAAATATGAAGTATTCAAAGTTCTTTGGTAGAAAAAGGGTTCTTGGAAACAAGAACCATTTTTCTTATAAACTGTTTTCATTAAAATGCTCTTTATAATTATAAAAAAATTTAGTATAATATGAATATCATTTGATTGAGGTAATTTATGAAAAAAACATGTTATATCACAACACCGATTTATTATGCTAGTGGCAACGTCCATATAGGGAATTCATACACAACGATTGTTTGTGATGCTTTTGCTCGCTTTCATCGTCTTTTAGGTCATGATACAAGATATTTAACAGGTATGGATGAGCATGGCCAAAAAATTGCAGAAGCTGCATTAAAAAAAGGCCTTGAACCTCAACAACTTGTCGATCAAGTTGCCAATGAAACAAAAAAACTTTGGGGAGATTTAAATATTTCTTTTGATGATTTTATTAGGACGACTGAAGATCGTCATGTAAAAGTCGTTCAGGCAATATTTGAACGTTTATTGGCATCCGGTGATATTTACTTGGGAAGTTATGAAGGTGATTATTGTGTTTCGTGTGAATCTTTTTTTACAAAAACACAAATGAAAGAACCAAATATTTGTCCTGATTGTGGAAAACCTACTAGAATTGTCCAAGAACAAGGATATTTTTTAAAATTAACTAAATATCAGCAAGCACTTCTTGATTTTATTGAAAAAAATCCTGATTTCATTCAACCGGTGACGAGAAAAAATGAAGTTGTTGCTTTTGTTGAAAGAGGTTTAGAAGACTTATGTGTTAGTCGAACATCATTTAAATGGGGTATTCCTGTGTTAAGTGATCCAAAACACGTTGTTTATGTTTGGATTGATGCCCTTAGTAATTATTTATCCGCTTTGGGATATCTTTCGGACGATGATACAAATTATCAAAAATATTGGGTTAATGGCGATGAGATTATCCATGTTGTTGGAAAAGATATCTTACGATTTCATGCTGTGTACTGGCCAATATTATTGATGGCTTTAAATATTCCCATAAGGTTTAAATTGATTGCTCACGGATGGGTTTTGATGAAAGAGGGAAAAATGTCAAAATCGAGTGGTAATTTTATTTATCCTCATGAAATTATTGATCGTTATGGTTTAGATGCTTTCCGCTTATTCATGACAAAAGAGATGCCTTTGGGACATGATATGGTTTTTTCTTATGATCGTTTTATTGAAAAATATAATGTTGACCTTGCTAATGATTTAGGCAATTTAGTCAGCCGTACAATTGCAATGGCCAATAAATATTTCAGTGGTCAGGTTGCCAAACCAGAAAACTTACCATTACAAGTTGAAACAGAAGTCGAAGCATTAGCAAACGACGTTTTTGAAAAGTATCAAAGTAGTTTTGCAAATTTTCGTTTTCAAACCGGCTTAAATGAAGTATGGAATTTAATTAATCGTACAAATAAATTAATTGATGAAACTTTGCCATGGAATTTAGCAAAAGATCCAAGTCAAAAAGAAACCCTTAATTCTGTCATATATCATTTATTGGAGAGCATCAGAGTTACTGCATTAATGCTGCTTCCTGTCATTCCCGACACATCAAAAATTATTTTTGAAGAGTTAGGTTTGGACATTCAAGATTTCTCACAATTAATTTATGGGAATACAACAAAATTTACTGTTGTAAAACAAGCGACTGTTTTATTTAAACGTTTAGACATCGAAGAGGAACTTAATTTTCAAGCATCCAAACTTGCTCCCATTCGAAAAACTACACCGATTAAGTCAGAAATTTCCATTGATGATTTTAATAAAATTGATTTACGTGTTGGTGAAATTTTAGAAGCAAAAAAATTAGAAGGATCGGATAAATTGCTTGTTTTACAAGTGAAAATTGAAGATAAAGTTAGGCAAATAGTTTCAGGTATTGCCCAAGATTATGATCCTGATACTTTAATAGGTAAAAAAATAATCGTAGTAGCCAATTTAAAACCAGTAAAACTGCGAGGAATGTTATCAGAAGGAATGCTTTTAGCTGCTAGTGGTGATGGCCTACCTTTTGAGGTAGTTGAAGTTGAAAAACATGATTCCTATTCTAAGGTGAGCTAAAATGTTTTTGAGTTCAGATTTAACGACATCGTTTTTTATTCCCATTATTATTTTATTGGGTTTGGCTTCGGTGTTTAGCTTTTTGATTACTGTTTTGAAATTAAAATTTCTACCAGCTTTTGCAATCGAAATTTTAATTGGCGTAATTATTTCCCACTGGTTTAATGGGTATATGACCGAAATTGGCATGGATTCCTTTGTAGAAGGATTGTACACCTTAGGTCTCGTAATGATTATGTTTTTAAGTGGTTATGATGTTGACTTTGAAATCCAAGGAAACTTTGAAACAGGGAAATTGCGTCACATTAATTTAATTAAAACAACAGTTCTCGTTCTTATACTTATTTATGCTGCTTCGATGATATCGGCGATATTTTATTTTAATCATTTTACAAATAAATTGTTGGGTATCATTTTGCTCGGATTGATTTTTGCCTCCTCATTTGCTGGGATGATTGTTCCAATATTACATGATGGAGGGCTTTCGCACACTGTAATCGGCAAGTTATTGTCTGCAATTGCTAATTTTTCGGAAGCACTTTCAATCATTTTTTTAACAATATTAATGATTGTCGCAAAAGTAGACCGTCAATACGCATTTATTTTATTGCTTGTTGGGTTAATCTTATTAATTTTCCGAATTTTAAAGAAATATAAAGTGGGCCATTTTTTTGATAAAATTTCTGAAGGAATTGATCATCTCCCTACAAGAATTATTTTTGTGCTATTATTGTCCATGGTTTTATTAAGTGATCTATCAGGCGGCGAATATATTCTAGGAGCATTTGTAACTGGTATTTTTATTAGATATTCAGGATTTTCCGAAAAAATTATCACGAGTATTACAAGATTAATTTATGGTGTTTTTGCTCCGATGTTTTTTATCCTTGTCGGAACAAGGATCGATATTTTTGAATTTTTCACTAATCCTCAGTGGCTATTAGTGGTCTTATATATCTTTGTAACGATGATCCTAGTAAAATTGCCAGTTTTATATTTATTGAAATGTTATAAAATTTCGACAGTAATTCCCTCAATGATTTTATTATCAAGCACGATAGTTGTCTCAATTGCCGCTAGCCATGTGGGTGAAAGCTTAGGGATCTTTTCAAGGGAATTTGGTAATTCCATAATTCTTGCAAGTATCCTAATTTGTGTAATTGGAACAATTATTTTTGAAATTCGCTTTCCTTTTGGAGAGTATAATAAAAAAACCAAAGAAGAATTAGAAGGAAGTAAGGATGATGTTTGCATTCTTTAAAAAACGTAATTTTCGGGTTGTTACTGGAATGATTGTTGGGACGATTATTTATTGTATGAGTATTGTTTGGTTACTCGATTTAGGTCAGTTCTATGCTGGTGGAGTAACTGGGGTATCACAATTAATATCAGTTGCATTAAGTAAAATTGACATTCACATTAGTAAAACAATATTTATTAGTACATTAAACATCCCCCTTTTTATTATTGGATGGCGAGGAGTAAGCAGACGTTTTGCAATCTTAAGTTTAGGTTCTGTTGTATTACAAGTTATTACAATCGGTATTTTAGAATTTTTTGCAAGCAAAGGCTTTAATCCCTTTATTTCTATCATTCAGAATTCCGATCTTTCAATTAAACAAGGTGGTTTATTGACATTATCCATCTTAGGCGGGCTCCTTTGTGGGGTAGGCTCAGGAATTTCCTTGCGAGCTGGTGCTTCAACGGGCGGTATGGATATAATTAGTCAATTTGTGTCATTCAAGAAAAACATCCCATTTACAAAGTTCTCCTTATTTGTTGATCTTGGGATTATCTTCTTGTCAGGTTTTGTAGGAAGCATTGAAATTGCATCTTATACCATTATCAGATTAATTATTACTGTTTTAGTTCTTGACCGTATTCACACGGTTTATAAATATTTGCGTGTAGAAATTGTTACAACTGAAAAAGAAGCAATGAGGTTGGCTTTAATTGGGCGGTTTAATCATGGCGTTACAATTATTCCAGCATTTGGTGGGTTTTCAAATAAAGAAAAATGGCTTTTACAAGCAGTTGTCTCAAGTTACGAAGCAGAAGAATACAAAAATATTGCTATGCAAGTTGATAAAAAATCATTTATTACCTATACTTCGGTCAAACAAATATATGGATTTTTTAACCGCAACGTTATAACTTAATTTTAATAAAAATGATTTTGCGAGAAAAGAAAACGAGGAATCCATTTATTTTTCTTGACTTTTAGGGGTTAATATAGTATCATATACAAGGTACATTTTAAACCCACGCAAAGCCCTGTGATTTCAAGAATCCACACTTGTTTAAATCATATACAGGAGGAAAAACAATGAATAAATCTTATATGGCAAATGCCAACACAGTTGAACATAAATGGTACGTCGTTGACGCAACCGATTTAGTTCTTGGACGATTATCAACCGAAATAGCAACTTTACTTCGTGGAAAAGGGAAACCTACTTACACGCCAAATGTTGATTGTGGTGATTATGTCATTATTATCAATGCTGAAAAAGTAGCTGTTACGGGAAATAAACTCGATGATAAATTTTATTATCACCACTCAGGATATCCTGGTGGTATCAAAAGTCGTAGCACTAGACAAATGTTAGATCTTCAACCTCAAAAAGTTTTAGAAAGAGCCATTCGTGGTATGCTTCCAAAAACAAAATTAGGTGATGATATGTATCGAAAACTTTTTGTTTATGTTGGACCTGAACATCCACATCAAGCCCAAAAACCAGAAGTTTACACATTTAAAGGATAGGAGTTAGAAAATGACACAAATAAGTTATTATGGGACAGGACGACGTAAAAGTTCGATTGCCCGAGTTAGATTAGTACCAGGAAGTGGTGTTATTACCATCAATGATCGTAATTTTAATGATTATGTGCCTTCAGCTGCTGTTCGTTTAGATGTTTTACAACCTTTAGCTCTAACTAATACAACTACTAGTTACGATGTTCTCGTGAATGTTAATGGTGGTGGCATAAGTGGACAAGCAGGTGCCATCCGTCACGGAATTACTCGTGCCTTAATGGAAGTTAATCCGGATTTTCGTACAGTATTAAAGCGTGCTGGTTTAGTAACGCGTGATCCTCGAGCAAAAGAACGCAAGAAGTATGGACTTAAAAAAGCTCGTCGTGCACCTCAATATTCAAAACGTTAATCGGTATTTTAGCAAGTCAAAAGACTTGCTTTTTTTTCACTATATAAAAATTTGAAAAAAAGCCTTTGTGCTTTACTTTAAACAAAGCAATGTATATAATAATAATGCGTAGTTATAATAATTTGGAGATGGATTTCTATGATAAAAATTTTTAACAGTTTATCGAAGATGGTTGAAGAATTCAAACCAATTCGAGAAAATGAAGTAATGATGTACGTTTGTGGGCCTACAGTATACAATAATATGCATATTGGCAATTCTCGGCCAATTATCTTTTTTGATACAGTAGCAAGATTCTTTCGCTACTTGGGATACCGTGTTACCTATGTTTCTAATTATACCGATATTGATGATAAAATTATTAATCGGGCAAAAGAAGAAGGAATTACGGAATTAGAAGTTTCAGAAAAATATATCCGAGAGGTTGAAAAAACTGTTCATGGCTTAAATTGCCTTCCGCATGATGCAAACCCAAAAGTGACCGAAAATATGGAAGGCATCATCAAATTTATCAGCTTGCTTCTTGAAAAAGAAGGTGCTTATGTTGTTGATGGCGATGTTTATTTTGATGTGGAAAAAGTTCCTTCCTATGGTCAGCTAAGTCAACAATCCATTTCGAACATGCTAAACGGTGTCAGAATTGATCCTAATTTGCGGAAACGTAATCCAATCGATTTTAATTTATGGAAAGCAACCGATGAAGGAATTCAGTGGTCTTCACCATGGAGCAAAGGACGACCTGGTTGGCATACAGAATGTGTCGTCATGATTAATGAAATATTTAATGGTAAAATCGACATTCATGGAGGGGGAACCGATTTAAAATTTCCACATCATGAAAATGAAATTGCTCAAGCTGAATGTGCTTTTAATCACACGCTTGCCAATTATTGGATGCATAATGGCCGGATTGATTTAGAGGGCGAAAAGATGAGTAAGTCTTTAGGGAACGTGATTTGGGCAAATGATTTACTTGAAAAAGTAAATTATCAGGTTTACCGTTTGTTAATTTTAAACGTCCCTTATCGTCAACCATTATCCTATCGTCCTGAATTGCTAGAACAATCGAAAAATGATTTTGAAAAAATTTATCGTTCCTATTTGACACTATATCGACAAATTGAATTAGGTACAAATGTACAAACAGAAGAAGACAATGATGTTAATGCAATAAAAGAAGAGTTTATTCAAGCCATGTCCGATGACTTTAACACGGCTAATGCCATCACGGCCATTTTTAAAATGGTTAAATTAGCAAATAATTTGTTACGAGAAAAAAACCCAAATATTGGGAATTTAAAGCACTTGCAACAAGTTTTCGAAGAAATGCTGTGGGTTTTAGGTATGGATATTAAAGTTATTCCTTTAAGTAATCAAGACAAGGAATTGGTTAACCGTTGGCATCAGGCAAGAAAAGAAAAGAACTTTGCTTTAGCAGATACTTTAAGAACAGAAATTAATGCAAAAGGCATTATTTTATGAAACCTGAATTATTAAATGGTGCAAATCTAGCTTTTATAGGTGATGCTTATTTTGAATTATTTATTCGTGAGTATTTAATCAATAAGCAAATTACAAATCAAAAAGAATTACATAAATGTGCAGTTTCTTTTGTAAGTGCTAGTGCTCATCATCGCATTATTCAGAAATTAGAATCCGAATTAACTGAAGAAGAACTGGCAATCTTTAAAAGAGGGCGAAATCATAAATATCATTTGAGTCGAAAGAATGTAAAAATTGATGAATATTTAAGTAGTTCAGGTTTTGAAGCTTTAATTGGATATTTATATTTAATAAAGGATTTGGAACGCTTATTATTTATCTTAAATAGAGCAATATCGATTATCGAGGAAAAAAATGAGTGAAATAATTTACGGAAAAAATGTTATTCAAGCAGCAATAATTAATAATTACCCATTGAGCAATGTTCGTTTAACCGCCGATAATCAAGCACTAATCGACTTTCTTAAAAAGCACAAAATAAATTATCAGGTTGTTTCTAAACAGGTTTTGAATGAAATTAGTCCAAACCATCAAGGAATAGTTGCTGAAATAAAAGATTTTCCGAATTATTCATTGGATCAATTGATACCGACAGTTTTGGATAAAAAGAATAATTCTTTAATTATAGCTTTAGACAGTCTTGAAGATCCTCACAATTTAGGAGCAATACTACGAACAGTCGAAGCTTGTGGTGGAGATGGTGTTGTTTATGCAAAGAATCGCAGCGTAAAACTGAGTTCGACTGTAGCAAAAGTATCAACTGGTGCGATTTTCAATGTGAAATGTAGTGAAGTTGTCAATTTAACACAAACCTTAAAGTATTTAAAAACTCAAGGATATTGGATAGTTGGAACAGACGCTTCTGCTAAAACAAATTATGCTAGTTTAAAGTATGATTTTCCAATTGTATTAGTAATCGGAAGTGAAGGAAAAGGTATTTCCCGCTTAGTTCTTGAACAATGTGATTATTTGGTTTCTATTCCAATGGTTGGAAAAATCAATTCTTTAAATGCATCTGTATCAACGGGAATTATTATTTATGAAATAAGAAAACAACAGTGGGAGTAAAAATATGTATCAATATAACGATTATGAATTGTTATATTTGATCAATGAAAATGATGATTGGGCATTGGATGTCATGTTTCAAAAATATATCCCATTAATTAAAACACGTATTCGCGGATTTAAAATTAAGTATTGGAATTATGATGATTTTTTTCAAGAAGGGTTAATTATGTTGCATCGGGCAATTCAAACCTTTAATCCTGACTCGCGAAAAACATTTAATAAGTATTTTGATTTAATTTTGCAAAGAAAATTTATTCAAATTTTAAAAAAAGAAAGTAATCATTTTTACAATGTTGATTTAGTAGGAATTGGGGAGACACTCATGGAGACAACTAATTTTCCCCAACCCATTATTGATTATCAAGAAATCATTAATAAATGTCATTTTAGTAAATTTGAAAGTAAAGTATTAAATTTCCTGACACAGGGCGAAAAAATAATTTATATCGCTAATACTTTAAATGTGACTGTAAAACAAGTTTATGACGCTAATGATCGGATTCGTCGAAAGATGAAAGCGAATCAGAATTGACTTGACAGTTTGCGTTTTTTTTGATAAAATATATTAGTGAATTTTAGGGAGTCGTATGGCTGATAAAGTAATCTTAGTTTGTGAAGAATGTTTGTCTCGCAATTACACATTTAAACGTAATAAATTGACTAACTCCGAGCGGATGGTTATCAAAAAGTTTTGCAAAAAATGCAATAAACATACAATCCACAAAGAAACCAAATAGGAGGGTATTATGCCAACAGAAACAAAAAAAACAAATAGCATTTTAGCTATTTTTACAAAAGAATACAAATATGAAGGTCTTGTTCTTTTGTTCTTATCACTTATTGCAATCGTTCTAGGATCGATGGTCTTAATTGGTGAGAGCTCTGGGGGAAGCAATGGATTATCAATTAATGAAAATGTATTTTTGATTGGTGATTATCCAAAAGCCTTTGCTTGGATTTTAATTATTCTTGGTGTTATGTCATTGGTTTTAGCTGTTTGGCCATTTTTCCGTCCTTCAATAGCTGAAGTCAAAAGAGTGTCTTGGCCTTCAAAGGGAACTTTGTTCCAAAACACAGCTATTGTTTTTGCTTTTATTTTAATTTTATCTTTATATTTCTTATTGGCTGATTTTGTACTTGGCTATTTATTGCAATTCTTTGAATGGCTTGCTGGAAAAATGTAGGCGTATATGAATGAACGCGCTTGGTATATAGTTCAAACTTATTCGGGTTGTGAAAATGCCGCGAAGAAAAACATCGAACGTCGCATTGAATCAATGGATATGGGGAATTTGATTTTCCGCGTATTAGTACCCGAAGAAAAAACCATGGAAAAAAAGAAAAACGGCGAATTACATGAAGTAATCGTAAAACCTTATCCTGGTTATGTTTTCATTGATATGATTGTCACAGATGAATCATGGTTTATGATTCGTAATACACCGATGGTTACAGGCTTTTTAGGATCTTCTGGTGGCGGTGCAAAACCTGTTCCATTGACAGAAGAAGAAATGGTGCCATTGTTAAAAATGTGTGGTATTTCTACAGAAAAAGCTTTTGATGGAAAAATCGGTGGGAAAGTTATTATTACATCAGGAACCTTTGCTCAACAAGAAGGAATAATTGATGCTATCGATACTCAAAAAGGTGTTGTGAAAGTTTTAATTTATGCTTTTGGACGAGCTACTCCTGCTGAATTATCTTTCAATGAAGTAAAAATTATTTAGTGAATATTTAGGTTCAGTTCGTTTAAAAATGACTAATTGAACCTTTTTAATTGCTTTGAAAATCATTTTAAAATGATTGACATTATTACTCAAATATGGTACAATACTCTAGCGTGCAATAATCGCAAATCACTATTTTATTATTCGTGGGAGAGTTATAAAACTCACATTTTACCACATCACGGACAAAAAGGAGGTGTGTCTCGTGGCAACGAAAAAAATTACGAAAGTCGTTAAATTGCAACTATCTGCCGGAAAAGCAACGCCAGCACCACCTGTTGGTCCTAGCTTAGGACAAACTGGTATTAACATTCAACAATTCTGTCTTCAATTCAACGAAAGAACTAAAGACATGGTTGGCAACATTGTTCCAGCAATCATTTCTGTTTATGAGGATCGTTCTTTTACTTTCATCACCAAAACTCCACCAGCTTCTGATTTATTAAAGAAGGCAGCTGGAATTACTAGTGGTTCCGCAAACGCTTTGAAAACCAAAGTAGCTACTATTTCTCGTGAAAAAGTACGCGAAATTGCGAAAACAAAATTAGATGATTTAAATGCTTATACTGTTGAAGCTGGTACGAAAATCATTGAAGGAACTGCAAGAAACATGGGAATTGTTGTTGAAGACTAAAAAAAATCTTATCAACGAAGTTTCAATTACAAAATAAGTTGTAAAATTACAACTTAAACTGTGGAAGGAATTTCCGCTAAACCACATTTAAGGAGGAAAAATTTAAAATGGCTAAAAGAAGTCGAAAATATGCTGAAGCCGCTAAATTAATCGATCGCAATGTCCGTTACAATTTAACAGATGCTGTCGATTTAGCAAGAAAAACCAGCATAACCAAATTTGATGCCACCGTTGAAGTCGCCTTTAGGTTAAATCTTGATTCTCGTAAAGCAGAACAAAACTTGCGTGGAGCAATTGTTTTGCCACATGGGTCAGGAAAAGATCCGAAAGTTTTAGTCCTTACTAAATCTGCAAAACAAAAAGAAGCAGAATTAGCTGGAGCTGATTTTGTTGGTGACACTGAATATCTTGAAAAAATTAAAGCAGGATGGTTTGATTTTGATGTTATTGTTGCAACCCCAGATATGATGGGAGAACTAGGAAAGCTTGGTAAAATCTTAGGTCCAAAAGGATTAATGCCAAATGCAAAAACTGGTACTGTAACAATGGATATTGACAAAGCTGTTCGCGAAATTAAATCAGGAAAAATCACATATCGCGTTGATAAAACAGGAAACGTCCAAGTTATTGTTGGAAGGGCAAGTTTTGAAAATGTGAAATTGGAAGACAACATTCGTGTTGTTTACCAAACACTAATTCGCTTAAAACCTTCGACAGTAAAAGGAATTTATGTAAAAAACATCGCGATTTCTACAACCATGGGTCCTGGAATAAAAATATTACCAGACTCAATCGCTTAATTATCAAAACCCAAACAATAAAATAGGATGATTTATTGCCGTAGACAGTAGGAGCGAAAGCTTAATATCCTACCGAGGTTAAAAGACGTTTTTTGTAACCTCTTTTTCCTTGATGGTAAAAGAGGTTTATTATTTTCAATGGAGGTGAAATAATGAAAGAAGCAACATTACAAAAGAAAATCGAAGAAGTCGATATATTAACTAAGAAATTTCAAAATGCTAAATCATTGGTCTTTGTTGATTATCTAGGCTTAACAGTTGCTGAAGTATCAGAACTCCGCAAATCCTTGTATGCTCAAGGTTGCCACTTATATGTTACTAAAAATAACATTTTACGTCGTGCTGCCAAGCTTGCAGGTTATCAAGGGTTGGATGATGTTTTAGTCGGGCCAAGTGCCGTTGCTTTATCAAGTGATGCAACAGCAGCATCAAAAATTATTTTTGGCTTTGCTAAAAATAATGAAAAATTAGGAATTAAGGTCGGAGTAGTTGAAGGAAAAGTTCTAAAAACTGCAGATCTAAAAGTAGTCTCAAATTTACCAAACAAAAATGGTATGATTTCGATGTTACTAAGTGTATTACAAGCCCCAATCAGAAACTTGGGTGTAGCTATTAAAGCCGTAGCTGAACAAAGAGCTTAATTTTAGGAGGAATTTAAAATGGAAAAATTTAATGTACAAGATTTTTTAAAGGCATTAAAAGAAATGTCTGTATTAGAATTAAATGAATTAGTGAAAGCAATCGAAGCTGAATTTGGTGTTACTGCAGCTGCAGCTGTTGCAACAAACGGACCTGCTGAAGTTGTTGAAGAAGAAGGACCGTCAACTTATAACGTTATTTTAGCAGCTTTTGGTCAAAACAAAATTGCTGTTATCAAAGTTGTTCGTGAATTAACTGGTCTTCCACTTAAGGAAGCTAAAGATCTTGTTGATGCTGCTCCAAAAGCAATTAAAGAAGGAGCTTCTATCGATGAAGCAAATGCTATTAAATCTAAATTGGAAGAAGCTGGCGCAACAGTAGAACTTAAATAATTAAACCCCTTTAAGGGGTTTTTTATTTTAAAAGCAATTGACTATTACCTGTAAAAGGACTATAATGAATTGTAATTTTTTCAAAATATTTGGTGCTTATGCATAACAAGGAATTGGGTTAAATCCCAAGCTGTCCCAGCAGCCGTAATGTTGATGAAATCGATAAACCACTGTGATTAATCATGGGAAGGTTCGAGAGTAAGATGAAACTGAGCCGGAAGACTTACCAAGTATTTCAAAAAATTCTCCTGGGGTTGGGGATGGGAACGAAAGCTTTCCTATTCTCTACTACTATTTTTCTAAGAAAGGAAAGAAAAGAATGAAAAAATTGTTTTTGCTGTTAGCTTTATTGCTAACTTTACCTGTCATTCTTCTTGGCTGCGACAAAGGTGCAGACAGTGAAGGAACGATTAATGTTATTGTTGTTGATTTAGAGAATCAAGAAAAATTTAATGGGAGTATCGATTACCAGAAAGATGAGACACTTTTAGGAATTTTTCAAGAGCATGAAACCATCGCTTTAAAAGGCGAAGTCCAATCTTATGGGTTCTACATTTTAGAGGTTTGTGGTGTAAATGCAAGCGAGTATACAAACGTTTTTTGGAATATTAAAATCAATGACGAAGATTCTTTAGTAGGAATTAGTGAAATTGATCTTGTAGATGGTATGCAAGTAACTCTTTCTTTAGTGGCGTTTTAAAGGTTGTCTAGCAATAATTAAATGATTATTGCTAGACTTTTTATACTAAAATAGAGATTTTAATAGGAAATAATTATTAAGTAAATATTTAAAGGAGAATTAAATGTATCCAGAAATTTTTGTAAAGATTAATGAAATTCTTGACCCAATTGGCCTTGATACGTTTACCATTTTTGTAGGAATTGGCTTGGTTTTTTTGTTGAATTATGTGATTAACGGATTTGAAAAAACATTAAATTTTTCAAGACAAAAAACAAATAAATTATTATTGTTCTTTGGTATAGGGCTTGTTATTACTTATGGATTTGCTTCTTTTTTTGATGCTCTTTTTCATTATCTTGATGATGGTGAATTTGAAGGTGGCTTAACATTTATTGCAGGATTCATGGGTGGTGTCATTTGTTTTTCGCTTCTTGTTTATTTTTTCATGAAAGAAGAACGAAAGAACATTCTTAAAATATTAAATGTTGTCATTCCGGGAATTTTGCTGGCGCATGGTTTTGGGCGATTAGGCTGTTTTTCTGTAGGCTGTTGTTATGGTAAGCCAACAACAAGTATTTTTGGAATTTTGTTTCCTGAAGGAACAAATCCTTATGCTGACGGCATAAGAGTTCCAATTCATCCAACACAACTATATGAAGCTTTCTTTTTGTTTTTAATGTTTTTTATTTTTAAATATTATAAAAAAATCAATAATTTTCGATTTTCGATTTATTTAATTAGTTATGGTACTTTTCGATTTTTATTAGAAATATTTTTACGAGGAGATAGCCGTGGAACCTTATTTGGAGTTGCCCCTTCCGCAATTCTGGCAGTAGTGATGGCTTTAGGCGGGGTAGTTCTCTTAATATGGCAATTAAGGAAAAGGCAAGATCTCGCAAGTTGAGATCTTTTTTCTAAGAAAGGATGCATATGAGTCATTATTATCAAAATGATCCCGATTTAAAAGAACATTTACAAATGATTGATTACCAGTTTAAAAGTTGCAAACTACATTTTATTACAAATTCCGGTGTTTTTAGCAGGCAGCAAATAGACTTTGGAACTCATGTTTTGCTTGAAACAATTAAAGATATGTCTGTGGACAATGAAATGATTTTAGATGTCGGGTGTGGTTATGGTGCAATTGGTCTTTCAATGGCAAAAGCATATCCTAACGCTTTTGTAGAAATGATTGATGTTGTGACACGAGCTGTCGAACTATCAATATTAAATGCAAAAGAGAACAACATAACAAATGTAAAAATATACGAAAGCAATTTATTCGAAAATGTTAACAACATGTTTTCGTTAATTGTTTCTAATCCCCCTGTTCGAGCAGGTAAAAAAATTGTTCATAGTATCGTTGATCAAGCTTCCTTAAAATTGAAAGACAATGGGAAATTATTGTTTGTTATCCAAAAAAAACAAGGAGCTTCATCATTACAAATAAAGATGAATGATGTTTTTGGAAATGTTGAAGTAATGAACAAGAAAAACGGATATTTTATTTTAAAAAGCGTCAAAATTGGTTAATAATTTACCTTGACAATTTGACAATAACATGGTATCATAATAAAATGCGAAAGAATGTGAAATTGGATTTTTACATTCAACTTTTTGCTTAAATTTAGTGAGGTGGAATATTTTGAGCTGGAAAAATGTGGTTTATGGAAAAAATCGTGTGAGAAGAAATTTCTCGCGAGTGCAAACCAATGTTGAGCTTCCGGATTTAATCGAAGTCCAAACCAAGTCATTTAGCTGGTTTATTACAACTGGCATAAAAGAACTATTTAAAGAATTATCCCCTATTCGAGATCATGGTGAAAAACTCGAATTGTATTTTGAAGATTTTGAATTTGATGAACCAAAATATACCATTCCTCAGGCGAAAAGGAATGACGTCAATTATTCTCGCCCATTAAAAGTTGATGTTCGTTTAGTTAATAAAGAAACTGGCGAAATCAAAGAACAAAAAATATTCCTTGGAGAAATTCCAATGATGACTCCTTGGGGTACATTTGTTATTAATGGGGCGGAGCGGGTTATTGTTACCCAAATTATTCGTTCAGCTGGTGTCTTTTACTCTAGCGAAGTAGATAAAAAAAGTGGCCAAATCCAGTACTATGGTCAAATAATTCCTACCCGTGGGGCTTGGATTGAATTTGAAATGGGTACTAAAGACATTTGGTATGCAAAACTTGATCGTTCAAAGAAAATACCTTTAACGACTTTTTTGCGTGCTTTAGGTTTAAATAGTAATAAAGAAATAATTGAATTGTTCGGTAAGAACCGCTTTATGATGAATACTTTTGATAAAGATGATACTTTTGGATCGGATGATGCCTTAGAACAATTGTATGATAAACTTCGACCAGGTGAGAAATCAACGCCTGATGGAGCAAGAAATTATTTGGGAAGTCGACTATTTGATACTAGACGTTATGATTTAGCTTCCGTTGGTCGATATAAAGTAAATAAAAAATTAGATGTCCTTGAAAGATTGGTTGGTCTTGGTCTTAATAAGTGCCGTCTTGGAAAAGATCTATGCATTATTAATCCAACTACAAAAGAAAAAGTTGTAAAGTATCCTTCTGGAACAACGATTAATAGCGAAGTATATGAATTTTTAAAGCAAAACCGTGATTTATTAAAAACCACAAAATTCTTTGATCAAACAATTGAAGGCTTAGTTAGTGAATTCCCAGTTCTTCATATTGAATATGAAAATGAATTTGGCAGTTCTGAAACCAAACAATTGATTAATGATATTTCCTTTATCCCAGAAATTGGTTTTGGAAAATGCAAGATTCGTCAAAACATTGCAAATAAAGAAACTGGGGAAATCATTTTTGAAGATGGCGATATTATTGATCAAAAGGCATACCAATTTTTACTAGAAAACCCTGATTTATACCTTGAATCGAAACAATATGTCAATTTAGAAATCCTTGATATTGAATTTGAACGTGAACACGGGGTAATTGAAGGCATTCGGTTGGTTGGAAATGATCAACATGAAACAGCGAACCATGTAACATTATCCGATATTTTAGCATCAGTTAGTTATTATATTAACCTTCATGATGGAATCGGCCGTACTGATGATATTGATCATTTAGGGAATCGTCGATTACGTTTAATTGGTGAATTGTTGCAAAATCAATTTAGAATTGGTTTAACAAAAATGGAGAAAAATGTTCGTGATCGCATGTCGACTTCGAGTGATAATCGCAATATTATTCCTCAAAACTTAATCAACATTCGAACACTTACATCATCTATTCGTGAATTTTTTGGAAGCAGTCAGCTTTCACAATTCATGGATCAAATTAATCCATTATCTGAATTAACCCATAAACGACGTTTAAGTGCTCTTGGCGCTGGTGGATTGACCCGTGATCGTGCTGGCTTTGAAGTTCGTGACGTTCATGTTTCTCATTATGGTCGTATATGCCCAATTGAGACACCTGAAGGACAAAACATCGGTTTAATCAATTCGCTAGCAACTTATGCTCGCGTTGATCAATATGGCTTTATTGAAACACCATATTTAAAAGTTATTCAAAGAGAAGGTCAACGACCACTTATTTCCAACGAAAAAATTTATTTAACGGCAGATAAAGAAGAACAATATTATATTGCCCAAGCTAACATTAATGTTAACAGCGATTTAGAAATCGTCGATGATATTGTCATTGCTCGTTATTTTGGGGATACTATTGAAGCCCAAAAAGAAAAAATTAATTTGATAGACGTTTCACCAAAACAAATTGTGTCCGTTTCTACTGCTTGTATTCCTTTCTTGGAACATGATGATGCTAACCGAGCCCTAATGGGTGCCAACATGCAACGACAAGCCATTCCATTATTGCGCCCTGAAGCCGCTTATGTCGCTACAGGCATTGAAGCAAAAGCAGCAAAAGATTCCGGTGTTGCTGTTGTTTGTCAAGGTGATGGGATAGTAGAATACGTTGATGCAAAAAAGATAATTATCCGTGAAGAAGCTGGTAATTTACGTGAATATTCATTACTTAAATATGAACGTTCTAATCATTCAACTTGTGTTAATCAAAAACCAATTGTGAAAAAAGGTGAATACGTTCATTTTGATGATATTTTGGCTGATGGTGCATCAATGGATCAAGGCGAAATGGCCCTTGGCCGAAATGTTACAATTGCTTTCATGACATGGCACGGATACAATTATGAAGATGCTGTTGTCATGAGTGAACGTTTAGTTCAAGATGATGTTTATACTTCAATCCATATTGAAAAATATGAAGTTGAAGTGCGAGATACTAAATTAGGAAAAGAAGAAATCACTCGTGATTTAGAAAATGACCGCAAAGATGCGATTGCTAATCTTGATGAATTTGGAATTGTCCGCTTAGGCGCGGAAGTAAAAGAAGGCGACATTTTAGTAGGAAAGGTTACTCCGAAAGGACAAACTGACCCAACACCTGAAGAACGTTTATCCCATGCTTTATTTAGCGACAATTCAAAAGATGTTCGAAATACATCTCTTCGAGTCCCTCATGGTGGTGGTGGAATCGTCCACCGTATTGAACATTTTAAACGTAAAGATGGCGATGAATTAAACCCTGGTGTTAATGAAGTTGTCCGCGTTTATATAGTCCAAAAACGTAAAATTACTGAAGGGGATAAAATGGCTGGTCGTCATGGTAATAAAGGCGTTATTTCACGCATTTTACCACAAGAAGATATGCCTTACATGGAAGATGGGACACCAATCGATATCATGCTTAACCCTCAAGGTATTCCATCACGTTTGAATATTGGTCAAGTTTTGGAGATTCATTTAGGTATGGCTGCTAAAAAATTGGGAGCATTTATTGCTACTCCAGTTTTTGATGGCGTAAAAAATAGCGATTTAGTTGAGATTATGCGAGAAGCTAAAATGGATCCTGATGGAAAAACCATTTTACGAGATGGACAAACAGGAAAAATCTATGACAATCGAATTTCTGTTGGTGTTATGTATATGATCAAGTTAGCACACATGGTTGATGACAAACTTCACGCTCGTAGCGAAGGACCATACACATTAGTTACCCAGCAACCAATGGGCGGAAAAGCCCAAAATGGTGGTCAACGTTTCGGTGAAATGGAAGTTTGGGCACTTGAAGCATATGGTGCTGCTTATACACTTAGAGAAATGCTAACAATTAAATCCGATGATATCGTTGGACGTAATAAAGTTTATAAAGCTATCGTTGATGGTGAAAATGTCCCTAATCCTGGCATCCCCGAATCATTTAGAGTACTAGTGAAAGAATTGCAGGGTTTAGGCATAAGTGTTAAATTAATTGATTCTGAAACTAATGCTGATGTTGCAAATTTAAGTTTAGTTGAGGAAATTGCCCAAGCAACGCTTGCGAAAAAAGCTAGTTAATATTCCACCATTTCTTTGATAAATTGAGGTGATATTTTGGAAAAGAAAAAATATAGTTATATGCAAATTGGGATTGCTTCTCCGGAAGAAATCCGTAGTTGGAGTTATGGTGAAGTTAAAAAGCATGAAACCATCAACTATCGAACACTAAAACCAGAAAAGGATGGTCTTTTTTGTGAGGTCATTTTTGGACCAACAAAAGATTATCAATGTGCTTGTGGGAAATCCAAGAGAGTTCCAAAAGGAACGACTAAATGTGAAAAATGTGGTGTTGAACTTACAGAAAGTAAAGTTCGTCGTGAACGCATGGGGCACATTGAACTTGCTGCACCAGTAGTACATACTTGGTTTTTAAAAAACAGCCCTTCTAAAATTGCTTTAATGCTTGACATGAAAACAAAAGAAGTAGAAGATATTGTTTATTTGGCATCTTATATTGTTGTCGATCCAGGAACTGTCAGTGTTCTTTCCAAAGGGAGAATTTTAACTGAACAAGAATTTAGTTTGTATCAACGAGAATATGGTTCATCAAAATTTAAAGCTTTAACTGGGGCAGAAGCTATAAAAAAATTGCTTCAAGAATTAAATTTACCAGAAATAATTGAACAATTACGAGGTGAATTGAAAACAGCTCCAAAACAAAAACGCGATAAATTAATTAAGCGTTTGGAAGTTGTAAAAGCATTCAATGAATCAGGTAATAAACCAGAATGGATGGTAATGGATGTTATTCCTGTCCTTCCTCCTGATTTACGACCAATGGTTCAACTTGATGGCGGACGTTTTGCGACGACTGATTTGAATGACTTGTATCGTAGAATTTTAAATCGTAATAATCGTTTACGTAAACAATATGAACAACGGGCTCCTGGTTTAATTACAAAGAATGAAAAACGAATGTTACAAGAAGCAGTCGATGCTTTAATTGATAACGGTAAAAAGAACAAAAAGATTGTTGTAGAAAAAAATCGTCCTCTTAAATCATTATCCGATCTATTGAGAGGAAAACAAGGACGTTTCCGTCAAAATCTTTTAGGAAAACGTGTTGACTACTCAGGACGTAGTGTTATTGTTGTTGGACCGGATTTGCAAATGTATCAGTGCGGTATTCCTCGCGAAATGGCTTTGATTTTATTCAAACCATTCATCATTCATGCTATCACAAGCAAAGAAACTGACAGCAACGATGTAAATGCAAATAAAATTAGCATTAAGCGTGCAAAAGAAATGATTGATGCGGGTGATCCAATTGCGATGACCGAACTAGAAAAGATCGTAGTTGAACATCCAATTTTGCTTAATCGTGCTCCGACACTTCATCGTTTAGGTATTCAAGCTTTTGAACCGAAATTAGTTGAAGGAAAAGCGATTCGCCTTCACCCATTAGTTACGCCTGCTTTTAATGCCGACTTTGACGGTGATCAAATGGCAGTCCATGTTCCTTTGTCCGAAGAAGCTCAAGCGGAATGTCGTTTATTGATGCTTGCATCAAAAAATATATTAGCTCCAAAAGATGGGAAACCAATTGTTACCCCATCACAAGACATGGTTCTTGGTAATTATTATTTGACAATTGAAGATACTGATGATCCACGTGAAGGACGAGTTTTCAAAGATATTAATGAAATTGAAATGGCTTATGAGAATGAAGAAATTGGTTTTCATACTCGTCTCTTAGTTCCTGCGAAAAAACTTAACAATCCAAGATTTACAGAAGAACAGGTGAACCAATATTTAGTTACGACTTATGGGAAAATCATTTTTAATTCCATTTTCCCTCAAGAAAAACCATTTGTTCCGTTCGTTAATGAAGCAGAATTAAGTAATTTGACTGATAAAACTGATGATCGCTTTTTTGTGAAACCAGGTGTTGATTATAAAAGTGCTATCAAGAAAATTGATCCTCCTCATCCATTTAAGAAAAAATTCTTGGGTGTGGTTATTGCAGAAGTCTTTAAACAATTTAAATTGGCTGAAACATCTAAAACTCTTGATAAAATGAAGGATTTAGGCTTTAAATATTCGACTGTATCTGGAATCACTGTTGCTGCTTCAGATATTAATGTTGTCGGCATCAAACAAGACATTTTACAAAAAGCTCAAGTAAAAGTTGATAAATATGACAGTATGTATCGACGTGGGTTTATGAATGTGAAAGAACGCCGTAGCAATGTTATTAGTGTCTGGAAAGAAGCAAAAGAGATACTGGAAGCAGAAATTAAAAAAGAAGTGGCTGCTAATTTTGCAACTAATCATATTTACATGATGAGTGATAGTGGTGCACGTGGTAATATTGCCAATTTCGTACAGTTGTCCGGTATGCGTGGGTTAATGGCTAAACCTAATGGCGAAAGCATGGATATTCCAATTCGTTCTTCCTTCCGTGAAGGCTTAACCATGTCAGAATTCTTTATTTCAACTCATGGTGCACGAAAAGGTTCGACCGATACTGCTTTAAAAACTGCCGAATCGGGTTATCTAACTCGACGTTTAGTTGATGTTAGCCATGATGTTATTGTTCGTGAACATGATTGTGGTACTGACAAAGGCATGCGTGTATTTGAATTTACAGAAAGTGATGGCTCTGTTATTGTTCCACTAAAAGACCGTGTTCGTGGACGCTTCGCAAACAAGCCAGTTATTCATCCTGAAACAGGGGAAATTATCGTTGATAAAAATGAATATATTAGTGATGAAGTTGCCGATAAAATTGTAAAAGCAGGCATTAAAGAAGTTTATATTCGTTCATTGTTGACATGTAATTCTCGAAATGGCGTTTGTGTTAAATGCTATGGTGGTGATTTATCAACTGGTGAAATTGTTGAAACTGGAGAAGTTGTCGGAATTATTGCTGCTCAATCGATTGGTGAACCAGGTACACAATTGACAATGAGAACATTCCACTCCGGTGGAGTAGCTAGTGAGGACATTACTCAAGGTTTACCTCGTATTCAAGAATTGTTTGAAGCCCGTGAACCAAAAGGAAAAGCCATTATATCTGAAATTGATGGCGTTGTTACTAGTGTTCGTCATGAACGAGACAATCGTTTCGAAGTAACCATTACCAATAAAGACATCAAAGATGAGAAAAAATACTTAACAGATTCAGGAAAAGTACCAATTGTCCACGAGCGTGATCACATTAAAGCTGGTGACCGTATCACAGAAGGTTTAATTAGTCCAAAAGAATTACTAAGAGTTGGAACTGTCGAAGCTGTTGAAAATTACATTTTGAAAGAAGTTCAAAAAGTATACCGCTCTCAAGGTGTTGAAATTGCTGACAAACATATTGAAATAATAATAAAACAAATGATGCAAAAAGTTGCTATTATCCATGAAGGTGGTACTGATTTACTTCCTGGAAGTTCAATTTCAAAAGCAGAATTATATGACTATATCAAAGATTGCCTTGAAAAAGGAAAAGATGTTCCTCTTGCAAAATCTGTTTTATTAGGAATAACTAGAGCTTCCTTAAAATCGGATTCATTCTTATCAGCTGCAAGCTTCCAAGAAACAACTAGAGTATTAACTGAAGCAGCTATTAGAGGGAAAAAGGATTTATTAGAAGGCTTAAAAGAAAACGTCATCATTGGTGGATTAATTCCAGCAGGAACTGGTTTAGTTGATGCTGACTTTATTGAAGTACCCGATTTAAATGCGGAAGAAGAAGAAATATAAAGATATTACTTGACTTTAATATTAAAAAGTGTATAATATATAACGTAAAAAATTAACTTAGGTTTTGGCTTGCCAAGGCCTAAATTAAGGCAAATACGAAACACCCGGTAATGTGGTAGTTTACAAGAAAGGAGAAAATATGCCAACTATTAATCAATTAGTCAGAAAACCTAGAGAAAGTAAAACACGCAAGTCTAAGTCACCTCATTTAAGTGTTGGTTTTAACACTTTAAAGAAAACTTATACTGAAATTCAATCACCACAAAAACGTGGAGTATGTACACGTGTTACAACTATGACTCCCAAAAAGCCAAACTCTGCTATTCGTAAGTATGCTCGTGTTCGTTTATCTAACGGTATCGAAGTTACTGCTTATATTCCAGGAATTGGTCATCGCTTACAGGAACATAGCGTCGTGTTAATTCGAGGTGGTCGAGTTAAAGACTTACCTGGAGTTCGTTATCATATCATTCGTGGAACTCAAGATGCTACAGGAGTTGAAAAACGCGTTCAAGGACGTAGCAAATACGGTGCTAAAAAACCTAAAAAGTAAAAATTTTTGAAAGGAGGAAATTATTATGCCACGTAAAGGACATATAGCAAAAAGAAAAGTACTACCAGATCCAATTTATAATTCACCAATCGTTACACGATTGATTAGTGGAATTATGATGGACGGAAAAAAAGGCGTAGCTCAACAAATTCTTTATGGAGCTTTTGAAAATATTGAGAAAAAAACGGGTCGTCCCGCTTTAGATGTTTTTAATGAAGCCCTAAATAATATAACACCACAATTGGAGGTACGGGCTCGTCGTATCGGCGGAGCGAATTATCAAGTTCCAGTTGAAGTTCGCCCTGAAAGAAAGATGACATTGTGTTTAAGATGGTTAGTTCAATATTCCCGTTTACGAAAAGAAAAAACGATGGAAGAAAGATTAGCCAATGAGATTTTAGATGCTGCAAATGGTATCGGCAATGCTGTTAAGAAGCGCGATGATACACATCGTATGGCTGAATCCAATAAAGCATTTGCTCACTATCAATGGTAATTGGAGTTAAGTTATGCCACGTGAAATCTCATTAGAAAAAACCCGCAACATTGGAATCATGGCTCACATTGACGCTGGAAAAACGACAGTTACGGAACGCATTTTATTTCATACTGGAAAAATCCACAAAATGGGTGAGACTCATGATGGTTCAGCCACCATGGACTGGATGGAACAAGAAATGGAACGCGGTATAACGATAACTTCAGCTGCAACTAGTGCGTTTTGGAAAGATCACATGATTAATATCATCGATACTCCGGGACACGTTGACTTTACTGTTGAAGTTAGTCGGTCGTTAAGAGTTCTCGATGGTGCAATTGCGGTGCTTGATGGTCAGGCAGGAGTTGAACCCCAAACAGAAACGGTTTGGCGTCAAGCTTTTGATTACCATGTTCCAAGAATTGTTTTTGTAAACAAAATGGATAAAACAGGTGCAAATTTTGATTATTCTGTTGAAAGTTTACACAAACGCTTAAATGCCAATGCCCATCCAATTCAGCTTCCAATTGGAGCTGAAAATGATTTTGATGGTATTGTTGATATTGTTTCATTGAAAGCCTATCATTATTTAGGCGATCAACATGAAACATGCGAAGAAATTGCAATCCCCGAATATTTAAAAGATGATGTCATGATTAGACGTGACGAATTAATCGCAGCTGTATCGGATTTTGATGATGATTTAATGAACCTTTATCTTGAAGAGCAACCAATTTCCATTGAACAACTAAAAGCTGCCATCCGTAAAGCAACATTAAGCGTTAATTTTTTTCCTGTAATGTGTGGCTCTGCTTTTAAAAATAAAGGATTGAAATTGGTTATTGATGCTGTAATTGATTATCTTCCAGCTCCAACTGACGTTCCTGATATTCGTGGTCATCGAGATGGAAAAGAAGTAATTGTGAAGTCAACCGATGAAGGTTATTTTACAGCTTTAGCTTTTAAAGTTATGACGGATCCTTTTGTTGGAAAACTAACCTTTTTCCGAGTTTATTCTGGAACATTGAAATCAGGATCTTACATTTATAATTCAACAAAAGGTAAAAAAGAACGTATTGGTCGTATTTTACGAATGCATGCCAATGATCGTTTTGAGATTAAGGAAGTTTTTGCTGGTGATATTGCTGCAGCAGTCGGATTTAAAGATACAACTACTGGTGATACTATTACTGATGAGAAATTTCCAGTAATTCTTGAATCAATGGTATTTCCTGAACCTGTAATAAGTGTTGCCATCGAACCTAAAACCAAAGGTGACCAAGATAAAATGGGAATCGCGTTGCAAAAACTTGCAGAAGAAGATCCAACATTTAAAACTTATACTAATTCTGAAACAGGGCAAACGATTATATCCGGGATGGGTGAACTTCACCTTGAAATTATTGTAGATCGTATGCGCCGAGAATTTAAAGTTGAAGCCAATGTCGGAACACCTCAAGTTTCTTATCGTGAAACCATTAAAACAAAAGCTGAAGTTCCAGGTCGTTTTATCCGCCAATCAGGTGGACGTGGTCAATATGGTGATGTAAAAATTCGCTTTGAACCAAATCCAGGAAAAGGATTTGAATTTGTTGATGCCATTATTGGCGGCGTTGTTCCTAGAGAATACATCCCTGCTGTTAAAAAAGGCTTAGAAAATTCGCTTACAAATGGAAATTTAGCTGGATATCCAACAATAGATATCAAAGCAACTTTGTTTGATGGATCATATCATGAAGTTGACTCAAGCCAAATCGCTTTTGAAGTGGCTGCAAGTTATGCTTTTCGTGAATCCAAAGATAAGTGCCAACCAGTATTGCTTGAACCTATAATGGCTGTTGAAGTAGTTGTTCCCGATGATTATTTAGGTAATGTTATCGGTGATTTAACCGGCAGACGTGGAAGGATTGAAGGCCAAGATACTAGAAATCATTTACATAGCATCAAAGCAATGGTGCCACTATCACAAATGTTCGGATATGCAACTGTTTTACGAAGCAACACTCAAGGGCGAGGTACATACACAATGCAATTCTCACACTATGAAGAATGTCCAAAATCAGTTGCTGAATTAATTATTAAAAAGCGCAATTCATAAAAAATTTATTTTATGCTTGCAAAAAAATTACAATTATTATAATATATATATATAAAAAAATTTAGGAGGAAAAATAAAAATGGCAAAAGCTAAGTTCGAACGTACAAAAGTACACGTTAATATTGGTACCATTGGTCACGTTGATCATGGTAAAACGACTTTAACATCTGCTATTACAAAAGTTTTAGCAAAAAAAGGCCTTTCCAAAATAATGGAATATGATTCAATTGATAGTGCCCCAGAAGAAAAAGCACGTGGGATCACTATTAATACTGCCCATGTTGAATATGAGACACTAAAACGCCACTATGCCCATGTTGACTGCCCGGGACATGCCGACTATGTTAAGAACATGATTACTGGTGCTGCACAAATGGATGGAGCAATTCTAGTAGTTGCTGCAACTGATGGCCCAATGGCACAAACTCGTGAACACATTTTATTAAGCCGTCAAGTTGGTGTTCCACGTTTAATCGTCTTTTTAAACAAATGCGATGCAGTTGATGATGAAGAATTACTTGATTTAGTTGAAATGGAAGTTCGTGATTTATTAACTGAATACAACTTCCCTGGCGATGACATTCCTGTTATTCGAGGATCAGCATTGTTAGCAATGCAAGGTGATGCAAAAGCTGAAGAAGCAATTGTAAAACTTATGGATACTGTTGATGAATACATCCCGAACCCTATTCGTGAGATTGATAAACCATTCTTAATGCCAGTTGAAGACGTATTTACTATTACTGGTCGTGGAACAGTTGCAACAGGTAGAGTTGAACGTGGTGTTGTAAAAGTTGGTGATCCTGTTGAAATCATTGGTATTCATCCAACTATGGCAACAGTTGTTACTGGCGTTGAAATGTTCCGTAAATTATTGGATCAAGCAGAAGCTGGTGACAATATTGGTACATTATTACGTGGAATTACTCGTGAAACTGTCCAACGTGGTCAAGTTTTGGCAAAACCAAAAACTGTTACTCCACATACTGATTTTGACGCTCAAGTTTACGTTTTAACAAAAGAAGAAGGCGGCCGTCATACTCCGTTCTTCACTAATTATCGTCCTCAATTCTATTTCCGTACAACTGATGTTACTGGAGTTATTGAACTTCCTCAGGGTATCGAAATGGTTATGCCTGGTGATAATGCAAACTTACTCGTAAAATTGATTCACCCAATCGCAATTGAATTAGGAACTAAGTTCTCAATTCGTGAAGGCGGTCATACAGTTGGTGCTGGTAACGTTACAAAAATTAATAAATAATCAAAAAAAATGATCAAGTTTCGGCTTGATCTTTTTTTATATTTTCATATTTAAAAACTAATAATTCCATGATATAATCTCATAAACGAGGTAAAACAATGATAAGAATGGCTGCAATTGAAGATATGACAGAAATTTTAAAAATTATCGCTGATGCAAAAGCCCTCTTAAAGAGCAAACATTCATTACAGTGGCAAGATGATGATGGTTATCCAAACGGTGAAACATTTTTGGATGATATTCAAACCAATTCATTGTATGTCGCTTGTGACCAAGGTAGACTTGTTGCCGTTTGTGCTTTAGGAAGATTTGGTGAACCTACTTATAATGTGATTTATGATGGCCAGTGGTTAAATAATGAACCATTTTATGTTGTCCATCGTTTAGCAGTCAAAAAAGAGGCATATGGTCAAGGGTGGGCAAAGAAATTAATGAAAAAAATGGAAGAAATTTGTTTAGATGAAGGTGTTAAAAATATTCGTTGTGATACGACCTTTGAAAATGAGCCAATGAATCAATTGCTTATTAATTTGGATTACCAATACTGTGGAATAATTCATTTAACGAGAACTAAAATTCAAGACAGACTTAGAAAAGCTTATCAAAAACGCTTATTTTGAAAATTAATTTTTCCATATTTTCCTGTATTTATGTTATAATATATTAAGAAAAAAATATAAAAATCAACATAAATGAGGGAAGTAATGATAATCGATACACATATTCACTTATATGATGAAAAATATGAAAACAATTTGGAAGAAATAATTAATAATGCTCAAAAAAAAGGTGTTATGAAAATGATAGTTGTCGGTTTTGATTACGACTCGAGTAAAAAAGCTGTTCAAATGGCCGATGAATTTCCTTTTTTGTTTGCTAGTGTTGGTCTTCATCCAAGTGAAGTGCAAAAGCATATGGACAAAGATTTGACTTGGATAAATGAACTTGCGAAAAACCCGAAAGTTGTTGCAATTGGTGAAATTGGGTTGGATTATTATTGGGATCAAAGTTATAAATTATTGCAACAAAAGCAATTTATTGCGCAAATCAAAATTGCAAAAGAATTGAATTTACCAATTATTGTGCATAATCGAGATGCCACAAATGATACTTTCCAAATCCTTAAACAAGAAAAGCCACGTGGTGTTTTGCATTGTTATTCTGGAAGTTTAGAAATGGCGAAAGAATTCGTGAAGATGGGATTCTATTTAGGAATCGGTGGCGTATTGACTTTTAAGAACAGTAAAGAAATTAAACGAGTAGTTTCAGAAATTGACTTAGAATACCTCGTTTCAGAAACAGATGGACCATATCTTGCTCCAACACCTTTTCGAGGGACAACCAATAAACCTGAATATTTAACACTTATTATTGAGGCTATTGGTGCACTAAAAAATCTAGATTTTGATTTAGTTGAAAAACAACTGCAAATTAATGCAGAAAATTTGTTTAATATAAGAGGTTAAGATGAAAAAAGTAAAAATTATATTTCTTTTATTATTTATTAGTTTTATTTCAATTGGTTGTAATTCGCAAGTAATCAACGAAATTTACAATAAATCATATGATGTTAATATAAATTTAGAAGAATTTGAAGATTTAATTGTTGCAGCAGTCGAAAAAATATCGCCTGCAGTTATTGGTGTAAGCAATTATCAAAGAACATTTGGTTCTTTACAATTACAAATAGCTGCTACAGGTAGTGGAGTAATTTATGAATGCCGAGCAAAATTGCAAGATGATACATATGTTGATGATTGTCAAACGACCATCAATCGTGATGATGTTCAACATTACGAATATTATGCTATTACCAATCGCCATGTAATTGAGGACAATGATTCCTTAAAAGTTTATATTGGTGAAGAGAGAGTTAAGTTGGATGCTGTTTTATTAGGAAGCGACAATAAAGTGGATTTAGCTGTTATTGCCTTTAACCATCACAAGTATATTCAACCAGTATCTTTCGCCGACTCCGATTTAATTAACCGTGGTAGCTTTGCCATTGCGATTGGCAATCCATCGGGTTACGATTATTATGGTTCCGCAACTTTTGGAATTATTTCTTTCCCAAAACGTTATTTGAGTGATGATACCGATGGTGATAATATCGGTGATTGGGAACAAGAATATATTCAGCATGATGTTGCCATCAATCCCGGCAACAGTGGAGGAGCGTTAATCGATATTGAAGGAAATTTAATTGGCATTAACACTCTAAAAATTGTATCCGAAGATATCGATAATATGGGATTTGCTATTCCAAGTAATATTGTTTTTGACATCGTTCAGGCTTTAGAAAAAGGTGAGTTGCCTTTTCGCAGAACATTGGGAATAACAATCTTAGATGTTTATGTTATCTTAAATCCTGAAGATTTTTCGGATTCTGAGCAATTATATAATTATGACATTCCTGATGACATAACTTCCGGTTTGTATGTTGAAGAAGTGGCCGATAATCGGCTTGCTTCAGGATATTTATTTTCTGGTGATATTCTTTTATCGATCAATGGAAATGATATTATTTATCCATATGATTTTCGAAAACAACTAAACAGTGTTCCTGAAGGACAAACTCTTAATTTAGAAGTTTATCGAAACAATCAAATAGTAACAGTAATAATTCCTGTATAAAGGAGGAAATATGAAAAAAATTAAAAAAGTATTATTAATTATCCTTTTAGTGTTAGCAAGTTCTTCCTTAATTGCTTGCGATGGTTCTTTATTTCCAGACGGAGATCCCATTATTGTTGATGTTAATACACCAACTGGGGTGACAGTTACCCTTCCACCCAACAGTTCAATCATAGAGGTAGGTCAAACCGTTCAATTAACCGCTGTTGTTGCGCCTTTGACAGCCATCCAAACAGTTACTTGGTCGAGCAATAACGATTTAGTTGCTTCAGTTGATGCTAATGGGTTAGTAACGGCCATCGGTGAAGGGCGTGTTAAGATTACAGCCATTTCAAGTAAAACCGATATTGTTGGTTATACTTATTTAACTGTTGTTCTTGCTCCAATTGAAGTTACAGCTATTAGTATTAGTGGACCAAATGAAGTCCATATTGATGAGACAATCAAACTCAATTATTTATTGACTCCTGAAACGGCAACAACCGAAGTAACTTGGTCAGTTGATAATCAAGAACTTGCAACAATCGATGAAAATGGGCGCATAACAGGCATTGCTGAAGGCTTAGTTAATGTTACAGCAACAACATCTAATCAAATATCAAATACTTATCAAGTTAATATATTAGCAAGAAGTGGAACCCCCGAATCAATTTCCATTTTAGGAAGAAGTGAAATTGAAGTGGGAAAAACCGCCCAATTAATAATCTTAGCGACACCTGTGGGAAGTTTAAATGATGTGACTTGGGAAAGTTCTAACCCTGAGGTCGCATCCATTGACCAAAACGGTTTGGTAACAGCAATATCCGAGGGAACAACAAATATTGCTGCCATTTCTTCTTTAGACAATTTAATTCAAGCAACCTTTTCTATTACAACAATCGATAATACTATTAGTGAAGATTTGCAACAAGCAATAATCGATGTCATAGCAAATACAAAGAGTTCGATACTAGGAGTATCCAATTATGTGTATGATACGACTTTAGAACAATACAAAAAAAGTTCAATTGGCAGTGGTTTTGTTTATGAAGCATGGTTTGTTTTAAAAGATGGTAGTATTATTACCAATATCGATGAGTTAATTACTTTTGATGATGTGGAAAAATATTGCTATTATTTAGTTACAAATAAACACGTTGTAGAGGGATCCGATGCTTTAAAAATATATTTATCGGAAGAAGATAAAGAAATCGGAGCAACTTTAATGCAATATGATGATAAAGTCGATTTAGCAGTTGTTTATTTTGAGCATGACCGTTATTTACAGCCATTAGTTTTAGCTGATTCTGACTTATTAAATAGTGGTGAATTTGCGATTGCCATAGGAAATCCATCTGGTTATGAGTATTCATCATCAGCAACTTTTGGGATAATTTCACATCCTAAACGTTATATTTCTGATGATACAGACAATGATGGAATAAGCGATTGGGATGCTGAATACATTCAACACGATGTTGCCATCAATCCTGGTAACAGTGGTGGTCCTTTACTAAATCTTCAAGGTGAAGTAATCGGCGTAAATACGATGAAATTTGCTGCAACAGATATCGATAATATGGGGTTTTCCATTCCAAGTAATGTTGTTTCTAGTTTAGTAGATCTCCTCGAACAAGGGCTAAAACCTACAAGAGCAAAAATTGGTGTTACCGTAATTGAAGTAATTGCTTTACTGGAATCTCCTGATCCCGAAATTATCCTCCCTGAAGGAGCTACTTATGGTTTATATGTCTCTGAAGTTGCTCCAGGTAGTGTCGGTGCCAATGGCGGTGTTTTACCAAGTGATATTATTTTAACATTCAATGGAGTCGAGCTTTTCCGCTCATTAGCTTTAAGAGCAGAATTAGGTAAAATAATTGTTGGCTCAAACCAAGAAATCGAAATTACAGTTTTAAGAAATGGTGAGATTATTACTTTAACATTAATCTTTTAAATAAAAAGACTTGCTACTAAAAAGCAAGTCTTTTTATTCACCAAATTTAATAAAATTTAAAATTATTTCCCATTGTTCTTGTATTGCTTTTTGTGATTTATTACAAGACCCAATCGCAAACATATGGTCGATGCTCGTTTGAAAAAACAAATTTGTGACAATATAAGAATCTTCTTTAAGTAAATCAATTTTTTCAATAGATGATGGGTTTGAGAAAATTAAATAATCAAAAGTAATATGGCTGTTAGTTTCATATGGTGAAATTAATTTTACTTCATTATTTTTTATACAATAATTGATGTTCGATAATAAATTAGCTGGGATGATTTCATCGGTAATGATTAATAAATCGTAATGCATATTTAACTTCTTTCTAAATACTATTATACCTTAAAATGTGGATGACTACAACTCAAAAAAAGTGGAATTAATCCTGTTTTTATGATAAAATATAATAATGAAAGTGAATGAGAGGAATATTTTATGGGTTTAACTGCAGGAATTGTTGGCTTGCCAAATGTGGGAAAATCAACGCTTTTTAATGCGATTACAAAATCACATGTTTTAGCAGCAAATTATCCTTTTGCAACTATTGATCCCAATGTCGGAGTTGTGGAAGTAAAAGATGAGCGTCTTGATAAGATTGTAGAAATTGTAAAGCCTAGGAACGTTGTTCGTGCAACAGTCTCCTTTACGGATATTGCAGGATTAGTTAAAGGAGCATCTTTAGGTGAGGGCTTGGGAAATCAATTTTTATCACATATTCGTGATGTCGATGCCATATGCCAAGTTGTTAGATGTTTTGATGACTCCGATGTTATTTCTGTGACAGGGAAAGTCGATCCTATCGATGATATTGAAACAATCAATTTAGAATTAGTATTAGCAGATTTGGATGTAGTACAAAAAAGAATTCCTAAAATTGAAAAAAAAGCACAACTTAAAGTTGAAAAAGATGCAGAAGCTGAATATTTAGCCCTTAATAAAATTAAATCAGCTCTTGAAAAAGGCCTTTTCGCAACCTTTGCAAATTTAAATGAAGAAGAATTAGCCCTTGTAAAAAACTATAGTTTGCTAACTTTAAAGCCGATGATCTATGTTTTAAATATTTCAGAAAATGAAATCAATCAGGACAACAATTATGTTATAGAGGTAAAAAACTATGCACAAAAAACAAATACACCTACTGTAACTATTAGTGCAAAGATTGAAGAAGAAATAAGCAGTTTAGATGATGAAACAAAACAAATGTTTCTATCCGATTTGGGTATGGAAGAAAGCGGTTTAGATATTTTAATTAGACAAACTTATAATTTACTTGGATTAGCAACATATTTCACTGCTGGAGAAAAAGAAGCAAAAGCTTGGACTTTTACGAGAGGGATGAAAGCTCCGCAATGTGCTGGAATAATTCACACTGATTTTGAAAAAGGATTTATTCGCGCTGAGATAATTGCTTATGAAGATTTTATAAATTATGGTGGTTTAAACAAAGCAAGGGATGCTGGCAAAATGCGTTCGGAAGGAAAGGATTATGTTTTTAAAGATGGAGACATTGCCCTTTTCCGATTTAATGTATAAATGAGGTTTTTATGAAAGCAATGATTCTTAATATTGGTGAAGAAGTTTTACAAGGAAAAGTAATAAACACAAATGCTAGTTTTTTATCTTTAGAATTACGAAAAATTGGTATTGAAACAGATAAAATCATTGTCGTTGGTGATCGCCAACAAGATATTGTTGAACAAATCAATAATTTTATAAGTTGTGACCTAGATATTTTGATTACTACTGGTGGGCTTGGACCCACTCATGATGATCTTACAAAAGAAGTTCTAGCAAGTTGCTTAAATTTAGAAATGGAAATTAACAAACAAGCTAGAGATTTACTAAATGATTACTTTGGAAAAGATATGGCTCCTTGTAATTTAAAACAAGCATACTTCCCTAAAGAAGCAATTTTAATTGAAAACCCATTAGGTACCGCAGATGGAGCAATCCTTGAAAAGAATCATAAAATATATATTATTTTGGTTGGGCCTCCTCATGAAATGAATCCAATGGTCATAAATTCTGTCATCCCTTTTTTAAAGAATAAAACAGGGGATTTTCTTTTATCAAAAGATTATATCGTCATGGGAAATGGAGAATCTAATTTTGAAGAAATTTTAAATCCATTATTTAGAAAATACTCACAGGTAATGATTTCTCCCTATGCTAGTTTAGGCAAGATTCGTTATCAAATTGTGAGTTCAAAACAAAACAAACTATATTTTGATGAAATTAATAATGAATTTAGGAAAATAATGAAAGACTTCATTATTAGTGAAAATAATGAAGAGATTGAAGAAGTTGTTGTTTCTTTGCTTCAAAAAAAACAATTTATTATTACATTTGGTGAAAGCTGTACCGGAGGAATGTTAGCATCAAAAATTATTAATGTACCTAATGCTTCTAGAATCCTTAAAGAAAGTTTTATTGTTTATAGCAATGAAGCAAAAACTAAGTATTTGCATGTTAAGCCCCAAATTCTTCAACAATTTGGTGCGGTTAGTGACCAAACAATTGAAGCCATGTTAGATGGCTTAGATTATGAAACAAAAGCCAATGTTTGTGTAGCGGTAAGTGGAATTGCTGGTCCAAGTGGTGGAAGTGATGAAAAACCCGTGGGGTTAGTTCATTATGGAATTGACATCAATGGTAAACGATGGATAGAACATAAACATTTTAAGGGAAATCGTGAAATGGTGAGACAAAGAGCAACTTTATTCATTTTGTTTAGATTGTGGCAACTTCTTAAGTAATTTAAAAAGGAAAAAAAGTTTGCCATTAAGGTGCAAAAATGATATAATAACTATGTTGTAATTTTGATGGAGGATATTAAAATGGTAGAAAACAATTATATCAATGAACAATTATTAAATAAAATCGCTTCTGAGCAAAATGTAAAAATAAACCAAATTCAATCTGTTTTAAAGTTGATTGAAGAAGGGGGCACCGTTCCTTTTATTGCTCGTTATCGAAAAGAAGTTACTGGTGGTCTAGATGAAGAACAAATTCGAGCTATTTATCAAGAATGGGATTATGGACAAAAATTAGCAGAGCGTAAAGAAGATATCATGCGCTTGATTGAAGAAAAAGGAAAATTAACTGAAGAATTAAAGCAAGAGATTATCAAGAGCAATAAATTAAGCGAACTTGAAGATATTTATCGGCCGTTTAAGGAAAAGAAAAAGACTAGAGCAACTGATGCTAAACAAAAAGGATTAGAACCTTTAGCAATTTATTTGCTTAGTTTCCCTATTGAAGGAGATGTTTTATTAGAAGCTGAAAAATATGTCACAAAAGAAATTACTGACGAATTGGAAAAAAACAATTTAGTTGTGAAAAATGTTAAAGACGCTCTTCAAGGAGCTATGGATATAATTGCAGAGATTGTATCTGATGAACCAAAATACCGCCGTTGGATTCGTAGTTTCTTTGAAAGAAGAGCAGAATTAACTTCGACAGTAAAAGATCCTAGTTTAGATGAAAAGAAGGTTTACGAAATGTATTATAATTATCGTGAACCAATTAGCTCAATCAAAAACAAATTACATCGCATTTTAGCGATCAATCGAGGAGAATCAGAAAAAGTTTTAAAAGTTTCAATAGATGAAGATATTGAACACGTACTTCGTTTTTTACAAAGACAGGTTATTCCTAATACTGAACCAATTTCCATTTCTGTGGATTATGTGAAACTCGCCATAGAAGATGGTTATCGTCGTCTTATAAAATCATCAATTGAAAGAGAAATCCGAGCTGAATTAAAAGAAAAGGCCGAAGATCAATCAATTAAAGTTTTCGCAGAGAATCTAAAACGCTATTTATTAACCCCACCGATGAAAGGGAAAGTTGTTTTAGGGGTTGATCCTGCGTATCGTACTGGTTGTAAATTAGCAGTTGTTGATGCTACTGGTAAAGTTCTTGAAAAAAGTATTATTTATCCAAATCAACGCAATATTAGAGAACAAGTATCGGATGAAAGAACTGAAAGTTCTATTAAAACAATTTTGAATTTAATTGAAAAACATGGCATCGAAGTGATTGCTATTGGAAACGGTACTGCAAGCCGAGAAACTGAAAGCTTTATTGCTGATGCATTAAGATTAGCCAATCGAGAAGTTTATTACATAATTGTCAATGAAGCCGGTGCTTCCATTTATTCAGCAAGTGAAATAGCTCGAGAAG
Organism: Bacilli bacterium; assembly: GCA_050174575.1. Classification (GTDB taxonomy): domain Bacteria; phylum Bacillota_I; class Bacilli_A; order ML615J-28; family CAG-698; genus UBA2253. Next base: position 63,980 of record JBFXJT010000005.1, read on the forward strand.
AATTTCCTGATTATGCTGTTGAAGAAAGATCTGCTGTTTCAATTGCCCGTCGATTACAAGATCCCCTTTCTGAACTTGTAAAAATCGACCCAAAATCAATTGGGGTTGGTCAATATCAATATGATGTAAGCCAAGCAAAATTGAATGATTCTTTGGATTTTGTTGTAGAAACTGCGGTAAATAGTGTTGGCGTAAATATTAACAGTGCTTCGTATTCGCTATTACAAAGAGTTTCAGGTTTAAACAACAAGACAGCAAAATTAATTGTCAGTCATCGCAATGAAAATGGTAAGTTCAAAAACCGAAAAGATATTAATATCAAAGGTGTTGGTCCAAAAACATTGGAACAAGCTATCGGTTTTTTACGAATTCCTGATGGTGAAGAGAAACTTGATATGACAAGTATCCATCCAGAAAGTTATGAAAAAGCTGAACAAATTTTGAAAAAACTAGGATTTACAAAAAATGATATTGGGTCTTCAGAATTGGTATCTGCAATTAATAAAGCAGATCGAAAAGAATTAATTAAAGACTTAGATATTGGTGAGTATACTTTCAATGATATTTTGGATGCTTTTATTGCTCCTCTGCGAGATCCACGTGAAAACTTTGATAAACCATTATTGCGTAGCGATGTTCTCCATTTAGAAGACTTAAAACCGGGGATGGAGTTACAAGGTACTGTTCGAAATGTTGTTGATTTCGGAGCTTTTGTAGATTGTGGCGTTAAAGAGGATGGTTTGGTTCATCTTTCAAGGATGAGTAAAAAATTTATAAAACACCCGCTTGATAAAGTTAGTGTTGGCCAAATTGTGAAAGTATGGGTTGTTAGTGTTGATGTTATAAAAAGCAGAATTGAACTGACAATGATTCAACCAAATGACAATAATGGAACCAATAGCTAAAAGCTATTGGTTTTTTTTGAAAAAAATGGTATAATTCTTGAAAAACGAGGTTCTTTATGAAGCAATATCGGGCTGTTCAATTGATATCAGAAGCCATTTTATTAGATGGCATGGCTCAAGCATTATTTTTGAAAGGTTCTTTAGCTAGGCAAGAAGAAGATCAATATTCCGATGTTGACTTCTATGTTGTTGTTAGTGAAGACAATTTGTTAAAGTTCCTTGATAAACGATTAGATTATTTAAGAAGTTATGCACCTATACTCCATCATTTTGAAGAAAATTTTGTTGCTCCACAAATAGTGTGTATTTTTGAAGATGGTCTTCATTTTGATTTTTTTGTTACTACTAAAAATCAAATTAATCATTTTGATAACATTTCAATCATTTTCGATCCCCATAACTTGCTAGGTAGTTACAAAAAAAGCCCTTTAAATCTTTCCAATCAAGAAATTGCAGGTATTATTAATTCTTTTTGTTTTACTGCCATAGAATTTTATGCTGCTTATAATCGTCAAGACTTTTTGTTTGCTTTTCGTTTAAGTCACCTTATGTTTGGTGATTTAGGAAAATATTTGCGATCAATTGTTGATCCTGATTATGCAAAAATAGGTTTAAAAAGATTTTATGCTAAACTAGAAGAGCCATATAAAACAAGATATTTAGAAATTGCCAAAAAAATAAGTTTTGATAACAGTTTAATTTCGATCAAAATGATGTTTGTTTTATTTGATAGCTTGATTATGAGTATCCCAATAAGGATTGCGGAACATGTAAATTTTGAGTTTTTTCAATATTCAAAAAAATTGATTATGGGAATGGAATAAAATATGAAACATTTATTTATTATTAATCCCGCTGCAGGGAAAAAAGATCAAAGTAGGACAATCATCGAATTGATTCAAAAATTGGATAATTTTCAAGATATGGAAATTTATTTAACAAAAGGTGTTAATGATGGTAAGGACTACGTCCATCAATTTTGTCAAAATCATCCAAATGAACAATTAAGGATTTATAGTTGTGGTGGTGATGGTACTTTAAACGAGGTAGTTAATGGAGCTTATGGATTTTCCAATGTTGAAATTGCTTGTTATCCATCTGGATCAGGCAATGATTTTGTAAAATACTTTGGAGAAATTAAAGATTTTTTAAGTTTTGAACATTTAATTAATGGAACGGCAATCGATGTCGACCTAATCCGTTTTAATAATCGATATGCAATCAATATTTTTAATTTAGGATTTGATGCTGATGTTGTCGTTCGAATGCAAAAATACAAAAGATGGCCTTTAATGTCTGGAAAAGGTTCTTATATCATGGGTGTGCTTGTGACTTTTTTAAACAAAATGGGTTATCATTTTTCTTTAACAGTAGATGATCAATTACTTTACAGTGGTGAAGGCTTACTTTGTGCTGTAGCCAATTCCATATGTTATGGTGGAGGCTTTTATTGTGCACCAAAAGCTAAAATTGATGATGGGATAATTGATATTGTCTTAGTAAAAAAAATCTCTCGTTTCTCGTTTATTAGTATGATTAATACTTATAAAGCTGGACGTCATTTAGAAGTTCCTAGAGTTGCAAAAAACATTATTTATGGGCAGGGGAAAAAAGTTGTTATTTCTTGTAAAGAGCTAATAAATTTTTCAATTGATGGTGAAATGGGAAAAGCTGATTCTCTTTCATTAGAAGTTGTCCCTAAAGCAATTAAATTCATTATTCCTAATTTTCTAAAAGAAAAGTTAAAATGATATTGTTTGACATTTGCTTCAAATTTTTATATAATAATAACTAAATCGAGGAGGTTTACGATGGTTTTTGAAAAAGTAAGAAAATTAATAGCAAAAGAATTAAATTTAAAAGAGGAAGATATTAAATTGGAATCGAAGATTACAGAGGATTTAGGAGCGGACTCGCTTGATGCTGTAGAATTGATTATGGCAATTGAAGATGAATTCGGTGTTCAAGTTAGTGATGAAGCAGCTCAAAACATTCGTTCTGTTGGTGATATTGTCAATTTACTAGAAAAAAAATAGTTAAAATTTGGCCTTAAAGTATTTAAGGTCTTTTTTTATGCGAAATAATTTAAATATATATTAAAAAAGTTAATATGAAAATTAAAAATATTTATTTTATACTTGACAATATAAATGTTTTGTTATAAAATACTATCGAGAGGTGAGAAAGTGAAAACAAAAATCCTTAAGAAAATTGCAAAAGGTGAAATTTCTCCAACTGCTGGTTACGAATTACTTTACAAGCAAAAAAAATCCAAAGCTCGTTTTGTAAAGTTGCACATGGCCATCGATGAGCACCCGTGTGTCAGCGGATTAATTAATGCTTTGTTTTTTTTGCCTTTTCCAATCTCCATTGTTGAGAGAATTCTTTTACGAGCAATTAATAACAAAGGAGCTAATATTGATTATCAAACATTTAAAGATCTTCTCAATTATAGTTATGGAACAGAAATCCATGTTATAACTGACGAAGCAAAAATTAGGATTGATATATTTTAGGAGGTATGTATGAAAAAAGATGTTATTTCTAAATGCCCAATTTGTGGTGAGGAATTGTCGATAACTCGTCTTCATTGTCACAATTGTGGAGTCGAAATTAATGGTGATTTTTCTTTAAGCAAGCTATGCCGCTTGTCAAAAGAACAAATGACTTTTGTGTTGCTGTTTTTAAAAAATCAAGGCAATATTAAAGCCATTGAAAAAGACATGAACATTTCTTACCCAACAGTAAAGAAACTTTTAAACGATGTGTTAGTTAATTTGGGATTTGATGTCAGTGAAGAGGATTCAGTTAAGCCATCAATACAAAGGCAAGAGATTCTTGAAAAATTGGCAAATAAAGAAATTTCTTTTGAAGAAGCCAATCAGCAATTAAAGAATTTAAAATGAGGTGAAAAAATGGATGAAAGAGAAAAAATTTTACAAATGTTAAAAGATGGAATTATTTCAATTCCAGAAGCCATGACCTTATTAGATGCTATTACCGATCGATCAGAAGAGCCTAATAAGGAAAACAAAAAATTCATTAGTGAAGAGACCAAGGAAAAATTACGTGTGCAAATCCGTGAATACAATGATCAACTTGAGAGTTTCGGTGAAAACATTAATGAACGTGTAAAAGAAATTATTAAAAAAGTTGAAAACAAATTAAATGATAAAAAGGAGAAAAATCATGAATGAAGAACGAATGAAAATATTAGAGATGTTGGCTAATGGAATCATTTCTGCTACTGAAGCAAATGAATTATTATCGACTTTGGATAAGTCAAAAATGGAGATTAATGGTAAAGAAATAAAAGAAATCCAATCAATCAAAAAAAGCAATTCCAAATTCCTTTATGTAAAAATTATTTCTTCAGACGGAGATAAAGTAAATTTAAAGCTTCCAATTTCTTTAGTAAAAGCTGCTTTAAAATCAGGTAACGGTGAAAACCTGCTTGGTAAAATTAAAATTAATGGAGTTGATAATGAATTTGTAAAAGATGCAGTCGATTATGAATTGATTATGCAATATATAGAAAATGATTTGGATGGTAACATCGTGGATATTGAATCTGCTGATGGTGATAAAGTTAATATTTATATTGAATAATAAATTGATGGCTTTAGCCATCAATTTTTCATTTTCCTTGTTTATGTTGTTAAAATAGAGTAAAATATGGATAATTAGAGGTTTTATAATGTCACAATTTCTTGCAAAACATTTTATTAAAAATTATCAAGATGTTCATAAAGCTATTGTTCGCGCTGCTTATGGAAAATTAGCGGGTGCAGTTGGCATTATAACCAATTTTTTTTTAAGTTCAATAAAAATTGTTTTAGGAATAATTTTAAGGAGTATTTCATTATTAGCCGATGGTATCAATAATTTAGCCGATGCGAGTTCTTCGGTTATAACACTTATTGGATTTAGGTTGTCGTCAATGCCTGCAGACAAAGATCATCCTTTTGGGCATCAACGAATAGAATACATAACGGGTTTAATTGTCTCTTTTACAATTTTAGGAGTAGGATTTATTCTTTTTTACAATTCCATTTTAAAAATAATTAACCCTTCAACAATTGATTTCAACTGGTTATCAATAATAATCTTATTTTTAGCTATTTTAATCAAAGCGTGGCAAGGTTATTTTTACCGAACTAATGGAAAATTAATCAAATCGAAAGCTTTATTGGCTTCATCTACTGACAGCTTTAACGATGTTCTTGTAACATTTGGTGTTTTGCTATCAGCAGTAATTTGGCTAGCTTTTTCATACAACATCGATGGCTATATTGGGACTGTTATTTCTATTTTTATTATTTTTAATGGCATAAAGCTTGTAAAAGAAACTATTTCACCTTTGATAGGAGAAGCTCCATCAAAAGAGTTTGTAAAAAAAGTTAGTGATAAAATCTTAAGTTATCCCGGGGTTTTGGGAATTCATGATTTAATAATTCATAGTTATGGTCCTGTCAAAACATTTATCACTGTTCATGTAGAAGTTGATAGTTCGATTGATGTTTCCATAAGCCATGACATGATTGACAACATCGAGCATGATTTTTTGAAAAAAATGGAAATCAATCTTGTTATTCATATGGATCCAATTGATATTACAAACCCATATGTTACTAAATTAAAAGAAGAAATTGGCGAAATAATTAAACAACTTGACCCTAAATTACACTTCCATGATTTTAGGATTGTAAACGGCCCATCCCATACCAATGTAATTTTTGATTTAGTTGTACCCCTAAAATACCCAATGACGACTTTAGAAATTAAAGAATATTTAAAATTACAAATAAAACATATCGAACCTAAATTACATTTAGTTATTACATTTGATCGTGAAGAAATTTTGTAACAAGATGGAGGAAAATATGCAACAATATCAACAGTGGTTGAATAATTCTAATTTAGAGTTAGACTTGCAAAAAGAACTTAAAATGTTAAACCAAGAACAAATAGAAGATGCTTTTTATACTGATCTGTCTTTTGGAACCGGTGGCATGAGAGGAGTAATGGGTGTTGGTACAAATCGTATGAACATTTATACTTTGAGACGAGCCAATTATGGTTATGGGGAATTTATTTTAAAGCATCACAAAAATCCATCTGTAGTCATTGCTTATGATACACGGAAAAATAGTTTCTTATTTGCGAAAGAATCTGCAAAGGTATTAGCAACTATGGGGATCAAATGTTATCTTTTCCAAGAAGTTACACCGACACCACTTTTATCGTTTGCAGTAAGGTTTATGAAAGCTCAAGGCGGGATTGTTGTGACTGCAAGTCACAATCCACCCAAATACAATGGATATAAAGTTTATGATGACAAAGGCTGTCAATTAGTACCTAATTTAGCAGATGAAGTCGTTGCACTTATCAAAAACGCTCCTAATTTATTTGCTATACCTGCTTTAAACTTTGAAGAACTTATTAGTAAAAAACTAATCAATTGGGTTAATGATGAAGTATCTATAGCATATTTAACTAAAGTTAAAGAGATTAGTATAAACCCTAATTTGCGAAAAAATGATTTTAAAATTGTTTTTACACCATTACATGGTACTTCCGCAAAACTAGGCTATAATCTCCTTCATGAATTGGGTTATGATGTTATTCCAGTTCAGGAACAAATGATTCCTGATTCTGATTTTTCAACAGTCAAATCACCAAATCCAGAAAGTCCAGAAGCATTCACTTTAGCGATTAATTATGCCAAATTGCATCAGGCAGATATATGCCTAGCTACTGATCCTGATGCGGATCGTGTAGGTTTAGCAGTAAAGGATCAAAATGAATATCGATTATTGACAGGCAATCAAACAGGGGCAATTTTACTTTATTATTTAGTTAATGAGCGAAACATCAAACATCCTAGTGTTGTTTTTAATACGATAGTAACTTCTGAATTGGGAGCCTTGATTGCAAAAAGCAAAGGGATTGAAGTCATATCAACATTAACAGGTTTTAAGTTTATTGGTGAACAAGCAGCTTTATTAGAAAAAACAAATAAAACATTTTTCTTTGGTTATGAAGAATCATATGGTTATGTCGTTTCTGATTTTGTGAGGGATAAAGATTCTCTTCAAGCATTGTTGCTTTGTAGTGAAGTTGCAAACTTTTATAAACAACAAGGTAAAACTTTATTGATGGTTTTAGATGAAATATATCAAAAATTTGGTTATTTTATTGATGAACAACTCAATTTCAGTTTAGAAGGTTCCAAAGGATTAGAACAAATAGACAAAATATTAAACTCTTTTAGAAATGAGTTAATTGAAAAAATCGACCATTTTTTGGTCACAATTAAAGAAGATTATTTATTAGGACAAAGATTTGAAAACAAAAAACAAACCAAAATAACTTTGCCACAGTCAAACGTTTTAAAATATATTTTAAATGATGGTAGTTGGTTTGTGCTAAGACCAAGCGGGACTGAGCCCAAAATGAAAGTGTATTTTTCTGTAAGTGATCTTACTTATGAAAAAGCACATGAAAAATTTCAAATTATTAAAAATGCTGTATTAGCAAAGATTAAGGAAGTAGGATAACATGAACCAAAAATTTTTTATTAATAATCGTGAACGTTTTAGTCATTTAATGAAAGACAACTCGTTAGCCATTTTTTTCTCTGGTCGCTGTCTTCAAAAAACAGCTGATCAAGAATATCCTTTTGAAGTTGAGAAAAATTTTTACTATTTAACAGGAATCAATCAAGCAAATGTTGTTCTTACTATTTTAAAAAAGAACAATGAATTAAAAGAAAGTTTATTTATTGAAGAAAATGATCCTGTTTTAATAAAATGGGTTGGTAAAAAAATTACAAAAGAAGAAGCAATCCTTTTTTCTGGGATTAACCAAGTTTTTTATTTAAATCAATTTGAAAATAATTTATTTAGTTTATTCAATAATTCTCGTTATCAATCAGATTGCATTCGTCAAGTCTACTTAAATTTGGAGCGTCGAAATATCCCTGGTTATACAAATGAAGCTTTGGAATTTTCGAAAGATATTATGACTTTGAAATATCCCGAAGTATCCATCATTAACGCTTATGAATTGATTTTAAGTTTAAGAATGATCAAATCAGAAGAAGAAATCGCTCTGATAAAATCTAGTATTAAAACAACAAAAAAGGGCATAGACAGTTTAATGAGCCATGCTCAGGCGGGATTATATGAGTATCAATTAGAAGCCTATTTTGATTGGCAAGTTAAATGTGATGGACACCGCGATTTAGCTTTTGAAACAATAGCTGCTTCAGGCAAAAACGCAACTGTTTTGCATTATGTCGACAATAATCATCAATTAAAAAATGAAGACTTAATTTTGTTTGATTTGGGTTCGCGTACAGAATTTTATGTCAGTGATATTACAAGAACATTTCCTGTTTCAGGGAAATTTAGTCCTCGCCAAAAGGCTATCTATGAAGCTGTTCTCGATGTAAACAAACAATGTATTAATTTTTTAAAGCCAGGGTTAACTTGGCAAGAATACAATAAATTTGCGAAAGACTTATTGATTGAACATGCATATAATTTAGGACTAATTAAAGAAGACCAAGAGATTAATAAATATTATTACCATTCTATTGGTCATTCGTTGGGTTTAGATACCCATGACCCAAGTTTATATGATTGGGGAATCAAAGAAGGCATGACCCTCACGGTTGAACCTGGATTGTATATTGAAGAAGAAGGAATTGGTATAAGAATTGAAGATGATGTTTTAATTACTAATAATGGGTGCGAAAATCTCAGTTGCGACATCATCAAAGAAGTTGTGGATATTGAAAACTTTATGGCTACTTTTAAAAAGTAGCCTTTTTTTAACGAAAATTTTTTTCTTATCAATAATATATTGTTGGAGGAGAAAATATGAAGAAACTGTTTCTACTTGCTATAGTAATTTGGCTTGCTTTAAGTTGCCAAACTTTTGGTTATTCTCCAACTGGCCATGATGATATTTCCACAATTGTTTTTTTAGATGATGGTGAATTATTGGTTGATATGACTTCATCACAAATTGAATCCGGATATAAAGCTATGGGGAGAAACCGCTTATTTGGTTGGAAACATCATTTTTTTAATATTAAAGAAGAAGCAAATTATGTCGGCGAAATAATCTTTTCTAGAAGTAACCGTACATCAGATAAATTAGAAATCGATTATGAACTCGAAGAAACAAATCATTTTGAAAGAAGTATTAAAACAACAGGATCAATTTCTGGTCAATTTGAAGGAAATATCAAAAAAATTGATGCAGGAATTGAAGCCTCAGGATCCATTACATCTGATAAAACGACTTCGATTACTCGAGTTGAGGATACTAGTTTTTCTTTTGTTGTTGATCCTTTTCATAGGGTTACTTTTCGGGTTACTGGTGAAGCTTTAGTCACAAACGGTGTAAGCAAGTTAAGCATTTTAGGAATCACTTTTAAAAAAGGAACTTGGGAATATATTGATATAGTAACACGCTACTATGAATTATATGAAGAAGAGATGTCTAAATGAAAAAACTAAATTATTTTATTATATTTTTTGTTATTTCATTGATTGCAATTGGCTTAATTGCGATGTTTTCGACGCAAAAACGAGTTTTTCGTTTGACTACCCTTCCCAAAGCTTATAGTTTAGTTTCTTCAATTGATCAAAGTGAAGATTTTTCGATAGGGATTTACATTGATCAACATCAAATTCCTTTTGATGCATCGCAAAATTATTCCCAAAGTTTTATCGCAGATTCAAAAAATGAAAATCAATTACCGTTAGTACTAATTTCCGCATTACCAATTTCAGAAAGCATTATTATTGATAAAACAACTTTCTATTTGTTTGAATTTTTATTTAGAATTGATTTTAATACAAACTCTAACTATAATCTTGAAATTGATAATGCATATTTGCATATTAGTCGGGGAGCAGAAAAAGAGGAAATAATTATTTTAATTGGTTCATTGTCTTTTTCGAAAGTCTCATCTTTTTGTTGTGATAATATCGTAATTACTAAACTAAAAGGAAATGTTAATGATGTAAATTTCGGAAAAAATGTTGTTGGTTTTGAAATGGGTATAAGAAATAATTCAAGTAATGACGTTAAAATTATTAACATTAAGCCGTTGCTTTGCGATGTTAATGTTTCAAATAGTGACGTTATTAAACATTTTTCATTAAACTTTCAACCATCTGATACCATAAATTCGATTTTAGGTTATGAATATGATGTTGCTTCCGAAGGAACAAGCCAATCATTAAATTTACAATTGGAATTAATTGAAAATGATCGTTTCTATTTTCCTTTAAAATATCAAAATGAATATAAAATTAGTCAATTTGGTCTTGAGATTACTTATATTATGAATGAAAACCAGTTTGTGACTTTCATTGATAATTTTACTTTTTTTTCTGATTATCTTTTATCTAATAACGAAATCCATCAATTAACGATTAACACTTATGATAATAATTGATTTAATAAATATTTCTAAGAGCTATGGAAAACAAATAATTTTTAACTTATTAAATTATCAATTTGAGCAAGGTAAAACCTATTTAATAACTGGTGAAAACGGTGCGGGAAAAACAACCATTATTAAAGCTATATTAAAATTAATCCAAATCGAAGAGGGCGAAATAAAAGTAAAAACCAATAAGATTGGTTATGTCCCAGAAAAAATTAGTTTTCCTGATTTTGTAAGAGCGTTCTCCTTTTTACAACAATTAGCCTTAATTAAAGGTATAGATGCCTTCATAGTAAACGATATAGTCGATTTTTATTTAGATGATTGGTGCTTACTTGAAAACAAGCAAAAGCATCTTAAAGAATTATCTAAAGGAATGTTACAAAAAATATTAATCATTCAATCCTTTTTAGGTAATCCTGACTTATTGGTTTTTGATGAACCCTTAAATGGTTTAGATGAAAGATCACAAGCTCATTTTAAAAGATTAATTACAAAAGAAAAAACAGCAAAGAAAACAATTCTTATTTCAACACATTATCCAGAATATTATAAGGGAATGGAAGATGTTCATTTGATTGTTAACAATGGTTGTCTAAATGAAAAATATCATTAAATGCCATTTTAATTACTTTATAAATAAAGTAACAATTATTTCTTTGATTTTAGTTGTTGTTGTATCTAGTCTTGGATTTATTTATGCTACAGAATTTTTACATGGGGCAAATGATTTTGCTTCAGGGAATTTTTACTATTTTTATAATAGTTTGTTAATAACGAAGATTATTGGTACTTTTTTATTTATTTTTATAGTTGGTAATTGTTTTTTACCAAAAAATGATCAATATAGTTATCTTTTAATAACTTCAAATGTTACTAGGTGGTGTTACTTTAGTCTAAAAATATTTTCTTTTTTGCTTTTAATTTTCCTTTTCGTATGGGTCATATTTTGTTTTTATGTGGTAATCGGTTTTTTAAGTTCTTCCAATTTCATTTTTAACTGGGATTATTTTAAAAGCTTTTCTTGCTTGATTCTTTTTTATAGCTATTACTCATTGTTAGGATTATTATTTGTTCAACTAACAAAAAATATTTACACTATCATTATTCCGGTTGCGATAGTTAATGTTTTAAATATATTAAAAGAGAACCAACAATCTTTATTTTTCATTTACTTATTTTTTCCTGATTTTAACGATAATGGTAGATTATTGACTTTTGGATTGTGGCATACACTTCTTTTAATTTTGTTTTTGTTTATGATAAATTTTTATATATATCATAAAAAAGATCTTTAATAATTTGGAAAAATAAAGTATAATATTAAAGAGAAATTATTAGGAATAAAAGTTTTTATTTCTTGACAATAAATTATATTTGTAGTATAATAACCAAGTAATTAATAATAGTGGAAAGAAGAAGTACCCACTTCTCACCTGATCGATTAAGTCGGTAGGTTAATGTCACTCTATTTATATTTTGTGATCTAAGTGGGTGTTTTGGCGCTCACTTTTCTTTTGCTATTATGTTACTAACCTTAATAGGAGGTGTTGAATTATTAGTAAAAATATTGATCGCAAATCTGATGCTTTAGTAAATGAGAATATTATGGCATCTGAAGTTTTAGTCATTAATGAAAAGGGTGAACAAGTTGGTGTTATGCGAGTAGAAGAAGCTCGCAAAATGGCCAAAAGTGTTGAACTAGATTTAGTTTGCGTGGCTCCGAATGCAAAAACGCCTGTATGCCGTTTTATGGATTACAGTAAATTTCGTTATGAGCAGCAAAAGAAAGCTAGAGAATCAAAAAAGAATCAAAAAATAGTCACAGTGAAAGAAATTTGGCTTACACCCGTGATTAGTGTTAATGACTTTGAAACAAAACTAAGGACGGGAAGAAAATTCTTGCAAGACGGAGATAAATTAAAAGTGACTCTTCGCTTCAACCGTCGCGTTCGAATGTTGTCATCAGACATTGACTCGCAAAGAAATCTAGACAAATTTGTGGAAATGACACAGGACATTGCGACCGCCGAATCCAAACCATCACTTGAGGGCAAGAGTATTTCTCTAATTCTTGTTCCTAAGAAAAAGTAAAAAAAGGAGTATAATAATATGCCAAAAATGAAAACCCATAGTGGGACAAAAAAACGTTTTAAAATTACTGGAACGGGTTTAGTAATGCATTCAAAACCGGGAACAAGTCATTTAGCTCCAGGAAAAACGCAAAAGCGTGTTCGCCATTTACGTAAAGAATCATCTGTATCAAAAGCCGATTTAGGGCGTATTCGTCAACAAATCGCAAATATTAAATAATAGGAGGTAATATTTATGCCACGAACAAAAGGTGGAGTTGTTTCCCGCCAAAGACGCAAAAAAGTTTTAAAATTAGCCAAAGGTTATTTTGGCTCAAAACATACATTGTTCCGTACTGCTCATGCACAGGTAATGAAATCATTGTCTTATGCATATCAAGATCGACGTGATCGTAAAAGTAATTTTAGAAAACTTTGGATTACACGAATTAATGCAGCAGCTCGTTTAAATGGACTTTCTTACAGCAAGTTAATGTTTGGTTTAAAAGGCGCCAATATCGAAATCAACCGTAAAATGCTATCTGAATTAGCCATTAATGATGCAACATCGTTCACAACTTTATGTGAAACTGCAAAACAAGTTCTTGCAAAATAACATCACGAAAGTGATGT
>JBFXJT010000006.1:0-74309 GCA_050174575.1 Bacilli bacterium
AAGGCGCCAATATCGAAATCAACCGTAAAATGCTATCTGAATTAGCCATTAATGATGCAACATCGTTCACAACTTTATGTGAAACTGCAAAACAAGTTCTTGCAAAATAACATCACGAAAGTGATGTTTTTTTTATCAAGTGGGAAATTGTTTTTTTTGATGAATTATGTTATAATACTACTATCACAAACTTGAAAAAGGTAGTCTAATAAATGAACAAACTGATTGATACTTTTCAACATTTTCTAAACAAAAAGGGGATAATTGGCTTTAATAATTTTTTTCACAAAGTTGTGGATCGTGATTTATTTATTCTCTTTTATTTTTTAGTTTGTCTGATTAACTGGACTTTTCATTTAAGATACTTTGCCATTATTATTGGTCTTTTGCTTATTTTGCTACTTATTTTATTTAATATAAATCGATTTAGGATTATTCCAATAGTTTTGTTTTTTATTGCTTCTTTACGTTTAGAGAGCCCTGAAGATTATTTGTGGCCAGCTTTGATTGCTACCATCATCATTTTCCCCGTTTTAATTATTGATTTATTAAAAAAACCCCTTAAATTAAATAACCCAATTCTCATAGGGATGTTTTTCATTCTTATTGCAATGTTTTTTTCAATTATTAATTCACCAAATTTTATTATGCCAATTTTAGGCATCTTAATGATGATAGCTTATATTTTTATCTTTATTTACTTCTACAATAAAAAACGAGATTATGACCAAAATGATTTATGGCTTTATATTGCGAAAAGTTTTACTTACTTTGGCATGCTGATTTTATTTGAAACGATAATTTACAATTTTGAAATGGCCACAAGTAGCAATTTCTTGAGTTTTTTTAATTGGAAAGCTGTTGATTTAAGCTGGGCAAACACTAATTATATTGCAATGATTTATTTGATCATTATCCCTTTAACAGCTTTTTGGTATTCAAGAACCCAAAAACACTTTTATTTAATTATTGTGATGCTGCTTGAAATCCTGGCATTGGTGTTGACCATTTCCCGAGGAGCTTATTTAGCAATGCTTGTAAGTTGGTTGCCATTTTTCATAATATTTATATCTGACATCAAAAATAAAATTGCTTTTACCCAAAAATCATTAATCATGATTAATTTATTTTTGATTATTCTTTTGATCGTAGCCATCCCAACCGGTCTTGTGAAAAGCTTTTTTGAAGTTTTAAATAGTCGTGGCTTATCACTAGTTGGAAGAGAATTGCTTTATAAAGTAGGATTGAATGTATTTTTAAGATATCCTCTTTTTGGAGGAGGAATTTATACATCAGAATATTATCTATCCTTGGTAGGCACTTCCGTTTATTATCACAATTTTATCATTCACACTTTGGCTTCAATTGGTATTCTTGGAATGATAGCTTTTATCTATTATTTGTACCAAATGTTTCGTCAATCTTTGTGGAAATGCTCTTATAACACATACATTTTTTTCATTATTCTAGGAATATCGGTCCATGGTTTATTCGATACAACTTTTTATAATCCCCTCATTATGGTTATTTTATCGATTATCCTTCCTTTAATGTTAGAAAAGAAAGTAATAGATGAACAAAATAGAAAGGAATTAACAAATGTTTACAATTAAAATAAAACAACAAAAATTACATTTTGAAGATAAAATCACCTTAGAAAAATTAGCAGAACAATTAGGAGTTACCGCCTACGTTGCAAAAGTTAACAATCGTTTACGAGAATTAGCTTATTATGTTAATTACAATGCGGAAGTAGAATTTCTTGATTTAAACAGTTTTGACTCTTCAAAAGTTTATGAAACAAGTATTCGTTATCTCATGATCATGGCGCTGGAACGCTTATTTCCTGAAATAAAAATCAATTTTAGTCAAGGAGTATCTCGTTCATTAATTTGTGATGTTTCCAATATTAATTCAAAAATTGATGTATTGTTTTTGCGTAATCTAGAAACAGAGATGAGAAATATTGTGAATGCCAATTACCCTATTATCAGGAAAAAAATAAAAAAAGAAGAAGCAATGGAAATTTATCGCCAAAAAGGATATCTTGACAAAATTGAAGTTCTCAAATACCGCCCTGAAGACACAGTTAATGTTTATGTTTGTGAAAACTATTTGAATTATATGTTTGGATATATGGTTCCTTCAACTGGTTATTTGAAACACTTTGAATTAAAATTATACTATCCTGATTTTATTGTTCAACTTCCAAGGCCAGAAATTAATGGAAAAATACCGGAATTTGTTGATTCACCAAGTTTTGGGAAAATGTTGCAAGAAGCTAAAGAATGGTCACAGTTGTGTCAAGCTGACTCGATTGCAAAATTGAATAAATTTGTTGAAGATGGTAAAGTGGTCGATTTAGTAAACATGTGTGAAACCAAACACAATAATTTACTCTCTGAGTTAGGTTTAAAAATTAAAAATGATATCAATAACATTCGTTTAATTGCAATTGCTGGTCCTTCATCTTCAGGAAAAACGACGTTTTCACATCGGTTAAGAATTGAACTAATGACAAGGGGAATTAGACCGGTAAAAATTTCTATCGATGATTATTATTTAGATCGTGATTCTGCTCCAATTGACGAGTTTGGTGAACCAGATTTTGAACATATTGGTGCTTTAGATGTAGATCTTTTTAACAGGAATTTACTTGCCTTAATTCAAGGTGAAGAAGTTGATACACCAATATTTGATTTTGAACAAGGACACCGTGTTGGTTGGCATCGAATTAAATTAGAAAAGAATACACCGATTATTATTGAAGGAATTCATGCTTTAAATGACCAATTGACGAGTTTGATTCCTAAAAATCAAAAATTTAAAATTTATATTAGTCCTACTTCACAAATAAATATTGATAATCATAATCCTATTAGTCCAACAGAGATAAGAATGTTAAGACGGATTGTACGTGATGCAAAATATCGTAATACTCACCCTTCTGTTACTTTTTCGATGTGGGCATCTGTCCGCAGAGGAGAGTTTAAATGGATTTATCCATTCCAAGAACAAGCCAACTTTATTTTCAATACTGAATTAACTTATGAACTTGGTGTAATGAAAAAATACGCTTTACCAGCCCTTGAAAAAATAGATCATGATGATGAGTTTTTTATTCCAGCCAATCGTTTGATTAAGTTTTTGAAGTATTTTAAAGATATTGATGATCGATTTGTTCCTTGCAATTCACTTTTAAGAGAATTTATTGGAGAAAGTTGTTTTTATTAATATGCGAGAAATAGATATTTATGAATTCCAAGATAACTACTTTAAATCTGTAGGCAAAGATTATGCTTTATTAACAGCAGGAAATGAAGCAAATTTTAACACAATGACTGTAGCTTGGGCAACTTTTGGTGTTGTTTGGGGCAAAAATGTCATCACTTGTTATGTCCGACATTCACGTTATACATATGAATTTATGGAGAAAAACGATTATTTTACTTTATCATTTTATAATTCCGATTTCAAAAGCCAACTTAATTATTTAGGATCTCATAGTGGAAGAAATGAAAACAAAGTGAAAAATGTTGGCTTTACGCCTTTTGTATGTGAAAACTGCATTTCTTTCAATGAAGCTAGAGTTACTTTTTTGTGCAAAAAAATATATCATCAAGATTTAGATGATAGTCAAATTAGTAATGAAATAAAAGAGCGATACTACCCTCGAGGTGATTTTCATCGTTTCTATGTTGGAGAAATTATTAAAATTTTAAGTAAAGAAAAATAGTCCTATGAATAAAGGTATGAATTAAACATACCTTTTTCTATTAAAAAATGAACTTTTGTTTTTTGTTGAATTGGGTTGAGTAATCTAGTATAATGGGATTAAGAAAGGTGATTAGGATGAACGATAAATTTCTGTACGATTTTCATAATAGCTACGTTACAAATGCTTATGATTTTCTTGGTTGCCATTTTGTAAAAATTAATACTTATGTATTCCGTGTTTATGCCCCTCATGCAGAACAAGTAAGTGTTGTAGGTGATTTCAATGAATGGGATATTAAAAGAAATCCATTAAAGCGCATCACCAAAGAAGGAATTTGGGAGGGAGAAATAAATGAAATTTCACCTTTCACAAATTATAAATATTGGATAAAAAATCAAAGCAAACAATTTTTTAAACAAGATCCATATGGCTATCATCATGAAACCAACGGAAAAACTTGTACGAAAGTATATCAACTTAATGAATTTACTTTTTCTGATGAAAGTTGGCAACAGTCAAAAACGGACAATAAAATTTATTCTGGTCCAATGAATATTTATGAAGTACATTTGGGATCATGGAGAAAATATCGCAACAATCAACCTTTTAATTACCGTAAACTGGCTGTAGAGTTAATCCCGTATGTAAAAAAAATGGGGTATACTCATATTGAAGTGATGCCAATTATGGAATTCCCTTTTGAAGGATCGTGGGGATACCAAGTAACTGGTTATTTTAGTGTTACTTCGAGATATGGTTTACCAAGTGATTTTATGTATTTTGTTAATTATGCTCATGAAAAAGGCCTAGGTGTGATTCTTGATTGGGTTCCAGCACATTTTCCAAAAGATGATTTTGGATTATATGAATTTGATGGTCAAGATGTCTATGAAGAGCCTAATCCTCTTCGCAAAGAACACGAAAATTGGGGAACAAGAATTTTTAATTTTCAAAAACCTGAAGTTAAATCGTTTTTAATATCTAGTGCTTTATTCTTTTTTGACAAATATCATCTTGATGGATTAAGAGTTGATGCCGTTGCTTCCATGCTTTATTTAGATTACGACCGTAAGGTTTCTGATAAAAACATGTATGGAGGGAATCACAACTTAGAGGCTATTGATTTTTTGAAAACACTCAATACGGAAGTTTTTAAACATTTTCCCCATGCTTTAATGATTGCAGAAGAATCGACTGATTTTGCAAAGGTTTCTCATCCTGTTTTTCTTGGGGGTCTGGGCTTCAATTTTAAATGGAATATGGGATGGATGAATGACTCTTTGTCATACATGAAAACAGAACCTATCTTTCGCCAATATAATCATAATAAATTAACATTTTCTTTAATGTATGCTTTTAGCGAAAATTTTGTTTTACCTATTTCACATGATGAAGTTGTCCACGGTAAAAAATCTTTACTTGACAAAATGCCAGGGAATTATGATGAGAAATTTGCAAATTTACGTGCTTTTATTGGTTATATGATGACTCATCCAGGGAAAAAAATCAATTTTATGGGTTATGAGTTTGGTCAGTTCAAGGAATGGGATTATCAGCATGAACTTGATTGGCTTCTATTAACTTATGATAAACACCAAAAGCTTCAACGATTTGTTCGCGATATCAATTTACTTTATAAACTTAATAGTTGTTTATGGGAAATTGATGATTCATGGGATGGTTTTCAATGGATAAATGAAAATGACGAGAACCATAATTGTCTAAGTTTTCAACGTATGAACAGAAAAAAGAAAGCATTGGTCGTAATTATAAATTTCTCCGGAGTAACTTTACACCAATATCGTTTAGGGGTTAATCCAGGTACTTACAAAGAAGTATTGAATAGTGATGATGAAATTTACGGTGGATATAATCAAAGAAACAACTTAATGAAGACTACGGCAATACCATGCCATCGCAGTAAATCATCATTAGAAATTGATGTTCCTGCTTTTTCCATTGTAATAATAAAAAAAATAGGTAAGGAGTAAGTTATGTTCAATAAGAAAGAAATCGTTGCAATGCTATTAGCTGGTGGCCAGGGGAGTCGATTATATGCGTTAACAAACAAAATCGCAAAGCCTGCTGTTACCTTCGGAGCCAAGTATCGAATCATCGATTTTCCTCTTTCAAATTGTATTAATTCTAACATTGATACTGTAGGTGTCCTAACGCAATATCAGCCATTGATTCTCAATGATTATATTGGTAATGGACAGCCATGGGACCTTGATCGAGCTTTTGGAGGAGTTCACATCTTACCTCCTTATCAAGGAAAAACAAAAACTGATTGGTATCGAGGAACTGCAAACGCCATTTTTCAAAATGTGGGTTTTATTAAGCGTTACAATCCCGAATATGTCTTGATTTTGTCTGGAGATCATATATATAAAATGGATTATGCGAAAATGTTAGCTTTCCACAAAGAGAAAAAAGCTGACATTACAATTGCCGTTATTGATGTTCCTTTATCAGAAGCAAGTCGTTTTGGAATTATGAACACGGATTCCGATAATCGTATTTACGAATTTGAAGAGAAACCTAAAAAACCAAAAAGCACTAATGCCTCTATGGGAATTTACATTTTTAGTAGCCAAACTCTTTATGATTATTTAGAAACAGATGAAAATGATGCTAATTCGCAAAATGATTTTGGAAAAAATATTATTCCAAAAATGTTAGAGGACGGTAAATCATTATTTGCTTATAATTTCTCAGGATATTGGAAAGACGTTGGAACAATCGACAGTCTTTGGGAAGCAAATATGGACTTATTAGGAGAAAAGCCTAATTTTGATTTATTTGATCCTAATTGGAAAATTTACGCCCGAAATGATGCTTTTCCTCCTCAATTCATTGCAAGTGATGCAGTAATTTCAAATTCATTAATTACTGTAGGCTGTGAAATCGAAGGAACTGTAATCAATTCATTGCTTTCTAATAATGTAAAAGTTGGTAAAGGTGCAACAGTTATTGATAGTATTATTTTTGCAAATACAATCATTGAACCGGGTGCATCGGTTCAATATAGTATTGTCGATGAAAGTGTGACTGTAAAAACTAACAGTCATGTTGGTTGTTGTCGTGAAAATCAGGGTAAAATTACGGTCATCTCTTCAGATATTACCATAGACGCTGGAATGGTTATTCAAGCTGGAGACATGGTTGAGAAAGATGTGAAGGGTTAATTTTATGGCTACATTAGGTTTAATTTTTTCAAACATTCATGATAAAGAAATTTTTGAAGTTACAAAAAATCGAACAATTGCTTCAGCTCCGATTGGTGGACGTTACCGTTTAATAGACTTTACATTATCGAATATGGTTAATAATGGTATTTCTCATATTGGAGTTGTTACTAAAAATAACTATCAATCATTAATGGATCATGTTGGTAGTGGAAAAGAATGGGATTTAGCAAGAAAGAACGGTGGATTAGTTATTCTCCCTCCTTATGGAGCTAGCCAATCTCTCTATAATTCTCGTTTAGAAGCCCTTAAAAGCATCATTAGTTTTATCAAATTTTCACATGCCGATTACATTGTTTTAGCTGATTGCTACCAAGTATGCAACATTGATTATAAGCCCATCTTTAAACAACATTTTGAAACAAAAGCAGATATTACTTGTGTTTATCGAGAAAGCAACATCACATCGGATGATTACAGCCCTGTTGTCATGCTTGAATTAGATAATGAAAAACGGATAACTAATATGAATATTCAAAAAAGTTTTATCGGCCGTGCAAAAGTTTCGATTGATACTTGGATAATAAAAAAAGAATTGTTAGAGCAATTGGTTGAAGACGCAATTAAAAATAATTTAAAAAGCTTTAACCGAGATATTTTGCGTGAAAATCTGAATAATCTTAAAATATGTGGTTATCAGTTTAAAGGCTTTTTTGGAAACATTAGTTCTCTAAAATCATATTATCAAGTCAATATGCAATTATTAAAAGATAATATTCGTGAAGAACTATTTAATGCTACGGGGAGGGCTATTTATACAAAAGTCCGTGATTCTGCACCGACTAAATATGGAGCAAATGCCCGTATAATCAATTCACTGATTGCTGATGGATGTATCATCGATGGAACAGTTGAAAATTCAGTAATTTTTCGTGGGTGTCATGTAAAAGAGAATGCTGTTGTAAAAAACTCTATCTTAATGCAAGGTACTTTGGTTAGTGAACAAGTCAATTTAGACTATGTAATTGCTGATAAAAATGTGAACATTATAAAAGAAAAAGCAATACTTGGTAATTTGAAAAAATTAATCTACATAGAGAAGGATGGTGTCCGATGAAACAAAAAAATATTTTATTTGTTGTTGCAGAGTGCACTAATTTTGTAGCTACAGGAGGCCTTGCTGAAGTTGCGGGAAGCCTTCCTAAAGCGATTATGAAGGCAAATCGAGGGTATAAAGTACGTGTTATGATGCCTTTATATAAGGTTATTGCTAACAAATATCATGAACAATTAAAATTTTTGGGTGAAACGACTGTTGTATTAGCATGGAGAAGGCTGTATTGTGGTGTTTTCAATTTAAAATTAGATGGTGTTGATTATTACTTCATTGATAATAAATATTATTTTGATCGAGATTTAATTTATGGCCATTATGATGATGGTGAACGATTT
Source organism: Bacilli bacterium (assembly GCA_050174575.1). Taxonomy (GTDB): domain Bacteria; phylum Bacillota_I; class Bacilli_A; order ML615J-28; family CAG-698; genus UBA2253. The sequence continues at coordinate 8,359 of JBFXJT010000006.1, forward strand.
GCTTTTTTCTCAAAAAGTGTTTTTGAGACTTTTAATATTATTGGATTTATTCCCAATATCATTCATTCCCATGATTGGCATACTGCCCTTGTCAATATTTATTTAGATTTACTTTATAAAAAACAAGGATATTATACGGAGATTAAATCACTTTTTACGATTCATAATATTGAATTTCAAGGAATTTTTGATTTGCCTTTCCTTGAAGATATTATAGGTATTGATAAACAACATCAAGCCATTTTAGAGTACAATGGATTAGTTAATCTTATTAAGGGCGCAATTGTTTGTAGTGACTTGATTAGCACTGTTAGTCCAAGATACGCAAGAGAAATAACGACAGCGATGTATGCATCTGGCCTAGAGCATATTACTCGAACCAATGGTCAAAAAATAGTAGGCGTAATCAATGGAATTGACACTGATTTTTATAATCCTAACATTGATCCTGCCCTTCCAGTTAATTATAATGTAGAAACTTTTGCAAATAAACTTCAAAATAAAGAAGCTTTGCAAAGGGGGTTAAATTTAATGATTGATGCTAATACATGTGTTATTAGCATGATTTCTCGTTTAACTAATCAAAAAGGTGTTGATTTGGTTATTGATAAATTTGATGAAATGATGAAAGAAAACGTTCAGTTTGTTTTACTTGGCAAAGGTAACCGTTACTTCGAAGATAAATTTTTAGAAATATCTAAACGATATCCTAAACGAGTAAGTATTCTCATTACATATGATACAAATTTAGCAAAGAAAATTTATGGTGGGTCGGATTTATTTTTAATGCCATCAAAAATGGAACCGTGTGGTTTATCACAAATGATTGCTAGTAGGTATGGTACTGTTCCTATTGTTAGAGCAACAGGTGGACTTTTTGATACAATAAAAGATTATAACAACGGTCAAGGTAATGGCTTTGTTTTTAAAGATTTTGATGCACAACAAATGTTAGAAAAAATCAAAGAAGCAATTGAACTATTTAACAATCGCGAACAATACAATGCACTTGCAAAAAAAATAATGAATATTGACTTCAGTTGGCAGAATTCAGCGCTTTCTTATTTGCAAATGTATAAAGATTTGTTAACAAAAAAATAATTTTCACTTATAGGAGAAATGATGGAATCAATCGATATTAGATATTTAGTTGAAGATAATTTATCAAAAATGTTTGGCGTTCAATTATCAGATGCCAATATTGATCAGTTGTATAAAGCTTGTGCAACAACAGTAAATGATCTTCTTCGAAAAAAAAGGAAGATTTATAACGCTAATATCAAAAAAGAACAAGGTAAACGTGTTTATTATTTGAGTATTGAGTTTTTAATGGGAAGATCGTTAAAAAATCACTTATATAATTTAAATATGGTTAAGCCTTTTAATGAATTGCTTGATAATTTAGGTTATACATTAGAAGATTTATATGAGTGCGAACCAGATGCTGGGCTCGGTAACGGAGGCTTGGGACGCCTGGGTGCTTGTTATTTAGACGCTTTAGCTTCTAACGGTTATCCTGCAATGGGTTTTTCTCTTCGCTATGAATATGGCCTTTTTAAACAAAAAATTGTTAATGGTTGGCAAACGGAATTGCCTGATGTTTGGTTACCTGGTGGAGAAGTTTGGTTAACCCTTAGAGGTGACAAGCTATTTACTGTTAAGTTTGATGGGCATGTTGAAGAGAAACGCGTTGGTAACAACATTATTTATGAATATAAAGATTATAAAGCAGTAGAAGCTGTACCTTATGATATGATGGTATCTGGTGCAGAAAGTGATGCTATAAGTGTTCTTAGATTATGGCGAAGTCGCAATTTAACCGATTTTAATTTAAAATTATTTTCTCAAGGTGATTATTTTCAAGCAATGAAGGAATATAATGAAGCCGACCTTATTTCAAAAGTGCTTTATCCTTCCGATGACCATTATGAAGGAAAGACCTTACGAATAAAACAGCAATATTTTTTAGTAAGTGCTTCAATCCAAAATATTGTTGCTGATCATATTCGTTATTACGGAGATATCCGTAGTTTACCAAAATATGTGGCTATCCATATCAATGATACTCATCCAGCACTTTGTATTCCCGAATTGATTCGCATTTTGATTGATGAATATGGTCTTTCATTTGATGAATCATGGGATATTGTTCAACAAACTGTTTCTTATACTAATCATACAGTTTTAGCTGAAGCGCTTGAAAAGTGGCCAGAAGAATTATTAAGTAAAAAACTGCCAAGAATTTTCATTATTTTAAGACAGATAAACGAAAAATTTATGAACATGTGCCGTTGCCAAGGAATCCCCGACCACGAACTAAGTGAGCTTTCTTTATTTGGGAATAATCAAATACGAATGGCAAATCTAAGCGTAATAGCTTCCCATCGTATTAATGGAGTATCAAAACTTCATAGTGAAATTATTAAACAAAGTGTTTTTAATAAATTTGCTTGTTACCAACCGGAAAAATTTTTAAATGTTACTAACGGTATTGCTTATAGACGTTGGTTATATCAATCAAATCCTCGGCTTATAGATTTAATTGAAAAGAAAATTGGGCACGGCTATTATAAAAATGCTTTTGAATTGCAAAAGTTAATGATGTTTAATGAAGATGATGATTTTTTACGGCAAATTGATCAAATAAAATATCAAAACAAAGTGGATTTTGCAAAATACTTATATAAACAAACCGGTTTAGTTGTTGATCCAAAAACAAGGTTTGATGTTCATATTAAAAGATTACATGAATATAAGCGCCAATTATTGAATGTTTTAAAAATTATTGCTTTACTTGTCGAGATCGAAGAGAATCCTCATCTTCAAGTTTCTCCCCAAACATTTATTTTTGGTGCAAAAGCTGCTCCAGGTTATTATCAAGCCAAAGAAGTCATTGAATTAATCAATTGTTTATCTCTTGAAATCCAACGTAATCGCTTTATTTCTGAAAAATTAAATGTTATTTTTGTAGAAAATTATAATGTTACAATGGCAGAAAAACTTATTCCTGCTAGTGAAGTAAGTGAACAAATCTCTTTAGCTGGTAAAGAAGCAAGCGGTACTGGTAACATGAAATTTATGATTAATGGGGCTTTGACTTTGGGAACTTTAGATGGAGCAAATGTGGAAATCACAGAAATGGTTGGCAAAGATAACATATTCCTATTTGGATTGAAAGCAGAAGAAGTATCCAATTTATGGAATCAAGGTTATGATGCTAATTATTATTATCAAGAAAACCCAATTATAAGAAAAGTTATCGATCGCTTAAATAAGGGTTTCAATGGTAAAAGCTTTGATAATATATCTCGTTACTTATTAAGCAATTATCCTGTGTCGGATCCATATATGTGTTTAGCAGACTTTAAATCCTATTTAGCAGCTCATTATCAAATGGATTTGGTTTATAAAAACCGACGTGTTTGGAATCAAATGTCTTTAAAAAATATAGCATATGCTGGTGTTTTTTCAGCTGATCGAGCGATTAAAGAATATGCGGACAAAATTTGGGGATTAAAATCCTATTAATTTTTTTCGAAAAAGCGGTGGTCAACATCGCTTTTTATTGTGCTTGAAACATTGAATAAATGTAAAATTTGTGATAAAATTAATAAAATAAAGGGAGAAAAGATTCACATGGGAAATTATATTCTTGCAATTGATCAGGGTACAACAAGTACAAGGGCGATTATTTTTAATAAAAAATCTGAAATAATTTCGCAAGCACAAATGGAGTTTTCACAAATCTGTCCTAAAAGTGGTTGGATCGAGCATGATCCCGAAGAAATTTGGGAAACTGTTTTTAATGTGATTTCTGAATCAATCTATAAAAGCGGATTATCACTCAAGGATATCGCAGCAATTGGAATCACAAATCAACGCGAGACGACAGTCCTTTGGGATAAAAAAACAGGAAAACCGCTTTATAATGCCATTGTTTGGCAGAGCCGTCAATCACAGGCCATATGTGAAGATTTAATCAATAAGGGTTATGCTGATCTAATCAAACAAAAAACGGGATTATTAATCAATCCTTATTTTTCTGGTAGCAAAATAAAATGGATTTTAGATAACGTTCCTGAAGCAAAAGAGAGGGCAAGGGAAGGAAAAGTTCTATTTGGGACAATCGATACTTATTTAGTATGGAAATTAACAAATGGAGCGTTGCACATTACTGATCCAAGTAATGCTTCAAGAACAATGCTTTATAATATAAATACGTTAAATTGGGATCAAGAAATATTAGATTTACTTGAAATTCCCAAAGGAATTTTACCATCTGTTAAATCATCAAGTGAAGAATATGGAATCGCATCGAAATTGTGGGAAATCGACGAAAATGCAGATGTGAAAATTGCTTCCATCATTGGCGATCAACAAGCATCTTTATTTGGTCAATGTTGTTTTGATATCGGTGACGTCAAAAACACATATGGAACAGGGTGCTTTATGCTTATGAATACGAAATATAAACCTGTTTTTTCTAACAATGGTCTATTAACAACAATAGCTTGGATGGTTGATGGAAAAACAGAATATGCTCTTGAAGGTTCTGTTTTTATTGCTGGGAGTGCAGTCCAATGGCTTCGTGATGGGTTGAGAATGTTTAGGTATTCTAAGGATTGTGAGGCTTATTCTGAACGTGAACCTTCTTCTAATGGTGTTTATGTTGTACCAGCTTTTGTCGGTTTAGGTACCCCGTATTGGGATAATGATGCGAGAGGAGCTGTTTTCGGACTTACTAGAGGGACAAAAAAGGAACATTTTATTAATGCGACTGTCGAATCCATTGCCTATCAAACAAAAGATGTGATGGAAGTTATGAAAGAAGAATCTGGTTTACAGATAAAAAGTATGGCTGTTGATGGTGGTGCTAGTGCCAACAATTACCTTATGCAATTTCAATCTAATTTATTGGATTGCAAAATCTTAAGACCTGTTTGCCTTGAAACAACTGCTTTAGGTGCAGCTTATTTGGCTGGATTAGCCGTAAAAATTTGGAAAGATAAAGATGAGATAAAAAAATTTAGAACGATTGATAAAATCTTTTTAAGTAGAATTGATCAAGAAAAGCGTGAACAGTTATACCACGGTTGGAAAGTTGCTGTGGCAGCTACTAGGGCTTTCAAAATATAGGTGTTTTATGTATGATGTAATTATTGTTGGCGCAGGTGTTAATGGGGCATTCATTGCTCGTGACCTTGCGAAATACCAATTAAAAGTGCTTGTTTTAGAAAAAGAAAATGATGTTTGTAATGTCACGAGTTGTGCCAATAGTGCCATTATTCACTCGGGCTATGATCCTCATCCCCATACGTTAAAAGCTAGGTTAAATGTTTTAGGGAATGCTATGTATGATGATGTTTGCCGAGATTTGGATGTTGAGTTTTCCCGTATTGGCTCATTAACATTAGCTTTTACTGATGAAGAAATGGAGCAGATGCCTTTGCTGATTAGTTATGCAAAGGAAAATGGTGTTCCAATTCAAGAGCTTACTTATGAAGAAGTATTAGCAATTGAACCCAATATTAACAAAAATGTAAAAAAAGCTCTTTTTGCTCCTACTGCAGGAATCATAAATCCATTTGAATTGGTTGTTGCCTTGATGGAAAATGCTATGGAAAATGGAGTTGAACTTCAATTAAACGAAGAAGTGGTAAACATTGTTCGAAAAAACGAAATATATGAAGTAACAACAACTAAAGGGACTTATTTTACAAAAGTTGTCGTTAATGCTGCAGGTTTGTTTGCTGATCAAGTAAACAATTTTGTCTCAGAAAAAAAAGAAGTGATTATTCCTCGTAAAGGTGAATATTTTGTTTTAGACCATTTTAATGAACCCTTTGTTTCGCATGTATTATTTTCCATTCCGACAAGCAAAGGAAAGGGAGTTTTAATTACACCAACGACGAGTGAAAATTATTTAATTGGCCCTTCAAGCACTTTTATTGAAGATAAAGATGACTTTAGTACAAACAATGATATTCTTGATCAAGTTTTAATAACTGCGCAAAAATTAGTGGAAAACATTCCCATGGGTAAATTAATCCGCGAATTTTCGGGATTAAGAGCTTATCATAAGTCTAATGATTTTGTTATTAACCATTATCAAGGATTTATCAATGTATTAGGAATGCAATCTCCTGGGTTAGCATCAGCCCCTGCGACAAGTAAAATGGTACTTGATTTTATTAGTACTTATTTTACTTTAGTTGATAAAGTTAATTATCAATCTAAACGTCGACCACTTTTCCGTTTGAATAAAATGAATTTTGAAGAAAGAAATCAATTAATCACTCAAAATCCTCAATTTGGCAATATTGTTTGTCGTTGTGAACAAATTTCTGAAGGAGAAGTAGTCGATGCAATTCATCGTTTGTGTGGTGCTACATCAATAAAAGGGGTTAAAAAACGAGTTCGACCAGGTTCAGGGAAATGCCAAGGAGGTTTTTGTGAACCTTTGATTATGCGAATCCTCGCTCGTGAGCTTCATAAACCACTCAATGAGATAAAATTTGATGATGAAGGATCATATATATTGCTTGAAAAAACAAAAGGAAGTAATCTCAATGGAAAATTATGATTTAATTGTCATCGGTGGTGGAAGTGCAGGGTTAGCAAGTGCTATTTCCGCTTACGATCAAGGCGTAAAAAAAATATTGATATTAGAAAAGGATCTTTACTTAGGAGGGATTCTTCTTCAGTGCATCCACAATGGGTTTGGATTAACAAAATATCGCGAAGAATTAACGGGACCTGAATATGCCGATCGCTATTTAAATGAATTGCAAAAACGTAATATCGAATATAAAGTCCAATCAATGGTTTTAAAAATCACCCCACAGTTGCAGGTTCATTATTCCAATGCGAAAGATGGTTTTCAAATTGTTCAAAGCCAATCAATCATTGTAGCCACTGGTTGTAGTGAAAGAACAAGAGGGGCAATTAATATACCTGGTGATCGTGTCCCTGGCGTTTTAACTGCCGGTTTAGCACAAAAGTATTTGAATATTGATGGCTACTTAGTTGGTAAACGCGTTTTTATCCTTGGAAGTGGAGATATTGGATTAATTATGGCCAGAAGAATGACTCTTGAAGGTGCAAAAGTTTTAGGAGTTGCTGAAATAATGCCATATTCCAATGGATTATCGAGAAATATTGTCCAATGTTTAAATGATTTTGACATACCGCTTTATTTACATCATACGGTAAAAAGAATTATTGGAAAAAAACATGTGGAAAAAATCATCGTCACAGAAGTAGATGACCAATTAAAACCAATTCCAAACACTGATCAAGAATTTGAGATTGATACCTTAATGCTGTCAGTTGGGCTAATACCATCAATACCTCTTTTAGAAAATATAGGGGTAAAGGTTCATCCAAAAACCAAAGGTCCGATTATCGACGAATCATTTATGACAAATATTCCTGGGATTTTTGCTTGTGGCAATGCTCTTCATGTACACGATTTAGTTGATTTTGTAAGTCTTGAAGCTGAAAAAGCGGGTTATGCTGTTGCTAAATTTTTATTAAAAGATCACTCGATAGAAAGCAAAAGTTTACAGATTGTTGCTGGCAAATGTTTAAACTATGTTCTTCCTACATCCGTCAATTTAAACAAAGTTGAACGAGTAACTTTTAATTTTCGAGTTACTAAACCGCTTTACGATGTCTTTCTAAATATTAATTTAAATGGAAGTGTTATCAAAAGGATTAAAAAAGCTTTCATGCTTCCAGCAGAAATGGAAAGTATTGAATTACCAGTAGGCCTGCTTGATGAAGGCAAATTGGAGATTGAGGTTGCTGATGCGTGATTTAATTTGTATTGTTTGCCCAAGAGGGTGTCGACTACATATAGATGATAAAATGGTTGTCACGGGTAATTATTGCAAACGTGGGGAAACTTATGCTCGGAATGAACTCATTAAACCAATGAGAATGGTGACATCAACTGTAAAAATTGACAGCATGATTATTGATCGATTACCAGTATGTACTGAAAAACCTATTCCAAAAGAACAAATCTTTGCAGTAATGCAGGAAATTAACAAAGTTAACGTAAAAGCTCCGATAAAAATCCACGATATAGTTATTAGCAATGTTTTAAATCTTGGCGTAAATATAATTGCAACAAGAACCATTGATAACTAAATTAATAAAGGATGGTCTTTGAACCATCCTTTTTTACATATATTTTTGTTGTGAAAACCGATAAAAAATGGTATAATAATTAAAAGGTGATTATATGAGTAATGTCAAATTTTGTGCATTGGGAGGATTGGGTGAAAACGGGAAAAACATGTATCTCGTGGAAGCTGACGAAAAAATCTTTATCCTTGATGCTGGTTTAAAACATCCAAGTATTGATCTATTTGGCGTTGATGCTGTTTTACCTGACATTAGATATTTAAAAGAAAATGAAAAGAAAATCGTAGGAGTTTTTCTTTCTCATGGACATGATGATCATATTGGAGCAGTGACTGAATTACTAAAGCAAATACCAGTACCCATTTATGGAAGTAAATTTACGATTGCTTTAGTCGAAGCTGAAATGCAAGAAGCTGGTTTAAAAATTGAAGATTATCGTTTGTTTAGGGCGGAAGATGAAAAAAAGTTTTCTTTTGGAAATACTTCGGTAACTTTTTTTTCCTTAAATCATAGTATTCCTGGAAGTATGGGGATTTCTGTTCATACGAATGATGGTGCTATAGTATATACACCAGATTTTTCTTTAGCAAGCAGTACGGACAAAAATTATCGGACTAATTTCGGGAAAATTAGTGAAATAGGAAAAAATGGTGTTTTAGCATTACTAACTGAAAGTTTAGGAACATCTAATATTAATCGTGTAAGTAATGACTATGCATTAATTCATGCTTTAACAGATATTTTACAAAACTCCAAAAGAGTTATTTTTTCGATGTTTTCAAACGAATTGCAACGCATCCAAAAAGTAATTAATGTCTGTGTATCGCAGAACCGCCGCATAGCAATCATAGGTAAAAAAGCTCAAAAAACAATTAATGTTGCTATAAATAACAATTATTTAAAAATACCTGCGCAAAACAGTGTTAATCTGAAATATATTACTGATGAGAATCAAAATAATGAAGATGATTTGGTAATTATAATAACTGGCGTTCGTCACGAACCTTATTATACTTTACAAAGAATGGCTTTTGGAAATGATCGTTTAGTACATTTGAATGATCAAGATCATATTGTTATTGTTTCTCAACCAACAACGGGAACAGAAATTTTAGCTCAAAAAGCCTTAAGCGTTTTACATCGTTTAAATTCTAAAATAACAGTTATTTCAAAAGACCAACTACAAAGTTCTCATGCCGATAATGAAGATTTAAAGATGATGTACGAAATATTACAGCCAAAATACATTATTCCAGTTTGTGGAGAATATCGCCATCAATTTATGCAAAAAAATGTTGCATTAGAAGCTGGCTACACGGAAGATAAAATCTTAATGCTAGACAATGGCGAAATGATTTCTTTTAAAGATGGAATTTTTGGAAATAAAAAAACGCAAATATCTGTAGGTGATGTCTTAATAGATGGATCTATCGTTGGTGATATTAACGAAATCGTTTTGAAAGATCGCGAATTATTAGGTAATGAAGGAATCATTTTAGTGGTTACAACAATCGATTCACGTTCAAAACAAATTATTGCTGGTCCCAAAGTTGTTTTAAAAGGCTTTTTTGTAGGGGAAACAGCAAACGATGTAACGAATTCTCTTTCTGAATTATCCGAAAACATTATTAATAAATATTTAAATCGCCGTCAAGTTGATTGGACTGAGCTTAAAAGTCTTTTAAGAGACGCCATTAATAAGCAAATTTATTCTCTTACTAAGAAAAATCCAATCATTATGCCTGTTTTAATTGATGTTGAAAAGAAAGATTAAATACTATGAAAAAATTAAAAAGTAATGAAATACGACAAATTTGGTTAGACTTTTTTAAAAGTAAAGATCACGAAATTATTGAGAGTGCTCCTCTTGTCCCAATAAATGATCCAACATTGTTATGGATTAATGCTGGAGTAGCACCTTTAAAAAAATATTTTGATGGGCGAGAAATACCAAAAAATAAACGAATGGCCAATGCACAAAAATCTATTCGCACAAATGATATTGAAAATGTCGGTAAAACAGCACGACATCATACTTTTTTTGAAATGTTAGGAAATTTTTCGATTGGTGATTATTTTAGAGATGAAGCATTGACTTGGGCAATTGAAATTTTGACTTCTCCTAAATGGTATGGTTTTGATTTGCAAAAGCTATATTTTACTGTTTATCCCGATGACACCAGTTCGATAGAAAAATGGCAAAGTTTAGGTGTTCCTAAAGATCATATCATTTTATTGGATGACAATTTCTGGGAAATTGGTGAAGGACCTTGCGGACCAGATACGGAAATCTTTTATGATCGTGGAGAAAAATATGATCCTAATAAATTAGGAATTGAAATGCTTAAAAATGATATTGAAAATGATCGTTATATCGAAATTTGGAATATTGTTTTTAGCCAATATAATTCAGTTTTGGGGTTACATCGGAATGATTACCCTGAACTTCCTAGTAAAAACATTGATACTGGTATGGGACTTGAAAGAATGGCTTGCGTTATTCAAAAAGTCGATACCAATTACGATACTGATTTATTTATGCCGATTATTTCTGCAACGGAAACGATTGTCGGTGTCAAATACCAAAATCAAATGGCTTTTAAAGTAATTGCAGATCACGTCCGTAGTGTTGTCTTTGCTGTTGCTGATGGTGCTGTGCTTTCTAACGAAGGAAGAGGTTACGTGTTACGTCGCATTTTGCGTCGTGCAGTTCGTTATGGTAAAAAATTAGGAATGCAAACACCTTTTTTATACCGCTTAGTTAGTGTTGTAGCAGATATTATGAAAGACTACTATCCATATTTACTTGAAAAGGTTGATGGAATCGCTAATTTGATAAAGCAAGAAGAAGAAAAATTCCTTGTTACGCTTGAGTCTGGAGAAAAAAGGTTAGTTGATTACATAAATCATGCTGAAGATAAGTTGATTTCTAAAGAAGCAAGCTTTTTATTGTACGATACTTTTGGGTTTCCGTTAGAATTAACGCTTGAAGTTGCTAATGAATATGGTTTTGAAGTTGACACAGAAGGATTTAAATTTGAACTAGAAAAACAAAAACAACGTGCAAGAGCTTCAAGAAGTGATGACCAATCAATGAATTCGCAAAATGAAGAAATGATGAATTTCCATGAAGTAAGTCATTTTATTGGGTATGAATCTTTAGAAGTTCAATCAAAAATTATCGGTCTTTTTAAAAACCAAAAATCCGTTAAAAAAGCCACTAATGAAGTTTTAGTCGTTTTTGAAAAAACGCCATTTTATGGTGAGGCTGGTGGCCAAGTTGGTGATATTGGAACCGTCATTTTTAACAATGACGATTTCCCAGTATTAAATACAACTAAATTGCCAAATGGTCAAAATGCTAGTTTAGTTGATTTTAAAAGTCATGAAATCAAATTAAATGATTCTGTTCATTTAATCGTTGACCAAGATTTTCGAACAGATGTAATTCGCAATCACTCTTCAACTCACTTAATGAATGAAGCATTACGAAAGATTGTTGGATTACACATTTATCAACAAGGTTCCAGTGTCGGGCAAGAAACATTTCATTTTGACTTTAATAATTACTCGCTTATCTCAAGCGAACAAATAATCGCCATTGAAGATTTAGTTAATGAACATATTAAAGCTTCACATCCGGTTATTATAAAAGAAATGCCGATTGATGAAGCTAAAAAAATGAATGTTCAAGCTGTCTTTGGCGAGAAATATGGAGATATTGTTCGAGTGGTTAACATGGATTTTTCCAAGGAATTATGTGGTGGGTGCCATGTTAAAAACACTGGTGATATCAAAAAATTTGTCATTTTATCCGTTGAAAGTAAAGGGTCAGGAATTTATCGAATCGAGGGTACTTCTGGGAAAAATGTAGAAATTGAGTTGCAAAAAGCAGTTTCCAATATAACCAAAGAAATTTTTGAACTTCGAGCTAAAATTGATGATTTATGTAAAAAAGCAAATCAAGATAACATTGAATTGGATTGTTTAGTGATTCCAGCAACATCATACATCCCTAGTTATCGTTATATTGTTAATTTGCGTAATGAATTAGCATCGTTACGAGAACAAAACAAGGATTTGGAAAAACGATTTGTAAAATTGAAAAAAGACCAATTTGTAATTGAATTAGATTTATTTGCTAATCAAGTAATTAATAAAAACGGCAATTATTTGCTCTTTTCGAAAACAAACATTCCTGAAGTCGATCTTGCAAAAGATTTGGTTGACCGACTTGCAGACAAATATGGAAGATCGTTAATTTTTATAGCAAATGTTAATCAAGATCGTATTGTTTTTATTTGCAAAAGTAAAATTAATTCCTTGCATGCAGGAAATATCGTAAAAATGGCTGCAATCTTTACAAATGGTAATGGTGGCGGTCGAAATGATTTTGCTCAAGCAGGGGGAAAAGATTTAGCAAAAGTTGATGGAGCACTAAATCTAATCAAAGAAGAGGTTTTAAAGCAATTATGAAAATTTTAGGGCTCGATTTAGGAACCAAAACTTTAGGAATGGCAGTTTGCGATTCTTTGGAAATTATAGCAACACCAGTTGGAACAATCCGATTTGATGAGCGTAATTTGGAATATGCCTTAATTGAAGTTGAGAAAATAATTAAAGACAGAGGTATTCAAAAAATTGTTTTAGGATTACCAAGACATATGAGTGGCGATGTTGGTACTTTAGGTGACTATATTTATGAATTTAAAAAGTTGCTTGAAGATCAATTCAAATTCGAAGTTGTTCTAATTGATGAAAGATTAACTACAAAACTTGCAAATCAATCCATGTTATTCGCTGATTTAAGCAGGCAAAAAAGAAAAAATAACGTTGATAAAATTGCTGCTACTTTTATTTTACAAACTTATTTAGATATGAAAAAGTAATAGAAAGGAGATTACAAATGGAAAATGAAAACAACAACCGCTTAACCTTTATTGATGAAAAAGGGAATGAAATCTTATGTGAGATTTTATTCACTTTTGAATCAGAAGAATTTAAGAAAAACTATGTATTGTTTTATCCAGTAGGTTCTGAAGAAGAACAAGTCGAAATTATGGCTGCTTCCTATGTGAATGGTGAAAACGGCGAAGGCGAATTAGTTGCTGTTGAAACTGATGAAGAATGGGACATGATTGAGAAAGTCTTACAACAATATGATGAAGAACATGGTCATGATCATTGCGAATGCGAAGATTGCGATTGTGATGATGAAAATTGTGAATGTGAAGAAGACGATCAAGGAACTTGCCATTGTCATGAAAGATAATAAAAAGAGCTTAACGAATTAACGTTAAGCTTTTTTGTTTAGTTATTTATCTAATTATTAAGAAAGAAGCCAAATCATCATAAATTTTGCCAATTTCTTCATCACTTTCATACAAGGATAAGTGATGAAGAGGTTGATTAATGGGTATTTGAGCAATCAACTCAGTTTCAAGTTTATTGGCAACTTCTTGTCCACCACCTTGACCAAAAATAAATTCTTTTGTTTTTGAATAGTGATTAAAATAATAGGACATATTTTCAATTACACCAATAATATTATGCTTAAGTTGTTTTGAAGCAACCCCCGCTTTTATAGCAACATGACTTGCAGCTAAATGAGGTGTAGTAACGATAATTACTTCAGCACTTGGGACAATGTTCCTTAAATCCAAAGCAATATCACCTGTTCCTGGTGGAGCGTCAATAATCATATATTCAATATTTTTATCCCAATTTACTTCATAAAAAAAGTTATTAATCATAGAATTTAACATTGCTCCACGCCAGATAACTGGTTTTCCTATTTCAGCAAAGAATTCTGTCGACATTAGCTCAATTCCAAAACGGTTAAAAGGGATAATTTTACTGTTTTCATTTGCTCTGGGATAATTGTGTTCCATCTCTAAAATTTTGGGGATGCTTGATCCATAAATATCAGCGTCAATTAAAGCAACCTTTTTGTTTTGTCTTGTTAATGCATAAGCCAAGTTTGCAGCAACAGTGGATTTTCCAACTCCACCTTTGCCAGATGCAATAATGATGAATTTGACATCTCGATTTGTTATTCCTTCGACTTTTCGTCGTTCTTCAAATTGCATTTTAATACCATCAAAGCCTAAATCTCTTTTCACAATCAAAGCTACTTCACGCCTTAAATTTTTTTCTGCATTCCCGCCCACTTTGGTAATCGTTAAAATTAAAACAACAATATTTTTATCAGGATCAATCCCTAAATGAGTAATTGCATTTTCTTCTTTTAAAGTTTTTCCTGAGTCTTCATCCATTAAAATTTCAATTTTTTCACGTAATTCTTTTGTGTTCATGAGGTTCTCCTTTTTGAGTTTTTATCTTAATTATTATAACATAATTTAAAACAAATTTCTCATTATTTACTTAAGACCTCTGTTATGGTATAATAATTATATAATTGAATGTGAGTGCCTTATGTATAAAAAAAGTTATTTGATAATTGTTTCACTGTTTTTCTTCTTCATGACTTTTACATTAGTAGGATGTAAACCAAATATAGATGAAGATGCAATTGCGAAAATTGAAGAAGTTTATTCCAATTTATTTAGCGATCAAGATTTAAAAAATGTAACAAACGATTTATATTTGCCAACTTATGTTGATGAAGTTTTAATTTCATGGACTAGTGATAAGCCCGAAGTTATGGCGAATGACGGTACTATTAGTAGTGTAGAAACTGAAAAAATGCTTATATTAACTGCTAAAATGACCCATAATGGGACATCTATTGAAAAGTATTTTGGAATAATTGTAAAACCAAATAATGATGATCCCCTTCCTCTTAGCCCTTATGAATTGGTCAGTCAAGTTTCCAGTAATTTATTAAGTAGTTATAATTTGCAAGAATTATATTATAATATTAATCTTCCAACTTCCATTTCTAACGTAAGTATTACATGGGAATCTAATAATCAATCCGTCATTTCAAACCAAGGAGTAATTAATCAAGGAATTGAGGATAAAGAAGCAACTTTGACGGCAATTTTATCATATATGAATTATCAAAAGACAATGATTTTTAATGTAATTGTGAAAAACATGGTTACTGAATTTGATTCATATTATCAAGGTGTTGAAGGCTTGTTTGGCGAAACCTTAAAAGATTTTTTACATGATTTAATTGATGACCATCAAGAATATAGTTATGATTTTGCCAGAACAGCTCTTCGTGAAACTGATGAAGATCCCAATAATCCAAATAATGTCATTTTATTTTATACTGGGCGTTCCCAATTAAAAACAACCTACAATACGGGGAACGATGGATGGAACCGGGAACATGTCTGGGCAAAATCCCATGGTGGTTTTGGTGAAACCCCGCCTGCTGGAACGGATTTACATCATCTTAGGCCAACAGACGCTACTGTTAATAGTACAAGAAATAATCTTGATTTTGATAATGGTGGCAAACTGTTAAATGAAACCTATGGGATGGATTCATCATTTTGCTATTATGATACTGATTCTTTTGAACCACGCGACCAAGTAAAAGGTGATGTTGCCCGAATTTTATTTTATATGGCTGTTCGATATGATGGCAGCGATGGTGTTGCCGATTTAGAAATCAATGATGTTACAGGCAATGGGAGCATCCCCTTCATTGGGAAATTATCAACATTGCTCATTTGGAATGATTTGGATCCAGTCGATGATTTTGAAAAAAACCGGAATGAAGTAATTTTTGGTTATCAAAAAAATCGGAATCCTTTCATCGATTACCCGCATTTTGCTGATTTAATTTGGGAAGTAACAACAACTTTGAATTTCTATCAACAAATCTCCAATGAAATAAAAGTAAAAATAATCGTCATTAATTTAGAAGTTTTTAAGAAGCAAATATTTAGCTAATTTGAATGAAAAGAGTTTGAACAATGATAAATAAAATTTTAGATGATATTAAAAAAGCTCTTATAGAAGTTATTACTTCATATAATGCAAACATTAACGAAGAAGTTTTTTTTGAAAAGCCAAAGGATCCAAAATTTGGTGATTATTCTACAAATATAGCGATGCGTTTAGCGAAACCACTGAAAAAAAGCCCAATCATAATTGCAAAAGAATTGATTGAGAAAATTGATCAAAAATCTTTGCATATTTCAAAAATGGAAGTTGCTGGGAGTGGATTTATCAATTTTTTTATTGATCGACAGTTTTTAGCATCAATAGTTTTCACAATTTTATTGCAAAAGAATCATTTTGGGGATTTAAAATTGGGTAATGGCGAAAAAATTAATTTAGAATTCGTAAGTGCCAACCCTACTGGATCTCTACACATTGGACATGGACGGGGAGCATCATATGGTGATTCGCTTGCGAGAATTCTACGTAAAGCAGGATTTTCTGTTAATACAGAGCATTATGTTAATGATGCAGGCAATCAAATAAACAATCTCTGTTTTTCAATTAATGAACGATATAAAGAATTATTTGGATTAACACCTAAGCTTAATGATGATTCTTATCATGGGAAAGAGATAATTGAATTAGCAAAGCAAATAAAAAGCTTACATGGTGACTTTTATTTAAACAATCCTTGGGAAAAAGTTTTTCGAAAATTTGGTATTGATTACTTATTAGCAGGTTTAAAAAAAGATTTAGCAGATTTCAATGTTACTTTTGACACATGGTTCAGTGAACAATCGCTGTATGATAATGGCGATGTCGAAAAAATTAAAAATTATTTAATTGAAAATGGTCATACTTATGAATCTGATGGTGCTGTTTGGTTGAAAACAACTCAATACGAAGATGAAAAAGACCGGGTTCTAATAAAAAGCGATCAAACATATACTTATTTGTTACCAGATATTGCTTATCATGCTAATAAATTGAATCGTGGATATAACCATCTAATTGATGTTTTAGGTGCTGACCACCATGGCTATATTAACCGATTAAAAGCAGCAATAGCATTTGTGGGGGGAAATCCGGAAAAAGTAGATATTGAAATTTTGCAGATGGTTCGCGTTCTTCAAGATGGAGAAGAAATAAAGATGAGTAAGCGAAGCGGGAAAGCTATAACACTCCGTGATTTAATGGATGAAGTTGGCACAGATGCTTTAAGATTCATGTACATTTCCAAAGCTTTAAGTACTCATATGGATTTAGATCTCGATTTAGCAGTCAAAAACACAAATGACAACCCTGTCTATTATGTCCAATATGCTTATGCTAGAATTGCTAGTGTCTTTCGTGTTGTTGAAGAACAGGGTATAAATTTTGTCCCTGTAAATCAATTCTCTTGTATCAATTTTGAAAGTATTGAAAAATTAGTTTTGCAGTTAATTCAGTACCCGCTAATAATTGAAGAAATAGCAACAAAGAGATTACCTCACAAAATGGCCCAGTATTTATTGGGATTAGCCCAAGCTTTACATACATATTATAATGATGAACGGATTATTACAAATAATCAAATCGAAGTTATGGAAAAATTGACAGTTTTAAAAGCTGTACAAATAGTTATCAAGGACGGTTTAAGTCTCATTGGTGTTAACACCAAAGAAAGGATGTAAAAGGTTCAATGAAAGATTTTTTCAAAAAGTATTTGTTTGTTTTTGAATGGGTAGGTGCGGCAATTTTAATTGGTGTCGGCATTTATACTGTTTTGGAATCTTCGATTCTTTATGTATTCGTTGGTTTAATTTTACTTGTTTTTGGTATTTTGCGGTTTGTGCCTTTACTTAAAACAACACCGGACAAAGTATTAAAAATTATTTATGCACTAGAAATATTTTTAAATCTTGGTGCTGGTATTTTTTTAGTGATTGAAGGAGGAAAAGATACATCTTCACTTAATCAATGGTTTGGTTACATTATTGGTGGAGTATTAGTATTAAGAGCAATCATTCATTTGTATGCGACATCTCTTCGAAAAGAGCCAAACGATTATGTGAAATTTTTCTCTCATATTGGAATATTTATCGTGGGCAATTTTATCATCGCTCGTGGGGGTTTTCAAGCAAAAACACTAGCTTATATCATCCTAGTTTTAGCTGTGTTAAGTGCACTCTTCATTGGATACAGTGGGTATAAACATTATCGTAATAACCGGTTTGAATTGCGAGCAAAAGAAGAATCGAAAAAAATAGTTGTAAAAGAAAACAAAAAAGTAGAAGATACAAAAGTAGAAGATACATTAGACGATCCAAAAACTGATAGACCTGATATTATCGCTCCTGAAAAGGAGAAAAAAGATGAAGCCACATTATCATAATTGGGAGATAAAATGGAAAAAGAATTAATGTTTTTAAAAGAATTAACCGAAATTGATGGAATTTCGGGACACGAAAAAAATGTTCAAAAATATCTAAAAAAGCAATTTTTAACAATTGTAAATGAAGAAGATATTAGTTTTGATGGTTTAGGGTCGATTATTGCGAAAAAAGTTGGCGATGGAAAAGGCCCTAAAATAATGATTTCTGGTCATATGGACGAAATCGGCATGATTGTTACAAAAGTAACTGAGGAAGGTTTTATCCGATTTCAGACTATTGGTGGTTGGTGGAGTCAAGTTATGCTTGCTCATCAATATGTAATTACAACAAAAAACGGAAAAAGAATCTTAGCTGTAATGGGATCTAAGCCACCACATCTATTAAGCCCAGAAGACTTAAAAAATCCTGCCAATGTTGATGAAATGTATTTGGATTTGGGTGTTGACAGCAAAGAAGAAGCTGAAAAACTAGGGATTGAAGTAGGCAACATGATTACTCCCAACATCGCTTTTTCTGAAATGGCCAATCCCAAATACCTTTTAGGAAAAGCTTGGGACAACCGGATTGGTTGTGCAATTGTAGTAGAAACATTAAAACAATTAAAAGATGCAAATCATCCCAATATAGTTTATGGCGTTGGATCAGTACAAGAAGAAATCGGGTTAAGAGGAGCTAAAACTTCTGCACAAATGATTGAACCTGATATTTGTTTTGCTTTGGATGTTGGAATAGCGAAAGATACTCCAGGAACTGACATGTCAATCAAAATGGGAAAAGGTCCAGCAATATTGGTTTATGACAGTGCATTAATCGGTCATGTAAGTCTCCGTGAACTAGTAATACAAGTTGCAAAAGAGGAAAATATCCCTTATCAACTTGACTATTTAAAAAGAGGTGGAACTGATGCAGGGACAGCTCATTTAGTTCATTCCGGTGCTCCTGCCATGTCTTTGTGTATTGCGACTCGCTATATTCATTCTCATACATCAATTCTTCATAAAGATGATTATGATAACACTATCAAACTTATTATTGCTGTAATCAAAAAATTGAATCGGGATACAGTAAACAAAATTACTTATGAATAAATTTATAAACTACCTGTAATGGGTAGTTTTTGCTTTTTAAAAACATCGTCTTGTGGCCTTGCAAAATGAACATAGTTATGGTAAAATATACGAGCGTGATTTTGCGCCCATAGCTCAACTGGATAGAGTATCTGGCTTCGAACCAGGAGGTTGCGAGTTCAAGTCTTGCTGGGCGCGCCATTGGCCCGTTGGAGAAACGGTTTAACTCATAGCCCTCTCAAGGCTACATCCACGGGTTCGAATCCCGTACGGGTCACCAAACTTTTATTTAGTACCATTTTCATTTTTGAGAGTGGTTTTTTTAATTTTTATCGTTACTTACTCTCTGCTTTTTTACAGATTTTACTCTTCTTTTCTTAAGTTATTTTTTTCGCTTTAAATTGATATTCTATAAATTAACTCACTATATTTTTTTGAAAAACTGTGATAGAATGGTAACAATAGGAAAAATCTATTAAAGAAATTTTTATTTTTGGCTTTTCTTGATGATTGTAAATGAGGTGATTATTCTGAAACTTAAAGAAAAATTTAGATCAATTTCAATCCGTACACAAGTGTTAATTACGTTTATTTTTTTAACCGCGATAACACTCACAATCTTAGGTGCTGTAATTTTTTCTAATTGGTTTAAGTCTGCGCACGATGTTACCGCTGATTTATCTAAAAAGGTTAATGAAGATATAACTTTAGAAGTTTCTCACTTTTTAAACAACCCACTTGAATTTAATGAAGCAAACGCCAATTTAATTTCCAACTCATATGTTGACATGCTTAATCAAGAAGAGCGAGAAAGATTTTTTGTTTTAGCTTTAAATAATTATGATGAACAAGTTTACAGCTTCAGTTATGGAACAATCAATGGAGAGTATTATGGTGCTAGAAGAAATGCTGATAATGTTGTGGAAATCATGAGAAATGATGCAACTACTGGCGGAGCTTCGTGGTACTATTCCGTCAATGAGGATTTAACAGCTAATGAAAGAGTTCTTGTTACTGGATTATTTGATCCAAGAACTAGACCATGGTTTACCGAGGCAGTCGAAAATGAGAGTACTGTTTTTTCACCTGTTTACCAACATTTTATTATGGAAGATTTAGCCATCTCTTTAGCAACACCTATTTATAATATTGATGGAGTGCTTCAGGGTGTTATTGGAACCCACATTGTATTATCGAACATCAATACCTTTTTAGGTGAATTTTTAATGGCAAATAATGGTTCTAGTATTATTGTTGATTTGAACAGTAACGAATTAATTGCAAATTCAATGGGCTTAAACAATTATGAAATTTTGGAAGACAATTCAATCCATAGGGTAACAATTGATGAACTAGAAGATGATAACTTTAATTTAGCTTATCAAAAATATTTGGTTAATAAAATAGAGAACATTGAATTTAGAGAAAAATTAAACTATGAATATTACTCAATCAAAGAAGTCCATGAGAATGGTGTTGATTGGTTGGTCATAACTTCTGTTCCTCAAGGTGAATTGTTTTCAAAAATTATCAGAAATATTTATTGGATGATTTTAATTTTTATCACTTCTGTTTTAATCATTAACATTATTTATCATATTCTCATCAAAAAATTATTTAAACCAGTTGATGAACTGGTACAAGTGAGTAATGAATATGCTTTAGGGAATTTTGAAAAACAAATTCATGGTTCGGGGAAGGATGAATTTTCTAAATTAGCACAAGCTTTCAATAATATGGCCAAACAAATTAAAGAAATGGTCAATAATTTAGAAAACAAAGTTCAAGAACGAACAGAACATATTAGTTTATCTAATAAAATTTTAAAAGAAAGTGAAGAAAAATACCGATTACTATTTGAGACAATGAGTCAAGGTGTTGTTTACCAAGATAGTGAAGGAATTATTACTTCCTGCAATCGAAGAGCTGAAGAAATTTTAGGACTTTCTCTTGACCAAATGCAGGGGAAGACATCAATGGATCCTAGATGGAAAATGATTGATGAAGAAGGACGTTCGATCTCTGGTTCGGACCACCCTGCGATGATTGCACTTAAAACAGGGAAAACTGTTGGCCCAGTTACTCGAGGTGTCTATGTACCAGAATCTGACTCTTATAAATGGTTAATGATTACTGCTATCCCCACATTTTTAGAAGGCAAAGAAAAACCACACCAAGTTTACGCCACTTTACAAGATGTTACCGAGCAAAAAGTAGCTGCGATGGAAGTTTCCTATCGAAAAGAGCTTCTTCAATATATCATCAGTCGCAGTAATCAAGGTATTGCAGTTCATGATAAAGGTTTAAATTATGTCTATGTCAGTGATAAATATTGTGAAATGTACAATGTCAGTAAAGACATTATTGGAAAACATCACTATGAAGTGTTTCCAGATCTTCCTCAAAAATGGCGTGATGTCCACCAAAGAAGTTTAAAAGGAGAAACGGTGTCCGGAGACCGTGATGATTTTGTGCGAGCGGATGGAAGTATCCAGTATACTCGCTGGTTATCACAACCATGGTACGATGTCAAAGGTGAAATTGCGGGAATCATTATTTATACAGAAGTAATCGACGATTTAATCAAGACTGAACTCAAATTAGAGGAAACGCTTAGTCGATTACAACTGGTGATGGATAACTTAACAATTGGTATTGCTGTAAATTCTGTTAATCCAGAAGTTGAATTTGAATATATGAATGAAAATTTCCCAATTTTCTATGGTACCACAAGAGAAACCCTAATGAAGCCAAATTCGTTTTGGGATGTTGTATACGAAGATGAAATATTTAGGGAGCAAATCAAACAAAAAGTATTGCAAGGGTTATCAAGTAACGACCCAAAACTAAAACGTTGGGAAAATGTGCCTATTACTAAAAACGGGAAAATTGTTCGTTATATTACTGCTCAAGGGGTCAATATTCCAAATTCTCCACTAATTATTTCGATGGTAATGGATGTCACTGAACAAAAGCATAAAGAAGAAGAAATTATTTTCACTAGCAATCATGATTTTCTAACTGGTCTTCCTAATCGTAGATATTTTGAAGAAAAATTACAGGAGCTTGATAAAGAGGAGTATTATCCTTTGGTTGTTGCCATGTTTGATTTTGATGGGCTTAAATTAATAAATGATGCTTATGGACATAATGTCGGTGATGAAGCTTTAATAAAAATTAGTGAAGTTTTGAAAGAAAGTTTGATTAATAATGAGTTTGTATCGCGCATTGGTGGAGATGAATTTGTCATGTTATGTCCTAATGCGACGATGGAAAAATTTGAAAATAAACAAAGTTTCATTGTTAATAAAGTAAAATCAATTAAACATTTAGACATGAGTTATTCATTATCATCGGGATTTGATATTAAAATAGAAGTGTCCACAGATATCAAAGAAATATTAAAAAATGCTGAGAACAACATGTTTGCAAATAAAACTTTGCACGGACAGAGTGCCCGAAGTGAAACTATTATGACACTTTTTGAAGCATTAAAAGAAAAATACGATGAAGAGAAATTGCATTCAGATCGTGTGAGTCAATATTGTAAAATGATGGGTGAAAAACTAAAACTTAATCAGGATCAAATTAAAGAGTTAGAGTTTGCTGGATTAATGCATGATATTGGTAAAATCACGATGCCTGACAGTATTCTAGATAAGCCTGGTAGACTTACTAATGAAGAATGGGTCATTATGAAAAAACATACTATTAATGGCTATCAAATCTTAAAATCTGCTGATAAATACTCAAGACTAGCAGAATACGCATTAACACATCATGAAAGAATGGATGGAAAAGGATATCCAAATGGATTGAGTGGCGATGAAATTCCATTATTTTCTCGAGTTATTTGTGTTGCAGATGCTTATGAGGCCATGACTGCTGATCGACCTTACAGAAAAGCTTTATCTAAAGAAGTTGCCATTAATGAATTAAAACGCTGCTCTGGCACTCAATTTGATGCAAATCTCGTTGAAATTTTTATAAATGAAGTCTTAGTTAATGAATGAGATGGGCATTAGTTGATATTCGATAAAAAGGAATATTCCTTAATTTTTGTGAAATTGAATCCATTAACAAATATGAAAAAATGTCCATTTTTTATAAGATATAAAAAGTTTCAATAATTTAATGGTACTATTTGAAAGTAAAAAAATAATCCGTTTATTAGGATGTTCTTATGAGAACATCCTAATTTTTATAAATATTTTTTAATTAAAATTGATTAACCAAATTTATATTTATTATCTTTTTAGTTGCAAGATAATAATTAAAAAGATAAAATAAGAATATAAATGTTGTGTAAGGAAGGTGATTTAATGCATCTCTTAAAAAAACCCCTTTTTTTAGGAACGATTTTCTTAATATTTTATTTTTCAACCCTTTCTTACTTTTTTTTCTCTTCATCAAGTTTAATTAAAAATAGTAAAGAAAGTCAATTGCAATTGGAATTAGCTGCTTCATCTATTTTCATTGAGCAAAATTTTCATGAGATTGAAACAAGACTTTACTCAATCAGTTACTTTTTACAAACATATCCTTCCGATGAAGAATTATTAACGTTATTAAAAAAACATGATCAAGAATATGCTTCAATAGATTCCATTTATCTTGGACGCCCTGACAAAACCATGATTAATTCAACGGACTTTGTTCCAGATTCATCATTTGATCTTACAACAAGGCCTTGGTACCAACTTGCTATTAATAGTGATAAAATTGAATTTACTCCGACTTTTGTAAATGCGACCAAGAATAGAGTTATTGTCACTGCAGCATTAGCAGTATATGATGATAATGAAAGTTATATGGGAGTTTTAGCTGCCGACATTGACATTCGGACCATAACTTCATTTGTTTCTGAAAAAACAATTGGCAAAACAGGGTATTCCTTTTTAGTCGATATTAACGAGAATTTAATTGCCTACCCAGAACTTGACCCACTAAATATTGAATTAAATCCGATATCTAATTATGAACCAAACTTGTCAGACTTACACACATATGATGAAGTATTATATAATTTTGAAATTCGTGATGTTAAAGGTGTATTAGCTACGAAATATATTGTCAATGGCCATTATCTATTAGGAATGTTTTTACCAATGTTAGAGTATTCCCAAGGATTGGACACTTTAAGATGGGCATTTTTTGCTTTAATATTAATATTAATTTTAGTAGCTTTTATCATTTATACAATTTATCAAAAAAGAGTTAATCAACCTCTGGTTAATTTATTGAATGACATAAGTGGTATTGAAACGAAAGCAACACTTGAGTACCGGCTACCAGAACCAAAATCCGATGATTATTTATCTGTTCGTCAAGAATTAAACAAACTATTAGAAAAAGGGGATTTTTATTTTGGTGAAAGTCAAAAAACATATCATAATTTAGTCTTAGAAAACCAACGAGTATTTTTATTAATGCAATCATCTGCGGACATCATCTTTGAAATTGATTTGAACCTTCGATTTGTCTCTGTATTCGGTAGTGGTTTGAAAACTTTAAAAATGGAACCAGAGGATTTTATTGGGAAAACAGTAATTGAAATATTTGGTGAAGACGGAAAAGAAAGAGAGCAAGCTTACTTAAAAGCTATTCAAGGAATTCATAGTGTTTATGATTGGTCAATAGTAAAAAACGGACAAAAATTGTATTTTGAAGCATCTATTTCACCAATGTTTGATGAAAAGAAAAATATTATTGGTGCAGTAGGCATTACAAGAGACATCACTGAATATATGCAAAAACAGAAAGAAATCGAATATTTAAGTTTGCATGATTTTCTAACTGGTTTATATAATCGCCGCCATTTCGTAGAAGCAATGGTAAAAATGGATAAAGCGAAATATTATCCTGTTGGAATGATTATGTTAGATTTAAATGGTTTAAAAATTTTCAATGATGCTTATGGCCATTATGTTGGCGATCAAGCCTTAAAAAAAGTTGCTATGGTTTTATTAACATATGAAAGCAATAATCGAATCGTTTTCCGAATCGGAGGCGATGAATTTGC
Source organism: Bacilli bacterium (assembly GCA_050174575.1). Taxonomy (GTDB): domain Bacteria; phylum Bacillota_I; class Bacilli_A; order ML615J-28; family CAG-698; genus UBA2253. The sequence goes on from JBFXJT010000006.1 coordinate 33,837, forward strand.
CATGATTATTAGTAATACGACAATTGAAGACCTTGAACAACTGAAAGATGATATAAAAGAAAAACTAAGCAACATCTTTATTGAAAATATTTCCTTGTCAGTAGCAATTGGCTATGAAATAAAAAAAGATGCAGCAACATCTTTTGAAGAAGTTTTGAAAAATGCAGAAAATCAAATGTATCGGAATAAAATAACCGAAGGAAAAAGCATCCGAAATAGTGCTATTCAAGCTATTTTGAAAACTTTGACTGATAAATTTGAAGAGGAAAAAACACATTCCAATCGTGTTAGTCAAATTTGTAAGCAAATTGGTGCGGAATTAAATTTACGCACTGATGATATTAAAGAATTGGAAATGGCGGGATTATTCCATGATATTGGGAAAATTTCTATTCCAGATGAAATTTTGCACAAACCTGGTAGACTTACAAAAGATGAATTTGATATTATTAAGCAACACACAGAAAATGGTTATCATATTTTAAGGGCAGCAGATGAATACTCAAAACTTGCAGAATATGCTTTAACTCATCATGAACATTGGGATGGAGGAGGTTATCCAAGAGGATTGAAGAACACTGAAATACCTTTATTCTCAAGGATTATTGGAATTGCTGACGCATTTGAAGCAATGACCTCTGACCGAGTTTATCGCAAAAAAATGAGTGATGAAGAAGCAGTAAAAGAAATTATTAAGTATTCGGGAACACAATTTGATCCTGATTTAGCAAAAATATTTGTAGAGAAAGTTTTAAAAATGTCGTTTAATAAAATGTAATTAATTATATTTAATTAAAAACATTTATGAAAAACAGAAAGATCCATTTTAAAATAGAAGCTAGAAGCTTCTATTTTTTTATTGCTTTTTCCTTTGTTTGTGATAGAATGAGAAGAAAAATAAATTTTCTATTTTTTTGTTTTTGTGAGGAGGATGATGTCATTGAAAGCAATAAAGCGTTTTTTTAGCATAATTAGAGCAAAAAATGCACGGGGTTTAATTTTAATCATTATTGTAATTTTTAATATTTTTTTATGGTTTGGATCATCGACTTTAGCTTTTTTATTTTCTCCAGGAACGTATGGTGATTTTATAACTTCTTTATGGAAATCCGGAATAACTTGGATGTTGGAACCAGGTTTTTATGATCCGTCAGTTGATCATTCAATACGAATTTTATCGATTATTGTTATTTTAACTTCAATGATTACTTTCTCTGGTGGGATTATTGGTTATGTTGCTAGCTTATTCTCTGCAATTATTGAACAATCAGAATCAGGAAAAAGTCGTTTATTTATTTATGATCACATTTTAATTTTAAACTGGAATGCCAAAGCAGTTGAATTAATTACCGATTATGGTTATGATGAGGGAAACACCCATATTGTCATTCTTTCAGCTCATAACAAAAAAGAAATCGAAAGTGAAATAGATAGAAAATTATTCGATAAGAGAATCAATAATAGAAAAATAAAAGTAATTGTTCGTGAAGGTGAAGTTCTTTCTAAAAGTGACCTCGTCCAAGTTCATATTGAACAAGCAAAGGCGGTTATTGTCTTGTGTGATGAATTTGACAAATCCGACAATCAAAAATATCAAGACATCACATCAATAAAAACATTAATGCTAATGAATGATTTGAAAATTCCCCCAGAACAAACAATTATTGTTGAAGTGAAATCAAAAATTAGCAAAGAAATGATAAATAATTATATATCTCAAAATACAAAATTTAAAAATCAAATAATTACCTTAATTCCTGATGAAATGATGGGAAGGTTAATTGCTCAATCAATTTTAATGCCAAGTTTGAGTGACGTTTATTTAGAATTATTTTCTTTTAAAGGTGCAGAATTTTATACCATTCCCCAAGAAGAACCTAATACGTTTTTAAAAACACATAGCCATGCTATTCCTCTTTTTACAATTGATGATTCCTTATATTTAATTGCTGAATCGCATCATTGTATAAGTATTAAAAGAGAAGAACCTATTACATCTTTTCAACAACTAAACATTAAAATGCATCCAAAGACATCAAAGATGCATATTGTCATTTTTGGGAAAAATAACAAACTTGAATTTATTCTTGATTCAATTAGACAATATGAAAAAGAAAGCAAAGCGAATATTAGGATAACCCATTTTGATTCTTTTCAAGCATCATCAATTGTTGAAGAAATCAAAGACGATGACACGATTGATACAATCTTAATTTTATCCGATGATAAACTTGAAAAGAAAGATTTTGATGTTGATGTTTTATTAACTTTATTGATGACACAGGACTTAGCAAAGAAATACCAAGCAAAAATTGTCATTGAGTTATTGGAACCAAAACATTATGATATTGCAAAAAGTTATCGAGTTACCAATACCATCATTAGTAATGAATATATTAGTAAAATGATGACACAATTGAGTAAAAATCGCCGTTTGAATGTTTTATATCAAGATTTATTGACCTATGATGATGATTCTTTAGCAAACGAAACTTATGAAATTTATGCTTATGTTGCAAAAGAAGTGTTTCAAGAAAAATTTCCGATTGTTTTTCCTGACAAATTTCAATTAATTTATTCCGTATATGAATCTAGTCAAGAAGAATTTAAAGTTATCGGGATAGTCAAAAACGGAATAACTTCCATTTTTAAAGGAAATTTAGATAAAAAAGAAGATTTAATTATTGAAGAAAATGATATTATTATAATGATTTGCCGATAAACAATTTTCATTTCTCAATTAGCTTTATTTCGGATATTAGTTCATTATCGCTTGCTTTTTTCGTGTAAAAATGGTATATTCTTACATGTGAAAAGAGGCGATTTTTTATGATTATCGGTATTCCAAAGGAAATACTACATGGTGAGTCCAGAGTTTCTGCGACTCCCGAAACAGTTAAAAAAATGATTCAAGATGGACATCAAGTCTTAGTAGAAATCAATGCAGGGGAAAATGCTTTTTACCATGATAATGATTATCAAGCAGCCGGTGCTACAATGGTTAGTTGTCCTAAAGAAATTTTCCAAAAAGCAAATGTTATTTTAAAAGTCAAAGAACCACAGTTTAATGAAAAATATCAAGAAAATGAAATTGATTGGATGAGTGAAGGACAAACTATTATTACATTTTTACATCCAGCTTCACCAAACAATCATGAAATGATAAAAAAATTAACTGCAAAAGGTGTTAAAGCTTTAACGCTAGATGGCGTTCCAAGAATTAGCCGTGCCCAGTCTATGGATGCTTTATCATCCATGAGCACATGCGCTGGTTACAAAGGCATCTTAATTGCTGCAAACAGTTTAGGAAAATTTATCCCAATGATTGGATCAGCTGTTGGCATGATTAAACCAGCAAATGTTTTAGTTATCGGGACTGGTGTAGCTGGGCTTAGAGCAATTGCTACAGCTAGAGGTCTTGGGGCAGTTGTTTATTCAGCAGATATTCGTGAAGAAGCAAATGAACAAGCCAAATCTTTAGGTGCAAAAATTGTTGACTTAGGTGTACCAAGTGATATAGCTGTAAGCAGTGATGGCAAGCATGCCAATAAATTAAGTGATAAATGGCTTGCTGTTGAAAAAGATCATCTTCGTGAAATTATTGCGAAAGCTGATATCATTTTCTTATCGGCATTGGTATTTGGGAAACGTGCTCCAATTATTGTTGATGAGGAAATGATCAAATCTATGAAGCCAGGATCTTATATTATTGATATTTCCATTGACCAAGGTGGTAACTGTCAAGTTACGAAAGCAGGAGAAGTTATCACAAGTAATGGTGTGCAAATAGATGGTACTAAGAATATCCCGGGAATGTTACCAACATCGTCAACCTGGATGTTTGCCCAAAATATTTATAACTTGTTAAAGTATTTAGTTAAAGATGATAAAGTGTATCTTGATTTAAAAGATGAAATTACATCATCAATTCTTGTTTGCCATGATTATAAATTAGTTCATGAAGGTACACTAGAAGCAATGGGACTTAAGTAATGCAGATTATTCTTGTAGCAATATTTTTAATTTCTACAATTTTAGGTTACATACTCATCAATAATGTACCATCACTACTTCACACACCTCTTATGAGTGGCATGAATGCTTTGTCAGGAATTACAATTGTAGGTGCGCTAATTGCCACCGCTGTTGTTTTACAAAAGGCTAATGGTTTTGTAGCTGCTCTGTTTGGTGGATTAGCAATCATCGTTGCTGCAATAAATGTTTTTGGTGGTTTTGGAGTTACTGATCGTATGTTAAAAATGTTTAAGAAAAAAGGGTAATTGGCGAAACAAATGATTGAATTATTAAAAAATGATATTGTTTATTATATTGTTTCCGGTGTTCTTGCCCTTTTAGTAATGTTTGGAATCTTTTTAATGAGTAAAGTTGAAAAAGCAAGATTAGGGAATGGCTTAAGTGCTTTAAGTATGCTTTTAGCTGTAATCATTACTTTACTTAGACATGAAATTATCGGCATTTGGTATTTATATCTCTTTTTAGGAATAGGGGCAATTATTGGTATTTTTATTTCAGTCAAAGTTAAGATGATTGAAACCCCACAAATGATTGCGTTATTAAATGGATTAGGTGGTTTAGCATCGACCATTGTTGGTGGGTTTGCTCTTTTCAAGATTGGTGCAGATGGCAGTCTATTTAGTCAAATTACTGCTCTTATTGCCTTGTTGGTCGGAAGCACAACTTTTGTAGGTAGTTTAATTGCTGCTCTAAAGTTAGCCCGCAAAATGACCCAAAAACCGATTACACTACCATATCACTCCTTATTGTTGTCAATTCTTTTGGTTTTGATGTTGGCTTTGATTGTTATCACTGCTTTTCTTCCACTTAATCCTTTGATTGTTGTAATAATGGGTGTAGTTGTTTCATCACTTTTTGGCCTTGTTTTTACTATCAAAATTGGTGGTGCAGATATGCCAATCACCATTTCCCTTTTAAATAGTTTATCTGGAGTTGCTGGAGCAATTACTGGTTTAGCAATAAACGATATTTTATTAGTTTCAATTGGTGGCATTGTTGGGGCTTCAGGCTTATTATTAACCCAAATAATGTGCAAAGCCATGAATAGAAAATTGTTTGACATCTTACTAGGAAAAACAAGCACAAAGACAGTTGAACAACAACAAACCGTTGAAAAAGTTGACGGCAATCAAATTAAATCAGATCCTTATAAAGTTATAAAAAACGCTAAGAATGTCATTATTGTTCCAGGTTATGGAATGGCTATTGCGCAAGCGCAATATCAAGTTAAAGAATTAGCAGACTTTTTAAAGGAACAGGGAGCTAATGTGAAATTTGCAATCCACCCTGTTGCAGGCAGAATGCCAGGTCATATGAATGTATTGCTTGCGGAAGTAGATGTTGATTATGATGACTTATATGAAATGGAAACAATCAACCCTGAATTTAAAGATGCCGATGTAACGATAGTAGTTGGTGCAAATGACGTTTTAAATCCTGCAGCTAGAAATCAACCGAATACACCTTTATATGGGATGCCCATTTTAAATGTTGATCAATCAAAAGAAGTCATAATTTTTAATTATGATTTAAAACCTGGTTACTCGGGAGTTAATAATCCACTTTATACTAAAACGATTGTTCATTTGTTCTTGGGTAATGCGAAAGATACTTTACAAGAATTTTTAAATAACTTAAAAAAATAATGATTTAAAGGTAGTTTTTACTACCTTTTTTAAATGCTTGAATATTTAAATTTTTTCGTTTTTATTCATTATAAACGACAAAACCTTATTGTTTAAATGGACAAATTATGGTATAATTTATAAGTAAAAATCTAAAAGGAGAAAACCATGAAAACGATTGTTATTGGTGTAATTGGTGCCGATGTCCATGCAGTTGGCAACCGAATTATTGAGTATGTTTTAACAAATGAAGGGTATAATGTTGTTAACATCGGAGTTTTATCAACTCAGGAAGATTTTATTAATGCCGCCATTGAAACAAATGCGAAAATGATTATGGTATCGTCATTATATGGACATGGTGAACTTGATTGCCGAGGCATGCGTGAGAAATGTATTGAAGCAGGAATTGGTGATATTCTTTTGTATGTTGGTGGAAATATTGTTGTCGGGAAGCAAGATTTTGAAACAGTCGAAAAACGCTTTAAAGACATGGGATTTAATCGTGTTTTCCCACCTGGTGTTACTATTGATCAAGTACTTCCAACAATCAAAGCAGATTTGGGATAAAAATGAACGCGTATTTATTGATTGATTTTGGTTCAACATATACAAAATTAACTGCTGTTGACATTGATGCAAAAGAATTATTAGGAACTGCTTCTCATTTTACAACCGTTAATACTGATATCAGAATCGGTTATCACCATGCTTTAGAACAACTTAGTAACAAAATAGGGAATTTAAAATTCAATAAAATTATTGCTTGCTCATCAGCAGCAGGTGGGCTAAAAATGGCTGCTGTCGGTTTAGTTGAGGAATTAACTGTTGAAGCAGCTAAAAGGGCTTGTTATGGTGCTGGGGGAAAAGTAGATTTAGTTTTTTCACATTTTCTCACTTTATCAGAAGTTAATTTAATTAAAGAAAGAAAAATTGATATTGTTCTATTGGCCGGTGGCACCGATGGGGGAAATAGCGAAGTAGTTATTCATAATGCAAAAATGTTGTCTTCCAGCAATTTAAATATTCCAATTATTTATGCTGGGAACAAATCTTGTCAGGATGAAATTAGCGAAATATTTTCCAAGTACAATGTAAAAGGATTTATTTGTGACAACATCATGCCTAAGCTAAATGTACTAAATATTGAAAAAGCCAAAGACATTGTGCGGACCATTTTTTTAGAAAATATTATTGCTGCAAAAGGGATAAAACAAATAGAATCTGAGATTGATGCTGTTATGTTGCCGACACCATTTGCTGTGTTAAAAGCAGCAGAATTATTATCAAAGGGTTATCTTCATGAAGAGGGGCTAGGTGAGTTGGTCATTTCCGATGTCGGAGGAGCAACAACTGACATTTATTCATTAGGATATGGATATCCAAAAAGGGCAGATGTCGTTTTAAAGGGGTTAGAAGAACCCTATGCAAAAAGAACTGTTGAAGGAGATTTAGGAATGCGTTATTCCGCTTTTGGGGTTTTGGATTCTTTAACCGATCAAGAAATAGCTCTTAATTTGGAAAACGGGATTGATATAAAAAAAGAAGCACAATTTCGTCGTGAACATGTCGATATGGTTGCAATGACTCCCAAAGAAAAACAAGTTGATCGTCTTTTCGGTGAAATTTGTCACGATGTTGCTATGAGTCGACATGTTGGTAAAATGGAATTGGCTTATACTCCGATGGGACTACTTTATTATCAAACTGGAAAAGATTTAACGCAAGCAAGTTATGTAATCGGAACTGGTGGAATAGTAATCCACGATTATAATCCTAAAGAAATACTGATGAAATTATGTAATGATCAAAAAAAGCTTTTGGAATTAAGGCCAAACAATCCCCAGTTTTTAATTGATAAACATTATATTCTTTCAGCGATGGGCTTATTAAGCATTGACCATCCTGAAATTGCACTCAAAATTATGAAAGGTAGCTTAGAAAAAATTTAGATAGATGGAACTGCGAAATAAAAAATGGACAGAAACTGAATTTTTAAAAGTACGACAACAAGTGTTGTCATCTTGGCCAACGGGGAGCAGTGAATTACTGAATTTAGATATCGCAATTGCGAATTTAAAAAAGGTTCCTGCTCATAAGAATTTTGCCAATAAAATGGCTGAAGCAAAAAAACAAGGAAGAACACTTATTCAACCTAGAGCAGGTGTTGCTGATATTGAACGTCATATTGAATTAATGCAATTTTTAGAAGAAGCTGGAGCGGACTTTCTTCCTTCTACTATCGATAGCTATACAAGACAAAATCGTTATTCTGAAGCTGAAAGAGGAATTGAGGAAAGTCGTCGCCAAAACCGAAGCATGCTTAATGGATTTCCAGCAGTAAATTATGGAGTGGAATTGTGTCATCGCGTTGCTGAGAGCGTTAATGTTCCTCTTCAAGCTCGTCATGGGACACCGGATTCTCGTTTGTTAGCCGAAATTATTCACGCTGCTGGTTGGACATCGAATGAAGGTGGAGGTATTTCTTATAATTTACCTTACGCAAAAAATGTATCCATTGCTGATTCGTTATGGTATTGGCAATATTGTGATCGTTTAGTAGGTTATTATGAAGAACATGGTGTTTCCTTAAATCGTGAGCCATTTGGCCCCTTAACGGGAACGCTAGTTCCGCCATCAATTTCAAATACGATTAGTATTATTGAAGCACTTTTAGCAGCAGAACAAGGTGTGAAAAATATTACTGTTGGCTATGGAATGGGTGGCAATGTTATTCAAGATGTGGCGGCAATTCATACCCTTCAGTCACAAACTGAAGAATATTTACATAAATATGGTTATCATGATGTAACAGTAACAACGGTTTTTCATCAATGGATGGCAGGCTTTCCAGCTGATGAAGCTAAAGCTATGGGTTTAATTGCTATGAGTTCAACTGTTGCTGCTTTAAGTAAAGCAACAAAAATGATTACAAAAACACCTCTTGAATCCGTTGGTATTCCGACTAAAGAAGCTAATGCCATGGGAATAAAAGCTTCCAAATTAGTAGTAAGTTTATTGAAGGATCAAGAATATGCCTATTCTCCAAAACTGAAAGAGGAAGAAGACCAAATTAAAAAAGAGGTCAATTCTCTTTTAGATTATGTTTTTCAATTGGGTGATGGTGATTTAGCAATTGGAACTGTAAAAGCTTTTGAACTAGGAATTATTGATATTCCTTTTGCACCAAGCCGTTTTAATGCTGGAAAAATTCTTCCAGCACGAGACAATGAAGGCATTATTCGAATTTTAGATTTTGGAAATTTAGGATTCACTGACGAAATTAAAGATTTTCATCGCAAAAAAATAGAAGAAAGGGCAAATTATGAAGGCCGACCAGTATCATTCCAGATGACAGTAGATGATATCTATGCCGTTAGTGAAGGAGAATTAATTGGGCGTCCCAAAAAATGATGATATATGAAAATTAAAAATGTTATTTTATCTAAATCGTACACAGGTTTTTATTTTGATGATCAAAAAGCAATTAAAGCTGGAGCAAAACTAGATGGATTTACTTATGTAGGTGAACCGATAACTCCTGGATTTTCCAAAATCCGCCAAACTGGCGAAGCCATTTCCATTCAGTTAGTTCTTGAAGATGGTTCAGTTGCCGTTGGTGATTGTGCCGCAGTGCAATACAGTGGGACTGGCGGGCGTGATCCGTTATTTTTAGCTGCTGATTTTATTCCTTTTATTGAAGAACATCTAAAACCACTGCTTTTACAAGAAAATGTATTAGGTTTTAGAAAACTTGCTGAAAAATATGACCAATTATATATAAAAGGTCAAAGATTGCATACAGCTATTAGATATGGAATAACGCAAGCATTATTGATGGCTGCTGGTCTTGTGAAAAAGAAAACAATGGCAGAAGTCATTCGCGAAGAATATGGAATCGAAGAAACACACTATGAACCAATCCCTGTTTTTACGCAATCTGGTGATGAAAGATACATCAATGCTGATAAAATGATAATTAAACAAGCTGATGTTCTTCCTCATGCTTTAATCAATAATGTTAAAACAAAACTTGGTGAAAATGGTGAACTATTATATGATTACGTTGTTTGGCTGCGAAATCGAATTTTAAAATTGAGAAGTGATGAAAATTATTCCCCAATTTTCCACATTGATACTTATGGAACTCTTGGAATTGCTTTCCAAAACAATGTTCCCAAAATAGTTGATTACATAAAGACTTTATATGAAGCTGCAAAACCATTTAAGTTACGCATTGAAGGCCCAGTTGATACTGGTGATCGTGAAGGCACAATGGTTTATTTACGAGATATTTCTAAAGCGCTAGATGAACAAAATATTCTTGTAGAGATTGTTGCTGATGAATGGTGTAATACGTTAGAAGATGTAAAATATTTTGCGGATAACAAAGCAGGACATATGTTACAAATTAAAACACCGGATTTAGGTGGCATTAATAATGTTGCTGAAGCCATTATTTATTGCAATGAAAAGCATGTTGGCAGTTATTGTGGTGGAACTTGCAATGAAACAAATATTTCAAGCCAAGCAACAACCAATATTGCTATTGCTTGTATGGCAACTCAATGCCTTGCAAAACCTGGGATGGGCACTGATGAAGGCTTTATGATTGTGAAAAACGAAATTAATCGAACTGTAGCGCTAGCTAACAGTAGAAAGAGATAAAAAATGCGAATTGGTGTAGCAGGTACATTAGAATCTAGTGATGTTATGATTACTGTCCGTGAAGCAGATGCTTTAAAAATAACAATTGAAAGTATCGTTTTTAATTATTTTTCTAAACAAATTCATGATACGATTTTAACAACATTAAATGAATTAAATATTTCTAAAATTGATGTGCTATGCCAAGACAAAGGAGCTCTTGATTATGTAATCAAGGCAAGATTAATCGCTGCAATAGAAAGGATGCACTAATATGCGTAGAAGTTTACTTTTTATTCCGGGTAATAATCCTGCAATGCTACAAAACGCTGATGTTTTTGACAGCGATGCAATTATCCTAGACTTAGAAGATGCTGTCCATATTAATGAAAAAGATAGTGCCCGTTTATTGGTTTCGCATTACCTTCATTCAAAACTTCATCATGATTTGGAAGTTATTATTCGAATCAATGGTTTGGATACTCCGTTTTACAACGAAGATTTAAATGCAGTTGTTTGTGATGAGATTGATACAATCATGCTACCAAAAGCGCATGTTTCCGATGTCCTTGAATTAGGGGAAATGCTTACACAAATGGAAAAGAGCCGATCTTTACACAATAAAATAAATATTATCCCCATTATTGAACTCGCTTCATCCATTCTTGAAGTAAATGAATTGGCAAAGATGCCAAGAGTCGACGGTATTTTATTGGGAGCAGAAGATCTGTCGACAAATGTAGAAATAGAGCGAACAAAAACCGGTTCAGAAATTTTATATCCACGGTCATGCGTTATATATGCATGCAAAGCGAATAAAATCGATGCTATCGATACGCCTTTTACTGATACAAAAGATGATCAAGGTTTAATCCTTGATTGTGAGACTGCAAAATCTTTAGGAATGAATGCTAAGGCAGCTATTCATCCTAATCAAATCGAAATTATCAATACCATTTTTTCACCTAGCAACAAAAATATTGAATGGGCAAAACGAATAATTGAAGCAAAAAAACATGCAGAAGAAAATGGCTTAGGTGTTTTTAGCCTAGATGGAAAAATGGTAGATAAACCGATAATTGAAAGAGCAATTAATATCTTAAAAAAAGCAGAAAAATTTCAATTGCTTTAGGTGAAACATGAAAAACAGCATTAATCGTGAAGTCCCATTAGGGTACAAACCCTTTATTTCCTCAAGTGAATATGAAAAACATGAAAGAAAACTTATCTCTGAAAAGAGTACAAACAATAAGATTGTTTTTTTTGATTCACTAGATGCCATGTTTTCTTATTATAAAATTAGTGATGGAATGACACTTTCTTTTCATCATCATTTAAGAAATGGCGATGAGGTTCTAAATCAAACTGCAGCCATTGTTGAAAAACTTGGTTTAAAAAACATGCATTTTGCTCCTAGTTCCATTTTTCCTAATAATAATTGCCTTTCTGCCTTAATCAAAAATAAAAATATTACAAGTATTACTACAAATTATATTAATGGGGAAGTTGCAAAGACAATCAGCCAAGGATATTTAGAAAACTTACTAGTAATGGAAACACATGGTGGTCGTGCTCGATCAATCGAATCAGGTGAATTAGCTATTGATTTTGCCATTTTAGCAACCCCAACGGTTGATAAATCAGGCAATGGAACAGGTTCTATTGGGAAAAATGCATGTGGTGCATTAGGATATGCTATACCTGATTTAAAATATGCAAAAAAAGTAGTATTAGTTACTGATAATTTAGTTGATAAAATTGATGATCCTGAATTTAATCATCCTTATGTTGACTGTGTCGTCGTTTTATCTTCAATTGGTGAACAAAAAGGAATTGTATCGGGAACAACGAAAATAACTACTGACCCTGTAGGTTTAAAAATAGCTAGGGATGCTGCTAAATTATTAAATGAATTAGGAATTATTAAGCCTGGATTATCCATGCAAACAGGTGCTGGAGGAACTTCTTTAGCAGTCGCTGAATTTGTAAAAAGACAAATGATTTCCCAAAATATTGTTGGGAGTTTTGCCTCTGGTGGAATAACAAGTTATTTTGTGCAAATGTTAAAACTAGGACTGTTTGAAAGATTATATGATGTTCAGTGTTTTGATTTGGATGCAGTAACTTCTTATCGTGATAATAAAAACCACATTGCCATGTCTTCATCGGAATATGGAAATCCAATGGAAATAACCCCAATTGTCGATAATCTTGACTTTGTCATTTTAGGAGCAACAGAAGTTGACTTGAATTTTAATGTCAATGTTACGACTGATTCTAATAATTGGATAATTGGTGGTAGTGGTGGTCATTCAGATACAGCACATGGAGCAAAACTCACTATTATTACTACTAATTTAATTAAATCAAGAATGCCGATTATTAAAGAAAGAGTCACTACATGTACCACTCCAGGGGAAGATGTCGATGTTTTGGTAACTGAAAGAGGAATTGCCATTAACCCTAAAAGGCAAGATTTATTAGCAAGATTAAAAAATACCCATTTGAAAATTAAACCAATCAATGAACTATTAGATTTATGTTATGAAATAACGACAAAACCTCAAGAGGTTTTGCATAGTAAAAAAATTATTGGGGTTGTAAAATATCGCGATGGAACAATTATTGATTCCATCTATCAAATAAAGAAATAAGGTGTAAAAATGGATGTAAAAGAAGCCTTTCTTGATTCGGAAAAATTACGAATCCAATCCTTTTTGAAAGAATTTGATCTTGATTTGGATAAAGATATTACAGAAACTTTTTATTATGAAGAAAATAATGATATCATTGCGACAGTATCCCTAAGTAAACACATTATAAAATGTTTAGCTGTTTCAGAAGGATACCAAGGCGAACAATTAGCCTTAAAAATGGTTAATGAAGCCATTAGTTATTTACATAGCAAGCAAGAACATTTCTTTCAGGTTTTTACAAAACGGACTTATCGCGATCTCTTTTTAAGTATGGGAATGCGGTTAATTGTAGAATCCAAAAATGTTAGTATTTTAGAAAGTAGTTCGTATCCCATTACAAGTTATTTGTCGGATTTAAAAAAACAATTATCGCTTGAATCAAATGATAATGGCGCGATTGTTGTTAATTGCAATCCCATGACATTGGGACATTTATACTTAATTGAACAAGCAGCAAAACAACATCACAATTTATTATTGTTTGTTTTGCAAGAAAACCGTTCTGATTTCACAACAGAAGAGCGTATGGCACTTGTAAAACTCGGAATCTCTCACTTACCAAATGTCATTGCTTTACCATCATCACCATATTTAGTATCTAATCTTACATTTCCAAGCTATTTTTTAAAAGAAGATAACGATCGAAATAACGAGTATGCTTACTTAGATGCTTTAATTTTTAAGAATTATTTTATGCCTCTTTTAAATATAAAGCATCGATACATTGGGACGGAAACACACCCGATTATGGTGACATATAATAAAAATTTAAAACTAGTTCTTGGAGACTCCATCACCGAAATTAAGCGAATAGATTTAGATGGAGAACCAATCAGTGCTTCAAAGGTTCGAAAATTAATGCAAACTAAACAATTAGATGAAGCTTTAAGATTAGTCCCTGAAAACACACGAATGTTATTAAGTAAAATTTATAATGAGCGATTCAAATAGAAGAAGGATATTATGGATAAAAATAGTCCAATCGGAGTGTTTGACTCTGGAATTGGTGGTTTAACAGTATTAGAATCTTTAAAGGCTATAATGCCACAAGAGAATTTTATTTATTTAGCAGACGATGCTTTTTACCCTTACGGAATAAAAACAAAGTCAGAAATTGAAAATCGTGTTTTAGAAGTAGGTAAAGCTTTTATAAAAAAAGATGTAAAAGCAATTGTCATTGCTTGCAATACAGCTTCAGCAAATGCTCAAAAGCTTATTAAATGGGCTAAAATTACGATACAAACAGTTATTGAACCAACTGCTTTTGCTGCTTTTACTTATTCAAATACAAAAAAAATAGCCCTATTAGCAACAAAATTAACTGTTTCTTTAGGAACTTACCAAAATATTTTAGAAGAATGGAAAGCAAAGGTTTATCCTTTAGCAGCATCCGATTTAGTCGATTTAGCTGAAAGCCCTAACCGAAATTCATCTGAAACCAAACAAAAAGTTATGGAAATTGTTAACCCCTTATTAAATGAAGATTTTGATACTTTAATTTTAGGCTGTACGCATTTTGGCTTGTTAAATGAAGCTTTAAAAGCAGCATTTCCTAAAGTAAAATTAATTGCCTGTGGAGAACCAACTGCAACAAAATTAAAGAATGATTTAATACAATTAGATTTGCTTACAGAAAGAAAATCTAATGGTTCAGTTGAATTATTATGCAGCCGCCACCCTGATTTTTATCAAGGAAAAATTGATTGGTTAACTTTTAAGCATCGAAATCCCCGAACTTGGTAAAAGGGATATTATTGACACTATTTTTGGAGAAAAAATATGCTTAATCTTTATGCAAAATCCATTCTTGGTCCACACAATCGAGTAAATCTTTATCGTGGTTGTGTTCACAATTGTATTTATTGTGATTCAAGAAGCGATGTTTACAAAGTAACAAACTTTGAAAATATTGGTGTAAAAGATAATGCCATGGAAATTTTTGAAAAAGAGTTGTCTAAAAAAAGAAAACGAAGCATGATTGTTACTGGGTCAATGTGTGATCCCTATCTTCCAATTGAACGTGATCTTAAGCTTACAAGAAAAATGCTTGAAATTATTAGTAAATTTCGTTTTGGAGTATCTTTACTGACAAAAAGTGATTTAATTTTAAGAGATATTGATCTTATTGAAAAAATTAATCAACAATTTGGTGCTTTAGTATGTATGACTGTTACCACCTATAATGATGATCTTTGTTTACAAATAGAAAGAAATGTTATTCCCACTTCTTTAAGGTTTGCTTGTTTAGAACAATTTGTCAAGCGAGGTATACCTACAGGAATTTGGATGGGACCCATTTTACCATTTATAAATGATAATGAAGACAACATTACTCGCATCGTAAATCGTTGTGCTGAAATTGGCATTAAATATATAGTCGTTTTTGAATTTGGTACCACAAAGAGAAGCGGAAGTGAACAGTATTTTTATAAATGTTTAGATAATTTCTTTCCAGGGTTAAAGCAAAAATATATTAACACTTATGGGAATCAGTACAATTGTATTAGCCCAAATGCTTCAAAATTATGGGAAATATTTAAAAATTTGTGTGCCAAACATAATATCATTTATGATCTTAATCAAATAATGAACCAATTTAAACAACAAAAAGACTACGAACAACTCACGATAATTTAAGTGAGTTTTTTTGTTGCATATTAGTTGACATATACCCCAAGGGGTATATAATAGATCCGAGGTGGATATTATGAAAAATATGGACAATTGTAAAATGACTCATCGGGAACCAGAAGAAGTTAAATCATTAATTAGTCGGATTAATCGAATTGAAGGACAAATCCGAGGAATAAAACAAATGCTTGAGAATGATGTTTATTGTGATGATATTTTAATTCAAATTTCAGCAGCAGCTAATTCGGTTAAAAGTTTAGGTCGTGTAATTCTTAACAACCATTTAAAGAATTGTGTTAAAAGGGAAATTCTTTTGGGAAATGACGAGGTAATTGATGAAGTCATTAATTCATTCGCAAAATTACAGTAGGAGGCAAGTATGATATATAAAAATATAACTGATTTAATTGGAGCTACGCCGATTATTTCTTTTGAAAACTTATTTATAAAATTGGAAGGTTTTAATGCTTCAGGATCAGTAAAAGATCGAGCAGCTAAATGGATGCTCGAGGGATTAGAAAAACGAGGTATTTTAAAGTCAGGGATGACTATTGTTGAACCAACAAGTGGCAATACTGGCATTAGTTTAGCTATGATTGGAGCTGCTAAAGGATACAATGTTGTATTAGTTATGCCAGACACAATGTCTTTGGAACGTCGTCAATTAATGATTGCTTATGGGGCAACAATAATTTTAACAGAAGGCAGTCAAGGGATGAAAGGATCAATTGCTGAAGCAAACCGTTTAGTTATCGAAAATGGTTATATTATGCCGAGCCAATTCATAAATGAAGACAATCCATTAAGCCATGAGCAATCTACGGCCTTAGAAATCATCAAGGACTTTAATGAACTTGATTATTTTGTTTGTGGAATTGGGACGGGAGGAACAATTACAGGAGCAGCAAAAATTTTAAAGAAGCACTTTCCAAATTTAAAAGTAATTGGTGTTGAACCAAAAGAATCACCAATAATTTCCCAAGGTTATAGTGGCCCCCATGGGATTCAAGGGATTGGAGCAGGTTTTTTACCAGATATTCTTGATCTTACACTAATCGATGAAATTCGGACAATTGACACTCTTTCCACAAAAAAAGAAGCAAATAGGTTAGCAAAAAAAGGGTTATTACTAGGGATTTCATCGGCTGCAGCTATTTTAGTTGGCAGAGCAATTATAAATGAAAATCCTCTTAGAAAAGTGTTGGTAATTGCACCCGATGGTGGTATGAAGTATTTGAGTACCAACATTTACAATTGAGGTATTAAGATGAAACAACAACAATTTCAAATTGAAGGAATGACCTGTGCAGTTTGTGCTCAAACTATTGAAAATAAACTTAAAAAATCATCGGGTATAAAAAAAGTTTCCGTTAATTTATCACAAGAGAAACTTTTTTTAGATTATGATGAAAAAATAATCAATAGTCATGAAATAAAGCAACAAGTGGAAAAGTTAGGATATCATTTACATGAGTTGAACGAAAGTTCGGAAACAACATTGCAAATAGATGGGATGACTTGCTCAGCTTGTGCAATAACTGTGGAAAAGGTTTTAAAAAAAATACCTGGTATGCAAAAAGCTTCGGTTAATTTAGTAACGGAAAAAGCAACAATTAAGTATGATGACCAAATTTTAAAACTAAATACAATCAAAAAACAAGTGTTAAAAGCGGGCTATCGCGTATTAGAAGTGAAAAAAGCCCAAAACGCATTTGATTACCAAAAAAAACAAGAACAAACAATGAAAATTAAAGTAATTATTGCTGCCTTTTTTGCTGCAATTTTACTATATATTGCAATGGGACCAATGGTAAAATTTCCCTTACCCCAATTTATTAGCATGGAAAATAATCCGCAAAATTTTGCTTTAACCCAATTGATTTTAGTTTTGCCGATCATTGGAGCAGGCTTTCGTTTTTATACAAGTGGATTTAAAAAATTAATTACTTTAAAACCAAATATGGATTCCTTAATTGCTATTGGAACAACAGCTGCTTTTTCATATGGTGTTTACGCTTTAATTCGGATTTGTTTGGGCGATGTCCATTTTGTTCACAATCTTTATTTTGAATCAGCAGGTGTCATTATTACTTTAGTAATGTTAGGTAAGTTTTTTGAGGCGAAATCAAAAGGAAAAACATCGGAAGCCATAAAAAAAATGATGAATTTAAGTCCCAAAACAGTCCTATTATGGAGCGAAAGTGAAGAAAGAACGGTTGCTATTGAAGAAGTTAAAGTCAATGATATTTTAATTATAAAACCGGGTTTTAAAATCCCTGTTGATGGTTTGGTTATTGAAGGAGAGTCAGCGGTAGATGAATCAATGCTAACCGGAGAAAGTTTGCCAGTAGACAAAAGTGTTGGCTCCAATTTAGTTGGTGGAACAATTAATAAAAATGGCATGATAAAAATGAAAACAACAAAAGTTGGAAAGGATACCGTATTATCCCAAATCATAAAACTTGTGGAAGAAGCCCAAGGATCAAAAGCACCAATTGCAAAGTTAGCTGATGCTATTTCCAGTGTTTTTGTTCCAATTGTTATGGGAATTGCATTATTGAGTTTTTTAATTTGGTTAATCGTTTCAAAAGATTTTTCTTTTTCTCTAACAATTTTAATTTCCGTTTTAGTGATAGCTTGCCCTTGTGCTTTAGGATTAGCGACACCTACAGCAATTATGGTGGGAACTGGAAAAGGTGCTGAAATGGGTATATTAATTAAAGGAGGAGAAGCACTTGAAATAACTCATCGGGTTACCCATGTAATTTTTGATAAAACAGGGACGATCACAGAAGGACATCCCAAAGTTACTTCAATTGATGTATTTGCGAACGAAACTATTGAATCTATATTACAATGGGCAGCTTCAGCAGAAATGGGTTCAGAACACCCTTTAGCTTTAGCAATAATCTCTAAAGCCAAAGAGAATAATATCACATTATTTCCACTAGATAGTTTTGTTGCTATTCCTGGTCAAGGAATTAAAACTCAGCACTCTTCAGATACTATTTTTGTTGGTAATTACAAATTAGTTCAAAAATTCAATAATCTTCAATATTTTGAAAAAATTTATTATAAAAATAATTTACAAGGTAAGACATCAATGTTTGTTGCAAAAAATGATGCCATCATAGGCGTTATTGGGGTTAATGATACAGTAAAAAAAGATAGCCAAGAAGCTATTCAAAAGTTACAGAAACTTGGACTAAAAACAATCATGGTTACTGGTGACAATCATCAAACAGCTTTAACTATTGCTAATCAAGTGGGTATTGATGAAGTTCGTTCTGAGGTTTCTCCTGAAGGAAAAGCAAATGAAATTAAAAAGATTCAATTAGAAAAGGGGATTGTTGCCATGGTTGGTGATGGAATTAACGATGCCTTAGCTTTAACAACGGCAAATATTGGAATTGCAATTGGACAAGGGAGTGATATTGCTATTGAATCAGCCGACATTGTCTTAATCAAAGGGAATTTAAAAGATGTTAGTACGGCAATTTCTTTAAGTAGAAAAACAATTAAAAACATCAAAGAAAACTTATTTTGGGCTTTCGCATACAATACTGCGGGAATTCCGATTGCAGCTGGGTTACTTTATGCTTTAAACTTAAATATTTTATTAAATCCGATGATTGCTGCTTTAGCAATGGCTTTTTCCTCCGTATCCGTTGTTACCAATGCTTTAAGACTTAAAAACTTTCATAATAATTAAATAATTGTAAAATAACTTGCAAAAAGGAATTGTTTATGATAATATTTAGCAAGTCAAATAATTTGATATACAAACAAATGGAGGAAAATTTATGTCAGAAAAAATTGCAGTCATTGTATGTGGAAATTCAGGAATTGATTATATAAATCATCCATACAAAATCGATGTTTTTCGTTCTTTATTATATGTTAACGGTGAAGAATTTGAAGATTTCATTGATATTTCCGCTGAAGCCTTTTATGAAAGGCTAATTAAAGAACCAAACACTAATGTTTCAACATCACAAACTGCTACTGGGAGGATGCTAGAAGTTTATCAACGTTTAGAAACTGAAGGGTATACAGATGCTATTGTTGTCACCATATCTTCTCATCTGAGTGGCACATATCAAAATGCTGTTTTAGCTGGGAAAATGGCCGATACTCTTCGCGTTCATATTTTTGATTCACAAACTGCTGCTTTTGCAGAAGCCAAAATGGCTTTAGTGGCTGCAGAAATGGCTAAAAATGGGAAGACAGTTTCCGAAATTATTGAAAGATTGGAATTTATAAGAGACAATAATCGCGTTTATTTTGCCGTTGATACTTTAAAATATCTTGTGAAAAATGGAAGATTAAGTGCTGCAAAAGGGTTTATGGGATCATTGCTAAAATTAAAACCCTTATTAGTAATAACAAAAGAAGGTAAAATTGTTGCTGTAAAAAAAATCCGGACTTCAGTAAAAGCCATCAACCATGTGAAAGAACAATTCTATGACGAAACAAAAGGGCTTGATTTTGAACCTTTTATCATTTATACTAATAACATTGAATTAGCTAATAATGTTGCTAATGAAATAATGGAACATTATCCTAACATTAAAAATGTAGGATTATATCCACTTACACCAGTTGTTGGAGCTCATACTGGCCCAGGAGCATTTGGGATTGGTTATATAATTAATAAATAAAGGTGAAAAAATGAGTAAATCAAAAGCGTTAATTAATGAATTATTGGTCGATGTCTTTAATAATATTCTTAGTATTGAGGAAGATGTTTTAGAAAGTCGAGGAGTGAAACTGTCCATGAAAGAAGTTCACATCCTTGAAGTTGTTCGTAACACACCTGTCCCTTCGATGTCTGCTGTTGCAAAGCATTTACGAATTACTATGGGGACACTCACCGCATCAATAGACCGTTTAGTTCGCAAGAAATTTGTTCGTCGTGGACAAGAAGAAAATGATCGACGCAAAGTAATAATTGAACTTACGGAACCAGCTTTTGAAGTTTTAAAAGTCCATGATGAATTTCATAACGAAATGATTGAAGCTATTTTTGCAGATATGAAAATTGATGAAGATGAAGTTTTGATTAAGTCATTGGAAAACATCTCCAATTATTTTAAAAAAAAGTATTAATTTTGATTTATGGAAATAAAAAAAGGAAATTTAAAAATATTTATAGGTGAGAATGAAGACAAAACAATTGCTTTTATGTCTTATTCTTTTGAAAGCAAAAGTGTGATTATTATTGATCATACTTTTGTTTCTTTATCTCATCGAGGTCAAAATCTTGCTAATGAATTATTTTGGTTTATGATACAAATGGCTAAAGAAAATAGTTGGCTAATTAAACCTAAATGTTCATACGTTATTCAAATGTTTGTAAAAAATGTTGAACTGCAATCTTTGCTTGCAAAATAATGGAGTGTTATCCCCTTGAAAAAACACTTTTTATGATATAATTCCTTAATAAAAATGAGGTAATTATATGGTTAAATATTTAAAATCAATAAAAGAGCGCGATCCTTCCGCTAGAAACTGTTTACAAATACTGTTGTTTTATCCAAGTGTAAAAGTAATGTTTTGGCATAGAATTGCGCACTTTTTTTACAAAATCAAATTAAAACTAATAGGTGAAGGAATATCCTATTTTGTAAGGAATATTTATGGAGTTGACATTCATCCAAATGCAAAAATTGGTAAAAGGCTATTTATTGATCACGGGATGGGTGTTGTTATTGGAGAAACGACGGTTATTGGGGACGATTGCTTGATATATCAAGGTGTTACTTTAGGGGGAACAGGTAAAGAGCACAAGAAACGTCATCCAACTCTTGGTAACAATGTCATGGTTGGAGCTGGTTCCAAAATTCTCGGGAATATTTTGATTGGTGATAATGTGAAAATTGGGGCGAATACTGTTGTAATTCATGACATTAATCCTGGCCAAACCGTTGTAGGAACTAAAGGACGGATAGTTTAATTTTTTGTTTGAATCTATTATAAATTATGGTATAATAGAAGAAATTTATTGGAGGATACTATGGATTTATTTAAAAAGTGCGAACAGGTTGCTTACATTGAAGAAGCAAAAGCACGTGGTATTTACCCGTATTTTAACCCTTTAGAAACAGGTCAAGACACGGAAGTTGTTATTAATGGACATAAAACCTTAATGATTGGGTCAAATAATTATTTGGGATTGACTTCTCATCCAGAAGTTATCGCTGCTGGGATTGAAGCAATCAAAAAATATGGTTCGGGTTGCTCAGGATCACGTTTTTTAAATGGCACTTTAGATATTCATGGTGCCTTAGAAAAAGAATTGGCATCCTTTTTACATCGTGAAGCAGCTTTAACTTTTAGCACAGGTTTTCAAAGTAATTTAGGAATAATTAGTGCAATTGCTGGACGTAATGATGTTATAGTTGGTGATAAAGAAAACCATGCAAGTATTTATGATGCATGCCGTTTAAGTTATGCAAAATTACTGCGATATGAACACAGCGACATGCAAGATCTTGAAAAAATTCTTTCCACAATCGAACCAGAAAAAGGCATCTTGATTGTCACAGATGGTGTTTTTTCAATGACAGGAGATATTTGTCATTTACCAGAAATCGTAAAACTTGCAAAAAAATATGGTGCTCGTGTTATGGTCGATGATGCTCATGGGCTAGGAGTGCTTGGAAAACATGGTCGTGGAACTCCAGAGTATTTTGGTTTGGAAGAAGAAGTCGATATTGTTATGGGTACTTTTAGTAAATCACTTGCTTCGCTTGGAGGTTACATGGCTGCCAAAGCACAAGTTGTTGAATATGTTAAACATTTTTCTCGTCCATTTATTTTTAGTGCATCCATTACACCAGCGAGTGTAGAAAGTGCACGAGCAGCTTTAAGGATACTTGATCGAGAACCAGAAAGAGTGAAAGCTTTAGCTGATATAAGTGAGTATATGCGTCAGGGATTAATCAAACTTGGTGTAAACATCATTAAAAGTACAACACCCATTATTCCAATTTATACTTATGATGATGAAAAAACATTTTTAGCTTGTAAGATGCTTTTAAATCGTGGTGTTTATGTGAATCCGGTTATTTCTCCCGCAACGCCAGTTGGCCAAAGTTTATTAAGAACTTCTTATACAGCAACACATACAAAAGAACAAATGGATTTTGCAATGAAACAGATTAAAGAAGTTTTAGATATTTTAAATCCCCAAGAAAATAAACCTCAATGAGGTTTATTTTTATTAGGTAAAAATTAGAAAATATGTTATAATTTAAAACAATAAGTGGGGTTCATATGATTTTATATAACGGTAAGATTTATACAAGTGATGGTTTTTTTCAAGCGATTTTTTTCCAAAACAAAATCATTATTGACTTTGGTTTTGACGAGGAAATTTTAAAAAAATATCCTCTTGAAAATAAAATTAATTTGAATGGAAGGTTAGTCATTCCAGGGTTTATTGATTCTCATATGCACTTATTCAATTATTCTATTAATAAAAGTCAACTAGATTTGCGAAGTGCTAAATCCATTAATCAAGTAATCGAATTAGGTAAAAAGTTTTTACAATTAAATTCCCAAAAAATCATTGCTTTTGGTTATAATGATGTCAATTTTGAGGAAAAACGTCTTTTAAATCGTTTTGATCTCGATCAAATTTCTAACGATATTCCCATTATTGCTACAAGAATTTGTGGACACATTGTCAGTGTAAATACTAGAGCTTTAGAAATTGCCAACATTTCAAAAGGTTCAAGAATCCCATTGGGGCAAATTGATATCGACCAAAACGGTGTGCCTTTAGGAATTCTTCGAGAAAAAGCCATTGAGCTTTTGAAATTAGATGATTCATTAACTATTGCTCAAATAAAAACAATATTATTGCAAGGTATAGCCGATGCCAATGCATGCGGACTAACATCTATAGGTACTAATGATTTAAGCGAAAACGAGCAAGAAGCTACATTAATCTTACAAGCTTATCAAGAATTAGAAAATGAAGGAAGATTAAATATTCGGATTAATCATCAAATTACTTTTCAAGAAACATCTGTTTTATCAAAATTATTTAGTTTACCACTTCACTCCTCATTAATTAAAATGGGCCCACTTAAATTATTCATGGATGGTTCTTTGGGCGGAAAAACTGCTTTACTAAAGGATTCTTATTTAGATACTCATGAAAAAGGCATTTTATGTTTGGATTTACTAAAATTTGATGAATTACTTTTATACTGCAAACAAACAAAACGGCAAATTATTGTTCATGCAATAGGTAATGAGGCAATCGATCTTTGTTTAAACCATTATAAAAAATTTCAAGATGATGATAATACCCTCCGTTGGGGAATTGTTCATGTTCAAATTACAGATAAAGACATTTTAGAAAAGTTTGCTAAACAAAAAATTTGTGCATTTGTTCAACCACCTTTTATTATTAGTGATATGGAGTTAGTGAAAAAACGCATTAGCAAAACCTTAGTAGAATCAAGTTACTTGTTTGGCTCTTTAGCAAAAATTACTGCAACAGGGTTTGGAAGTGACAGCCCAGTTGAAAATTTTAACCCCCTTATTGGCATTTATGCAAATGTGACGAGAGCTAACTGGGATAATACTCAAGAATATCTTCCTTCTGAAAAACAAACTGTTTTTCAGGCTTTACAAGGCTATACAGAAACAAATGCTTTTTTGACTTTTGAAGAAAAGAATAAAGGGAAAATCAAACGAGGTTATTTTGCGGACTTGGTTGTTCTTCATGAAGATATTTTTATAATTCCTAAACAAGACATAAAAAATGTAAAAGTGGATTTAACCATTATGAATGGGGAAATTATATATGAAAGAGGGAAGCAAAATGCCTAGAAGTTATTTTTTTAATACCTTAAATGATTTTTCTTTTGTACATGATGATAAGATATTTTTGGCTGATGTAATTGTTATTGACCAAAGCGATGCGGTAACTATTTTTTCTAATTCGGGAAAATATGCACCTTTTTTGTCGCTTTTAAATGAACATCAGAGTGAATTATATCTAAAAATAAATCTGGACAATGAAAAGCAATTTAAAAATGATTTAAAAAAAATTGATGGTAATTTTATCAAAGGTTGGGCTATTCCACATGCTTCAGCATCTTTATTAAATCATCTAGTTATGAAAGTCCGTGATTTTGAGCAAAGCCAAAAATTAGATTTTGGAACATTAAATTTTATTGCTATGATAGATAGCCCAGAAGGGGTTATATCATATCGCAAAATTGCCAATTATGAACGTGTCAAAGCTTTGTTTTTTGATGAAAAAAAATATCGTGAATTTTTAGGTTGGACGATTGATGGAAATATTGATTTTGCTTTTAATCAGGTTGCTTTTGCATCTGCTCTTAGTAAAAAACCATTAATTGACCGTATTTGCCATGAAGACGATGATTTGTTGACTGACTTAAAAAAAGGGAAGAATTTTGGGTGTACTGCTAAAGCTACTCAAAATTTAGATCAGATAAAAACTATAAATGACTTTTATTCACCAACTGAAGAAGAATTGCATGAAGCTTTAAACATTATCAATCAGTATTGGGATTCACCAAAAAAACAAAGACATCATTTTATGATTGACGGTAAACAAATTTCTCCTTTACAAATTTATCATAGTCAAGAAATTTTATTACGTTCCCAAAAATTCCCTCAAAATGAACTTGCTAATGGGCTAATCATCAAAGGTGAAAAAGTTTTAATATCCAAAAAAATTCCGCCAACAAAAAAATTTTATACGGTTGGTGAAGAAATAGGAAATGCCATTACCCATGGAGTAGGAATTTTAATGGCAATTGTAGGATTGATTATTTTAGTTATCAAAGGAATGCAAGAAAGTGATAACAATGCCATATTTGCTTATTTTATTTATGTTTTTAGCGCAATTTTGCTTTTTTCATCGTCAACTCTTTATCATGGATTACCCCTTGGTGGTCGGGCAAAAAAATTATTTCAAAAATTTGATCACATGACCATTTATTTACTAATAGCAGGAACTTATACACCTTATACCCTTCTTGCTATTGGTGGAACTCTCGGTGTTGTTTTATGCTCCTTAATGTGGGCAAGTGCTTTGATTGGATTACTGATGAATGTTTTTTGGTTTGGAAAATTTAAAATTTTTCATTTACTTCTTTACGTTGGATTAGGCTGGATGGCTTTCTTTTATTTAAAAACCATTATAAATACAATTGGCATTTACGGAACTGTATTATTATTCGCTGGAGGAATTGCTTATACTGTTGGAATAATTTTTTATGCATTAAAATTATTTAAATTTACCCATATGGTTTGGCATTTCTTTGTTATTATTGGTTTTATTTTACATTTTTTATCAATCTATTTATTTGTATAAAAATCAAGGTAAAACTTGATTTTTTTCATTTTATTTACATTTAAAAATGACTAGATAAAAAGCACCTAATGTGATAAAATATTTTCAAGAGGTTATTTGCCATGAACCAAAAACGTTATCAACAATTACTTAATATTTTAAATATTAGCAACCCAAATGATTTATTGACAGGTCAATTTTTAGAATTGAAAATCAAAAAGGTGGCACAAATTTGGGAGTTTTATTTGCAATTTCCATCTCCCCTATCACTAAACAGTTTTCAATTTTTTATTAAACGGATTAATGAAGTTTATAATGAAAACCATGATCATAAAATTAAAGTTTTAATCAATTATGAAAACGTTATGCTTAATGATGACCACTTAGAAGAATATTATCGATTTATTCTTGAACAATGCATCGACGAAAAACCACGATTTGCAACTTTAAAGGTTTTAAATACTCATTTTTCTCAAAACACAATCAAAATTTATGTTGGTAGTGAAGATGAAATTGAAATGGTTAAAAGTTTAATACCAAGAATCCAAGAGGGGTTTGGAGAATTTTATCTAAATAAGATAGCTTTTTCCGTTTCCGTTAGTAATTTTGAAACACCTATTGCAAAAACAATTGCTGACAATTTATCGAAAGCAACCAAAGAAGCTATTCAAAGCCAAGAAATGTATGATCGTTTCGCAAGCCATTTACCTGAAAAAGAAAATAACAAAATTTATAAAAAACCAAAAATGAAGGCTGAAATAAACGGCCCTGTAACGGCACTTAAAGATATTCCTGCTTCAGAAGTACAACTTGTTGAATACAATCAAAAAAATGGTACTGCTAATTTTGTTATCTTAGGAGACGTCATAAGTGCAAGCATTCAGGATAAAAAGGGTGTTTTCAAAATTTATGAAGCTACTATTTTTGATGGGACTGATTCCATAATTGTCAAGATTTTTTTAAATGATAAAGATCCTAAACTAGAAGAATTTTATCGTGAACATGCCTTCCCAGGAAATAAAGTTCGCATGTATGGACTTGCTGAATATGATCGTTTTTCTAATGATATTGTTATTAAAGTCAGAGAAACTCTTGGATTAGGGCCGAGTGATGTTCAAAAACGTGTCGATCAAGCTAAAATAAAACGTGTTGAGCTCCATGCACATACGAAAATGTCAACTCAGGATGGAGTAATGGATATTAACGATTATGTTAATACTGCGCTTGATTTTGGCCATACTGCCTTAGCAGTTACTGATCATTTTAATATTCAAGCCCTCCCCGATTTATATAATTTAACAAAAGGCAAAAATATTAAACCAATTTATGGTGTTGAAGGTGCACTGATTGATGAGGACAAATTTAAAATAGCCTTTTCCGATGAAGACATTAATTTGAAAGAAGCTACCTTTGTTGTTTATGATTTAGAAACAACTGGTTTATCAAGCAATTATAACGAAATCATTGAAATTGCTGCTGTTAAAATAAAAAATGAACAAATTATTGATGAATTTGCGACTTTTGTAAAACCAGAAGCGGCAATACCTAACTATATTACAGAAATTACGAACATTTCCAATGATGATGTACGAAACGCTCCATCGATTTCAGCAGTCATCGGTGATTTTTACAATTTTTTAAAAGGCAGTATTTTAGTTGCTCAAAATGCCTCTTTTGATAATTCTCATTTGTATAAAAACTTAAAAGATGCGAAATTGTTTGAAAAAGAGTTGCCGACAATTGATACAATGCAATTGGCTAGAATTCGTTATGGAAATAAACTTAAAACTTTCAATTTAAAATCTCTTAGTAAATTTTTTGATGTTGACTTAAAACAACATCATCGAGCGATCAATGATGCAAAAGCAACAGCAGAGATTTTCGTTAAAATGTTAAAAGGATTATTTTCTGAAAAAATTTACAATTATCAGGACATTAATTCATCGATAATTGATGAGCGAGCTTTTCAAAATGCAATGGCAATGCACATCAATATTTTGTCAAAGAACAAAAAAGGGACTAAAAATCTAAATTTAATTATCTCTGATTCGCATACAACGCATTTTTATAAGGAACCAAGAATATTAAAAAAATACTTACAAGCTCACCGTGAAGGGTTGCTTTTGGGTAGTAGTTGTTGTAATGGAGAAATTTTTGATTTAGCCTGGCGAGAAAGTTACGATCAATTATTGGAAGGTATTCGTTTTTATGATTACATAGAAATTCAACCAGTTGGTCATTACCTTCATTTGTTTGAAGACGAAAATCTTGAATTTAATCAAGAATTAATAAAAAAGATTCTCATAAAAATCATTAATGCCAGTAAGGAATGCAATAAACCAGTTGTTGCAACTGGTGATGCTCATATTTTAAATATGGATGATTATAAGCTTAGAGAAATATTTATTAATGCTCCTCAAGTTGGTGGAGGAATCCATAAATTATTTAATAAAAAACACATTGCTTCTCAACACTTTATGACGACGGATGAAATGCTGCAAGAATTCAGTTTTTTAGGTAATGATTTAGCATTCGAAATTGTCGTTACAAATACAAACTATATAGCTGATCAAATTGAATATCATCCTTTGTTTACTGATCGTTTATATGCTCCAAGTGATGATTTTATGAAAGATTTGGGCGTTCCATCTTTTAAGCAAGCAGCAATCGATTTGACATATAAAAGAGCTCATTTACGATACGGAGAAAACTTACCGCTTTATATTTTAGAGCGCATAAAAAAAGAATTAAACAGTATCATCAATAATAATTATGCTTCCATTTATTATATTTCTCATTTGCTTGTAAAAAAATCCCAAGATGATGGTTATGTCGTGGGAAGCCGTGGTTCAGTTGGATCAAGTTTGGTAGCTTTTTTTATGGGGATTACTGAAGTAAACTCTTTGCCGCCACATTATTATTGCCCACATTGCCATTTTGTGGCATTGAAATTAAATAGCGAAGAAAAGAAAAAATACCCACAACCCCATGTTACCGATTTAATCGAATCAGTCTTACAAAGTGCGGGAACAGGATATGATTTACCAGATTACAAATGCCCTGTTTGTGGCAATAATCTAAGCAAAGATGGTTGTGATATTCCTTTTGAAACTTTTTTAGGCTTTAAAGGAGACAAAATACCCGATATTGATTTAAATTTTTCAGGAGATTATCAAAATAAAGCACATGAATTTTGCCGCGATTTATTTGGTGTTGACAACGCTTTTCGTGCTGGAACAATAACGACGATTGCTGATAAAACAGCATACGGCTATGTAAAAGGATATTTAGAAAGAAAAGGAGTTCAAGCTAGAAACTGCGAGATTGACCGTTTAGGTGCCAAAATTACGGGTGTAAAAAGGTCTACCGGACAACACCCCGGTGGCATAGTTGTAATTCCCAAAGAAATCGAGTACTCTGATATTATTCCTGTTCAATTTCCTGCTGATGACATAACCTCAACATGGCGAACAACTCATTATGATTACCATAAATTTGAGTCTAATTTATTAAAACTTGATATTTTAGGTCATGATGATCCAACCATGATTCGTCATCTCATGGATTTTGTAGAAAAAGACCCACAAAACTTTCCTTTTTCAACTGTAGATGAAATTCCTTTTGCAGATAATCGGGTTATTGCTCTCTTTTCGGGAGTTTCAAGTATGGAAGTAGATGCTACTCAAGTTCATGAAGTAGTTGGTACAACAGGTATACCCGAATTTGGAACGACTTTAGCAAAAGACATGTTAAGAGAGATTCGACCAAAAACCGTTAACGAACTGATTAAAATTTCTGGGTTGAGTCATGGAACTGATGTTTGGAACGGGAATGCTCGTGATTATATGTTGGGAATGAAAAAGGATGTCGGACCAATTGATTTTAAAGACTTAATAGGTTGTCGTGATGATATTATGAATTATTTATTATCAAAAGGATTACCAGCTATTTCTGCTTTCAAAATTATGGAAAGCGTTCGAAAAGGAAATGGTGTTTCTTCCGAATTTGAAGAAGAAATGCTTAATCATCAAGTTCCTAAATGGTATATTGATTCTTGTAAGTCAATTAAATATATGTTCCCAAAAGCTCACGCATCGGCTTATGTTATTATGGCATTACGAATCGGTTGGTTTAAAGTTTATCGTCCATTACAATATTATGCCGCTTATTTTTCAAGAAGAGCAAATGCCTATGACATAATTGCCATGGCAGGTGGGTATTCATCAATTAATTTACGTGTAAAAGAATTAGAAGACCTAATTAAAATTAAAAAAGCTACTAATAAAGAAATAGATATTTACAATTGTTTGATTTTGGCTTTAGAAATGACGGCACGTGGTTTTACATTCCAACAAATCGATATTGAAAAATCAGATTGGCGTGACTTTCTCATTGAAGGTAACAGTTTAATTATTCCTTTTAAGGCAATGGATAACTTAGGGGAGGCAACTGCTAAATCAATTACCGATGCCCGTAATGAAACGATGTTTTCTTCTACAAAAGACATAATGAGAAGAACAAAAATAAATGCGACTGTTTTTGAAAAACTATCGGAAATAGGAGCATTCAAAGATCTTCCTAATGAAGATCAAATTGGTTTATTTTAATAATAAAGGAGATTTATTATGCGTTTTCGCAGTCACAATCCCGTTTTCCAACGGGTTTTAAAGGAACCTTATGAAGGTGAAATTACAGAAGTTGCTAGTTATAAAGGGGTCGCTTTTAAAATTTTATATTTTGTAGGGCTTACCGTTTTAGGCGCAATTATTAGTTTATCGGCAGTAGAAACTTACGCACAATCACTTGGTGCTTTATTACCAATTGTTTTAGTTGTCACCATTATAAGTTCTATTTTGGCACTAATGATTCCAAGTTTGTCCCAAGTTTTTGGTTCAATTTATTGCTTAGGTGAGGGATTGTTAGTTGGTTTCGTTTCGATGCTATTCGAGGCTGAAGCACCTGGAGTGGTATTAACTGCTGTTTTAGCAACCATTGTTGTCTTAATTGTCATTGCTACTTTATTTGTAACTCGTACTATTGTTGTTAACAGTGGCTTTATTCGTTTTTTGTTGATATTTTCCATTTCCATGATTGTTACTCAATTATTGCTCTGGATGATTTCCATTTCTTTGAATGTTACTTTTGATTTTGGATTGACTTTATTATCATCGGGGATTATGGTTTTTCTAGCAACTTTATATTTATTGTTTGACTTGGAGAATATTAGACGTGTTGTTGAAAGTGGTTCACCTAAAAATTTAGAATGGTATGTTTCTTTTGGGCTTGTTTTTACGATTATTTGGTTGTATATGGAAATCTTACCAATTATTGCAAGAATCTTTTTTGATCGAAACTAATTTATTGACCAACATTTAGTGTTGGTCTTTTTTCTTTTCTATTTAAATTTCTCGTTGCTTATAGTATAATATGACTAAAGGAAAATTATTTATGGATTTAAAAATTTATCCCCACAATTTAAAAGGAATTGTAGAAGCACCACCATCCAAAAGTTATACACATCGAGCTATTATTTGTGGAAGCCTTGCGAAAGGTCGTTCTGTAATAAATAATCCACTAATTTGTGATGACACTTTGGCAACAATTAATGCTTTAAAAGCAATCGGTACAAATATTGTTTTTTATGAAACACGACTAGAAATAGATGGTATTACAAAAGTTCAAATTCCTAAAAAGCCAATTGATTGTAGAGAATCGGCATCAACGTTACGAATGCTCCTTCCTTACTTTTCTACAATCAACCATCAATGGACTTTCACCGGGAGTGAATATTTAATTGAGCGGATTCAAGAAGCGGATTTAATGGAATTAAAAGGGCTAAAATTTCAAAAAGAAGGTAAAGAATTAAAAATTTGGGGAAATCTAGACCAAACCCATTATTTGCTTGGGGGAAATATTACAAGTCAATTCATCTCAGGAATGATCATGGTTCTACCTTTTTTACACCCCAATACAACTTTAAGTCTATATGGGGTGAATATTTTAAACCCATATGTGCAACTAACTTTAGAAACTTGTCGTCATTTTGGATTAGAGTTTAATTTTAAAAATAATACTGATATTTTAGTAAAACCTAATAGTTTTTACAAAAATAATGTCTTTGATGTAGAGGGTGATTTTTCTAACGCTGCTTGTTGGGTTGGAGCAAGTTATTTCAACGAGCAATTGCGTGTTGGTTGTCTTAATTCTCTATCACAGCAAGGTGATGCTCGCATATTTTCTTTTTTACAAGAAATGGGTGTTCAGTTTAAATTAGAAAATTGTGATTATTCATATTTGTCAGGAAAAATTGGGGATGCAGAAATCGACATCACAGAAACGCCAGATTTGGGCCCAATTTTAGCCGCCATTGCATCTTTAGGCACTGGTACTGTAATTATTAGTGGAATTGAAAAACTCAGTTATAAAGAAAGTAATCGGGCGTTGTCCATTATGGATGGCTTAAACCGCCTTGGTGGGAATGTAAAAATAGTCGAAAATAAAATGATTATTCAGGGAAAACCTCTCTTAGAGGGTGGCGTTGAAGTTGACAGTTACAACGATCATCGAATAATTATGGCTTTGAGTATTCTTGGCAGTCGGATTCGTTTACCATTTATTATTAAGAACTTTTTACCGATAAATAAATCTTATCCCAATTTTTTTGATGTATTCCAACGAATTGGTGGAAAATTCGAGGTTGTTTGATGAAAACTATAACAGTTAATTACTTAAAGAAAAAAGTTGATATTTTTTTAGAAAAAGGACTAATTTTTAATTTAAGTGCTTTTATTGATAATCAAAGACGATATTTTATTATTACTGATAATTTTGTTGCTTCCTTATATTTAGATGCTATTATTAAACAAATGCCCTTATTTGATATCTATGTTTTAGCTCAAGGTGAATCAAGCAAAAATTATGATGAAATTAAAAACATTTTAAAAGAAATGTTAGAAGCCAATATTCAAAAAAATGATTGTTTAATAGCACTGGGTGGTGGAGTGGTTGGTGATATAACGGGTTTTGTAGCCTCTATTTATAAACGGGGCATTAACTTTATTTCCATTCCGACGACATTAATTTCTCAGGTTGACAGTTGTCTTGGTGGAAAGTGTGGAATTGATTTTTCAATCGAAAATGAAACATACAAAAACCAAATTGGCTCGATATATCACCCGGAAACGATTTTTATTGATCCAAATTTGTTGTTATCATTACCAAAACATGAATTTTCGGCTGGAATGAGTGAAGTTATCAAATATGGGCTTTGCTTTTCTGAACCATTGTTAAATAAAATAATGGAAGATGCACCCATTGCAGACATTATTTTTGATAGTCTAATGATAAAAGCTAAAATCACAGAACAAGATGAATTTGATGAGGGCTTGCGCATCTCGTTAAATTTTGGTCATACGATTGGGCATGCTATTGAAAGTTTATCTCAATTTTTAATAAATCATGGACAAGCCGTAGCTTTAGGAATGTATTATGAAACTAAACAGTTAGCTATCCGTGAATTTATTAAAACGATTTATCATAAAGTTGGTATTAATTTAGATTTCCCTTTTCAAAAGAAGGATATTTTTAAATTCATTGAGAAAGATAAAAAACGAAGGCATGAAGACATTACTATTCCTGTTTTAAAAGAAATCGGGAAAATTGTAATTGAAACAATGACTTTTGAAGAATTTTTTCGAGGTATTTAATGAACTCATTTGGTAAAAACTTACGTATTACATTATTCGGAGCATCACATGAAGCTTATATTGGATTAGTGATTGATGGCTTTCCTGCGGGGATAACGATTGATTTTGATTTAATAAAATCAAAACTTAATTTACGTAAGGGATTAGGTTCTATCATTTCTTCCCGTTTGGAAAATGATAACTTTGAAATTATAAGTGGCTATTTTCATCATTTTACAACTGGAGCTCCGCTCACTTTCCTTGTGAGAAACGAAGATGTTAAGAGTGAAGATTATGAAAAGCAATACGGGTTAGCACGACCGAGCCATGGTGATTATGTTCTTCATATGAAACATCAAGGGTTTAATGATTATTATGGGGGTGGAACATCTTCTGGCAGGTTAACAGTAGCTTTGATAATCCTTGGAGCTCTGTGCGAACAATTAAACAAGCAAAAAGGTATTTATGTTGGTTCAATTGTAAAATCACTTGGGGAAATAACCGATGAACAAGGTGATATTTCTCTTGAAGACATTATTGTTTTAGCAGAAGAACCTTTTCCAGTAAGAAACAATCTCAAAAAACAAAAAATGTTGGAAATTATTGACCTAGCAAAAGCAAAAAAAGATAGCTTAGGGGCAACGATTCAAACGGGTGTTTTTAATTTGCCAATTGGATTAGGTAGTCCGTTTTTTAATAGTGTTGAATCAGTTATTAGCCATTTAATATTTTCAGTTCCTGGAGTTAAAGGAATTGAATTTGGTGAAGGTTTCCAAATTGCAAAGAAGATGGGAAGCGAAGCCAATGATCAAATGTATTTTGAAAATGATGTTGTAAAATACGAAACTAATAAATCAGGTGGTGTTAATGCAGGGATAACAAACGGTAATCCGTTACTGTTTCAAACAGCTTTTCGTCCAACAACATCAATCGGTATTTTGCAAAACACGATTGATTTTATCAAAAAAGAAAACGTGAAAGTATCCCATAATGGCAGACATGATGTTGTTTTTGCAATTAAAGCCCTCCATGTAGTTAATGCTTTAACAAATTATGCTGTTCTAGAAATGTTTCTTGAGGAAAACAAATGGAAAAATTAACTTTGTTACGTCAAGAAATCAATCAAATTGATCGTGAAATTTGCGATTTAATTGAAAAACGATTTGCGATTGTAAAAAAAATGGGGATGATTAAATTAATTAATCAATTACCTATTTTATCTGAAAAACGAGAACAAGAAATTAAAAATCAACTCTTAAGTAGGCCTTACGGAAAGCAATTAATTAACATTTATGAGTGCCTTTTTTCAATTACAAAGGATTTGCAAAAAAATGATTTTTTTCTTGTAGGGAAAAAACTTGATTATTCACTTTCACCTATAATTCATCAATTATTAGGGAACGAAAAATATGCTCTAATGGAAATCAATCAATTTGAAGCAATTAAAAATATTCCTTTTCAAGCAATCAATATAACAAATCCTTATAAAACAGAAGCTTATTATTCATGTGATGATTATGCTGAAGAAGCTAAGCTGACTAAAACTGTTAATTTAATAGTTGCAAAAGAGAATAAAAAAGTTGGATTTAACACAGATTTTCAAGCTTTCTTAAATACACTTGATTATTTTCATATAAAACCTTCGTTATTAAAAACAATAATTATTGGCAATGGAGCAACTGCAAGAACAATCAAGTTTGCTTTAATGAAATATGGTTGCCAAGAAATTGTCCAATTAGTTCGGGAAAACCGGTCAGCTAACGAATACTTACTTGACGAGTACCATTTATTTAAAAATTATCATCTAATTATCAACGCGACACCATATGGAACAAATTTTGAGGATAACCTCCACCCTTTATTTCCATTATCCGACTTTCATAACTTAAAATTTGTTATGGATGTAGTTTATAATCCCCCACTAACACCATTACTAATGGAAGCAAAAGCAATGCATGTTCCTTGTGTAAATGGGTTATACATGTTAATATCTCAAGCAGCAATTGGTTTGGGAATAGTGAATGGAAATAATTATCAATCATTGGTAAAACCAATTTTTCTAAAATTAAAATCATCAATGAAAAACATTGTTTTTATTGGGATGCCCTACTCCGGAAAAACTACTTTTGGACAAATTTTAAGTGCAGGCTTTCAAAGACCATTTTATGATGTGGACGAAGAGCTTAAAAAAGCTGGAAATGATTTACCAAACGTTTTGAAAACTAGTAATATTGATGATTTCCGCCAAAAAGAAGCAGAAATGACTTTAGCTTTAAATAAAAAACAAGCAATTGTTTTAGCTACTGGTGGAGGAATTGTTTTAAATGCAAAAGTGATGCAGCGATTAAAGCAAACAAGTGTTATCGTTTTTATTAACACTCCTTTAGATGAGTTAGTCAATCGAATTGATGGATCGCGCCCTCTAGCAAAGACAAAAGAACAACTTGAAAAACTTTTCATCAACCGAATTTCTTTGTATCATCATTATGCTGATATCGTCGTTAATCAAGAAAATCAATTATTGGAGAAAATTAATGAATATCTTAATTATCAATGGGCCTAATTTAAATTTGTTGGGAATAAGAGAACCCAATGTTTATGGAACTTCTTCATATCCCGATTTAATTTCTTTTTTAAATGAGGTTGCAAAAAAATTAAACATTAATATTGAGGTTTTTCAGTCAAATCATGAAGGTGCGATTATTGATAAACTACATGAAGCTTTTTCCCAAAAAATCCATGGAGTTGTTATCAATCCAGGAGCCTTGACGCATTACTCATATGCCATTCGTGATGCTGTAAGGGCTATTAGTATTCCTACTGTTGAAGTGCATTTAAGCGATATAAGCAATCGTGAGCCTTGGCGAAATATTTCCGTCATAAAAGAAGTATGTAAAAAACAATTCTTTGGTAAAGGATTTTTAAGTTACCAAGAAGGTTTAGAATTTTTAATAGGTGAAATCAATGGAACTTGTCAGTAAAGCTCAAAAAATAAATAAAATCGGTGATTTTGATATTCAAAAACAATTATTAATAATTGCTGGACCATGTGCTATTGAAAGTTTTGAACAAATGGACAGTGTTGCAAAATTATTGGTTGCAAAAGGAATTAAGTTCATTCGCGCTTATTCTGACAAACCTCGAACTTCCCCTTATTCGTTTCAAGGCCTTGGAAAAAGCAGTCATGACATTATTAAACAAATTAAACAAAAATATTCTTTAAAAATTGTATCGGAACTTTTAAATTTTGATGATTTACCTTTTTTTTTAGAAAATGTTGATATTATTCAAATTGGCGCACGAAACATGCAAAACTTTGAATTATTAAAAAGACTTGGTCAAATCCAAAAACCCGTTATCTTAAAAAGAGGATTTGGAAATACCATTGAAGAATGGTTAATGGCTGCAGAGTATTTATTAAAATTTGGTAATTCACAAATCATTTTATGTGAACGGGGAATAAGGTCATTTGAACCGATGACTCGCAATACTTTGGATATCAGTTCAATTCCTATTATTAAACAAATAACTGCACTTCCAATTATCGCTGATCCTTCCCATGCATGTGGAAGAAGTGATTTGGTCAAGCCGTTGTCCTTAGCGTCTTTAGCGGCAGGAGCAGATGGATTATTATTAGAGATTCATCCAAATCCTAATTTATCATTAAGCGATAAAGAACAAGCTTTAAGTTTAAATGAATTTTCTGTTTTATTGGATGAGATAAAGAAATTATCAACTTTGCGAAATATTTCATTTTAAATTTATCTTGATAACGTTATCAAAATAAATTTTATTGAATTTTTCCGCTAATAAGAGTATAATATAAACGATAAAAAAACCATAAGGAGGATATTAATATGGCAGTAAAAGTTGCAATAAATGGATTTGGACGCATTGGTCGTTTAGCTTTTCGTTTAATGTTTGGCAGTGAAGATTTTAATATTGTTGCTTTAAATGATTTAACAGGAGCTGAAGATTTAGCTTATTTATTAAAATATGATAGTGCTCAAGGAAATTACAAAATTGATTCTATTTCTTGGAAAGAAGGAGCAATCATCGTTGATGGAAAAGAAATTAAAGTTTTCTCGGAAAAAGACCCTGTAGCTCTACCTTGGAAAGCACTAGATGTTGATGTTGTTATTGAATGTACTGGTTTTTTCACTAGTAAAGATAAAGCACAAGCTCACATTACAGCTGGTGCAAAACGTGTTATTATTTCTGCACCTGCAAAAGGTGAAATGAAAACAATTGTTTATAATGTTAATCATGAAGCACTTGATGGAAGTGAAACTATCATTTCCGGAGCATCTTGTACAACAAATTGTTTAGCACCAGTTGCAAAAGTAATGAATGATAATTTTGGGATTGTAAAAGGATTCATGACAACTGTTCATGCTTACACTAATGATCAAAACACTTTAGACGGACCACATAAATCTGGCATTAAATCACGTCGAGCACGTGCTGCAGCTGCTAACATTGTTCCAACAACGACAGGTGCTGCTTCCGCAATTGGTCTTGTTATTCCTGCTTTAAAAGGAAAACTTGATGGAATGGCACTTCGCGTTCCAACAATTACTGGATCGGTAGTCGATTTAGTTTTCGAACCTGCAAAAAAGACTAGTGTTGCAGAAATCAATGCAGTTTTAAAAGCAAATGCTAATGAAAGCTTAGGCTATACAGAAGACCCAATCGTTTCATCCGATGTAATTGGTATGTCTTATGGATCATTGGTTGATTCTTCTTGCACAACTTTACTTGAAGTTGATGGCAAGCAACTTGTGAAAGTCATTTCTTGGTATGATAATGAAATGAGTTATACTTCACAATTAGTTAGAACTGCAAAATACTTAGTTTCCAAAATTCAATAATTGATTTTTAAGGAGAAACATGTAAATTGTTTCTCCTTTTTTAATTTCTTAATGTTATAATATTGAAAAGAGGGTTTTTCCATGATTGAAAAAGAACGAATGATTGTCGAGTGCCTTGATTTAAATCATCAGGGACAAGGTGTTTGTAAGCCTAATGCTTTTCCCATTTTTATCGATTTTTTATTAATCGGTGAAAAAGCTGAAATAGAAATTACCAAACTATATAAAAATTATGGGTTTGGGAAAATTATTAAGTTAATTGAACCTAGTAAAGCACGGGTTACGCCTTTATGCCATGCCTTTGGGAAGTGTGGCGGTTGTGAAATTATGCATATGGATTATGCAGCTCAATTGGAATTTAAAAAACAAATGGGCATAAATACGCTAAAAAAAATTGGTCATTTAACTAATTTATCAATTTCGGGAATCATTGGTATGGATCAACCATATTTTTATCGTAACAAAGTCCAAATTCCTTTTCAAATGGCGAATAATCAAGTTATTTGTGGTTTTTACAAAAAAAGTTCGCATGATATTTATCCCATGAATGAGTGTTTCATTCAACCCAAAGAAGCTACTCAGATAGCTCTATTTGTTCGAGATTTTGCAAATGAACATCGCATTTTTGCTTATAATGAAACAAACCATTCAGGTTGCCTTCGTCATCTTTTGATAAGAAAAAATATCCAAAACGATTACATGGTTGTTATAATTACGTATACAAAGGATCTTCCTTTTAATAGTCTACTTGTGAAAGCGATAATTAATCAATTTCCCCAAGTTAAAACGATTGTTCAAAATATCAATCAAGCAGAAACAAATGTTGTTTTGGGCTCGAAAAATATCGTATTATATGGTAGTGGTCTTTTAGAAGAACAATTATTGGGATTGACGTTTACCATTTCACCTCATTCCTTTTTCCAAACTAACCATGAACAAACAACCAAGTTATATCAACAAGTTTTAAAATACGCTAACCCGAAAAAAACGGATATTATCATTGATGGTTATTGCGGAGTTGGGACCATTGCTTGTTTTTTAGCAGATCACTGTAAAAAAGTGATTGGGATTGAAGTCGTAAAAGAGGCCATCCAAGATGCTAAAGCAAATGCTCTAATTAATCAAATAGACAATACTGAATTCATTATTGGAACAACAGAAGAAACAATAAAACAATTCCACAAAGGCGAAATAAATATCTTGATTGTTGATCCTCCTCGAAAAGGTTGTGATGCACAATTATTGGCAACGATTAAACTATTGAATATTCCAAAAATTGTTTATGTTTCTTGTGATGTTGCTACACTTGCTCGAGATTTAGAGATTCTTGTTAGTAATTATGTAATTAAAGATATTACGTTCTTTGACATGTTCCCCCAAATAAGTGATGTAGAAACTTGCGTTTTACTTGAGTTAAAATAATAAACTCTTTTTTTGGTACTTTAAAATTTCAGCAAATTTTAATGTACGCTAAATTTTACGATTTTAAATACATTCTATATGAGTTCATTTAAACATTTAATACTTCACCATTTTCAATTTTTTGAAAGTGGTTTTTTATTTAAAAGATGGTAATTAACATAAAAAATTCCCTTTTCATGATAAATAGTATATAATATATGTAATTTTACTTGTGTAAAAGAAAAGATGAAGAAATGAAAAAGAAGATCATAATAATTAGTATAATTTTATTTGGTATTGTTGGTATTATTGTTGGTATTAGTGCTTATACAAAATCGTTCAACGAAAACCTTGAAAATATCGAAATTGGAGTCGTTGATTTAAGCACCATTGATGATGGTGAATACATCGGAGAATGTTCGATTTTTCCGATTATTGTCAAGGTTAAAGTAGTTGTTGCTAGTCACCAAATCACAAATGTTGTAATATTAGAACATGACAATGGGCAGGGTGAAGCTGCTGAAGCCATAACTTCAT
>JBFXJT010000007.1:0-5636 GCA_050174575.1 Bacilli bacterium
ACATGGAAAAAAAGCGATTCTCCACTTAATCCAATGATTGCTATTAAGGGTTTTTTGTCCATAAGTTTTACCTCTTCTATATTTTAACCGTTTCGGTCATTTATTACAAGAAAAAACCCCTTTTTGAAGGGGTTTTGTGATTATTCAATATCTGCTTTTGGATCAAATCCTAATCGTCGCAATGTTTCTACAACATACGATTCTCGGTATTCTTCTCCTGGCTTTCTTCCTAAATAGGATTTAAAGAATTCTTCGCAAGCTTGTTCATATGGTATTTTCGCAAGTGTTGCAATTATTCTCGTGCTACGGTCAATTAATTTCTTATTTGATGGGAATACTTGAATCATCCAATTTGACCAAATACGTCCCATTTTTGCCATAGTTGCTGTACTAAATAAGTTGAATGATAACTTCACAAGTAAATGAGTCATTAAATCTAATAAAGTTCTAGGCAATTGTAGAGGAACATGCATTTCATGATCATACAGTTTAACATCAGGAATATCACCAATGCGAAGGACAGTGCCACCGCCATATTTTCCAACATTTTGGTTAAACCACTTCATAACATCACCATAAGCGGATCCATTGATATCAATTGCCACTAAATTGGCTGGTTTTCTAGAATAACGTGATGGATCATCTACATTGCCAATATTAAATTTTTCAATTTCATTTGAAGCTAATAATGGTGGATTATTAATGATATCTAAAGAAGCACCCATTCTAATATAGTCTTCTTTTGACCAGTCCAATCCTTTAATTGGTCGACGAATAATATGGGACCAAGCAACAGAATTTGGATAAAGAGGATCTTTTACATAAGCCCAACTAACCTGACTCTTATGATCTAAAAATTGTCTGAATGGAGGAAGGGTAAATGTCGGTTGTCGTTCAGTAGTATCCGTCATGATATCAATTAAATATTCATGCGTAATATACGTAATTAAACCATTATTAGTATAAGTGTTTTTCTCAAAATCAACAGCATCTGCAAGTCCCTTTAATGGAGCTCCTTCAGTTAAATTATCGAGTAAATCAGCGAACATCTTTGGATATTCTTCCAGTTCATATGCTCCTTGACCAAAAATAGATAATTCTTCTTCTGTTAGGTTTTCTTTTAACCATCGCCAAAAAGCAACTTCTAAAGCAGCACCCATTGCTAACAATTCAACTGTTGTAATTTGCATTCTTGTGGAACCAGCAACAGCCATATTGCCAACATATAAACTGATTTCAATAATATTTTTTCTTTCAAAAACGACGCGAACTCGGTCAAGATATTTAATTAAGATATCTTTTGGATTGCAATAAACATAGTATGTCGTACATCCTCGATCATCGGCTTCCAAAACTGACCCATTGATACTTGCTGAAAGACCACATTCTGCTAAACCAACTACGACATCTCCCGGACCAACATGAGCTTCTTTAATTTGTTCACGGCCAAAAGTCATATAATCTTCATAATTTTCAGCAGTTTTTACCAAAGCTCGGTCGCCACCAGTCATAAAACTTTGACAGCGTTCGATATTTTCCATAAATAAATGACGTTTTGCAGGAATTTTTGTAATCAACGATGTCCAAAAATGTCGCCACATTCCATCAAGTTGTAAAGCCATCCGTCCAGAAGCACCAACGCTTGAAAATAAAATGGTCTTCTTCTCATCAATAACACGTTTTATATCATTAACAAGTTGTTCAAACTCTTTTGTTGCAAATGCTTTGGCAGCTACATCGGGGATCTTTTTATCAACATCCAAAATCATTTTAATACCAGCAGCTGTATCCTTCATAATCGTTGCGCTTAAATTACGAGTTTCCGGATTTGATTGTTCAGTTGGTATTACGCCTAAATGAAATTGTTTTTCATTATTTAAAAAATTTTTTGCAGCTTCTTTGTAGTCCACAATAATTTACCTCCTAAATTGTCTACTATAAATAACGGGGTTATTATATCATCAAACCCCTTTTTTTGCAATTTATTTTCAAGATAAGTAAATGGATATATTTTTTATTTTATAATAATTTACTTTTTGAGCAGAAAAATATATAATTATTATAAGTAAGTATTTTTCATTCTTCAAAAGCTTTAAACGACATTAACAAAATTTTATTCTAGAATGTTTAACGCCAAGCAAAAGGGTAAGGTGCATAATATGAAAGAACAAAAAGCAAAAGATGGGAAACGGTTTAATTTACTATTAAATAGCAATAAAACAATTAATTCTGTCAAAGAATCATTAATCATTGTTTTGTTTTATAGCATTTTTGGGTTTCTGTGGATTATCTCAACAGATACTATTTTGAGTTGGTTAGTAAAAGATCCAGAACAGTATTCGGATATTCAAACAATTAAAGGTTGGATATTTATCATTTTAACTGTCATGATTATTTATGTGATTGTAAAAAAACGATTAGACATTTTAAATGATTTTATTGAAAAAATGTATCAAACTTCCCATATTTTGACGCAGACTGAAGAAAGGCTTCACATTCAAAAAGCGCAAACTGAACAAATTATTGGGCAAGCCCCTGTTATGATTGCCATATGGGACAATGACGGTAATTTGAAATCCGTTAATCCATATGCTTTAGAAGCTCTTGGTTATGAAAGCTCTTCAACTTTTTATCAAGACTGGGAAAATTTGTTGTTTGCCAATGCTAATATCGAAAATTTAAAAAAAATCTTTAAATTATTAAAATCCAATCATCGCCTCTTTAATGTGGAAACAGAGTTAATTAAGAAAAACGGCGATAAAATCATTGTTCTTTGGAACAGTGGCGTTTTACCTGAGCAAGTGTCCGAGTTTACTGAATATGTTTCATTCGGGATTGATATCACAGAAAAACGTCAAAATGAAGATCGCTTACAATATTTAGCTTTCCACGACTCATTGACAGGCTTACCAAATAGGGATGCTTTGGAAATAATGATCAATACCTCGTTTCAAACGAAAGACAACCTGTTCGCTTTACTTTATATCGATGTTGATAATTTCAAATTCATCAATGATACCCTTGGTCATAATGTTGGTGATGAGTTATTAAAGCATATTGGTAAAAGTATCAGTTCTGTTGTAAAAGAACCTCATTTTAATGCTCGTTTAGGTGGAGACGAATTTGCAATTGTTATTAATAATTTTATCAATCGCGAGCAAATCATTGCTTTGGTTGAGCAAATCAAACAAGCAATTGGTAAAACTTGGTTTATTTATAATCATAATTTCTTTGTTTCCATTAGTGTTGGTGTCGCCATTTCCAAAACAAATGGTCTAGATTTCAACACATTATCGAAAAACGCCGATATCGCAATG
Organism: Bacilli bacterium; assembly: GCA_050174575.1. Taxonomy (GTDB): domain Bacteria; phylum Bacillota_I; class Bacilli_A; order ML615J-28; family CAG-698; genus UBA2253. The sequence goes on from JBFXJT010000007.1 coordinate 3,318, forward strand.
TATCATGCAAAAAAAGAAGGCAAGGACCGTGTTGTATTTTTTGATGAAGCAATTGAAAACAACAATTTGTTTCAAATTGATATGGCCAAGAAAATTCAAAAAGCGATTGAATTACAAGAGTTTGAGTTGTTTTATCAGCCTCAATATAATTTAAAAAATAAACAAATTTATGGCTTTGAAGCATTAATAAGATGGAAAGAAGAAAATATTGGATATATTTCTCCAGCCGATTTTATTCCAATTGCTGAAGAAACAGGACAAATCTTTGCGATTGAAAAGTGGGTTTTTAATGAAGCTCTCTCACAAAAGAAAAAATGGGATGAGATGGGTTTCCATAATTTTTCTTTGTCCATCAATTTATCAAGCAAAACATTGATAAGTGAAATCAACTTTGCCACAATTGAAGAAAGCCTAGCAAATTTTGATGGTGATCTATCCTCAATCATTATTGAGATTACCGAAACAGCTATTATTACTGACATGGATAAAGTTATTTCTCATGCAAACAAATTAAAAGATTTAGGTGTAAACATTGCTCTAGATGATTTTGGAACGGGTTATTCTTCGCTGACTCATATAAAATTATTGCCGATTGACATTGTAAAATTAGACCGTGGTTTTATCAATCAGATTGATAATAAAGGAAAAGATGAAATGATTGTTAATTCTGTGATTTATCTTGTGAAAAAAATCGGCTATAAATTAATTGCTGAAGGGATTGAACAAGAATCACAAATTGACTACTTAATTGAAAATGAATGTGAATATGGTCAAGGCTTTTTATTAAACCGTCCAATGAATGTTCAAAAAGCAACGCAATTACTTAAAGACAATAAAACCCTGTAAAATACAGGGCTCAAGCTGTTGACAAACTCCTTATTTGAAATTAGTCAAAAAAGGAGTTTTTATTTTTCACCACTTTTAAAAAAAATTAAAAAATGAGCGTTGACTTTGTCAACGCTCTAAACCATGTAAAATACAGGGTTTTATATTTCTTTATCTTCAAATGTTTTCACAAATTTTAAAGCAATGTCGGGATCAAATTGTGTTCCCGCATTCTTTTTAACTTCATCCATGGCATATTGCTTAGATAGAGCTGATCTGTATGGCCTTGACGATGTCATCGCATCATATGCATCAGCAATCGCAATAATTCTTGCTCTTAGAGGTATATCATTGCCTTTTAAACCTCGCGGATAACCTTTTCCATCCCACCGCTCATGATGAGCTAAAATGTCTTCTGCAATTTCTGCATAATCAGGTGAAGTCAGTAAAATTCGGTATCCAATTTCTGGATGTCTTTTTATTTCATTCCATTCTTCGTCGGTTAGTTTAGTTGGTTTATTTAAAATGGCATCATCGATGGCAATTTTCCCTATGTCATGTAAATTGCCCATGAGTTTTAATAAACTGATTTCTTCTTTTCGAAGCATTAGCATTTGACCAATTTTCTGGCAAATAAAACTAACTCGTTTGGAATGAAATTCTTCGCGTTTGTTTTTCACATGCAGTGTATTTAAAATAGTCCGAATAGCTTCATTTCGTGAACTGGAAACTTCGAATAATTTATTACGATACATTTTCATTTCTGCTTTTTTAATAGTCTCGTTAATGGAGTTCCCTTCTTTTCTTTCTTCAACTCCAAATGAAACAGAAATAGTCATACCACCTAATGTTTCTTTTTCAAGTATCGATCTGCATTGATCTACAAATTTTAATCCGTCTTTTTCAAGCGTATTATACAAAATAAAAACAAATTCATCACCGCCAATCCTCATAAAAGGGAATTCTTGGGGAATGATTTTTTTCGTTAAATCGGCGACTTTTTTTAGTAGTTCGTCTCCCATTTGGTGCCCAAATGCATCATTCATAATTTTTAAGCCATTGATATCGAATAAAACAAATGTAAAAGTAAAAAAAGGAGCTTTTTCTAATCTTTCCAATTCTTCTTGATAATATCGACGGTTTTTCAAGCCAGTTAAAGGGTCGTGATAAGACAAATAGGTAATAGCTTCTTCACTTTTTTTACGACTTGTAACATCGTGGGAAAAAACTGTTACCCCAATTATCTCTTTATTTCGATCAAACAATGGTGTATAAAGTGTTTCATAATATTTCCCTGGAGATAATATAATTTCTGATTGAACAATCCGTTCTTGACCTAATAATGTTAATTCAATTTCATTTTTCAACTGTGATTGAAATTTCGCATCAGAAATGCAATCAATAAAATTCATTCCTTCTTTAATGTCAATTCCATAATAAAGTTTCATTGAAGCAGCATGAAATTTATTGAAAGTTAAATAACACATATTCTTA
>JBFXJT010000007.1:5736-70728 GCA_050174575.1 Bacilli bacterium
CTGTGATTGAAATTTCGCATCAGAAATGCAATCAATAAAATTCATTCCTTCTTTAATGTCAATTCCATAATAAAGTTTCATTGAAGCAGCATGAAATTTATTGAAAGTTAAATAACACATATTCTTATTGATTGTATAAATTTCCATCGATTTTGGACTGTCAATGGATGATTGTAAAAGCAGTTTTTGATTAATCAAAATTTCTTCAGAATTTAATCTATTCTCTTGATGTTTTAAAGCAATCCCCAAAATACCTGTGGCAATTGGGAAAGCAATCAGAAAAGGCAACCAAATTTGTTTTATTTGTTCAAGAGGATTCGGTGTCGTAAATTGAAATAACACAACGAAAATGTGGGTAAATAAACCAAAAATAACAAATTCAAAAAAAGCATGCATTCTTGGTAAGATTTTTCTAATATGTTTCCAGTAAATACCAATTGCAGCGGAAAAAATTATCGTCAAACTACCAGCATAAATTCCGGAACCACCGATAACTATTCGATAAATTAAGGCAAATAATGAAGCAATTATTGTTGTGTAAGCACCAAAGAAGACTCCTGTTATGCTAATTAAGACACTTCTTGTATCATAGATGAGACCTGTTCCTAAAGAGTAAGTGTTCATCATGATTAGCAAGCAAAAACTTCCAATGATTATCCCAAGGATTGTTCTCTTGAATATATTTTTTTCATGGGTTCGAAAATTTGTTACATCATATATTAGCGCAAGTGCTAACAAAAGGGTGATATTATTGATTAAATCAAGAGCAATTGGTTCCATAGATTCACCTCATTTGAATTTGATTTTGATAATATTGGCAAATTATCATTTTACAGAATTAAGTTTTTTTCTTTTTTGTTCATACATTGCTTGATCAAGATGTGCTAAAAAATCTTTGATCGAATCTTTGCTTTGAAAATCAAAAACATCAATACCAAGACTAATAGAAATGGTAAACGGTAATTGATTTGCTTTATTAAAATTATCAATGTTGGTTAATAGTCTATTTTGAAAAATCGATATATCTTCCTTCAAAGATAAATCAAAAAAGACAGCAAACTCATCTCCCCCAATCCTTGCCAATAAATCATTTCTACGGAAACTTTGTCGTAAAATATTCCCCATTTCCCGTAAAATAAAATCCCCCATTAAGTGACCATATTTATCATTTATTTGTTTAAAATTATCCAAATCAAACATCAATCCAGCAAGTTTTCGATGACGGTAGTTATTTTTATTTATCGAAGATAAATAGTTCTCGAATTCACGTTTATTGTATAAACCTGTTAGATAATCAGTGATAACACTCTCTGATTGAACAAACAAAAAGACCATTAAAATTGATAAAGCAATTGTTTGCCAAGTTAATAATACCCCATAAACAAGGATTTGGAGCACCCCTCCAATAATTGGTGGAATACTAAATAAAAGCATGGGGATAAAATTTGATTTGCGAATTTGTTTTCGTTTTGCCAATGTGACAATCAAACTAATTATTAAATAAAAATACGAAATAAAGGCATATATGATGAAAAATTTCCCTCGATGGTAAACATTATTGCTATCAATATAAAAAATCGAATTTCCAAACAAACTATAGAATGATAAAATCATATTGATAAATAAGGGTATAAAATAAATTAGATGTCTCTTTTTAAATTTAATTGGTTTCTTATTGATAAAAACATTAACAAAATGGAACCATAACAATCCGATTGTTGGAGCAACTGAAAAACTTATGATTTGAAAACTATAATTTAAAATAAAAAATAAGAGCCCCGGTTGTCCATCAAGCAAATAATTGCTTGCATCTAAAATCATTAAAAAGATGTCAATGAGAATAATTGATTTTAAGATTTTATTTACTGTTTGATAAGATTCTTTATGATGATTTAAGCTAATAAGGACGATGATCATAATGATAATGCTATAAATGTTTGCTTGCAGTGAATAAATCATTTAATCACTCCTTTCTAACTAAGTTATGTTTATTATAACACAATTTTATTAAATGTTATAAATATTTAAAAGACAAATCAAAGTAAATCCGCAATTACCCATAAAAATTTTGCTGTAGTATGGCCCCATACTTCTTTATAAACAGCATTATTTACCACTGGCCAAAATGGCATATCAAAAGATCCTTTTGTTTCAATCCCCACAGGCAATGAACCAATGAGTTGTTGTGAAAAAGCGACGTACAACGGATGATAATTATGTCCTTCCCCATATTGAGTCGATGAAGCAAACGGATTTTTCCCTAAAATCCATTCGATTTGGTTAAAGGCGACTTGTTTTAAAATGGGGTCTTTAAAAAACGATCCAATGGAACTTGCTGCTTTTGCTTTACTTAATAGCGTTGCATGAAAACCGCGTCTTTGGATAGCAATTGGAAATCTTCTTAAAAAGACATTTTTATCAAGACTAATTCCTTCTTTAATCTGTTCATCTAATTGGTTTTTGTAAAAATCAAGAGGCTCACGGCTTGGGATTGTAAAACGGTCCAAATTGATTTTATCTGTTTCATAAATATGGGCGGGTAACAGCCCATAAGGAGCTATAACATCTTTTGTTTGCATGATGTATTCTTGATACAATGTCAATGCTTGTTTCCATTTTTCATAGTTTGGATGGTTTGGAGCAACTTCCATCAGCTTGACAATTCCTGTAATTGGTGATTGTTCATGTCCACGATGTTCATAAGTTAAATATGTCTTATGGCTTGGATCTTCATAGAAAAAACCTCTAATGGGCTTTTCCCAAGTCGGATAACTGATTTGTTGACATGCCATTACTTCATCAGCATATTGGATGGAAGTTTCCAGATATTGTTCTTCTTTGGTAATTTCATATAATTGACTGGCAGCTAAAACAAGCGCCCCGCTAACTTGCGCAATTGGTCCCTTCCCCCATCGCTTTGTATAAAGACCTTGTTTTAAACCTTCTAGACCAAAAGTAAAATCAGCTTTCGCAATTCTTAAACAATAATGTGCAAAAATATCATCGTTGTTTTGAAAAGCTTTGGCACAAGCAGATAATGCCATTGAAGCTAGAAAATTTTCAAATGGACCGTTTTCTGCAATATTTTTGATTGATGACGCAGAATCTAATTTCAATAAATCACTTGATTTCATTTGATTACTTGTCCAAATGGAATACAGCACGGCTAAAGCTCGGTAACCATCACCAAAATGTGTTTTAAGTAGCCACTGTGCTCCCCATTTAGCTTCATCTAAAAGTCTCTTTGCAAGTTCATCATCATAATTCACAACCTTCTCATAACAGTCAATAAGTGAATGGCATATTTCAGCTGTACAGATGGCAAATTGAGATACATCTCCTGCATCATGCCAACCTCCGTGATCACTTACAAGTCGACCATCAATTGGATGGATTGTATGATGAACTAAGTGGCAGGGGCTATGAACGCCTAATACTTCGCAACCACAACGTAAGCTATGCAAAAAATCAACACTTTTAGAAATGACGTTTCGATAAGGAAAAGAAGAAATCTCAAAGAGAGGTGTTTTCTGTTTGCCAATTTGTAATCGAAAAAGACCTGATTGTGTCCATTTAGAAAAATCCATTTCCCAAAATTCACCGTAATCATTGGTGATTTGGTGCAGTTTATCTTGAAAAACAAACTCATTTTGTTCGTTTAATAGTGAAAAATGGTCTTGATCGGTATTGCCTATAAGCGCCTTTTTTTCCGAATCAGTAAAATAACCACTATGGCAATAGGCGATTCTATCCTTTAAATGCCAACCAAAATCATCATCAGGTTCGACTTCTTCTAAAACAAGATTACTAAAATAAAATAAAACTTCCGGAATTGCTTCAGGTGGACATCCCATCAGCAGGGGTCCCATGCTAACTCTAATGATATCTTCGCGATTAAAGTTAGGCATCTCAAAAAAAACATGATTCCAAACATTAGGAATTAAGCTTGGCGCATGAACAATATTTTGATTAGCAGCATTTGTAATTGATGCATGAAAATAAAAATTTATAAATCCTTCGGCCCTCGGAAATACCCAAACCGACAAACGGTTAAATTCCTGCCAGTTTTCATGATTAATCGCTATCGAAAAACTACAAGAAGGGCGAGGACGAATATCTTGAATATCTGTATTTGCTTTAATTAGCAAACTTGTTGACCCTTGATTTTCTTGGACAATTTCTTTTGAATAATTAATTTCTCCACTACCATTAAAAGAGGCATGTCGCATCGTATCACAATCATAGATGACTTTTGATTTAATGACCTTTTTTTGTTCCCAGCGCCAAGTAGCACTGTTTTTGTCTACACGATTATTCATATTTCTTCTTCTTTCCTTTGATAATCTAATTATACATAAACTTTTAATTTAAATAAATGATTTCTTTTATGTAATGATGAATCTTGCTTTGTTTGACTATATTTCGTCTATAATTTGGTCTGTAATCGCTTTTGGATAATCATCTAATAAGAATAAGTAAAATTAAATAAGTTATCTTAAAAGAAAAAACGAATCAACAGCATTGATTCGTTTTACTTCAATTTAATTATTTTTGCCGATTTTCTAGGAACATTGATTTTTTTTACAATCCAAATGTCATCAATCAAATCAAAACCTTCATTCAATTGATATTGAATTTCATGATTATTGTTGTTAATTATCGTTAATATTTTATCATTTCCCTTGCTTCTTGAGAAAGCAAAGATGTTGTTGGCTGTCGATTCTTCACAGTAATTACCATCAACAAAAATGGGATCTTTTCTAATAGCACCTAGTTTTTGATACCAACTTAAGATCTCTTGATTAATATTATCCCAGTTGATTGTTTTACGGCAGAAAGGATCTCTGAACCCTTCAAGACCTGTTTCATCGCCATAAAAAATGGAAGGAACACCAGGGAGAGTAAACTGGATGGCTGTTGCCATTTTCAATTTCATGATGGCATTGGAATAATCATTTTGATTCATATAATAATAGGCTTGCTCTTCTTTTGATAAATGGTCACCGTTTACAAAAGCAAAATTAGTTAATAAACGAACTGTATCATGGGTTCCCAAATGGTTCATTAAACAATCCACTACTTGCTTAGGATAATTATTGATAAGATGACGTATTTGAATAACCAACCCTGTTAAATTGTCATGGTTTAAAAAGTCGATAATTGCATTTTTTAAGGGGTAATTCATGACACTATCCATTTGTCTTCCCAATAAATATTTTCTTCTTTGGTCATAAGCCAATTTTGTGGATGCATCCTCCCAAACTTCACCGATTACAATGTTTTCAGGATTGTTTTTTTTCACTGAATTATAAATTTTCTCTAAGAAAGCATTATTTAGTTCATCAACAACATCTAGTCGAACACCTTTTGCTCCTTTCGTTAACCATTTATCTAAAACACCATATTTCCCAGTAATAAATTGTTGAAAATTGGGATCTTCTTGATTAACAGCTGGAAGTGTCTTAAAGCCCCACCAACAAATATATTGGTTTGGCCAATTAGTAAATTTATACCAACTGTAATATTTTGATGAACGTGACTGATAAGCACCAAGTTCTTGGTAATGGTTGTATTTGTTAAAATAAAGACTATCATCACCTGTATGATTAAAAACACCATCAAAAATAACTGAGATACCTTTTTCTTGGGCTTTTTGACACAATAATTGAAAGTCTTCTTCTGTTCCAAACATGGAATCAATCTTTCGGTAATCACTTGTATCATACTTATGATTTGAAAAAGCTTCAAAAATCGGATTAAGATAAATAATGCCAACATTTAGTGATTCTAAATAGTCTAATTTGTCAATAATACCTTGTAAATTACCACCAAAAAAATCATTATTTAAAACTGATCCATTAACAGGTTGATAATTGGGAACATCAAGCCAATTTTCATGCAATAGGGTACCAGTTTTGGGTGTCGTTTGTCCATGTTTATAAAAGCGGTCCACCATTATTTGGTACATTATTTTCCCTTTAAACCAGTTAAGATTACCAATTAGTTCTTGATAAACTAACAATTGCCAAGATGTTGGATAATAATCCGTTAAAACACCATCCAAATCCCGATTTGAACCAATAAAATGTGTTCCATATGTGTCACTAAATTGAAAATAATACCAGTATAAACCAACTTGTGGCAACGAAAAAGAAACCGAATAAGCTTGATAGTTATTTTCGATTTGTTTTTTGACCAATCCTAATCGTTTTATTTCTTGATTCTTATCATCTTTGATAACCAAATCTAAATGGAACAGTTGATAGGCTTCTACGATATAAATAGTGATAATTACATTATCACTGATAATTACATTATCACTATTTTTGATTGCCCCTTGAGGTGATTTAAAATGTTCAAAGAAAGGGTTGAATAAAATATTTTTCATTTTTTAAAAGACCTTAAATGCCAAATATTTTTTACATATTCATCAATACTTCGATCCGCAGAAAAGATACCTGCATTTGCAATATTGACCAAAGCCATTTGTTGCCATAATCGACGGTTTTTATAGACTTGATCTAAATAATGATATTCCTTCATGTAGGAGTCAAAATCTGCTAAACACATATAAGGATCGGAAACAGGGAAATTATTTAATAAATAACGAGTAATGTTGTCAAAAGTCTTTCCATTGAAGCCACGGTTAAGTCGATTGATGACTTTTTTTATTAATGGATTGTTTTCATAATACATTGAGGGATTATATCCTTTTTTCCAAAGATTATTAACTTCTTCGGCGCTCATCCCAAATAAGAAAATATTATCTTTACCAACTGCTTCCGTAATTTCTACATTGGCTCCATCAAAAGTACCGAATGTTAAAGCACCATTAATCATGAATTTCATATTTCCCGTTCCACTAGCTTCTTTGCCAGCTAACGATATTTGTTCACTAATATCGCTAGCAGGTATAATTTTTTCAGCCATGGTAACATTGTAATTTTCAACAAAAACAACATTTAACTTCTCACGAATCAGTTGATTTTTATTAATGTCTTGAGAAATTGCACAGATTAACTCGATAATTTCTTTCGCAACAAAATATCCCGGTGCAGCTTTTGCACCAAAAATATAAGTTTGTGGAGTAACATCTGCGTGAGGGTTTTCTTCTAATTCGATTAATAAAGCAACAATTTTAAGTGCATTTAACAATTGTCTTTTATATTCATGGAGACGTTTTATTTGCACATCAAATCTTGTTTTCGGATTGATATTGATGCCTGTTTGTTTAAACAAATATTTCGCAAATTCAACTTTATTGTAGTTTTTTATCAATTCAAGTTGTTTTAATGTCTCATCATCTTCTTTAAAAGTTAATAACTGACGAAGTTCACTTGCATCGGTTAAATAGCCTTTTCCGATTGTTCGGTCCAACAATTCAACAAGTTTTGGGTTTGCTTGATAAAGCCAGCGGCGGTAAGCAATTCCATTGGTCACATTGGTAAATTTTTCTGGCCAAATTTGTGCAAAACCTTTAAATAAGTCATTTTTAATAATATCACTGTGTAATTTGGAAACACCGTTAACTTTATGAGAAGCAATGACTGATAAATTAGCCATTCTTATTTGGCCTTGATGGATAATTGCTAAGTTGGCGATTTGTTGTTCGGACAATTGCCACTTTTCGCATGTCTTCACAAAAAGATTATTTATTTGCTTTAAGATAATATAAATCCTTGGCAATAATTTTTGAATTAATTCTTCGGACCATTTTTCTAGTGCTTCTGCCATGACGGTATGATTGGTATAGCTGATGGTTGTTTGCACGATTCCCCAACTTTCTTCAAAACTTAAATCATATTCATCAATTAAAATACGCATTAATTCCGGAATACATAAAGCTGGATGAGTATCGTTGATGTGAATAGCCACATACTTAGGAAGACTATGGATATCGCCATAATAACGAAGATGATCGGCAATAATGTTTTGCATTGAAGCACTTACTAAAAAATACTGTTGTTTTACACGGAGAGCTTTACCTTCATAATGATCATCCGAAGGATAAAGTACTTTAGATATTAAATCAGCTTCATTGTATTCTTTCATGGCTTCCATATAATCGCCTTGGGAAAACAATTTTAAATTGAAATCTTGAATATTTCGACTACGCCATAATCGAAGGACACTGATGGCTTCACTATTAGCACCCGAAACCATCATATCGTAAGGAACAGCTTCAATCGCTTTATAGTTTAGGTAATCATATATGATTTTATCGCCAACATGTTTTTCGATTACTTCACCATTAAACTTAACTTGGTAAACTTTGTCTCCGCGAAGCGTTAACCAAACTTCACCACCTGGTAACCAAACATCCGGTAATTCTGTTTGCCAACCATTGACTATTTTTTGTTTAAACAAACCATATTCATAACGGATGGAAAACCCCATGGCTGGATAGGCTTGTGAAGCTAAAGCGTCTAAGTAACAAGCGCCTAATCGCCCTAATCCACCATTGCCTAAACCGGCATCCGGTTCATGCTCATATAAATCTTCCAAAGTAAACCCAATGCTCTCAAGGATGCTAGAAAACTCGTTAACTAATCCAAGATTATATAAATTATTTTTAAAAGAACGACCCATGAGAAATTCCATGCATAGATAATAAACACGTTTCCCTTGGTTTTCTTTTACAATATTATTATAAACCTTGCGTTTTTTGCGAAGAATATCATTGATAGTTACCGCTGAAGCTTTATATAATTGTTCAATATTGGCATCAGCAAGGGCAACTCCGTACATTTTGGATAAATTGTCTTCAATGATATCTCTTAATTCCATTTTATTCATACTAAACTCCTTTGGAAAAAGTATCCTTATCGACGGTATACTTTAACCCAATAATTAATTTTGGTGGCTAATTTTTCTGTTGTGGCCTGTTTTTGCATTCGCCATATCCAATTACCACCTAAAAATGAAGGACGATTGATGCGGGCTTCTTCTTTTAATCCTAAATAATCTTGCATCGGAATAATCGCAATATCACATACAGATTTCAGGCATTCCAATATTGCTGCAAATCCAGCATCTTTTCGATTCTTTATATGCATATAGTCCATTAAATACTGATAATCTTCAGGTTTTAAACTATCAATCCAAGCTTCAATCGGTAAATTATCATGTGTTCCTGTATAAACGATTGCATTTTTAGTTAAATTGTGAGGTGAGTACTCACTATCACCATGAGCATCAAAGCCAAATTGGAAGATTTTCATTCCTGGATATCCACAGTCATGTAGGAGCTGATAAACTTCTTCGGTTAGAAAACCTAAGTCTTCCGCAATGATATGAACTTCCCCTAAAGCTTCTTTGACTTTAGAAAACAACTTCATACCCGGACCTTTTATCCATTTGCCATTTTCTGCTGTTTTGTCAACAAATGGAACAGAATAATAAGCTTCAAACCCACGGAAATGGTCGATTCTAACAACATCAAATAGTTTTAAACTTTCTTTAATCCGTTTGATCCACCATGCAAAACCTTCTTTTTCCATTAAAGCATAATTATATAAGGGATTGCCCCATAGTTGACCAGTTGTTGCGAAATGATCTGGTGGAACTCCCGCAACGCTTACGGGATTAAGTTCAGAATCGAGTTGCCAATATTCGGGAGTTGCCCAAACATCACTTGAATCATATGCCACATAAATCGGCATGTCACCAATAATTTGGATTCCATTTTCATTGGCATAAATTTTTAAAACTTGCCATTGTTCAAAAAATTTAAATTGAATAAATTCCCAAAAAGCAATATCATCTTTGTGCTTTGTACAAAATTCATTTAAAGCCTTTTTTTCTCTTGTTTTCAATTCAACCGGCCAAGAGCTCCAATTACCTTCTGGCGCATTATCTTTGATTGCCATAAACAAAGCATAATCATTAAGCCAATTGGCATTTTCCAAAATAAATTGTTGATAATTCTCGTTTTGTACAAAACGTTTAAATGCTTTTTTCAATATTGGGAAGCGATGTTGATATTGAAAGGCAAAATCGACGGCATTTGTTTGCTTGGATTTTAAAGCTTGTATTTCGCTTTTTTTAAGCAATTGTTCTTTAACCAATATTTCAAGATTAATAAAATAGGGATTTCCAGCAAAAGCGGAAAAGGTTTGGTATGGAGAATCTCCATATGAAGTTGGACCTAGTGGTAAAACTTGCCAATATTTTTGCCCAGCTTTTTTTAAGAAATCAACATATTGATAAGCTTCTCTTCCAAATGTTCCAATGCCATAAGCATTGGGTAAAGAAGAGATATGCATTAAAATGCCACTACCTCGCATAATATTTTTCCTCCTGTACTTCTACAACGATTGCCTCATATGGTTAAAATGATATATTTTTTTGAAATGGTGAATTTTATCTTTGTTCTATTTTTTTAATTATACTAAATTTTAAAGATTAAAAAAGACGATTACTCGCCTTTTATTAATTATTGTTTTTTTGTAAGACTTCGAGTGATTCGTAATGCAAATAAAATGATGATGCCAAAGAAACCAATAGCTCCTGGGATAAGAATAACTTCGAGTCCATCTAAAACAGCCTGTAATCCGAGCAATAAAGATATAAAAGCAAAAATTGCTAGAAAAATACAAAACGCTCCACCAATTAAAGCTAGCATATCTATAATAATATTAAACTTACTTTCAAACCAATCCAAAAAACGATTAAATTTATTTTTCATCTTATGTCCTTTCATGAACTTGATTGATTATATCTTTTTTAAAACCTTTTTACAAGTTATTTTATAAACTATTTTTCTTGAAAACAATGACGATATTTCCAGTCGATGTTTTAGCGGTAATATTTTTTGTTCCTTGTGGATTTAAAACTTGGCTGGCAATTTTTAATCCTTGATAAGTAATATCACCGGTGGAAACAGATACGTCAACACGATAATCATCTTCTTCTCCCAATAAGTCAATATAGACTGATCCGGTTGAAGTACTACTCGTAACGTCATCACTAGTTATATCATTTAAATCAATTGTTCCTGTTGATGATGTCCCAGATATTGTCGGAGCACTTACGACATTCATTTTGATTTTACCTGTTGAAGTGCTGGCTTTGATCTCTTGTGCTTGAATAGTGTCGAGATTAACCGATCCTGTTGCCGTTTGCGCCGTCAATTTGTTAATAATGGAACAATTGCTCACTGTTACATCACCGGTGGATGTTGTTAATTTTAAAGACGGAAGTTGCGTAAAACCATCAATTTCTAACGAACCAGTATCTGTCTCGCCTACAATTAACCCATTATAGTTGACTGGAAGAACAACCTTAATTAGCGAAACCGCTTGACTTTTATAACCCCAAATAAAGAATAATTGGCGACTTGTATTATCTAATGTTAATACTCCATCTACTAAAGAATAGCTAAAATAATCATATTCTGATTCATAATAGGTTAAGGTATATGTACTATCAAGTGATTCTTCAAAGATTATATTATGAGTTGATCCTTCAATATACACTTCAGTGATGGCTTCATTGCCTGTTTTTTGAACTAAAGTAAAATCGTCATCCCGTGAAAACGCTTCGTAAATGACTGTAATATCACCTTTTGTACCAATAAAACCCCAGGTTGCTAAACCAAATCCAACAACAAGGATGAGTATTAAGATTGTTTTGATTGTTTTCATTTTATTTTTCCTCTGTTTTTCTTTTAATTCGTTTTGAAAAGTATGTATTAATGGCAGCAAGTGCTTTTTTCCCTAACTGGAATGTGACTAAAGACAAGTATCCAATCATAGCAAGAGCTATCATTGCAAGACCAATTGTTAATAATATGATTGGCAGTTGAACACCTGAAATAACCATGGATATCGCCATCGGAATTAAACTAACTAAAATAGCGACTGCCGATGCCACAAATGAAATCAGTAATGATAAAACAACTACAACTAAAGCAAAGGCAACTGCGCCAAGAGCGATGCCGATAGGAATTAAAATTGGCGAAGCACAAATACCCAAAATAATCCAAAAATTTTTGAGAGGGCTTGATGTTTGGTTGTTACTTCGGTTGATAACCAAATCAGCTGTTGTCTTACTTATAATGTTTTCGATAGTCCCGAATGATTCAATTGCTGCTTTTTCATCCAAGCCGTTTTCTTTTTTTTCTTCGATTAATTCGTCATAAAAGGCTATTATTCCGTCAACCTCTTCTTTTTTAAAAGCCTTTAACCGGCTTTTTAAAACCAATAAAAATTCATTTTTGTTCATCATTAAATCTCCCTTTTATAAATTGATAAACCTTATCGATATCCTGCCATTCATCCAAAAAATCTTTAATTTGTTTTTGACCTTGAGGCGTGATTTGGTAATATTTTCGCAATCTCCCCTGATGTTCTAAAGAATAAGACCGCAAATATTCAGCTTTCTCTAATCGACGTAAAATGGGGTACAATGTTGATTCAGAAACTTGAACCAAGGCTTGTGTATCTTGTAAAAGCTTATACCCATAACTATCATCTTCGATTAAAGACGCTAAGACGCAAATGTCTAATAATCCCTTTTTTATTTGAGTTTTCATTATATCACCTTATGTATGGTATTATACATTACATAGTATTGATTGTCAAGCATATATGCAAAATATTTTTGTTTTACATATAAAAAACCTCCTATAAACAATAAAAGGAGGTTTTAATTAATAAATTGTCACTTTCTAATTTTTATATGGTCTACTAAATTGTCATGAAAAACATACTTATTGTCAATTGGCATATCACCCCATCGACTTATACACTGATCATAAATTTCTTCATAAACGTAAATCGACAAATCTTCATTTAATTTTACATCAATTTTTTGTTGTTCATTCAAAATATTGGAAATATAAATAATAAAATTTCCGGAAAAAAGTCTTACTATTTCGCCTTGTCTTAAATCATAATAAACATGAACTAAGTTGTGGCACTGGATAAAAGCTCCTGTTTCAACGGATTTAATCGTTGAAGAAAGGTATATTGTCTCTAAATCAAAACAATTTGCGAAAGCGGAAGCTTTTATTGTTTCACAACCTTCACCAAAAACAATTTCCAATAGACAATCTACATTGTCAAAAGCTCCAGTACTGATCTCCTTTGATGAAATGGTTAACTTATTAATTGATGCATAATTAAAAGTTTTTGTTAGAACGACTTTTGCAGCAATATTTGCTTGATTTATTTTTGCATTAAAAAAGGCAAATTCAGAAATAGTATCAACATGATTCCCGATAATCAAATTATCAAACGTTCGGCCAGCACATGAATATTCGCCAATTTTGTAAAAAACTTGAAAATCAGTTATGTCTGCATTACTTAGAATTAAATGATTTTGATTGTTTTCATTTACTACCAAAGAACCTTCTATTACATTATAAATGCTTTCATTACTAACTGTCATATTTTTTAGAGGGCAGCCAATAAAGGCTTCTGCATTAACAAGAAGATTAGTTCCAAAAAAAACATTATTTAAATTAGAACAATTGAAAAAGGCATTTCTACCAAAAACGATATTTTGGTTGGGGAAGTTAATTTCTAAAAGATTAATACAGTTACTAAAGGCATTATCACCTATTTCTTTCATATTTGAAGTAAAATCAATTTTCGTTAATCCTGAATTTTCAAAAGCTTGGCTATTGATTATTTCAAGTGTTTCAGGAAAATTGATACTCGTTAATGAAGTACATCCAAAAAAGCAATTCCTACCAATTTCAGTTAATTGTAAGGGAAGAGTAACGTTTGTTAACTGTAAACAATCATAGAATAAGTAGTCAGGAATAGTTGTGAAATTGTTTAAAAAAGTTACAGATGATATATCCGTGCTAGCGAAAGAAGAATCGGAAACTTCTACATCTTCTAGAACAATATTGCCTGATAATTTTGTACTCTGATATGCTCCAATCCCAATAAACTTAATATTTTCTGGGAGATTAATGACCGCTTCATTGTCATAAAACGCTTCTTGGCCTATATATTCAACACTATCAGCAATATTTACATTAAGCAGACCACTTTCAAAAAAAGCTTGATCTTCAATGATTTTTAGTCCCTCTTCGATAGTAAGGGATTCAATCGGTAAATTAACATCAGCCCCCCAGATACCATGATTCATCTTAAAAGCTTCACTTTTGATGGTAGAGACTTGTTTATTATTATGATAGGCAGGGATAAGGATATCTTTTACATAAAGCCCCGAAAATCCAGTCACTGCATAAGTATCATCATCTAGGAGTTCAAACTCTAAATAATCATGGGGATTGGTACTTTTACTATAGCGCCCACCACATGCTGTCAACATTGTCAACAAAAAAAATATACTAATAAAAAATGTAAAAAATAAAGTGACTTTCTTCATTAAAAATAAACTCCAATACTTTGAGAAATTTTTATACTTTCGATTTTTATATCATAATTGTTTTTAATCCATTTTATTTTTTGAAAAAAAGCTTTAATACAAATTAATTTTGCATTAAAGCGTTTGTCTCTAAATGGTGGAATCAGAGGGGTTTGAACCCACGACCCCTTGCACGTCAAGCAAGTGCTCTCCCGCTGAGCTATGATTCCAAGCAAAGTAATTATACTAAAATGAAAAGCAAATTGCAATCCTAATTTAATTACTCATCAAAAAATGGCACCTTTTGGTGCCACTTTCTATTCATTCAATTGCTTTCTTCTAATTAATTCTAAAACAGCAAAAGATGCTACATCTTCGGCATATTTCTTTTGACCGAATCCAGCATCATACCCCAATTCTTTTGCAAGTTCATGAGTTATTCTGGCTCCTCCGGCAATCAAAAGGACTTGATCTCTAATCCCTTCCGCTTCTAACATTTCCACAAGTTCTAATAAATTTTTCAAATGAACGTCTTTTTGTGTTACTGTTTGGCTAACAAGCAAAACATCCGCTTTAACTTCTTTAGCTTTTTTCACAAAAGCTTCATTGGAAACTTGACTACCTAAATTGTAAGTTTTGATGTTTTTATAGCGTTCTAAACCATAATGACCAGCAAAACCCTTCATGTTCATAATGGCATCGATCCCAACAGTATGGGCATCAGTTCCTGTAGAAGCACCAATAAAAACAATTTCTCTTTTCAATTCGTTTTCAATCATTATTTCTATTTCTTCTTTTGTATAAGTCGGAGTTGTGACATCACTAACATGAATAAGATTAGGATCAACAGAAAAAGGAATGGATCCATAAATAACATAAAAGCTAAAATTATCGCCCAAGGTCTCAGCTGCAACAACTTGAGGATCAATCAAACCCATTTGTTTTGCAAGAGACTTAGCGCATTCAATTCCTAGCGTGTTATTAACAAGCGGTAAAGAAAAACTTATTTGGACTTTACCATCATTTGATGTATCGCCATAAGGTTTAATCAACATGTTCTTCCTCCTCTAAAGCATCCATAACAACATTAACATAATTGTGGTGCTTTAAAAAAACGCCTTCTAATCCTTTTCCTCCAGTAAAACTGCGTTTGATGTCCGCAAATACGCCGTTTTCTAAAGCTTTGAATAGCGACATTTGTTCGATTTCTTGCAATAATTGATGAGCTTCGTTCAAAACATTTTTAGCTCTTTTTGCCATGATTCCATTTTGTTTATATTCAATTTCATCACCGAATGACTTCATCGAATTAGCAATCAATTTTGCATTTTCAATTGCTAAGTAGCGATCAGACATAAATGGTGTATGAATGGCTTCCGTCATCATCCCCAACAGATGAATTGATTGATTAGAGATGATTGTTGCCATATTGAACATTGTGTTTTGCATATAAGCTCGGAAAATATTCCCAGTTATATGTTTTGTTGGTGGCATATATTTTAAAGGAGCCTCAGGGAAAATTTCTCTAGCCATTTGAGCTTGGGCTAATTCATACAAAAAACTATTTTCAATTGTCGGATCAATTTCAAAAGCATGGCCTAAACCCATTAAATTTTTTGGGAGGTGAGCTTTTATGGCGAATTGTTCATTAATAAATTGTGAAGCTAAAACGGTATGAGCTTGCGAATAGGCATCAGCTGTTGTTAAGTAATTATCTTCACCGGTATTAATGATGATTCCCGCTAAAGCATTAATCCTTCTTGAAAAATTTTGATCAATTAGCGTTCTTTGCATATTAATATCACGGAAAATTATGCCATAAAGACTATCATTGAGTAAAACGTCGAGCCTTTCCAAAGCAGCCATTGCGGCGATTTCCGGCATACATAAACCCGATGCATAATTGACTAATTTTATATACCTTTTTTCCTGATGAGAAACCTGATCAAGTGCTTCACGCATAATGCGAAAGTTTTCTTGGGTGGCATAAGTTCCGCCAAATCCCTCAGTTGTCGCCCCAAAAGGAACAAAATCTAATAAAGACTGCCCTGTTGACCTAATAACGGCAATAATATCAGCACCAGCCTTGGCAGCAGCTTTAGCTTGGATGACATCTTCATAGATGTTACCCGTTGCTACAATAACATAAATTTCAGTTGCTTTAGGTGGATATAGAGTAAACAAAGCTGCTCTTTTTTGTTTGTTTTGTTTAATTTTTTCTATTTGTTTTTGAACATATGGCTGTAAACTTAATTTAATATTTTTAGGAGATGCTAACGGAAAATCCGTTAATTTCATATCACCATTTAGGACGCTAGCCACCAAATCATTTAATGTTTTTTTAGTAGCAATCAAGGCACTCCCTAGATAACTGGAAACACCCAAAGTCAAATCGCCACTTTCTTTAACTTGGTTGACTAGTACATTAGGGATTGGCACGTCGAAGTCATCGACGCCATCAATTCCTAATAATCGAACAACAGTCCGCTCAATGGCAACGGTCGTGCGTTCGTTGATAAAGTTCTGAACATCATCAGCAATATGCAAGGCACATTGGCGACATTCATTGATAATATTTTGATCTAAATGGAATTTATTCATATTAATTACTCTTTTCTAAAACATCGTATATCGGTAAAGTTATTCTATCTTCTATTTTATTACGAAAATTTGCTAAAGAAATGACATTTCCAGTAGGAGAGAATGGATTAAAAGTTAAGGCAACAAGATTTATTGGTTGAAGTACAAAAATTTTTTGTTTTAAAAGCAACAAATGTTTTAACAAAATATCATCAGCTAATAAATGTGTAGGACTATTAACGATTAAATCACAATTTAAGTTTTGACGATTGTCAATTAAGGCTTTTAAAAATGATGGACTAACCGCTTTAGGAACATATACATAACGAATATTTTGCTTAATTTGGGAAATTATGTCTGCTCCACAATCTAGTGTTGTCGTTCTTTTTAAGAATGACATTTTATTTTGATCATCAATTAAAACAATGTCATCCCATTCTTTTAAGTCAAGTGTCCCATTATATTTTGGCAAATTGAATAATTTGATGGTGTTTAAAGTATGTAGAACAATTTTGTCAAGTTGATAGGAAAAACTAGAACCAACACAAAAAATCGTGGCATCACAAATTTGTGCAAGGGTTGTTCGGGAAAAAGCTCCATCAATCAATATTTTTTGACATTCATATTCTTTTAATTTATCAATAATCATCCGCATTGATTGAATTGTCGATGGTCCCCCAACAAGACAGTTGCCGGCTTTGGTAATTTTGATTAACACAATGGGACCTAATGCGGTCACAATCTTTGTTTCTTCGATAATGTCATATTGGGCTTCACATTCATCCAAACAATTTTTAGCGGTTGCAACAATGGTGTTTGTGGAAGTAAAAATCCTTGGTTTCGGCAAGAAAGTGATTTGATCAATTTTTTCGCCATCAAGGCCAATAGAAGAAATACCCGTTGTAATCGATTGATATTGTGTTAACAAAAAATTTAAAACTGTTGTTTTCCCTGCATTTTTTGCATTGCCAACTGTACAAATTACTTGATAATCTTCAAGTAATGAAGTTAATGCTTTAATGCTCGTTCTCGTCTTTCTAAATGTTTGGGTTCGATTGCTCTTTGTTTGCCGGCAAGTAATCCACTAACACCTTCAGCTTCTTTACTAGTACTGCAATTTGGATTTTCATGATAATCAGTTGGTTCATTGTAAGTGGTAATAACACCTTCATAATTTCTCAAAACAACTTTTCCCGGTGCTTGTGAAATTACATAGTTAGGCATAACGGGGATTTTACCTCCACCACCAGGAGCATCAACGACAAATGTCGGAACGCATAACCCACTAATGTGACCACGTAAACCTTCGATAATTTCAATACCTTTACTAATTGGTGTTCGGAAATGCTCAATACCAAGAGAAAGATCACATTGGTATAAATAGTATGGGCGAACACGCATTTGCACTAAGCACGTGCATAATTTTCGCATTGTATCGACACAGTCATTAACGCCTCTTAAAAGAACACTTTGATTTCCCAAAGGAATTCCGGCATCAGCCATTTTCGCAATAGCCTTGGCACTTTCTTCAGTTATTTCATCATAATGGTTAAAATGAGTATTTACCCAAATAGGATGATATTTTTTTAACATTGAAACAAGTTCGTCCGTAATTCTTTGAGGCATAACAACGGGTGTCCTTGTGCCAATGCGGATAATTTCTACATGGTCAATTGCTC
This sequence comes from Bacilli bacterium, assembly GCA_050174575.1. Taxonomy (GTDB): domain Bacteria; phylum Bacillota_I; class Bacilli_A; order ML615J-28; family CAG-698; genus UBA2253. The sequence goes on from JBFXJT010000007.1 coordinate 24,321, forward strand.
TTAAACGAGAAATGATTGATTCCAATTTCGCATCACTCATTAATAAAGCATCACCACCGGATAACAAGACATCTCGAACAGCAGGTGTTTTGCGAATATACTCAATTGCTTGTTCAATGCGATCACTTGGTAAATCATGGTCTGTTTGTCCTGCAAAACGTCTTCTTGTACAATGACGGCAATACATACTACACATATCCGTAATCAAAAACAAAACACGGTCAGGATAACGATGTGTTAATCCAGGTACAGGTGAATCCTTATCTTCATCAAGCGGATCAACAAGATCGTTCTTGCCAATGATCATTTCATTAATGCTCGGGATAGCCTGTTTTCTAATTGGGCAATCAACGTTGTCTGGATCGATTAAACACAAAAAATAAGGTGTAATGGCCATCCGAAAACGTGATAGTACTTCAGTAATCTGTTGTTCTTCTTCGCTCGTTAAATTGATATATTTTTTAAGTTGCAAGACATCGGTAATCCGGTTTCGAACCTGCCAATGCCAGTCTTGCCAATCTGTTGAAGAGACATTAGGAAAATACTTTTGTTTTCTTTCTAAATATCTTTCATTTACTATTAACATAATTTACTCCTTCGGTTGATATCTTTTTACAAATAGATCATAAAGCGGTTTTGATTCCCTTAAAAGGCTCAAGGTTAAATCGGCGTGTCCCGGAGTATAACCGTTACCGATAATCATGGTAGCTTCACTGGCAATGCCTTCAGCACCTAAAGCAGCTTTTGTGAAAGAAGTTGCCATACTGAAGAAATAAACAATACCGCTTGGTTTGGTTGCTAAAATCGATGTCATTTCTGTATTTGGAACATTAACGACATTAATTGTGACATCAACTTGTTGATTATTATTGACTCGCATGATTTCTTGATAGACTGCCATCGGATCTCTAGCATCTGCTACAATGATTTCGTCACAGACTCCGAGTGATTGCAAATCTTCAAGTTTATTGGTATTACTTATTAGCGCTATGATTTTGCCATTTGGACCGGCGTTCTTGTGAGCTTGATAGCAGCATAATACACCACTTTTACCAGCTGCCCCTAGCACCAAAACAGTATTGTTAGGTTTAACCAATTTTTCAACTTGTGCAGGTGCACCAGCAACATCTAAAGCAGATAATACTAAATGTTCACTTAAGTCATTGGGGATTTTCGCATAAATGCCCGTAGCAAATAAGATTGCTTCTGCTTCAACATCAACTTGATCTTTATGCAAATGAATTTGTTTGATCGCTTTTATTTTTAATGGTGTTAGTGATAAAGAAACTAAAGTCACAATTTTATCACCAATTTTTAAATCGCATTTTAAGTCTTTTCCTATTTGTTTAATAACACCTAAAAGCATTCCCCCACTACCTGTTACAGGGTTTTGCATTTTTCCGCGTTTATTGACAATATCCATAATCATCGTTTTCATGGCTTCCACATCACTATTAGTTGCTTGTTTAATTTGGGTAAAAGATGCGGAATCGATATTTAATGTTTTTACATCAATTAAAATTTCATTGTCTTGGCAAATCATCGTATTATCTAATTGATCTGCAGCTTGAGGGAGAACACCTACCGGACTAATGACACGGTGAGTTCCATAAGGGCATGGCTTTTTCATATTTTCTTCTCCATTCTTAATATTTTTCTAGTTTCTTCGGGATTGGCAATTTCCCGATTGTATTTTTTTGCAATTTGAACGACTTTCGCTACTAAAGCGGCATTCGATGGAGCTAATACTCCTTTGTCAATGTAAATATTGTCTTCTAAACCAACGCGAACATGACCACCATGCATAATGGAAAGTTCTGCAAGGGAAAATTCAAAACGACCGATTCCGGCAACACTATATGTCGCATCATTTGGAATGCTGTCCTTTAAAAACAGAAAATCCCGTTCTTCTCCAGTCATTCCACCGTTAACTCCTAAAACAAAACTAAAATGGTAGGGTGGATTAATAAAGCCTTTTTTCGCAAGTCTTTGTATCATATCAATATGACCTTTTTCAAAGCATTCAAGTTCTTTATAAATATGACGACTTTCCAAAACATTGGCAAAATACTTAATATCGTTTTCTGTATTAACAAAAATATCATCACCACCAAAGTTTAATGTTCCACAATCAAGCGTCGCCATTTCAGGATTTAGAGTAACCGGACCTAAACGCTCATCACGGCTCATGCCAACGGCTCCTCCAGTTGATACTTGAACGATGACATCGGGACATTTAGCTTTGATTGCTGTAATGATTTCTTTAAAACGTTTGGCATCTTGCGTCGGCGTTCCATCATCAAAACGGGCATGCAAGTGAATGATTGATGCTTTCGCCAAATAAGCCTGATAAGCACTTTCAGCCATCTCTGAAACAGTATAGGGAACATTGGGATTATGGTCTTTAGTAACTTCCGCACCAGAAATAGCACAAGTAATGATTAATTTTTCCATGTTTTCCTCTGAAGAGCTTTTGGTACAACACAAGTACCCTTTGCAGAAGCAACCAAAATTGGTTCATCTAAAAAATCAGCTGCTGAAGGAACAATATTTGGTTTAGCTTCGATTACTTTGTAACATGCAAAAGTCATTTTTCTTGAAGTGTTTCCCACTTCAACAATTTCACCATGCACTTCCAAAAAGTCACCAGCATAAACCGGAGCCAAAAAATCTACTTGCTCGTAAGCCCGAAATAATCCTTCATCTCCATCATGGCGAATGAGCAATTCTGTCGCAACATCGCCAAATAAAGCTAAGATTCGAGCTCCATCCACAAGATTTCCTCCATAATGGGCATCGCTTAAGGACATTCGTAAACGGATTATTGTTTTCATATTGAAACTCCTTTCATTGGCAATACTTGATCAATAATTAAAGTTGCTTCAGTTACAGCGACAACTTCATCAATCGAATAATTAGGATGAACTTCTAATAGATGTAACCCATCGTCACGAACCTCCATAACGGCCATTTCTGTAACGATTAAGTTAGCTTGTTTATAAGCAGTAAGTGGTAAAACACAACGTTTTAATATTTTTGATTTTCCATTATTTGTATGTTGCATCGCAATAATAACCTTTTTAGCACCAACAACCAAATCCATGGCACCACCCATTCCCGGAACTTTCTTTCCTGGAATAATCCATGAAGCAAGGCTACCTTCTTCATCAACTTCAAGAGCACCTAGGACAGTGACATCAACATGACCACCACGAATAAACATAAAGGAAGTTGCAGAATCAATAAACGATCCTCCCGGCATAATCGTTGCTTTCATTCCTCCGGCATTAACGATATCACTTTGTTCTTCTGTTAATGGGCCAATACCAATTATTCCATTTTCTGATTGTAAAATGACATGTTTGGTCGGAGGAATAAAATTTGCCACTAAAGTAGGAGTACCAATACCCAAATTGACAATATCGCCATCTTTAAGTTCTAAAGCTATTCGACTAGCAATAATAAACTTTTCGTCCATTATTCCACCTCCATAACGATGTAATCAACTAACGGAAAAGGTGTAATGACTGCTTCAGGATCTATTTCTTCAAGTTTTTGCTGGCATACAGCAATCACTAATGATGCAGCTGTAGCCATGATTGGATTAAAATTACGCATTGTTTTGCGATATGCAAGATTTCCATATCGATCGCAAATCGCTCCACCAATTAAAGCTAAGTCAGCAAATAACGGTTCTTCTAGCAAATAATCAATCCCTTGAACCTGGATTACTCTTTTCCCTTCTTGAACAATTGTTTTTAGTCCAGTTGGGGTCAAAACACCACCTAGTCCCGCACCTGCAGCACGGATTTGTTCGACCAATGTCCCTTGAGGAACTAAAACAACTTCTAGTTTACCTTCTTGCATCAACTTCCCGACAGTTGGATTTGTTCCAATATGGGATGCAATCAATTTTTTAACCCGATTAGCAACAATCAATTTTCCAACTCCTCGGTCTTCAAATCCTCCGTCATTACAAATGATTGTAAAATCGGTAAAACTTGTTTCTAAAATTAAATCAATTAAGTAATCAGGACTTCCGTTTGCTAAAAAACCACCAACCATAATCGTCATGCCGGATTTAAGGTGACTTTTAAAATTTTCCTTACAAATAAAACCTCGCATATTTCCTCCTTACTTAGGGGGCATAATAGTCGCTTCACCGACTATCACCACTTCGTTTTTGTCGTTTTTTGCAACGCAATCAAAAACAACACGATTTTTTTCCATAATGATTTCTTTTACAGTCACAAAAGCCGTTATTGTATCATTCAAATAAACTGGCTTAATAAACTTTAAACTTTGGAAAGTATAGATACTTCCTAAACCAGGTAATTCAGTACCTAAGATGGCACTAAAAAGAGAGCCAACAAGCATACCATGAACTATCCTCGTTTTAAAAATCGTTGTTTTTGCATAATCTTCATTTACATGAGCGGGGTTAAAGTCACCAGAAACTGAGGCAAAATTGTTAACATCAGTTTCTGTAAAACTCTTTGTTATTGAACTTGTTTGTCCAATAAACAATTCGTTAATTGTCAATTTTTTCAAGAAATAACTCCTTTCATAAAAAAAGCTGTTGTCTTTTAAAGACAACAGCGCTCCATTTCCCAAATGGCAGTGGATAAGGCATTCCTTGTCCACCAAGACTTTAATGAATGAACTCATTAAATCTTTCGGCGATATTTCCCTTTATTTGTCACATTGGGAGTTCATTCCCTTAGCATTGACAAATTACCCTAAATAACGCACCTCTGTGTATTAACTAATACTATTATACCGAAACAAAAATGGCTTGTCAAGAGCCACAAAGTTAAACAAAAAAACACTCCAATTGGAGTGCTTAATCGTTTTGTTTGGTAAGATAGAAATATTTAGTATCCGCTTCAGCCATATGACCAACAATAAAATTATCTACTAAAAACGATGCTAAAACGATACTTTTTATTTCACCATTTTGATATTTCTTTTTCATATCATTTGCTTTTAAAATAATGTCGCGATGCAGAGCACAATGTTCATCATAATTAGGATAATCTAAATTATACATTACTTTTTCTTCAAAATAAAAATGTTGAGAAATGTGTTTGATGATTTTTTCAATTTGATTGATAATTTTTTCATAGGGAACATTTGTTTGAAACATAAAAATTAAGTTGTTTCCCAATTCAATAATCTCTCGATGTTGATTATCTATATCAACATTGCCACTACTCCATTCATTATGCCATTCAAAATACGGTGAAGTTGATAAAGATTCCATGGAGAGGCTCTCTGAAGAGCTTGCCACACGGTTACGTCCCTGTTCTTTTGCACAGTACATTGCATCATCCGTACGTTTATACCAACTTCTTAATGACTCGTTAGGAATCATTTGGGCAACACCAAAACTTGCCGTTAATTTGGAAATAATGGGAAACCTGAAACCTGCAACAGCAATTCGAATTTTATCAGCAACTTTTACAGCATCTTCCACTTTTGTATCTGGCAATACGATAACAAATTCTTCGCCTCCAAGACGAGACAAATAGTCTGTTTTTCTAATTGATGATTTTAACAGTTGGGAAAAACTTACTAAAATATCATCACCAACAGGATGGCCCCAAGTATCATTTACAAATTTAAAATGATCAATATCAGCAATAATCATTGATAAAGGCAAAGCTGTATTGTTGGCTTTTTCCATTGTTTCATTAGTAATTTTATGAAAGAAGTGACGATTGTAAAGTCCGGTAAGGTTATCAATTGTCATTTCAAATTCAAGACGGTTAGCTAATTCTACTGTTTTAGTGATATCGCGTGCAGACGCATAAATAAATCTTCCAAATTGTTTTGCCCGCCACTCTAAAAAATGATATTGTCCATTTTTATCTTTATAACGATTAACAAAATTATTAATTTCTTCACCCTTAAGTAAATTTTTCATCACTTCTCTTGTAGAAGAAATATCTTCCTCATGCATAAATTCAAAAAAAGTACGGGTTGTTAAATCAGCAAAGTTGGCTCCAACTAGGTTTTCAAAATAATCATTTGTTTTAATAAAATGACCATCCATATCTGAGACCACTAAAAGGTCAAGGTTAACATCGATTAATCCTTTTAATAATTCCTCTTCTTTCATGGTTTTAGTGATATCTTCATAAAAGCAACCAAAGTGATGACAATCAATGGGAAAGATGGTTGCTTTAACCCATGAATGATTAATAGGTAAAAAGCAATTGCATGTTTTAACCTCTTTTTGATTTACTGCTTTCCTAAAGTTTTGATACCATTCATTGTTAAAATGATTATTAACATTTGCTGTTGATAAATAACTTTTTCCTATTAATGCTTCTTTTGGAAGTGGAATAAACCGTTCAAACGCTTCGTTTACTCCGGAAAAATAGTAGTCAACAGGTTCTTGTTTTTCGTTAAAGATAATTTCATGAAAAGAACAAGGAATAGGAGATTCTTTAAAAAAGTCTAAAAAATTACAGTTATTCATACTTTGCCCCTCTATTTACTTAGTATTTGTTTGACATAATTAGGCAATACCAAGGAAGCTTGGTGAATAGAAAAATTATAATACTTTAAATTTAATGAGTCAATAAAGGATTGACTTCCCTTAATAATCTGAGGATTTTCTGTATTAGAAGCAAATCCAAACAACCAATGGCCGCTTGGATAAGTGGGGATGAATGCTTGGTATACTGTTGCTGTGTGAAAAATCTCTCTAAGTTTTTCATGTGCTCGTAACATTTCTTGGCGCGTTTTTTCAAAGTAGGGACTTTCGTGCTGATTAACAAGAATTCCATTCGGCTTTAAAATGTTAGCACAATTTTTGTAAAATTCACGGCTGAACAATCCTTCGCCTGGTCCTATGGGATCAGTCGAATCGATTACAATTAAATCATAAGTCTCGTGTGTTTGCTTAACAAATGCACTTCCATCTGTAAATATTAATTTTACTCGAGGATCCGTTAATTTTGCTGCTGTTTGTGGCAGCAGCTCTTGGCATTTACGAACAACTATTTCATCAATTTCCACCATAGTAATGGACTTGATAGTTGGGTATTTGCATAATTCTCGGACTGAACCACCATCACCACCACCAATCACCAATACATTGGAAATGGATGGGTTAACTGACAAAGGAAAATGAATCATCATTTCATGATAAATAAATTCGTCTTTTTCGTTGGCCATCATGATGTCATCAAGAGTAAAAAAACGCCCCAATTCATAAGAATCATAAAAATCTATTTTTTGGAAGGGGGTCTTTTGAGAAAATAAATGCTCTTTTATTTTTATCGAAAACTGAATATTATCCGTCCAGTATTCACTAAACCATTTATCCATTATTTCTCCAACTTCATTCGCGGAATATTCATTCCATAAAATATTTCTGCCATTTCAGCGTTAATTTCTTGTCTGATTTTCGCAACTTCTTCTTCTGTCAAATCCGTACTTTTGATATTGAATAAATAATTATCTAATATAAGGGTATTTAGCATCATTTTTGTGTGAAAAATATTGGTATAAGCCAAATTCACATCGTAAGTTGTATACTTTGATAAAACCTCATCGGGGATAAAGTCTTGAATAGAATCAATGTCATGATCAAGGAAATGCTTTTCACCGTTTAAATCTCTAGTAAACCCACGAATGCGATAATCAATTGTAATTATATCCGAGTCAAATTGATTAATTAAGTAATTTAATGTTTTTAATGGAGAAATTTCTCCACATGTGGAAACATCAATATCAACTCGAAAAGTACTGATGGGACTGCCGGGATAACTTTCAGGATATGTATGAACAGTCAAATGACTTTTATCTAAATGGCCAACAACGGATTCTTTTGCGGGAATTTCGACTTGTTCGTTTTTCCCATGATACTCGGAAATTAAAACAGTAACGCTTGCCCCTTGGGGTTCATAATCTTGGGTCGCTACGTTTAAAATCTTCGCATCAATCATTTTAGTAACTTCGGTTAAAATCTTTTTTAAGCGGGTACTATTGTACTGCTCATTGATATATTCAATATAAGCTTTTCTTTCAAGGTCATCTCTAGTATAGCAAATATCATATATATTAAAACTCAATGTTTTTGTAAGATTGTTAAAACCATAAAGTTTTATTGGATGACGTTTTCTTACCATTTTTGGGCCTCCTAAAAAAGAAAAGTAATTTTCTACAATTTACTTATCATATTATAATATAGTTGTCTCCTTTTTTCAACATTAATAATCAGGAATCTATTTATTAATTTTTATGATCAAAATTTAATTTCTCAAATCATTTATAAAAGAACGTTTTTTCTTTCTTTAATTTTATATGTTTTTTTGCTATAATAAATTAAGAAAAACTGGCAAAAGCTATTTTAAAATTGTTATATAAATATAGAAAGGAGAAGAAACATGAGGCAATCAATAAAACTTATTTTTATCCTTAATTTGTTTTTTATCCTTGCTTTGGGAGCAATCTATCCAAACCCTTCTTCGAAAAATTACGAAATCAATTCATCTAATAATCTCCACCTTTTAATGGAAATTGATGAAAATGAGGCAAATGAAATTGCAAAAACATATAATCTAGATTTTCTTGATTATTCAAATTATGGTTATGCTACTTTCGTTGCCCAAGATGATGAACAATATAAATCATTACTAAATGATACCGATCTATCCTTTATTCCTAATAACCTGTCTATTACTGATGCTAGACCACCAATAAATCAGGAAGACTTAACAAAATTATATGCTTTATCCTTAATTGATACCTATGATGCTTGGCAATTGACAATGGGAAGCAGTAGTGTTTTAGTGGCTATCATCGATACTGGAATAGATATTTATCATAGTGAATTTACAGGGAAGATTTCTTCACTATCTTACAATTCGAAAACAAAGACAGTCGGTTTAACACAAGTCATTGATGATCAAGGTCATGGAACAATGGTAGCTGGTGTAATCGCCGCAACAAAAGGCAATAACATTGGGATTGCTGGTGTTGCACCTTCCTCTTCATTATTGGTTATCAAAGCAAATGAGCCAAACGAAGGATCTTTTCTTGATAGTTCCGTCATTGAAGGTATTTATTATGCTGCTGACCATGGTGCTGATGTCATTAACATGAGTTTAGGAAGTCCTTATGCCAACCCATTAACAAAGACAGCATTAGAATATGCACGAAGTAAAGGCGCACTCATTGTTGCTGCTGCTGGTAATGATAGTGTTAGTACCCCTTACTATCCTGCAAGTTTTGACACAACAATTTCTGTATCTGCTGTTGATCAAACACAATTATTAGCCACGTATTCAAATTTCGGTTCAAATATTAGTGTTGCCGCTCCTGGAACAAACATTTATACAACAGTTAAAGGAAATACCTACGGCTATGGGTCCGGTACTTCTTTGGCTGCCCCACAAGTATCGGGTGTTTTAGCTTTAATGCTTGCATATTTAAATATGTCCGATGAGGAAATTTTGTCAAGAATTTTACTAACAGCAACTGATTTGGGAAATTTAGGCAAAGATGATTCATATGGTTATGGACTTGTTAATAGTTATGATGCCTTAGTTCATCCTTTAGTTACCGTTTCGTTTGAAACTTTCGGTGGAACAGTTCTAGAGCCAATTCAAGTAGCGGCTAATCGTCCATTTATATGCACTCAAATTCCTGAAAAAGAATTATCCATTTTCGAAGGATGGTACAAGGATAGTTTATTGATGACACCTTGGGTTATGGGAACAAGTGTAACCAGCACAAATATTACTTTGTATGCGAAATATACTAAAAGTTCATATTTAGTGTCTTTTGTAACATCTGGTTCTTATGTAGAAGATATGATTGTCGCAGCAAATGGTTCTTTTACCCTTCCAACTACATCCCTTGATCAATATCAATTTATTGGATGGTTTTTAGACAGTCAATATTTAGAACCATATGTTTCTGGACCAGTTACCGCAGATTTGACGCTGTATGCAAAATTTGAAAAACTTGATACTTATTATAATATTTTCTTTGTAACACAGGGATCGGCGATTGATCCGATTCAAGTAAAAGAAGGCGAATCTGTTTCACCACCACCTTCCTTGTTAACTGGTTATACTTTTCATGGATGGTATTTAGACAGTAATTATTCCATTCCCTATCAAAATGAACCTGTTACTTCATCGATGACACTGTATGCTTTGTTTGATATCAATGATTATGATATTTCCTATTTTATTGATAACGAACTTTATGATACCATCACTTTGCCGTATAATAGTGAAATTCCTAATCTTGAACCTGCCAAAGAAGGATATACTTTTAGTGGTTGGTATTTAGATGATAGTTTCACAACCCCACTTGATGATGGTGGTTTAGAAAACAATCTGTCCTTATTTGGTTTTTTCACAATCCAAACATTTGAAGTAATTTACTTAGTAGATGATACAATCATCAGTCAACAAACCGTCAATTATGGGGAAAATGCTACTCCGCCTTCATCTTATACAAAACCAGATTCAATAAGCTTTTTCTATGAATTTATCGGTTGGAGTGAAGAAGCATTAAACGTTACCTCTAATTTAACAATAATAGCAATATTTAATAAAACATTCAAACCAACAAGCATTGCTTTACAACCGGGAATTGATACAATCTATCAAAATGAAGAATGGATTGATGCCGGGTTAATCATTTCTAATTCAAATATTACTTATACAACTCAAAGTCAAGTCGATACTCATTTTATTGGTCGTTACCTTGTTTTATACTTTATATATGAAGAAGCAAATTTGGTGTACGAAAAAACAAGAGTGGTATCTGTTATAGAAAAACCACCTGTTGTCCAAATAACTCTTAATGATGATGTAACAACAATTTTTGAAGGAAATGAATACCTAGATGCCGGAGCAAATACAAATGTTGGAACAATTACAACAAAAGGAACCGTAGATTACAATCAGGAAGGCACTTATGTAATTGTTTATGAAGTTGTTGTCCAAAATATTACCTATCAAAAACATAAATATGTCTATGTTGTGAAAGAAGTTGAACCAACTTCAACCGTAGCTTTTATTGTAAACGATAAAAAAAGGTGGTATGAAGTATGAAAAAAATAATATTATTCCTCCTTTTTGTTAGTTTACTTGCTATCGTTGGTTGTACAATTGGTGAAAACACAACTGTTAAAATGTCTTTAAAGTCTGGTATCGATACAGTTGAAATTAATAGCGAATATGTTGATCCAGGTGTCAAAGCAACTTTTGGTTTATTGAGCCTTGATGTCAAGGTCGTTTCTTCAACCGTCAACACCCAAATGCTCGGGGCTTATGAAATTGTTTATGAAGCTAGTTATAACGGTATTTTTAAAACAATTACACGAATAGTGACTGTAATTGATGATACTGCCCCTATTATTTACTTAAATCCTGGTGTTGACACTATTTTAATCGGTGAAAATTGGGTTGACGCTGGTGTTACGATAACCGACAATAGCAATGTTGTGATTGACCCCATCATAACTGGAGAAATTAACAATCAAGTTGTTGGTGATTATGAAATTGTTTATCAAGCAAAAGACTCAAGCAACAATATTAATCAAATTATCCGTATAGTTCATGTTATTGATAACGAATAAAAAAAGGTCCGATTTTCGGACCTTCTCACATTAAATTATTTATTTCATCTAAGGTAGGAAGGGCATCAATTGCCCCTTTTTTTGTTGTCACTAACGCGCCTGAAATATTACCAAACCGTAAAATTTGTACAATTTGCTCATCAGTTAAATCATCAATATCTAATTTGTCTAAATTGACTAAAACACCAGCATAGAAAGCGTCTCCTGCACCCGTTGTATCAATTGGTTTTACAATAATTGATGGTACTTTGAGCAAGCGCCCATGGTGAAAAAAAACAGAGCCATCTTTTCCCAAAGTCAAAAAGACTATTTGGTTTTTTGTTGTGAGTTTCATCAATCCTTTTTCTAAATCTGTTTCACCAGTAAATAAAATTAATTCGTCTTGAGATATTTTTAAATAATCTGCCTTTTTTGCGTAATATGTATAAATGTTAATTGCTGTTTGCGCATCAACGAATAAATCATCGCGATAGTTAACATCAAAACTTAATGATTTATGGCTTTTTTTCACAAGTTTAATAATGTGATTTGCAAGTTCTCTTCCTTTTGGTTCGCTTAACAGTAATGAACCAAGATGAACAATATCAGCTTGTTTGATGGCTTCTAAGCTGGTTTTGGGGATATGAAAATCCGCTTGGTTTTTGTGATAAAAACTAAAGTGGCGTTCGCCATCATCGTCATTCGCAACAAATGCTAAAGTAGTATTGTGAAATGGATCTTCCGTAATTAATGTTTTAGAAAAAGGAATTTTAGATGCAAAATCAATTAAAAATTGACCCATCAAATCAACTCCGACATTTCCAACGAACTGAACATTTCCTCCATACTTAGCAATGCCACAAGCAACATTAAAAGGAGCTCCACCCGCAAATGTTTGATAAGACATCGTGTTATTAACTTTTTGACCTATTAAATCAACAAGGATTTCGCCAATACAGACTATCATTTGTTTCTCCTTAAGTTGTTTCACCTAAAATTAAATTAGTTGGAACAAAAATGAATTCTTCCGATGTTTCATGATTAATTCGTAATATCAGTTGATTAACAATGGCAACGGCAAGAGCTTCAATATCTTGTTTGACAACAGTAAATTTAGGATGTTGTAAAATCTCATCCATGACTCCATCAAATGCAATGATTTTGATTTCTTCAGGAACTTTTTTTCCAAGTTGAGTAGCTATCTGAAAGCAAGTATTGGCAAAGGTATCACTTTGGGCAAAAATTCCGTCCAATGTTGGGTTCTCTTGCATAAATTGTTTTGCAACAACAAATTCTTCACCATGATATACATTCTTATAACAAGAAGTCGGAACCATATTATATTTTTGCATTACATCCAAATAAGCAAAGTAACGTTTTTGTGTTTCTGAAGGAGCAGTGGACATACCACCAATATAGCCAATGTGATGACACCCTTTTTGGACAAGATGCTCAATGGCTTTAAAAGTACTTTCATAATTATCACTTGTAACACAAGGAACGTTGTCGAGATGACGATCCAAAGTCACTATGTTTAGCCCTTTGAAATCAACATCCTGATATAAGTGATTGGTGATGAAAATAATCCCGTCGACTTGTCCTGTCTTAATCATATTCAATAAATGAACTTCTTTATCTCTTTTTCCTTGAGAACTGACAATAATCATTTTGAAACCTTTTTTATACAAGTAATCCTCAATGTAAAAAGCAATTTTACTAAAGAAAACGTGACTAATGGTTGGAACAAATAGGGCAACTAATCCAGATCTTTGTGCCTGTAGATTTCGCCCTAATTGATTAGGAATGTAATTGAGTGCTTTAATTGCATCTTCTATTTTTTTTCGCGATTCTTCAGATACATAACCGTTTTTATTAATGTATCGCGAAACAGTTCCCATGCCAACCCCAGCTCGTTTTGCAACTTCTTTCATTTGGGCCAAGGTAGTCGCCTCCTAACATGTTTTCATAAACTATATTATATCACTACGTACTACTATTTTTTAACCGTTTTTCGAAATATTGTAATGAAAGTAGTTCTTTCATGGATGATTAACATCATTTTGAAAGAACTACTTTATTATTAAACAACCTTATCCCATTTGATTAGTAATTGTTTGCCATGGAATATTGTGTGTTCGTTCGACAGTCCATTGATCGCTCGTATCTTTACTGTAAAGAGTTACGGTATCAAAGCCATTAGCAATATCTGGAGTAACTGCATAGTATGTTACAACTTCATCAAAGAAGGCAACAGCCCAACCAGCTACTTCAATATCACAAAGTTCCAAATACAATTCCTGGCCTAAGTAAGCACTTAAATCAATAAAATATGTCCCCATATCTGCCCATGATCCACCTAAATCTACACTTGGGAAATTGGTATCGCTAAAACGATTTTGTTTATATAAACCAATTTGTGTCCCGTCAGCTAAATAAACTTTTACAGCTGCAGCATTAGCACCCATTTTTAAAGAAATAAAGCCTGTTCCGTGAAGAGTAAAATTGGTTGAGCGTAATGAATATTGCTCGCTTTCCGCAACACCTGAAGTCCATCCGTCAAAGTGATAATCACCGCTTTGGTTATATGGTAATTTTTCATTCCAATAATGTGTTTGACTTATAACAGCATTAACTGTAACTTTTTCAGAAGTCCAACCAGTCATATCACCAGTTTCAAAACCTCCATTGATAATTAAACCATTATTGCCCATTTCCCATTCGATATTAACATCTGGTTCTTGGACACTGTCTTTTGTAGAACCAGCAACAGTATCAAAGCCATTTGCAACATCAGGAACAGTTGTATGATAGAAATTAATATCATCAAAGAAAGAAACTGCCCAACCAGCTGTAGCTGGATCATCAATCAATTCAACATAAACTTTTTCGCCTAAATAAGCCGATAAGTCCGCAAAGTAACGTGTCATGGTCGCTAAACGTCCACCATTAGCAAGGTATGGGAAATCAAAATCTTTGAAACGATAATTTGTGAAATAACCGATGACTGTTCCATCTTCTTTTACAACACGAACAGCGGCAGCTTTTCCACCCATCATGAAGGAAACCCAACCAGTACCAGATAATGTAAATAATCCAGAGCGTAAAGTATAACCAGCTGATTCCACGCTTGTTGCTGTCCAACCATCAAAATGGTAATTTCCTTGTTGGTTATAAGCAATCATTTCGCCCCAGAAAGTTTCTGCGCTTAAGGCACCATTAATTATATCGCCAAAAACAACACTCCAACCAGTCATATCACCTGTTTCAAATCCACCGTTTGCGACATTGGTATCGGCAGAAACGACAACATTGAATGTGCTCGTAACTGTTTCGCTTTCATAAGTTGTCCCATAATGAACAACATATGTTCCTTCTTGATCAAAATCAAAAGCATCAAATCCTGTTGTAAACTCTGTTTCGCCTAAAACAACTTTTGTAATGACAGCTGGTACAGCCGTTTCGCCATAAGTTATCACGACATCAGCCATTAATGCTGTCAAGTTGTAATCATTTACCATCGCCGTTACAAAACCTTCTGCTTCAGTTTCAATCATTAAGGCAGGTAATTCAAATGGATAATCATAATTTGTATAGTATTCTTGTAAATGAGCTAGCGAATTATATGAATCGGTGTATGTTTCTGCCATAATTGCTTGGAAAGTAGATTTCATTAAAGCTTTTACTTCAACTTCCGTCATACTAACACGGAAATCATCAGCATTGATGAAAGCAAATCCGCTACTTGGATTGTTGTCCACAATCGAGATGTACAACACATCGCCAAGGTATTCGGATGCATCAACATAAACGCGACGTAATGTCAATGGTAATCCTGGATCGTTAAATGTTGTATTAGTGACTTGGATTAATTCTGCATCTGTTGTTCCGTCATTAATAGAAATATAACAATTTGTTGGCCCAGAACCAATCATAAAGGAAATCCAACCATCACCGGCTAATGTGAATTTTGTAGAACGGATTGCTCCAACTGCTGATTCGGCAGTAGCTGCATTGTTATTTCCGTCTAAATAATAATCACCTTCACCATAAACCATACGATCAGTCCAATAAAATTGTGATGTTGGAACGACAACTGTTCCACCAAATGCTGTACCGCTTAATTGTTTCCAACCAGTTAAATCACCTGTTTCAAACCCACCATTTGTAATCGTTGTTGATGTTGGGTCTTCTTCAAATTCTGGTTCTCCATAAGCTTCAATTTGGGCATCACGTTCTGCTTGCATAGCTGTAACTTCTGCTTCAGTCAAACAAACTACAAAATCATCTAAATTGACATAGCCATAATCATCGGTGTTATCACTGTCAGTTACTCTGATATAAATGATTTTATTCAAATGTGCTGATAAATCAACAACTCTTCTGATCATTTGATCAGTAATAAATGGTTCATCATAATCAGTATTCGTTATTTTTAACAAAGCCGTGGCATTGTCTTTTTCAAAGAACTCAACAAAAATCTTATCTTGATTTTTTGCAGCTCCCATTTTAAAAGCAATTTTACCAGTTCCAGTTAATTTAAAGAAAGAAGATGTTAGTGTACCAACCATTTGTTGAGTACCACCATCCGTTCCACTGAACCAAAATTCTCCTGTTTTATCTACAGTAATTCCATTTACTTTTAGATCATTAACGATACCGCGAGGACTAAAAGCCGTTTCTGTTTTTGTCCATCCCGTCCAAACTTCTGCTGTTCCAACTTCAAATCCACCGTTTGTAATTTGGGTTGGATACTCTTCTTCTTTACCACATGCTGCTAACAATAATAAAGAGAGTGCTAGCATAAATACAAAGGTAAAACGCCATGTTTTTTTCATTTTTTTCTCCTTTTCCTCTATTTTACAATAATGTCATATTTGCTTATTTGCTTTAATATAGAACTTCCCCCAACAGTGAAAAATTCAATACCAGTGTCATTTAAGCCTGGGTAAACATTTCCAGTCATCGTAATATAACCATCATTAATAAAGACTTCAACACTGGAAACGTCTAAAAAGATTCGTAATTTTAAAATCCCATTATTTAAGGAAACGTCAGCACTCCTAGTTTGACGGTTGATTTCCGCACCACTGATTGTTTCACCTGAATTTCCTCGATCAAAGATAACTGTTTGTGAAAGAGCATCATAATAAACTAATGTTTCGTTTTCTGTTCCTTTAAACAGTTTCACCCCAACTTTAGATGCAGATCCAACTTCAATTTCAAGTTCCAGTTCAACCGTCTTACCAGAAATTTGTGGGAGGACTAAGTTTCCATTAATCGTTTTATTTTGATAACTGACTTCATTTTGACGATAATTTTCGATTTCTCTAACTGGGGCTTGATAAATATGGCCATCTTTATAGGTCAATTCTCTTGGCAAGGTATAAGCACCAACCCAGTTATGCGCTTGTGTGACTAAAGTACGATCCCACATTTGCATCCATGCTAGCATAATTGTTCGTCCATCAGGCGTTATCATCGTTTGAGCAGCATAGAAATCAAATCCACCGTCAAATTCTTGAAATTCATCATAATTGAATTTCCCCGTTTGATAATCAATTCCACCAACCATATAAACTACCGAGTGAATATTTTCAAATTTCGTCTTGTCTCTTGGTAAATTTTGTGGACTAACAATTAAAATCTCTTGATTATTTAACTCAATAAAATCTGGGCATTCATAAACACCATTTAACTGTAAGAAATTTGGTGCTTGAGGATTGTTATTGTTCATGACTTTGCCAACATAATCCCAACTAGTTAAATTGCTCGAACGATAAAGGACAACCATGCCATAGCCATTTGCTTTCGTACCGATCAAACAATAATAATATCCATCATGATAAAACACTTTTGGATCACGAAAATCAGCTGTTGATACACCGATTGGTACCTCAATTGTAGAAATAACTGGATTACGGGTTAATTTTTCAAAATTAATCCCATCTTCGGACACTGCTAGATTTTGTGTTTGTTGATTATTGGCTACGCCAGTATACATGAGGTATAATTTCCCATCTTTTTCAATAGCCGTCCCACTAAAGCACCCAAAATCTTGATCATATTTTTGATCGGGAGCTAAAGCTACAGGCTGTAATTCCCACTTAACAAAATCCTTCGTTGTTTGATGCCCCCAATGCATTGGGCCCCAACTGCTGGCATAAGGGTTAAATTGGTGAAACAAATGACCTTCACCATTAAACCAAATTAATCCGTTGGGATCATTACTCCATCCTATTGGAGATGCAGCATGATAAGTATGACGGTAAGTTGGGTTTACAGTATTAAGATTTTCAAGAACATATTGATATGCATCGTGTACTTTTCCCACTTGATCTTCAACTCCTTGATAATTAACGATAAAATCGTCAACATTGATGTAATTATAGTTATCGGTATTATTATCATTATCAATAATTTTTATTTGAACTGTTTTTCCAATATGACTACTTCCATCCAATATGACCCGATGGAGAGTATTTGGACTGCTTTCATCAAAATTTAAATTAGCGCGTGTTGCTAATTCATTCCCTCTTGAGTCAATTAAAGAAACATAACATAAGTCGACATTTGCTCCACCGCTAATCAAAAATCCGATTTTTCCATTCCCTTTTAATTGAAATTTTTCACTTAACATAAAACCGGTTTTACTTAAGCCTGCTTTTTTACCATAAAAGAGAAATTCTCCCGTTTGGTTAAAGCGATTGCCATTTTCATCTTTGTCATTAAGAACAACACCAGCATCAGTAAAAGCATCACCGTCTTCTTCCCAGTTTTTTAAGGTACCACTTTCAAAACTAGCGTTTAAAAAGGAATATTCGCCATCCACAGTTTGATTACATCCTCCTAATATCATGATGAAAGAAAGAAGGATAGCAATCAAAAGCCATTTATTCTTCATCCAGTGTTACCTCTTCATAAATTGATTTCATTGTTTTGACAGTCATTTGGTTTATGTTGACTTCACCATTTTCTGAAAACAAGAGTAACCCTAAAGATGAAGGATCGGGATAAATACGGGCAGAAATAGCTTTTTCATTGTTGAAAAAAGCTTCAATTAAAGAACGGTCGAGGTAAATATCCATGACTAAAATATTATTATCTAAAACAAATGAGCCATAGAAATTTCCTGAAATGTTTTGGTTATCGCTTAATGCACCACTTAAACCTGTTTTTACTCCTAAGGTTTTTAATGTCTCATTAAAATAAAGCGTTGTTTCTTCTAACGTAGTGGCGTTCTTGCGAACTTTTATTCCAAACAAAGTAGCATTAATGTTTTCAAATTCTACGTGAATATAAAGCATGTCACCCTTTACATCAGTTAATAGGGTGTTGGCTTCACTGATGGACTTATTGCTCATTGTGACTAATGTCTCTTGGTAATAGTCTTCTAGTGCGGATACTGGGCGAATCATTAAATCCGTTCCGTCACTGTTTAAATAAACTTCTCTAGCCAGTCCAACACAGTTTGCCCACCCAGATAAATAGACATCCGATGGTTTCCTTTGATCCTGCATGATACTGAAAAGATAAGTTTTTTGGGAAACTGGATCAATAAAACCTGAAGGGCCAGTAAAAACATTATTACCATAATCAAGTAGTCTTGGAGTCGTCCCAAAAGCAGGATCGGGAATAAAACGACCAGCAGTTTTATCGAAAGTACCAAGCCAATAATAAATATCATTATCGGCACTGTCAGCAGGAGCAGGACTAATAATCAACATATATTTTGTAATTGTTTTACTTTCGTTTGTTACGGGAAGCATAATCGGAAGTTCCCAAACAGGCCCTAAATCGGCAGGTTGATTGACTTGTTCGTACAATTGCCCTTTGTAGGTCCAATTATTAAACGAGTCATCCTTTGTTGTATAAAGTAAAGCTGTCCCACCAGTATTGATTTTGGTACTTGATGATCCAATTAGTAAAAACCAAGTATCTTCTTCTTGCCAAACATGGGCATCACGAAATTGTCCCGATGCTCCTTGACCAGCTACTTGTTTAATAGCTAATTCATCATCGATTACCCATTCTGTTAAGTAGGGATCGGTTGGATCTTTGGGCCTAGCAATACCAATGTTTTGATTGCTTATCAAACCATCTTTTTGATAAGAGTCATTTCCAGCAGTAAATAGTAAGACGGGAATGCCTTCATTATCATAAGTTACACCACCGCTCCATACACCATCCGGACAAACGGAATCAGCTGTTGGGGTGATAACTTCTTTTAATGGACGCCAATTAACCATATCATCACTGATTAAATGCCCCCATCCAATATTGCGAAAATAAGGGCCAAACATATTGAATTGGAAAAATAAGTGATAATACCCATTGTAATACATTGGAGCATGAGGTTCATTCATCCAGTGTTGATAAGGACCACCATGATATTGTGTTTTATAAAAATCATCTGTCAGAATATTTTGTAACCAAATATCCTCAAAAGCAATTTCCGGAACTGTCTTACTTTCGTAAACTTGCTTTACATCATTTGCTTGTAAACTGGCTTCATAGACTTTTAACTCATCAATCAATCCACTTACCATATTTAAAGTTGCCGTAGCATTCGAACCTGGATAACTATTACGAGCAATGAGGAAGGGTTCGCCCGACGCTCCCATAATGGTTGCCCCTTCGAAAAAATAATCAATGTTGACTAATTCGCCATTTAAATATATGGCCATTTCGCCTTGATCACCATCGAAGGTTGCCACAATATGATTCCATTCATATTTTTTAAGGGGATTACCTTCATCCCATAAAGTTAACCATCGGTCACCAAGACCTACTTGAAAGCTCCAAGAACCATGGCGTTGATAGCCAAGAATAAATCCTTGGTTTTCACTTTTATTGTGTTGAGAAACAATCGCTGTTAATTTATCAGTTCCATTGTCTTTGGCATTGGGATCGTCCCACTCAAAGGCCCTTGGAGCAATCCAAACACTAATTGATAATTTTGAACCGCGAATTTTTAAATCTTCTTCTTGATAACGGATAAAATTAGAATATCCATCAAACAATAAGGAGCCATTATTGATCCCTGTTGCGCGCCACTGTGGATCCTCAGGATTTTCCATAAAGCTAGGGTTTGTGAAAACATAAGCAACAGTCGCTGGAGCTTCGTTTTTCGAAGCATCATTCACTTTGTTGCCCTGACCTTCATCAAAAGTTAAATGTAACAATAAATCTTTTGTATAAGGGTCGCTCTTTCCACATGCATATAAACTTGAAACAATGAATAATAGGAAAAAAATAGTCAATAGTTTTTTTGTTATCATCATCTTTTTCCCTCCTAGATTGTTTTCATTTTAATTACTTGCAAAACATCAACCATAATTTGACCATCAGCAAATAACGACATTTCCGATGCATTGTTATAAACCATCGCCGTCAATGTTTGATACCCATTGATGTATATTTCAATCATTGCTCCATCAATAAATATTTCTAAATCTAATACTTCCCCAGGAAGAAGAGAAATTCCTCCCCCAAAGATTCCTTTCACAACACTATTTCCAGAATTAGTTGTATCAATTGAAATAAATTGATCGATTGCGTTATAATTTAGGACTGTCTTTCTCCCTAGTTGATCTTCTTTTAAAGTAAGTCCAAAATTTTGAGAATTTTCATTAGTTAATTGAACATGCAAGTATAACTGATTGCCGACCACTGATGCTAAAGCTTGGTTTGCAAATTCAATATTAGTATCTTTTTTATCAACAATGACATCAGTTTTTAAATTATTTAATTCGTTTAAAGGGGTAATTTTTAAACTGCCGGCATCATCAAGTGACAATTGACGAGGAATACCAGCAGTATGGGCCCATCCTGCATCATAATCTTGATGACCATTTCGTTGGCCTTGAATAATGCTACAAATTAAAACACGTCCTGTTAGGGGATCCGTCGAAACCGTTGGCCCCGTAAACACATTGTTCCCAAAATCCATTAATTTTGGATCTTCATGTTCAGGAATAAAAGTCATCGTTGTTTTATCGAAGTCCCCCAAATAATAGTAAATATCATTATCCGCACCAGAACCCGCGGGAGAAAACGCAAATATATACTTAGAAACTGTTTTATTAGCGTTCGTTATTTTCGCAAGATTTACTAATTCCCATGTCGTACCCATATAATTATGATAAACAGAAGGCATGAACAGTTCGCCTTGATAATCCCAATTCAAAAAAGAATCGTCTTGAGTTGTAAATACTTGGGCAGTTCCTTTATTATCATAACGAGCAGATCCGACAAACATGTAGTAAGTTCCATCTTCAAAATAAATATTTGGATCACGAAATTCGTTTGTTTTGGCCATTGATGGTGTTGAGACGGCTACTAATTGATCGCTTACATCCCACTCCGTTAAATCAGGATCGCTTAAATCTTTCGGTATTGCAATGGCGATATTTTGATTGCTCCATTGCCCAAAGCTTTTGGCATCATCACCGGCTGTAAAAAATAATACGGGTGTTCCATCAGCTTTGTATGACGCTCCTCCCGACCAAATACCATCAGGACAAACAGAATTTTTCATAAGAATAATGGCTTCTTTCACATTGCGCCAATTGACCATATCAGGACTTACCCAATGACCCCATGCAATTTGCCGCCAGTATGGCCCAGTAAGATTAAATTGATAAAACAAATGGTAATTTCCATTGAAATAAAACAAAGCATGTGGTTCATTCATCCAATGTTGAGGTGGTGAAGCATGATATTGAG
Source organism: Bacilli bacterium (assembly GCA_050174575.1). Classification (GTDB taxonomy): domain Bacteria; phylum Bacillota_I; class Bacilli_A; order ML615J-28; family CAG-698; genus UBA2253. Next base: position 46,636 of record JBFXJT010000007.1, read on the forward strand.
GTTTGTATATATCATCATCTAGCAATTCGTCATTAAGCCAAGCATCTTTAAAATCAATGGCTTTCATGCGGTTTTTTTGTACAAAACTGTTGTGATAGGCTATTATATCCTCTTCTTTAATTGATGCTTGGTAAATTTTAAGTTCGTCCATTAAACCATTGAACATATTAATTTCATAAAGGCCTGTTTTTTGGGGAACCTGGCTTTTTCCGATATACAAAGATGTATTCGCAGCAATAATCTCGCCAAATACATCATTGTGAAAATTAATTATTTCCCCGTTTTTGTATATCCCCATAAATCCGTTTGTTCCATCAAAAACAAAGGTAAGATGATTCCAAGTATAACGGTCAAGATCATTCCACTCATTCCAAAGTTTAACCCAGCGATCGCCAAGTCCTATTTGAAAGGAATATTCACCATATTTATGCATGCCGATAACAAAACCTTGATTTTCTGACATGATGTATTGCCCTAAAACAACTTGCAAATGCTCCGTTCCGTTAACAACTGCTCCTGGAACATCCCATTCAAACATCCTTGGGCTAATGAATAAATCAATAGTTAAGTTAGGACCGCTAATTTGAATATCCTGATAATCATATTTTATATAATTCGAATAACCATCAAAGGCTAAACATGCACCACTAATTGCTGAATTTGTAATCCAAGTTGGATCAATCGATTGCTTGTATTCAGCATCCGTGAAGACATATTCAATCGTGGCTTTTGTCATTGTTGTTTGTTCAGTAAGTTCGTTACCTTCATTTTCATCAAAAGAAGTTGCAAATATTAATTTATCTTGATAAGGGTCATGATAATCGTGATAATAAATTGCATCCTCCTCTGTTTTTGCACAACCAATAAAGGCCATCATTAAACAAAAAACTGTGATAATTAATAAACCTTTTTTCAAATTACCACTTCCTTACTTCAATCCAGTAAAAGCGACACCTTCAATAATATATCTTTGAGCAAAAATATAAACTAAGGCGATCGGAATCGTACTAAATGTTAAGGATGCCATAACTAAAGAAATATCTTTCGGATTAAAATTATTAATCAACTGTAAAAATACTTGCAAAGGTTGTTGCACTGGATTAGAGAACATTAATTGTGCAAACACATATTCGTTCCAACTTCCCATAAATGTAAAAATAGCGACTGTTGCAAATACTGGCAATGATAGAGGAACAATAACCTTAAAGAAGGTTGTTAATTTACTAGCACCATCAACATAAGCTGCTTCTTCTAATTCTTTAGGAATTCCCAAGAAAAAAGCCCGAAACATGAAGATATAAAAGGGACTAACAATACCTGGTAATAAATAACCAATGACTCTCAATTCTGCTGTCAATAATCCCAAATTTTTTAAAATAACATACAAAGGAACAATAGAAGTCTCAACAGGAACAATTAATATTAAAATAATGATACTAACGATGGTTTTATGACCAGGAAAAACAAAACGAGACAACGCATAACCGGCAAGTGAGTTAACTAATAAAACACCTGTAATCGAAATTGTTGCATAAATGACACTGTTAAGAATGGATCTTCCAAAATTATCAAAAGTTGCAAATAAATTTTGATAAGATAAAAACCATTTGCTGATATTCCAAGTAGCTGGTAAAAAGGTTTTTATGGAATTGATGGAGGCATACACTTCTGCTTGAGTTTTAAAACTATTCGAAAGCATCCATACTACAGGAAATAAAAAGATAATGCATAGCACGATTAAAAAAATTCTAAATAATGTTTTCGCAATTATTTCACGAACTGAGTAATGTCTTTTTTGTTTTTTAGGCAATTGTAGTATTGATAATGGAATGTTTTTTCGCTTCTTTTTCATCATTATCACCTCAAATTGTGTTATCTTTCTCAAAGACTTTTCTTAAGGTTAAAGCAATCGTAGCCATAAAGATGGTATAAATTAAAGCGATGGCACTTGAATAACCAACATCCCGGAAATTAATACCTTGCAAATAAATATAATAAGACATCGTTAAGGTCCGGTCAATCGGACCTCCTCTTGTCATAATCATTGGTTGGGTAATCAACCTAAATGCCCCAATCATCATTGTAATCAGCACAAATGAGAATGTAGGCTTGATGCTAGGAAGGGTAATCCGCCAGAATTGTTGGAATTTATTCGCTCCATCGATGCTTGATGCTTCATACAGCTCTTTTGGAATATTTTTTAGTGCTGACAAGAAAATTAACATTTGGTAACCTGCTCCCTGCCAAGCAGAAATCATGACAATTAAATCCATGGCTTGTTCGGGATCGCTTAAGAAAAGTTGTCTCGATAAACCAATAGTTTCAAGGAGGGCATTTATCAATCCATCTTGCTCATTCAATAAGTTAATCCATAACATCGATGTGACCGCCAATGACAACATTGTTGGCACAAAGAATGCCCATCTAAAAAAGGTATTTCCCTTCATTGGCTTATTTAAAATCAAGGCTAACAAAAGAGCTGCACCAAGTTGTAACGGAATAACTTTTAAAACAAATTCCATTGTGTTTTTAAATGCTTGAAGAAGAATTTTATCTTGAAAGGCATTTTTAAAGTTTGCAAAACCAATAAAAGTTGTATTATTTAACTCTAATAAATTGGCATCTGTAAACGAATAGGCTAGAGAAATAACAATGGGCATAATGACAAATATAATTCCTAAAATAACAGCAGGAAGCAAAAAACTCCAACCTATAATCGTATCAGAAGTTCGGTATGTTTTCCCAAATAATTTAAAATACATTCGGGTATTTGGTTTTTTTACAGATCCTACCATTTTTCACCTCTTAATTGTCAATTTGAACGACTTGAGTGTCAATGTAATCTTCTAAATTGTATTCTGTTGTTCCATTCATTGTTTCGATGTATTCAATAATTTTACTGTAGCTACTACTTACTTTAGGATAGTTGATCATTTTTGGTCGGGGAGTAGCAATTTCTTGTAAAATAGTTGCTAATGAACCTAAAGCTCCCGTTTGGAATCCTGTTAAATCATTCAAAAGTGATTTATGGGTTGGAAATGTTCCAATTGATTCATACATTAATTGGCTTCCAGTAACTCCTGTTATATAAGCAACAGCAATCGCTGCTGAAGCAGGATCGGATGAATTAACCGTTACTCCAAATCCCCATGAACCACAACCAGCAACCGGCGTTCCTTTTGTAGTTTCGTCTTCATAAACAGGCATCGGCATAATTCCATAACTTGGAATAAAAGTATTATAATTTTTCTTAATCGTCGAAATATTCCATGGTCCGTGAATTTCAAAAGCGCATTCTCCACCTGCTAAAGCATCTGTATTGCTGCCATTGTAAACCCAAGGTTCGCCATCATCATCGGGGTTGAAGAACATTTCTAACATTTTAATTCCTTTAATAGAATTAGAAGAGTTAAGGGCACCATCAACGACTTCATTGGCGCCAAAGAAACTCCCACCTGAAGAATATATTAATGATGAATATAAATACATGACACCTTCATCGCCACCAAATCCTAAGTTCAATTTAATTCGATATTCAAGGTTGGCAGCTTTTAGGGCAACCATTGCTTCCATAACATCAAGCCAAGACCAAGGATTAGTAACTGTCCCAAAATCTTCTTCATCATAACCAACTTGCTTTAATAAATCCTTATTAAAATACATTCCAGTTGGCGCATCCATACCGGATAAAGCATATAATTTTCCATCAATCGTACTTTGTTCGATGACGCTGTCAACATAACTCGAAGTAATATCAGTTGTTAAATATTGATCAATCGGTGCTAAAATGCCCGCATCAGCATAAGCAGCTATATTAGGGGCATCAACAGCAACAATGTCAGGAAGTCCTCCTGATAGAATTTCCGCGTTGATTGCTGTTTGTAAAGTATCAGAACTGTTTTTAAATTCTAATTTCATTTTTAAAATTCTTGTTCCATCAGCAGTTTTTAATTGTTGTTCATTAAACAATTCAGCAATTGTGGAATAAACAATCCCTTCATCTTCTGCTTCGGATTTATGAACCCAAACCTTAATTACTTTTACCTCGTCCGTATCTTCATCTTCTGCTGGACCACAACCAACAAACACCAAGAAACTAAGCAAAAGTACCATAACACTTAAAAAAAGTTTTCCAAAATTTTTCATTTTCGTTCATCCTTTCTTATTATTGTTGAAAATGTGAAAATAGTTTGTTTTATAAAGTGAAAAAGAGATCTAGAAAATACAAATTTAAGTGGAATCGTTTCCATGTTTTGCTAAAAAAAAGAAAAAATCTTATTTTTTTAAAATGTGGAAACGATTCCTCTAGTTGCTTTTATTTTAAACCACCCCGTTTTTTTTGTCAAGCGTTTTCTTTTATTATTTTTTAAAAATAAAAAATACTATGGCGTTTCCCATAGTATCTAAAAACTGATTGTTATTCTCTTCTTATTTTCTTAATAATTTAATGGCGGAGGAGAAGGGATTTGAACCCTTGCACCGTTTTACCGATCTGCTCGCTTTCGAGACGAGTCCCTTCAGCCGCTTGGGTACTCCTCCAAATTTCTAGTCATTTTTTGTTTTTAAAAATTCATAAAAGTCGTTAACAACCTGTACTAATTCCCAATCTAAATACTCTAAAGCCTGAATTTTTAAATCGTCTGGAATACCATAGTATGCTTCCGCAAGATTACCTGTAATTGCTCCTAGTGTATCACTATCACCACCAATGGAAATGGCATTTCGAATGGCATCTTCAAAAGAATATGATTCAAAAAAAGCAACAATTGCTTGAGGAACAGTTCCTTGGCAAGTCTCATCAAAAGTGTAATTGTCCCTTATTTGATCCAAAGTAAAATTAAGAGCATAATAATGAGCTTTAATGAATGCTCGCATTACTTCAATGGATGTTTTCTTTTTCGCAAGCACCATCAACCTTGCGATTGCTTCTGCACCCTTCATTCCTTCAGGATGGTTATGAGTGATAGCAGTTACTTTCTCGGATAAACTGATGGCCTCTTCTTCCGTTCTCGCAATCAATCCTACCGGACCAATGCGCATTGCTGCACCATTACCATAACTACCGTATGGTTCAGGTTTCGAAGTAAAAAGCCAACGAAAAAAATTACCCCCATAACCCACATCAGGGTATAAGTTTCCAAAATAACGCATTTGTTCAATAGCCCTTGCTGATAATTTTTGATAATCACCTTGACAATCCATCAAGGCTTTTCCGATAGCTATTGACATTACTGAGTCATCAGTAAAAAAACAATTGGGTGTGAATAATGAAAATTCTTTACTTTTATTATTATCCCACTCAAATCTAGAACCAACAATATCACCAATTATGGCTCCTAGCATGTTTTTTCTCCTTACTAATTATTTTATCATATTTCCGAGCTTTTTTCAAGATTTTGTCCGTTTTTCCCTAGTTTTCCATCGGCCCAACTAAGGACCCAAACAATGCCCAAAAGAATAATTAAAAGTCCGATGGCATTGATAATTACCGAATTCCATCCCAATACATCAACATCTAAGAATGGATAAGGATAATAAGTTGTCACTTCTTGGCCCATGTTTTGCAAAGGTTCTCCGACCTTTGCCCGAATCATTATAAAGATAAAGTAGGCAAACGGATAAGAAAGCCACAAAATGGCTTTCTTAAAAGAAACCTTTCCTTTTGCACAAAACAACATATAATCAGCAACAGTCAGTAACGGAACGATATAATGAAGTAAAATATTACCAAAAGCAAATTTAATTCCTTCCCATTCATACCCTTCGGAAAAAGTATAATCATTTAATAAAGTTGCATAAACTAAAAAAGTAACTAAAATGATAAAAACATTTCCTAGTTGAATGATAGGGGAAATTGTCGCGGGTTTACCTTTTTCACCATGGAAAGTAAATAATCTTATGTCTTTCAAAAGTAAAACGAAACTAATTAAAATCGTAATAATATTACTTTGAATAGTATAAAAAACAAACATTTCCATCGGAAAAGAAACCTTTTCGCTCATAATAACTAAATTGATACCTAACAATCCAAAAGCAATAATTGCTAAACGCATAAATAATGAATACATTCTGTTTTCGATAAGCATATAGGGTTCCTCTTAACCATTATTATATCAAAAGCCCCAACATAACTCAACAATGAAAAAAGCCCCCAAACGGGGGCAATATTAATTGTTATTTCCTTAATGACAAACCATTAATTATAAATGTTTTTCTTTAGGGATAAAATTGCTTCGAATCTTACCAATCAAGGCGATTCTTTCTTCAGCAAATTTATTAGCAGCCAGTTGCGTATTAATCTTATGCTTCTTCGAATAATCAAAAATGATTAATAAGCGATCATATATTTGTTTAATTACTTTCAAAGTACGTTCACGATTATAAGGAGGTGTAAATTCTTGGTAAACATTGACTACGCCACCAGCATTGATCACGTAATCAGGAGCATACAAAATACCTCGATCCATTAACATATCACCGTGTTTCTTTTCATCTAGTAAAACATTATTAGCAGCACCAGCAATTATTTCACAATTCAATGTTGGGATTGTATCATCATTTAAAATTGCTCCAACAGAATTTGGTGAGAAAATATCACATTTTACGGCATAAATATCTTCACATTTTACAGCTGTAGCCCCAAAATCTTTAACTGCTCGTTCAACACGGTCTTTCTTGATATCGGTAACAATCAGTTTTGCACCTTCTTGGTACAAGTATTCACAAAGAGTATAGCCAACGGCTCCTAATCCTTGGACTGCTACAACTTTTTCTAGTAAACTATCATTTCCCCATTTTTCTTTTGCACAAGCTTTAATTCCCCAATAAACTCCATAGGCTGTTACAGGTGATGGATTACCCGACATGTCAGCACGTCCGTTGACATAGTTTGTTTCCATCATTAGATAATCAACATCATATTCGTTAATATTCATATCTTCGCCGGTGAAAAAGCGTCCGCCTAAAGATTGAACATAACGACCGTAAGCTCGCAAATAAGCCTCCGTCTTTACTTTTTGTGGATCACCAATCAAGACTGTTTTTCCACCACCGCAATTTACACCGGATGCAGAGCACTTATAAGTCATTCCTCTTGAAAGACGAACAACATCAAATAATGCATCATCTTCGCTCTCGTATTTAAAAAGACGAGTTCCCCCAATGGCTGGGCCTAAAACGGTGTCGTGGATAGCAGTGATTCCTTTTAATCCTGTTGCTTTGTCATAAAAATAGATAATTTGTTCGTGTCCATACTTTTCCATGTAATCAAAAACTTTCATGCAAATCCTCCTTTTGTTAATAAGTTTTCGGTTGTTCTTCTTTGTTTAAGACTCGTAAGGCTCCTAATGCAAGTGATAACATTTCGTTTTCACCGGGATATACGAGTACTTCTCCAAGAAACTTAATTCTTTCGATTAAGTGCGTGACTAGATATGGTTCATATGCTAGTCCTCCAGTTAATACAATAAAGTCAAAATTGCCTTTGAAAACAGTCGCACATGCTCCTATTTCTTTCGCAATTTGATAAATCATGGCATCATAAATAAGCTTTGCATACTCATCATGCTGCTCAATCCGTTTTACAACCTCTTTTGCATCATTCGTTCCTAAATAAGCTACTAACCCTCCTTTTCCATAATTCATTCGTTTGATGTCTTCAAGAGAATATTTACCAGAAAAACATAAATTATATAAAGGGCCTAAAGGAACAGTTCCGCTTCGCTCAGGAGACATTGGACCATCCCCATCTAAGGCGTCATTCACATCAATGACTCGACCTTTTTGGTGAGCAGCAACACTAATTCCTCCACCCAAATGGACAATAATCATATTCAAGTCTTCATATGATCTTCCCTTATCTTTAGCTACTTGCCGACCAATTGCTTTATGATTTAAAGCGTGAAAAATGCATTGGCGTTCAATTATTGGCATCCCAGATATCCGAGCAATGGGAGCCATTTCATCGACAGCAACAGGATCAACGATAAAAGCCGGGATCTTGTACTGTTCGCCAATTTCAAAAGCAATTAAAGCTCCTAAGTTGGAGGCGTGTTCACCACGTCTTGCTTCTTTTAAAAAAGTTATCATTGCTTCGTTGACCAAATATGTTCCGCTTTCAAGCGGTGCAAGCATCCCTCCACGGCCACAAACGGCCGTTAATGTTTTTAAATCAAATCCATGAACTTCTAAGTTATCAAGAATTACTTTTTTCCGAAATTGGAATTGGGAAGCAACATTTGGAAAAGACTGGATGACATCGGTCGGATGACTTATCTTTACTTCAAGAATACTTTGGTCGTTTTTAAATACAGCGATTTTTGTTGATGTTGAACCAGGATTAATTATGAGAATAAAATTCTCCAAGGACATCCCTCCTTTTTAGATTATAATAAAAGAAACCGCTTCCATAGATATTATACTTGAAGAATGCGAAATTCTCAATGAATATTTGCAGATAATTAAAAAAGGATTTGTTTCCTAAATCCTTTTTTTAATTAATCTATTAAGCTTGAAAAACAATCGCACCATTGACAAAAACATGGGTTGGTGTTGATAGATAATGAAGCGGGTGGCCCGACCAAACAACGATATCGGCATCTTTTCCAACCTCAATACTGCCAACGCGATTGGAGATGCCAATAATCTTGGCAGCATCAATTGTGACAGCTTTGAAAGCATCTAACTCACTTAATCCATTTCGGACAAACAACCCAACCTGAGTCAAAGTGTTGGAACAATGGATAACGGGATGATCCGTCATAATCGCAAATTCGATTCCATGTTCTTTTAAAACTTGCGCCGATTTAAACGATTTATTACGCAATTCATATTTAGACTTGGAACCTAAAGTTGGGCCAATAATAACTCTTTGATGATGTTTTTTTAAATAATCAACAATAAGATAACCTTCAGTGGCATGTTCAATGGTTGCGTTTAAACCAAATTCTTCAATAATGCGAATGGCAGTTACGATATCATCTTGTTGGTGAGCGTGGATTTTAACCATGAAGCCATCAAAAACGCGGGATAAACTTTCCCATTTTAGATTGATTTCCGGTTTTGGAACATCTTTTCCTTCCGAAATATCTTTTAAATATTTGTCTTTTTTAGCTTTATATTCTTTGGCTTTCATTAAAGCTTCACGCATAATGGCTGCTGAAGCCATTCTTGTAGTCGGACTTTGATTTTTGGAATTAAAAGCTCTTTTCGGATTTTCTCCTAAAGCCATTTTAATAGCCGATTCAGGAACAACTACCATATCGTCAATTGTTTTCCCAAATGTTTTGATAATGCAAAAAACACCGCCAATAACATCGGCACTACCCGGCCCCGTCGCAACAGTTGTGACGCCTGCTTCTAGAGCATCTTTAAAAGCAACATCTTGCGGCTTAATTGAATCGATTGCTCGAAGTTCGGGAAAAACAGGAGCTGTCGCTTCATTAAAATCTGCACCTTCAAATCCAATCGCTTCTTCATACAAACCTATATGGCAATGGGGATCAACAAGACCCGGAGTGACATAAGCACCCTTCACATCAATGACTTCCGCATTCGGATAATCCTTTTTTGCAATTTTCCCAACAGCTCTAATCGTGCCATTGTCTAATAATAAATCGCAAACTTCATAATTGATGTCTGCCATACTGATTAAATTAGCATTTTTTAATAAATACATAAATCCTCCTCTAAATTAAGTTAATTAAGTATACTAAAGATTGATTATAATTGCAAACTTATAAGAAAAAATGCCTATTTAAAGGCATTTAATTAAATCGGACGATTTGTTAGGTCTAAGTTAATTCGTCCATCTTTTATTTCAATAATACGGTCGGCTTTTTCAGCAATCTTTCGGTCATGAGTAATAATGATAAAAGTAGTTCGGTATTTTTGGTTGATTTGGCGAAGTAGATCATACACCTGCTCCGTCGTATCACTGTCAAGATTCCCTGTAGGCTCATCCGCTAAAATAATTTTGGGATTGTTAATTAAGCTTCTAGCAATGGCAACACGTTGTTGTTGACCACCACTAATGTTGGTTGCTAAGCTGTTTTTAACTTTATTTAACCCAACAAAATCAAGAAGTTCATTTGCACGATCAATAATTTCATCACTAATCGGTTTTTTGGAAATGCGGAAAGGCATTAAAACATTTTCTAGCACAGTAAATTCCGGAAGCAAATAATGAAACTGAAAAATAAAACCAATGTCTTCATTCCGTAATGTTGATAATTCCGGATTTTTCATTGTTTTTGTATTCTTCCCATTAATAATAATATCGCCATCGGTCGGACGGTCTAAAGTCCCTAAAATATTTAATAAGGTCGACTTACCACTACCTGACTGCCCGATGATGGAATTAAATGACCCTTCTTCAAAAGCTAAATCAATTCCAAAAAGCACTTGTGTTTTTATCTTTGAGCCATAAAATTTAGTTATGTTTTTTAGTTCCATAATCTTAGCCATTGCGAATCACCTCAATAACACTTAATTTTGACGATTTTCGAGCAGGAATGATGGATGCTCCAAGAGCTGCTAAAACAGCGATTGCGGCGGAAACAGCGATAAACTGTCCATCAATATATAGCGGAACAACTGGCGTACCATCTGGTTTTAAAGCAAAAGTTACAAAAGAATACGATAAACCAAGTCCTAGCATAACCCCAAATATCGCTCCAAGAAGTCCTAAAATTAGCCCTTCAAACAAGAAAATGAAACTAGCATCACCATTTTGGATACCCATAGCTTTTAAAATGCCAATTTGTTTCGACTTTTGTAAAACGATGATTGCTAAAACACTGGCAATTCCTAGGACGACGGAAATCATAACAAATACTTGAATCATCGTGCTAGAAATACTTTGTCCTTGCAATCCGCTCAATAACTCCTGATTGTTATCAATCCAATTAGTTAATTTTAAATTGTCGGGAACACTTGGGGCAATTGCTTCTGCAATACTAACGGCATCAAAAATTCTGTCATCATCTATTTGCATTTCAATGGCATTGACTTGATTGGGAACATTAAGCAATGTTTGCACCATGGTTAATGAAGTCATTCCCCAACCGGCATTAACTGCCGCAACTCCAAAATCAAAGAAGCCCACTACTTTAACGTTTTGGCTGTCCACCTGAGGAATATCAACCATAATTTGCTCTTCTAAAGAGATGTTTAATAACCCTTTAAGGTCTTTCCCTAAAATAATTTCATCATCGCTTGATGGCATTCTTCCTTCAATCAGCTTTTCATTAAAACGATATATCGTATTAGGAAGAAGATAATTATTACTACTGTCAAAACCTCTTAATAATAAAGGAGCTGTATTTGTTCCGTTGATGGCAAATCCATTAATGCTAAGAGCTGGAGACACGGCTTTAATGCCATCAGCATTTTCAATATCAGCAATAATTTGATCATATTGAGTAATATATTCCGTTACTGGTGCCGAAATGGTGATTTGGGATGAATTACCAATGGTCTTATCAACTAAACTTTTTTGTAATCCTGAAATCAAAGATCCAATAAAGACTTGAACGGAAACACCAACGGCAATACCCAGAATAATAAACAAGGTTTGTAGCTTACCGGATTTCAAAAAGCGAACTGCGATACTAAATGCTAACTTCATTTGACATCTCCTTTCGCAAGTTCAAAAACACTGCTCGGAGATGATAAATAAAAATCGTGATCAACTTGCTCTAAAGCATCCTTTTGGGAAAAAGCTTGGCCCCCAACAATGATTTTCACATTAGGAAATTGTTCCCTTATGGTCTTGGTGATTTGTTTTGTGACAACTAAATTGTAATAATTGGTAACACTTATAGCTACATAATCAGGTTGAAAAACACTTACCGCCGAAATAACGTCATGTTTTGGGGTGTTCGCACCAATATATTGGCTTTGATAACCCGCTAATGCAAAGTAATTGGCTGCCATAATGGCTCCGATTTCATGAAATTCTTCCGATGGTGTGAAAACAACAATTTTCTTGTTGATTGCTGGTCGCTCTTGTTTTCTTTGAATAATTTGAGAATAAGTGGCTTCTAAAATAGTGCGAATAATCGATGTTCTTGTGTGCTCTTTCCAAATACACACTTTTTGGTCCGGTTCTTGGCAATGGAAGTTCCATAGCGTTGGTCCTAGAATGTTTTCATAAAGTTGCTCAATAGTAACTTTTTGATCATTCAGTAAACTAAGAACAAACATTAATGCTTGATCTTTGTCTTCTTTGTCTAAGAATGCGAGTAGTTGTTCGTAATACTGATTCATTTTTCCTCCTCTAAATTAAAATGCGAAAAAGTATGATTGTAATAAATAGTCAATATTTTCTTCAAGTGCCAAATTAAATAAATAGTTTTTGAAGGCATTTAATGATAAAGAGCCTTCTCTAAACCTTTCTAGACGCTTTTGAAAAACAATTTTTTCATGTTCTCGGTGTTTGAAGTATCCCCAAATATGCATAATGGCATTTTCTTCATGACCTCTTTTTGGTTCTTGATTGATTGCAAAATCAACTAAGCGATAAAAATTAAGAGGCAGGGGGTTTTGTTTATCTTTTAATAATTGACGAATTTGCAGGTAAAGTTTAGGAGACATTTCAAGCACTTTATATTTGTATTTTTCCCAAGATTTTTCTAAATCTCTCATTTTGAGATGATCGTTTAAACAATGAGTAATTTTTATTGCGGAAATATTTTTGTCTTTCACTTCTAACATTACATCTAAATCGTCCCGTTTGAGTTCTTTAAACCAAGCTATAAAAGTATCTGGGTTGATAATAAATGAGTGCGACCCTGCTTTTTTAATAGGATCTTGTTCAGAATAATGGATTTTTTGATTGCCATCTTGTGATTTCCATGTATATTTGCATAAGTTAATCCATTCTTGATCAGTTAAGTATTTTTTGGGTGGATTTAAAAAGTGATGAAGATTATCAAAAACAACGGGGATATTAATTTGTTCACTTATTTCTAAAACATCTTCGATATTATAACTTTTGTCATCATTTTCAATAATCAGTCTTTGTTTTACAGACTGTGGAAGTAATAGAAAATTTTGTACAAATCGTTTTTTTGCTTCTTCTTTATTTCCGTATATTCCTCCAATGTGCAAAACAATTTTTGAAGAACTGGCGGTTCCCAAACTGCTCAAAATTCTTTCATGATAGATTAAATCATCAAAAGCGCGATTAACCACTTCTTGACTTGGCGAATTTATCACCGTATATTGCCCTGGATGACAGGAAACGCGGATGTTGTGATTACGGATCTTTTCGCCGATTCGATTAAAATCATCTTTAAAAAGATCCCACCATAAGAGAGAGTTGACACTGTTCGACCCAAAAGGGATTAAATCTGAACTAATCCGAAACAAATGAAGGTCATTTTTAATGTTATAGTCAATGATATTTTCGAATGATGTCAAATTGTATTTAATTAATGTTATTAAGTTTTCTTTATTGGCATTGTTGATTCTACAAGTATGATAATCTGTATGTAAAACACCCAATGCTAAGCAAGCATATCCAATATTCATATTTTTAAAAATAAAACACCCATTTTTCAATAGATGTTTATTCCTTCCATTATTCAATTATAACATTTTTATAAAAAAGCACAAGTTTAATGCAAAATGTTCTTTTAAATCGTCAATTGTCGGCGGAACATTGGGATCGTGATAGTTAGATTGATTCCTAAAATGACAAGGAGTGCCAATAATCCACCAACAGTTAAAGCTAAAAATAAGGAATAGAGAATCGGTACTAATAATAGCACATTCCAGATGATGTTCTGACTTAAAATCAGGCACCTAATAATTTTATTTTTCATAAAGGTTTCACTTAACAAAGAAATTGTTCCCCAAAAAGCTGGAATAAAAAAGAGAAATGATGCTCCACTTAAAACAAAACCAGTCAAAAGTGCTAATAATAAATTTAAGAAAACACCTGCTAGCCCAAATGACCACTTTGTTTCTTCTTTTTTTATGGTTGAATAATAAATAAAGCCAAGACCAACAACGATAACTAAGATGATAATTAACGTCGGTAACTCTGTATTATCCATTCGAACATAGGTTAATGACCAAGGAACTTTCCCGAAAAACGCCATTATTTTGCTGATTACAAAACCAATGAAGCCTAATACAGCAAGCAAACCAACATCAATCCCTAAATATTTGATAAAGGACAAAATCGTTATTTTCTTTTTTAAGATAAGGTATATAAATAATCCAATAAAGATAACTAATAAAATGATGTGTAGAACAACAGCAAAATTCTCTTTATATGTTACTAAAACATTAGGAAGTAATGTGAAAAAGATTTGATCTTGCTCACCAACAAAGTAATTGAGATCTTGATATTTATCATTACTTGTAAATTCATCAATCAATGGGACAATTTGTGATCCATAGTGTTGAATACTACTCAAATTAATGTTTGTATAGTTATCAAGTGGTGTGTGGTAATAGTATAAATTATCTAAGACAGCAAAATTGATACCTGTTTTGCCAATTTTCAAAAATTCCGTAAAATCCGTATAATTGGGCATGACGGAATAAACGGCAGTTGCTAAACTATATGATACGGGCAAATCGGCATGCTTATAAAAATCGATAACTTTTTCGTTATTAGGACTAGTCTCAAACATATAGCTTGGGCCTTTGATTCCCCTTGCTTCCACATTAATCACAAAACTTATTTTATCCATGAGATTTGCATCTAATACAGCTTGTTTTGCGCCAAGTAAACCAACTTCTTCCGCATCAGTAAGCAAAAAATATAAACTTGTTTTTAAATTTTTGCCAGCATAAAGTCTTGCTATTTCTAACATTGTTCCAATGGCATAGCCATCATCTGCTGCTCCATATGAACGACCTAATTCTCCATAACGGCCAATATGGCCACGTGAATCATAATGACCAACCAATAATAACCCTGTTTCACTTTCTCCAGGAATGGATCCAATAAGATTTTTAACAGGGTAATCTTCATTAACCGCTTCAGCAGTATAATTCATTTCATAGACATTTGCTAATCCTAAGAGAGCTTCTAGTTCTTGTTTAAGGTATTTTCTGACTTCTTCATGTGCTTCTTCGTCAAAGACGGAATGGGGTTCCCGAGAAATCACTTCAATTGTTTGTGCAACATTGACGGCACTGAATTCTTGAACATCTCCACCGGCAATTGGTTGGGGAGTATACAAAACAAAGAAACTCAAGATTAAGCTAAATAGTAAAACTAATAAAACAACAATAAAACGATGACGCATTTAATAACTCCTTAATTTACTTTGATAATCAAAGTATTCTGCTCATAATAATAACATAATTAAAAATCAAAAGCAACAAAAAAGTAGGGAAGCTAGTTTCCCTACTTATTGTAATGGTTATTTTCTTCATCAACCCGGTACTTAACAATGGATTTGATTAATTCATGAGGAAGAGGTTCATTTAAAGGAAATTGAATGGAACCTTTCCCAAAATGGTATCTTTTTAACTCTTCTTTAAAATGCTCAATCCCACTACTTCCAGGATAAAACCCAATATGATGAGGAAAAGCTGCAAAATGAACGAGGTTGTGATGCAAAAATAGTGTTGGCATCTGATAGCTGATTTTTTCATAAGCTTCTTGAGCATTTTCATGGATGATTCTTCTTAATTCTTGTAACTTTGTTTGAACTTCTTGAGGAAATTTTTCAATGTATTGATCGACTAAAAAACTATATTTTGGATGATTGGAAATCATAATAATTTTATTATATGGCTTTCCATTTTTTCAGGAGTATCTGTCGGTGCAAATCTTTTCACAACTTCACCTTGGCGGTTAATAAGGAATTTTGTGAAATTCCATTTGATGCTTTCGCCAAAAAAGCCTTTTTTCTCTTTCTTTAAGAAACTATATAGCGGTGCTTCATTGGGACCGTTGACCTCAATTTTCGCAAACAATGGAAAAGTTGTGTGATATTTCAAAGTACAAAACTCATGGATTTCTTCGATTGTCCCTGGTGCTTGATTTCCAAATTGGTTACAAGGAAAATCTAAAATTTCCAACCCTTGAATTTGATATTTCTGATATAATTTTTCCAATCCTTCATATTGTGGAGTAAATCCACATCCAGTTGCTGTATTAACGATTAATAATACGTGATTTTGATACTTCGATAAACTAATTTCATTTCCCGAAGAATCTTTAACTTTTAAATCATATATTGTCATAATGTTCTCCTATCTTTTTTATTATATCTTATTTTAAAAATTTAAATAACAATTTGATAAATTATTTTTTTGCCATTGCTTTCTTTGTTTTAATTAGTATAATTAACTTTGAGGAAATTGCTATGATAATAAATTTTATGACTTTTAATATCCAACATTGTAAAAACTACATGACGAAAGAAATCGATATTGACATCATGGTGAAAACCATTAAAGACTGCCATGGTGACATAATTGGACTAAACGAAGTTTTTGGAGCATCAGAAACAGAACCATCACAAGCCGAAATGATTGCAAAAGCCCTTGGTTATCATTATTATTTTGGGCAAGCTATCTTATACCATGGCAGGCCGTATGGCAACGCCATTATTTCAAAATATCCCATCACCAAAGTCGAAACAATCATGATTCCCGATCCAATTAAAAATGATATTGAATTTTTTGAATCACGTTGTTTTATAAAAGCTCTTTTCCATAGTTTAAATTTTACTCTATTTACAAGTCATTTCGGACTTGCAAAGGGTGAAAAAATTAATGCCGTGAATACATTATTATTACTAATGAAAAATGAAACTAATCCTCTTGTTTTTATGGGAGATTTAAATATGGAACCAAATGATGCCATATTACAACCTCTATTTTCACATTTAGTAAATACTTTACCGAGCAATGAACCAACTTTTCCTTCTATAAATCCAAATAAAAAGATTGATTATATTTTTGTTTCCAAAGAAATAGATGTATTAAAGGCCACGATCCCCAACATTGTTGCTTCCGATCATTTTCCTCTTTTAGCAATGTTAAAGATAAAATAATCCCTATAAGGGATTATTTATTTTCTAGGGTGCTTGCTAAATCGAAAGTTGCCTTCTGTAAATAAACTTGAGCATTAGTGATTGCATCTTCAATCGACTGGCTATAATCTGTTAATGCAATAATTTTTGTTAATCCTTTAGGAATGAGGGCTTTTTGTAGGTTTTCTGTTTGGCCAACAATAGCATATAAAGGAATTTGAGCCGATTGAGCGTATTGTGAAATGCCATCAATGACTTTCCCCGTCATACTTTGGGAATCGAATCTTCCTTCCCCAGTTATAATCATATCAGCATTTTGAATGATATTTTGAAATTTGATTAATTCTAAAAAAGTATTGATGCCTGATTTGATTTCTGAATTAAGGAATAATTTTGCACTAACAGTCATTCCTCCAGCTGCTCCAGCTCCAACAAAATTGGCATTAAACTGGAATTTTTTATATAACAAATCAGCCAGTTTCTTCATGCTTTCATCAAGTTTTATGATATCTATTTCACTAGCACCTTTTTGTTTGGCATAGACAAAAGCTGCTCCGTTTGGTCCGTAAAGAGGATTCCTTACATCACATAATGTAGTGAATTTTGTTTTTAAAATTTGGGGATCAACTTTATCAATAAAAATATCGGTAATATCACCCAATGTTTCTCCGACAGGAAGAAAGGTGGTGTTATTTTGATCAACAAACAAAACACCCAGACTATTGGCCATTCCCACGCCCATATCATTTGTAGCACTTCCGCCTAAACCCAGGATTATTTTTTTTGCTCCCCTTGCCACTGCATCTTTGATAATTTCCCCAACCCCATAAGTCGTTGTTAGGCAGGGGTTCTTTTTGTTCTTGACAAGCAACAACCCAGCACTAGCTGCCATTTCTACAATGGCTGTTTGCTCATCAATCATTCCATAAAAACCATCGATTTCTTCCATGTAAGGGCCTTTTGTTTTTAGAGTGATCTTTTCACCACCAACAGCAGCCAAATAACTGTCCACAAAACCATCTCCACCATCGGAAACAGGTATTTGAACAATCTTGGCATCAGGAAAAATTTCGTTTAGCGTTTTTCCAATAATAGTGGCGACCTCTTTACTTGTTAAGCATCCTTTATAAGAATCAGGTATTACAACAATTTTTTTAACCATTGTTCCGTTCCTTAAAATCGGTCATAAAAACATTGTTACCAAGGCTTGGCATCTTTTTTTGCCATAATTTAGGTAAATAACGATAGTCTTGTTTAATAATATCGATTTCCTTTTTAAAACTATCAACAAAAGCTTGCTCGATATTTGAGCACTTGCTTGCAAAGGCCACCAATTGATCTTTTGTCGGCTCTTTCGCAAATAAAGCTTCTTCTTCTTTAATAAATTGTTCTTGAATGTCATGCGCTTTTTGGAGGTATTGATCCTTTGCAATCAGTCTTCCAAAAATAGCTCTTGCTAATAATTCTCTTTCTAACCAATATTGATAACTGCTTTCTTTATCAACAAAAACAGGTGGAACATTGATTCCTAAAAAACAAGGTTTATAAATTGATAGGCAAGGAGAACTAGCTCCCGTTAGCCAAATGGTTGGAAGATGCTTGTGAAAATGAACAATCATGCTTGATGTTGTATGATCACCTAATAAACTTTGGTGCATGCAGACACTTCGAATGCTTCCTTTAGTAAATAAACGTTTTTCATCTTTTGGATGATGCGATGTTAAAATACCCATAATGTCTCTCAGGTCATTCGCTTGTTTCAGGCTTTCATAAACCGTTTTTTGACGGGTTTTTGCTTGAGAAAAATAAGTTACAACTGGTTCCGTGTTTTGCTTTCTAAAATTTGAATATGTTTTGGACCCTTTTATATAATCCTTTTCAATTGTTAAGCGGTTACTAATATTCCCACTATCGGTTATTTCTTTTAAAACCCAATTTTTTACTACTGTTTCTAAAATATAGGAGTTTTCTCCATCTGTAATTAAATAAGAATTATCGTAATAAAAATGTTTATCAAAACCACAGTTTCCGCCTTGACCATACTCATCAAGATAGTGAATAATAGTATCGACGGCCTCTTTCGCATTACTACTTTGCTCTAACCCTAGCCGTAGCAAATCCATTCCAAGCAGATGTTCGTCCTTTTTATTAGATGATTTTGTGAAGGTGGCTTCGTTCCCGATAACAACACCACAATCATTGATTCCCATTTCCCCGCCCCATATCCAACTCGGTTGGATTAAAAGTAGACTATGGATGCTGTTGGCATTCCCAATGGAAATGTATGTGCCTTTTTCGTTTATTTTCCTTTCATATTGTGGATAATATAAACACAAATTTGGTTCATTGGCACTTCGATCGCTATTTTTCCCAAAAAAAGCAGTTGTTTTAGTTTTTTTAAATAATGTATCACACATGTTTTTCTCCTTACTTAATAATAAAATTAAGTGAAAACACAATCGATATAATTTTATTAGTTATTAATATATAATTTTAAAATCTCTTCATCATCGTCTTTTTCGTTTGTATCAATAAATCCATATTTTATGTAAAATTGATAAGGTTGTTCTCCGATCATCTCACAAGATGCATAAAGTGTTTTGATGTGTTCTTCTTTACATTTTTGGACAATTAAATCTAGGACTTGCTTGCCATAGCCTTTTTGCTGATATTGGCCCCCAATCATAAAACGCCAAAGATAATAGGCTGGCTGATCCTGTTTAATGGCATCTGGTTCATCAAGGGAAATCATGACAAATCCAATGGGTTGATCATCTAAATAAATGGCTCTAGGCCACGCTTTTAAAGGATTAACATATGCTTCCGCAATCGAAAAAACATTGGGAGCAACACAGCGCTTTTGGTAATCACTTAGTGTATTTGATAGGGATACTACTTCTCTTAAGTTGTCTTCGTTAATTATTTCTAAGGATATTTTGCCCATATTATTCTCCGTTTTAAAATCATTACACGGATTTCATCCGATGTTATTTTAGCAAAATTACAAGAATTTGTAAATTGATATTTTATAACTGGTTAATAATGCTAATAATTTTTATGGAACAAAAAAACCAATCAAAATCTATTGATTGGTAGTAAATACTATTTTTTTCTTACGGGAATCCAAATACCGCTTTCGTAATTGGCTTCTTGGGTTTTGTCACTGCTATACCATTCGATATTAGCACCTAAAGCTATTTCATAATCGGGATTATTCGGTAACCATTCTTGGAATATTTTTGCATTAACCGCTTGAATTGCCCCTGGCATTGGTCCAACTACTTTAAACTTAGCCCACTCAACATCTTCAAAAGTGAATACCGTAAGTTCTTTCGGAGTTTCTTTGCCACGATAGAGGCCTGCAATGAGATATCGAAATGATGTAGGATCATCCTTAATCTCAATACAAACACCAAATTCACCAATACAATTATCAATTACCACTTTTTGAAGAGTCGCAAACGAAGCTTCTTTTTTAAAAGGTTTTGCACAATACATTTGACGAAAGGTATCCCAAAACTTGGGAATTTCCTGATGGGCAGTATCAAATTTAAATATTTTTTCAAACCCAACAACAGTAAAACTTTCCATTTTTTCAACAATAAAATCCATTTCTTCTCCTCCTTGAATTTCAATTCTTATTTTTAAAGGTAAGAAAACTTTTATTTTGTTAGCATCCGTCTTTACTTGATGCGGAGTGTAATTATGGAACCTAGAAAAAGCTTTTGTGAAACTCTCCGGTGTTTCATAACCATACTTATAAGCAATATCAATTATCTTATCATTTCCATTGCAAATATCAAGTGCTGCTAAATAAAGTCGTCGATTTCTAATGTAATCTGATATTGAATACCCTGTCATTATCCTAAATCCTTTTTGTAAATAAAAAGAAGATACACAAACATTGTTTGCTACATCCTCGGCGCCAATAAAGTTGTGCAAGTTTGTTTCAATGTATTCTAAACTCTTCTTAATACAAGTCATCCACTCCAAGTCATTGTCCTCCTTACCTTTGTATTCATTATATTCTTCTTTGGCAATTTTATCTTGTCATAATTTGCTTTGTTTTGTCCGACATAATGTTATTTATAACTAATACTATAGATTAAATAAAACATTAAAAAAGTGTAACATAATTTTAAAAAAAGTAGTCGCTATCAAAAACAATATTGTCTACTTTTTCTATCAATTTTTACATTTTAAAATATGGCGGAGGAAAGGGGATTTGAACCCCTGCGCCAGGTTAATGGCCTACTAGCTTTCCAAGCCAGCCCCTTCAGCCACTTGGGTACTCCTCCAAATAAAGTATCACAAAGTGATACTTTTATAAAGCTCCATCAATAATCATCATTAATAAAAAACCAGCAATAAAGGACAAAGTTCCCAAATGCGAATGAGCATCAAGTTGTGCTTCAGGAATTAATTCTTCCACAACTACATAAATCATTGCACCAGCAGCAAATCCCAAAAACCATGGCATTATGGAAACCATTTGACTTGCCATCAATAACCCCAGCGCTGCAAAAACTGGTTCTACAAAACCACTTAATGAACCAAAAAAGAATGATTTCTTTTTAGAAAGTTTATAATCCCTTAATGGAAGCGATATTGCTGCTCCTTCAGGGAAGTTTTGAATACCAATACCAATAGCTATACCCAAGGCAGAACCTAATAAAACAGGATCATTTAGTTTTAAAGCATAACCAAAAGCTAAACCAACTGCCAAGCCTTCAGGAGCGTTGTGTAAAGCAACTGCTAAGATGAGCATTGTTGTTCGTTTGAATTTTGATCTTAAGCCTTCAGGTTGATCTTCATGAAGATGTAAATGCGGTAACAAATGGTCAACTAACAATAAGAAAATAACTCCAGCTAAAAACCCTATTGTTGGTGGAATCCAACTGGCTAGTCCACCATTAGATGAATCTTCCATTGCAGGAATCAATAATGACCAAACGGCTGCTGCAATCATAACTCCAGCTGCAAAACCTAAAAAAATTTGATTGAAGGAAACAGATAATTGTTTTTTTACAAAAAATACTAATCCTGCTCCTAAAGTTGTCATTATAAAAATAAAGGCAATACCAAAAATTGCGATTACTTCAGGTGAAAATCCGAACATATTATCTTCCTTTCAGAAATTTCTTCTTATAAACAGTCATTGATTTTTTAATTATATCAGTGGCCTTTTCTTTTCCATATACTTCAAATCCCGTTGTCTCACGATGCTCCAGGTTTTTATAAACCATGAAGAAATGTTTAATTTCATCGGTAATATGTGGTGGTAATTCCTCTAAATTATGATAGTAATTCCAAGTAGGGTCTTTAAAAGGAATTGCAATTATTTTATCATCAGTTTCTTCGTTATCAAGCATTCTAACAACACCGATTGGATAACACCTTACCATACTCATTGGTTCTAATTCTTCACTGCAAAGAACTAAAACATCAAGTGGATCGTGGTCTTCCGCATATGTTCTTGGAATAAATCCATAATTGGCTGGATAGTGGGTTGAAGTGTAAAGAATACGATCAAGAATAATCAAACCGGTTTCTTTATCCATTTCATATTTCTTTTTGCTTCCTTTTGATATTTCAATCACCGCAATAAAGTCTTCGATTTGAATTCGATCTGCACTAATATCATGCCAAATATTCATTTTATTCCCCCTTATAATGATTAATTTCCATATAATATTCTACTATAAAATGATTCATTTTCCAAGTAATTTCGGTAAAAAGAAAAAGATACTTTTACAAGTATTAAAAGTATCTTCTGAAGATTATAATTTATTATTAAAAGCATTCATTAAATTTAGATGGTATTGTTAATTAATGGTTCTTTAAAACGGTAAGTCATAACTATAAAGGCTAACAAAGCTGCAGTGAAGCCCATAATACCACCAAAAATAAATGGTGCTGAACCACCGAACCAACTCCACAAACCGCCCGCCAACAACGAAGCAAATAATAAACCAATGCCCTGACATGTTCCATATAACCCAATAATGGTTCCTTTTGCTTCTTTTGGTGCATACTCCGTAATAAAGGCTTTCTCAGCTCCCGTTATGATGGCTTGATACAGCCCATAAATCCCAAACAAAATCATCAATGATGTTTTTGATGTGAAAAAAGCAAAACCTAAGTAAACTATGCCATATAATAAATATCCTGGAACGACAAGTTTCCGACGTCCAATTTTATCGGACAGTTTACCCATTGGTAAAGAAAAGATTGTTGAAACTAAATGATATACCAAATAAAGAAGTAAAACTGAACTAGCACTGTAACCAGCATCAGTTGCTTTAAGTAATAAAAAAGCATTGCTCGAATTGCCTAGACTAAATAACAACACGACAACCAAATACCAAGTGATCCTTGGGTTTAATTTAAGACCTTTTAAAGAAAGCCGATTTCCCCATTTCTTGTGGTCCTTCTTCTCTTTTACAAGTAATAAAAAGATTAACCCAATGACTGCAGGAATGATTGACAAAAGAAAGATTGTTTTAAAAGCGTCTATATCAATAATCGAATTGTCGTTGACTAATTGTTGATATAATAAATAAGCAACCAAAAGACCCAAACCAGCTCCGAACATGTCGAGCATCTTGTGGAGCCCAAAAGATTTACCTAATGTTGTTGTATCGCCTGATTCAGCAACCAAAGCATCACGCGGTGCCGTCCTAATACCTTTACCAATGCGATCGATTAATCGTGCAATCATAATGCCAATCCAACTTCCGGAGAAAAAGAGAATTATTTTATAAAAAATGGCACTTGAATAACCTAAAAAAGCTAATCGTTTTTTGTTTTGATATTTATCACCAATATAGCCCGAATAAACCTTAAGTAAAGCTGCTGTGCTTTCAGCAAACCCTTCAATAACCCCAACGATGGGAACGGATGCAAAGGTCTGCAAATAAATTGTTACAAGGGGATAAACCATTTCTGTCGATAAATCAATAAAAAAACTGACAAACCCCAAAAAAAGAATATTGATAACTCCTCGTTTTATTTGTTTTTGTTGTTCCATATCTTCACCTTTATTGCCTTATTATACTTCTCATTTGTTTTTTTTACAACAAAAAAA
>JBFXJT010000008.1:0-52960 GCA_050174575.1 Bacilli bacterium
ACCAAAAAGAGAAATATCAAAATTAAAATAAAATAGCGAGAAATTTGTTTCATCTTTGTCCTCATAAACTAGGTATATTATACTACAAATGGCTCTATAAACCAAGAAAAAAGAGTGATTTCTTAAGAAATCACTCTTCCTTTTAAAATTGTAAAATTGATTTACACTTGCTACTTAATTAAGAAGCAGGAGTAATCTTTGCATATAATGTAATATCGCCATGTGATCCAACAGGTAGAGAAGCAACAGCTTCGCCTGTGAATTCCGCATTATTATACCATCCGCCAAACACTTGTGTAGCATCTAATCTAATTAATGTTGGAAGCGTAACAGCTGTTTCAACTGTGAATTTTGCTGTTGTTGCTAACATTGGAAGTCTTCCTAATTGTTCAACAGTGTAAGGAGTTGCAGCATCTTGAATCCAAGCATTTAAACGAAGATTGCCTGTCCAAGTACTGTACCAGAATCCTTGTGTTGAGTTAACTTCTTTTGCAAGAACATCAATGTGATCAAAGAATGGAACCCATTTTGCGTTATAAGTAGATGAATTAATAAATATTAATTTTGTATCATCGACTTCTTTAGAATTGGCAGCATATAGTTTTGCTTTATAAGTAGTCCAAAGACCAGCATAACCAGTAGTTTTGCCAACGCCATGGGCAAAATCAGAATATGACACAGGAGTTGCAGCAGTTGCTAATCCAAGATAGTCATAGAAATCGTGTAAGAATGCTTCAACTAAAACGGCTTTTGTAACGCCATATAACGCTAGATTTGTAGAACTATAAGTAACAGTATATTCAATAGGGATATATTTTGCTCTTAAAGTCAAATTAGAAGCAGGCATTGTTGTTCCAGTAAATTTCATTGTTAAAGCTTCATCTGAATACCATGCATCGAATGTGTAATAATCCTTAGTAGGATTGCCAGGCATTGTCAATGCAGTCCCAAAATCAGATGTGATTGGAGCAATAACCGATCCAGCACTATCAACAAATGTTAATGTGTATTGGTTAATAACCCATTTTGCATATAAAGTCACATCGGATGCTGGAGCAACAGCGAAGTTAAACTTATTTGTGAAAGCGGCTTCTGTATACCAGCCATCAAGAGTATATCCTTCTTTTGTTACAACTGGTTCAGGTAATAAATCACCAACATAAACTAAGGCATCATCAAGAACAGTTTCGTTGTTAGGAACAAAGGAAACCATCCATGCAGCATCCCATTTTGCATATAATGTTAAATTAGATGTTGGGGCAACAGCAAAATCAAATTTTGTTGTGAATGCAGCATCAGTATACCAGCCTTCTAAAATGTGTCCGGCTTTTACTAAACCAGTAGGTTCAGGAGCTAATTCGCCAAGACGATCAACAACGATATTGTCAAGAGTCTGAGTGTTGTTTGTTACTAAAGTAATTTCCCAAACATTTTCAGGTAATTCAAACTTAGGATAAAGAGTGAAATCACTAGCTACGATCCAATTGAAATCATAAAGTTTTGTGAAAGCAGCATCTAAATACCAGTTTTCAAAAACTTCACCAGTTTTAGTAGGGGCAGCTGGTCTAACAACTTTTCCAAATTCGTTAACCATTTGGTTAGGAATAGTTGTTCCATCGAAAGTAACAGTGTATTGTGCAGGATCAACTGGATTCCATTTTGCATAAAGAGTAACATCAGCTTTTCCTAATCCTTCAGGAGTTAAGGTAGCTTTTTGCGTGAATGCAGCATCTAAATACCATTCAACTTCAAATCCAACTTTTAATGCAGCAGGTACTGATACAACTGTATCGCCACCTGTATATTGGATTGTCATCGAATCTACTAATGTTTGTGATTCTGCAGCACTATGAACATATTTGTCTTTAATTGTTTGATCAGTGTAAGAACATCCATCAGGAACTAGTCCGACAAAGTATTTACCTACAGCACGGTTAGTTGCAACAGGTCCTGTTGAAACAACTTCTGACCAATGTTTAACTGGGTTACTACCCCAAACAGTTCCGTCAGGGAAGTAGAAAATACGGTACAATTCACCATTACGTCCCATAACATCACGGCCAGTTTGGTTTCCGGCTTGTGCCATTTCATTTACCATCCATAACATATCAACCCATTTGTTGTATTTGGCTTGTCTGAAGAAGTGTTTGTCAGTGCCAGTTACATCAACAGTAAACGCATCATGATTAACACTCCAGAATTCAAATAACCAAACTCTTGCGAAATGATCAGGAATGGCATTAAATAAATCAAAGTCGCCTTTTGGACCCATCATTAATTTAATGAATGAATCTGGATGAGTAGATGCTGGATTAATAAATTCTTCAAACGAAGGCAATGTATGAGTTACATCTGCTATTCCGTCTGCAGCTTTTGATATCCATGCATTAAAACCAGAATCTTGCAAATGCTTGTACAAATCAGCTAAGAACTGTTCGTTAACATCTGCTTTTTCAGTCATATAAATACTACCATCATTAAGCACTAGAGAAATATCATAACTATCTAATTTGGTTGTGTATTCTGTTTCTAACCAAACATGATCAACGATTAAATCTTTAACGCCTTGAGCTAATGCAGAATAAGGAGTATATAAAGCTTGTAATTTTGTTAAGTAGTCTTCTGCAGCTAAATCAGCTTTTAAAGCAGC
The DNA here is from genome assembly GCA_050174575.1 of Bacilli bacterium. Taxonomy (GTDB): domain Bacteria; phylum Bacillota_I; class Bacilli_A; order ML615J-28; family CAG-698; genus UBA2253. The sequence continues at coordinate 2,651 of JBFXJT010000008.1, forward strand.
AACTTTCACATCCCAAAGTAGAGCACTACGAGCAGCTTCTGCACCGAATGCAGCAGTCCCGAATGTAATCTCAGTAAGTGGTGTTAAAGCAGCATGATCATACAATGAATAATTTTCTGCAGCTTTTAAGTTAGCATCAACGCCATTAACTAAACCAGTATAATATGCTTCGATTGCAGCAGCGATTTCTTCAGCAGTCTTTTCGCCTGTTCCTGAAGGGAATACAGCGGCAGTTTCCACAGCGACGTCAGCTTTTGCAGCATGGTATGCGTCTAATTTAGTCTTAGCAGCATTAACGTTACTCATATAATACATGTAACGGAAATCATTTTGTGAAGCTAGGTTATAGCTTTCAAATGTTAAAGTAGTATCTGGTTGACAGAAGAGACCAACGATTGGTTGATTTTCTTGTGTCTTGAATGTCATACCATAACCATTAGCAGGAATATCAACTGTTCTTGCTGTTGATGGTAATGCACTTTGGATAACACCAAATCCACTACCTAAAACAACTTTACCAGTTGCATCAGCAACGAAACCTTTACGGAATCCATCAAATGTTAATGCGCCTTCACGGCTGCCTTGAGAGATCCAAGGTTCGCCATCAGTACCATTGCCAGAAGCATAGGTAGCTAATGCAGCTTTCGCAACTTTGTCAGTTAAGTTAACAAATAAGATACCCCAGTTTCCACCAGTTTTTTCACGAAGGTTAGCAAATTCGTAACCTGTGATAACGCCGGCATCATCAACTGCAGTAATATAAACAGTAACGAAATCCATTGCGAAGTATTGGAATCGCTGGCCTTCTGCGTTTGGTGTGAAAGTAGTTGGAGTTGGAAGAACATCAACATCGCCATCGATATAGAATGTATAACCTGAGAATGCACTCCAGTATTGTTGTCCTGTATAAACTGTTTTGCCAACAGCTTTATCAAAGAAACTGAATGTATTCAATAAGTCATATTTATCTGTTGCAACAGTTGTTGTTTGTTCAGAGAAACGTCCGCCAATGTACATTGTGTCAACTTCTTTTGCAAGACCTGTGTTAACAACGAACGAAATTTCTGTTGAAGCAACGTCTGTCTTCTTAAATGTTGCTGTTAATAAACTTTCATGATAACGTAAATATTGTGTTTTTAAGGAAACGCCATCGAAGTCTTCAGGGTTTCCTGCCCATTCAATTGTGACACCATCATGTCCAGTAACTGTGTTAGGTAAACCAGTAATTGTGTTTCCACCAGCACGGTTCTTTAGACCATATGGGAAGTAACTAGGAATTGTTGCCATTAATGTAGCATCATGAGTAAAGTCATAAACAGCTTTGCTTGTGTCAGTAGCTTTTAATGCTTTTACAGCAACAGTGCCTGTTCCTGTTTCATTTGGTGTGTAACGATCATCTGTGAAAGTAACAGTATAAGTAATATCTGTATCAGCTGCTAAATCGCGGTTAACATAAGCACCAGTGTTGTCTAAAACAGTAACATCACTTGATACCCAAGCCATTAATAAGTTAAACTTACTATCGCGAGTTGGCAATACGATATTGCTTTGAGCAGCTAAATCTTTATAAGCAACTAAATCGCCTTCTTCAAGAATGAAAGCAACTTTTTCTTCAATTGTATAACCCTTTACAAATACTTTGTATTCAAGAGGCATACCAACACCAGCTGTTGTAACAGTTGCTGATAAAGTAACAATTTGATCATCATTTGGACGAACATATAAGCCAGTCTTAGAAAGAATAGCGGCATTGCTTGTTGCCCAAGAAATAGTTGTTGCTTTTAATGTAGTAGGTAAAACAACATCATGATCAAGTTTATCTGGAGTTGTTTTTGTGAAATTGTAGAAATAAGCATCCAAGTAGTCTTTTACAAGTTGGTTGGCTTTAAAGCCATTGTCTTCTAAGTCAACTACTAACTTAAGAGATAATACTTCTTCAACACTGAATGTGTCATATTCAACTTTGCAAGTTAATGCAGTTTGTGAATCAGCAGTAATTGTGCCAGTGGCGAAAACGCCATCAGTAATTGTTGTGGCATCAGCTTTTGTCCAAGTAACCATAACTTTATTGTTTGGATATACAGGAAGATCAAAATCGGCAGCTGCAAATTCAGGCATATTTGCTTTAATATAATCTAAAGCACGAAGCCCAATTTCGGAATCAGTACCTTTTTCAAATACTTCAACTGGATATTCATGAGTAACTGCATCGTCTAATGCGGAAACAGCAGTAATGGTAACACTACCGCTCATAAGAGCTGTAACATTCCCTAATCCGTCAACTGTAGCAATTGAAGGATCACTTGTTGACCAGAAAAGACCTTTATAAGCTGAATTTGGAGTAATAGTGGCAGGGAATAAAGCGGTATCGCCAACGTACATTTCGTCTTGACCAAGAATCATAACTTTCGTTGGTGCAAAATCATCTAAAGTAACAACTGGTAATACAGTTACATTTACTTCAGCTTTAATAGTAGGTTGATCCTCTACAGAAACAGTAATTTTTGCTTGACCGGCAGCAACAGCAGTTACAACACCGTCAGCGACAGTAGCAACAGCCGTGTTACTCGATACATACTCTAGAACCAATGCTTCTGAAGTTCCACCAATAGCTGGTACGACTGATAACGTACGACCAGCAACAGTTGTCACCGATGTCGATGAGAAGTTCAAAGTGATTGGTGCTTTCGCTTTTACAACGACAGTCGCCTCTACTTTTATCTCTGGATAATCGGTGAGTGAAACGGTAATTTTTGCAGTACCTGCAGCTTTTGCGGTAATAACACCATCAGCAACTGATGCAATGGTATCATCATCTGAAGCATAGGTCAACGTTAAACCTTCAACTCCACCAATGGTTGGAACAATTGTTGCGGTTTCACCAACAACAGTTGTAAAACTTGATGAAGATAAAGATAATGACGGTGTTGCTTCAGGTGTACAACCCGCAAAAAGAATTCCAAAAGCAATTAGTAATGCAATGATTAAAAATCCTTTTCTTTTCATTTCTTTCTCCTTTAATGATTTTTTATGAAACGTATTTGCTTATGTGAAAAACATAAAAACGTTTACGTATATCATTATAGCATAAAAAAGTCAAAAGTGTATATATTTTTTTGTTGAAAAACAATTGAAAAAAGCTACGTTTTTGGAACGTAGCCTTCATTTAAATGATTTTACCCGGATTTAAAATAGAATTAGGGTCAAAGACCTTTTTAATGCCCTGCATTAAGGCAACTTGTGTTGGTCCGAGTAAAGTTTTCATATATTCTTTCTTCGCATAACCAATTCCGTGCTCTCCAGAAATGAGACCGCCTAATTGTTCGGCTTTTTGGTACATTTCTTTAAAAACAGCTTCTAAAGTTTTGTGAAAAACATCATCGGGCATATTATCTTTACAAATATAAAGATGTAAATTACCATCGCCAGCATGACCAAAGCTTGGAATCCTTACTTGGTATTTTTTTGTTAACTCATAGGTAAACTTGATGTATTCGTTAACATGAGCTCTTGGAACAACGACATCGCATTCATCCATTTCGGTTGTTGAGGCTTTAATGGCTTCCAAGAAAGCTCCACGAGCACTCCATACTAAGTCTTTGCGTTCATCAGTATCAACAATGAGCACATCTTCTGCTCCAAGTTCATTTAAACACAGTTCCGCTGCCTTATCAACTTTAGATTTAACATCGCGTTCATCCTGACCATCAAATGTAAGTAGAATATATGCATCGTTTTTTGTATCTGGAAATTTTTTACCTAAAAAAAGTTCCGCAAAGCCAATTGTTTCTCTCCCAAAAAATTCAACAGCAGTTGGATCGCTTTTGGATTGAAGGATATGAGGAACATGGTCAATTCCTTGTTCCAATGTTTTAAAAGGAACTAATAAACTAACAGTTTTTGCTGGTATTGGCAATAGTTTTAAGAAAGCTTTTGTGATAACAGCTAAAGTGCCTTCACTGCCGATAATTAAGTTCTTTAAGGAATATCCCGTTGTATCTTTCACAACTTTTCGGCCAAATTGGGTAATTTCTCCTGAAGGTAAAACAACTTCAATTGCTCTTACCCAGTCCCTTGTTACACCATACTTGACAGCTCGCATTCCTCCAGCATTGGTCGCAATATTGCCACCAATGGTTGCACTTTTTTCCCCGGGATCTGGAGCGTAAAAATAACCTTTTGGTTCAATGAAACTATAGATATCCATTAGTAAGACGCCTGGTTCCACAACCAAAACAAGATTTTCCTCATCAAATTCTAAAATGCGGTTCATTTTTGTCATATCGATAACAATCCCGCCATAAAGAGGAACGCATGAACCAACCAAACCAGTTCCACTTCCGCGGATGGTTACTGGGATAAGTTTATCATTGGAATATTTGAAGATTTCAGAAATTTCTTGGCTTGTTGTTGCTTTAATGACGACTTCTGGTTTAGCACTGACTGTGCCCATTTCATCTTTACCATAGTCTTCACTGATATCTTCGCCAATAATGATATTGTCTTCAGGAATAAAACCCTTTAAGAAGTTAATATCTTCATTATTTATTTTGTGATACATCATAACAATCCTTTCGCTTCTTTAATACTTTTGATTAAATCAGGGAGGATGGCGAAAACATCGCCAACAACTCCATAGTGAGCAACGTCAAAAATAGAAGCTTTTGCATCATCGCAGATGGAGAAAACAACTTCGCTTCCCCGCATCCCTGCCGTAAACTGGACAGCACCACTAATACCTAGGGTAATCAACAGTTTCGGAGCAACGGTTCGGCCACTTAAGCCAATTTGTTTTCGTGGATCAATGAGTCCCGATTCTACTAAAGGACGGGAACTAGCAATCTGTGCTCCTAACAAATCGGCAAGTTCATAAGCAAGAGCAAATTGTTCGTCCGTTTTAAACGGACGTCCACAAGCAACAATCACATCGGCTTCACTGATGTCGATATCTTTGGGCTTTGGTGAAATGCCAATTAAATGCAGTCCCGATGCAAAATTGAGATTTTGTGTTTTCATCATGATGACATTGCCTGTTGGTGTTGTTTTTTCCGGCATTTTAAAGATTTTATAACGGACAGTTGCCATTTGTGGACGATTGTTCGGACAAATGATTCCTGCCATGATATTTCCACCAAATGCTGGACGGTTTTGAATGAGATCGGTATTGTCCTTCATTCCTAAAATCGTACAGTCCGCCGTTAAACCAGTGTGAAAACGGGCAGCAACTCTTGGTGCAAAACTTCGACCAACACTTGTTCCACCATAGAGAACAACACTTGGACGAATTTTTTTAATAAAGTCTTCCATTAAATTAGCATATAATTCTACATTAAAATGATTTAATCTTGGATCCTGATAAACAAAAACAGAATCAACGCCATACGATAAAAGTTCTTTAGTCATTTGTTCACTATCATCAGTGAACAAAACAGCATAAACAGGGTGATTCGTCACTTTCACAAGTTCTTTGGCTTTGCCAATTAACTCTAGAGAAACGGGATGGATTTCGTGGTTGTTGTGTTCTACAAACACACTCACGCCTACCCATTTACTTTTATCAATCTCTTTTACAACATCTTCTTCAAAACTAAAGACACCTGCTGGGCCTTTTCGAACACATATTTTACAAAAACGGCAATTTTCATTGATGCTTAAAATACCATTATATTCAATCGCATTAAACGGACAAATTTTAACCGATGCTTCACCGATTTCTTTTGTGACTTTTGAATGATCAATTATTATTCTTCCCATATTCGCCCTACAATATCTTCAGATCTTTCATTTTTTGAAACATCTGTTCTGCTAATTGCTTATTTGTGCCATTCCAAACTTCTTTGTCCGTGTTTTTTTGTGGCGGAAACATCCGTTCAACTTGTGTCGGTGATCCTTTTAAGCCATAATGGCTTTCATCCTGATCATCAAAGTCCGCAAAAGTTAATACTTTAACTTTAAATTCTTTTAGTTCCTTGCTTCGTTTATAGGACGGAAGGCGAGGTGTATATATTCCTTTATCAACAGTAATAAGACAAGGGAAAGCAATTTCCCATTGCTCCGTTGTTTTATCCATACTGACACCAACTAAAATGGATTGATCCTTCACATCAATGATTTTATCGACATAGGACATATGAGGAATGTGCAAACATTCCGCAATCTCCGGTCCAACTTGGGCAGTATCACCATCAGTTGTCTGTTTGCCACAAATGATTAAATCAAATGTTCCCGCTTTTTTAATGCCCGATGAAATGGTATACGATGTTGCCACAACATCCGCCCCTGCAAATTTGCGGTCGGTAATTAAGTAAGCATCATCTGCACCCATCCATAGAGCTTCTTCTAAAACTGTTTGTGATGATGGAGGTCCCATGGTAATAACCGTCACCGTTGCATCATTTGTTTCTTTTAGACGTAATGCAGCTTCTAGCGCATATAAGTCATAGGGATTCATTTTAGAATTATTGCTATCCCGCATTAAGACGCCTGTTACGGGATTAATTTGGACTTGGGAACTTGCAGGCACCTGCTTGATACATACTATGATATTCATATCTTCTCACCTTTTAAAAATTGTAATGTTTTATCCATTAATAATGTTTTATCAATGCGGTTATCATAACCGTGATTAGCTTTAGGAATAAGCAAAAAGTCCGCGTTTAAAAAACAGTCCTGATATTTTTTTCCATAGGACCAAGGAACTGCTTGATCAGCTTCCCCATGAATAATGAGCACAGGTTTTGTAAACAACTCTAAACCTTCATAGCTATGGTAATGAAAGGTTGATTGGTAAAGCGCTAAAGAAAGCTCAAATCCTAAAATATCGGCATCGCCATTTGGTAACTTTTTAACTGTTTCATATCGTTTTTGGATCAATTCACTAATATTACCAGCCGGTGACCATAAAACCGCACCGCTTATTACTTCATTATTTAAAGAAGCAAGTTTAGCAGCAAGACTTCCGCCCATACTAAAACCTAAGACAACAACTTTTGGGCTCATTTTTCGAGCTTCATTAAGCATCAGTTTCGCTTCTTGTTGCATGGTGTCAAAAGTAAAGTCGGAAAATGTTCCATCGGATTCGCCATTACCGGAAAAATCCATGCGCAGTGATGCTATACCTTCCCTTGCAAGTAAACGGGAAAAATCACGGAACAAATGTCCATGTTCTGTTTTGTTACCGGTAAACCCATGGAAAAAGACAACCGTCAAAGAAAACGGATGGTCGGGGGTTGTCAGATAACCCCGGAGGATTTTCCCTTCACCATTGTTTATTTCAATGTGTCTAATCATTTTTAACCAGCTTTAGGGCTTCACGAATATTGTCGTGTCCTAATTTTAACCAATGATTGACCATATTAGGTTCGTTGATACCACTTAAAATAGCGAATATCGCTTTTTTTGCGGAACCAAAACGTTGATAAGCTTCTTTGGCTTCATCTAAACTAACAGAAGTAGCTGTTTGGATGATGCTATAAGTACGCATCACCAACTTTTCATTCGTCGCTAATACATCAACCATCAAGTTTTCATATACTTTCCCAATTTTAATCATTGATGCTGTTGACAGCATATTGCAAATCATTTTTTGGGCAGTTCCGGATTTTAATCTTGTGGAACCGGTGACGGCTTCGGGGCCGGTAATTGCTTCAATCGGATAATCGACTAAAGAAGCAAGGGCACTGTTTGGGGATGTTGTGATGCCTCCAGTTACACTTCCTCGTTCTTTTGCATATTGGATTCCACCCAAAACATAGGGAGTTCTTCCACTGGCAGCAATCCCGACAACGATATCATTAGCATTTAAACCAACTCTTTGTAAGTCTAAAACGGCTAATTCGCGATTGTCTTCTGCTCCTTCTTGGGCTGTCACAAAGGCTTTTTCGCCCCCTGCCATCAAACACATAACCATTTGGTCATCAACACCAAATGTTGGACGGCATTCAACGGCATCCAAAATGCCAATACGACCGCTAGTACCTGCGCCGATATAAATAAGACGTCCACCTTTTTGAAAGGCTTCAACGATTTTATCAACTAATGAAGCAACTTGTTTTAAAGCGTCTTTGACAGCAAAGGCAACCAACTGATCTTCATTGTTCATTTGAACTAACATTTCATAAGTACTAACTAAATCAATTTTAATGGTTTTTTCATTACGTTGTTCTGTTCCTATTTTTTTAATATCAACACTCATTTTGGTTCCTTTCTCGGTGCAATGTTTCCTAAAATGACGCTTTTTTTAGCTCCGGTTGCGGAAACAACATTTCCGACTTCATTGTTCAATGTTAAGTATCCTAAAACAGCAAAGGCAACGGCTTCTTTCGCATCGCTTGAGAGCCCTAAATCCTCCTGTGTTTGAACTGGTTTATTTAAGATGTCTTGTAAACGGCTTAAGATGTAATGATTATGACTTCCACCACCACTAATGACAATACGGTCGAAATTTGGGGTGTATAATGCGATGTTACGCGTGATTCCATACACAGTTAGTTCCGAAATTGTCGTAATGATGTCTTGTTTGTCATAAGCATCAAATTGATACTTTTTAGCCATGTTTTCCATATAAAGAGCATTATATAATTCTCTACCCGTTGATTTCGGCGGTTTTAAATCAAAGAAAGCATCTTTGATTAAATTTTCATAAACAGGGATAATAATCATCCCCGATAATGCGATTTTCCCCTGATCATCAAAAGGCTTGTGAAAATACTTGTTGGTAAAGTAATCAATCATAACATTGCCCGGGCCACAATCAAACGCAACAACATCATCAATTGTTGATTGTTTTGGTAGATAAGTTAGATTAGCGATACCGCCAATGTTTTGTAAGATGATTGATTCCGCATCACTTTTAAACAACATAAATTCCGACATTGGTACAAGGGGAGCCCCTTCACCGCCAGCAGCGATATCCATTGTGCGGAAATTAAAAACAGTTGTGATGTTTGTTTTGAAGGTGATGATACTTGGTTCACCTATTTGCAAAGTTGATGCAACTAACTGTCCACTTGCCTTGGGGTTATGCCATATTGTTTGGCCATGGGAAGCTACAAAGGAAATGTCATCATAATGATAAACGGTGTTTTCCAACAATAAATCAATGGCCTGGACAAATTTTTCACCAAGTTCAAAATTTAAACTGCATATTTCAGCAAGCTTTGCTGTATCGTTGTTTAAATTCTTCATAATCTTGGTTTTAAATAACGCATCATACGGAAGCGTTACAAACTTTTCCAGTGTGAACTTGCCTTCATTGATGTCGACTAGGGCCGCATCACATCCATCAAGGGATGTTCCGCTCATTAATCCGATTGCTTTCATATTTTCCCCTTTTGTTTCGCTAAATAATAAGCGCCTTCAACAGGATCGATTTCTTTATCGATGATTGATGGATGAAATCCTTGATCAGTTAAACATCGCAACAAAGCATCTTTCACATATGGTGCTTTTTGAATGAAGCTACCACGGAAACCAAGGAAGAAGGTTTGGTCCATCTGCATTTTTTCGTGAGCTTTAATGACAAAATAAGCTAAGTCTTCACCACATTTTTTAAGGATTGCTATCGCATCTATATCATTATTAAGCGCTTCTTGGCTGATGAATTTCGCATAATCAGCAATACCGCTTTTTGTTTTTAAGTAGACAAACGGTTTAAGATCATAAACTGTTGTTGCTTTAATTAAAGTCATAAACTTTTGTTCTAGCGCATTTATGGGTTTGTTTTGTTCGTATTTATCAATTATTTGAGAGATTAAGGTTTTTACAGCGGTAAAGCTTGACCCTTTTTCTGTCAATAAATGACCGAATCCGCCCATAAGTAATGTTTTTCCATCTTGGAAACTAATAACACTACTTCCTGTTCCTGCAAGAACAAGGATGGATGGTTCCTTTGGAATGCCTCTAAGTGAATATAATCCGATCATTGCATCATTTTCCATGGATACTGGCAAATGCAAATAAGCACTCAATTCTTGTTCTTTGGCTTTTACATCGGGAACAATCCCTAATCCAGAAATTCCTAATTGAACAAAAACGATCTCATAATCTTGCTTTAAATGATCACATGCTTCTTTGATTTGGGGATAGAAACTAAATGTTGGTTCTCCCAATACCACAATCGGAGCACCTGGTCCACCAATGCTTTCGTAAACGATATCTTTATTGGCTGTAAAGCCACAAACTTTTGTTTTGGTGCCACCGGCATCAACAGCGATGATTATCTTTTCCATATTATTCCTTTATAATAAATTTAAACCTCTGTCCTGGTTTTAGATTTTCTAGTAAATATTCACTGATTAATGCTCGCCCGACAACATTAACTCGTATGTCGGCTGGCATGTCTTTTTTCACAATCGTTACTTCGCCCTGATAACGTAAAAAGGCCTGATTATCAATGGTAACATCAAATCGTTTTCGATCGATGCTGTTATGGGGAGTGATTGTTCCTTGTTTAAGTCTTGTGGAAGAACGAACGCCAAAAACATTGGAATCTGCTCTTTGTCTATGGATGAGTTGTAATTGTTTTCTTTCTTCTTCCGATATTTCGATAGTTAAAGAAAGCGGAATAGTAATTAAATCATAATCAAATTGTTTCGCAATCATTAATTCTTCCCTGCTTGCAAAACTATCCCCAAAAACAACTTCATCAACTTCGAGATGGCGCATTTCCGATAACATTGCTTCTAAAGGAAGATAGCGATGATCTTCGATGGTTGGAAGGCCTTCATAAATCGGTCCTCTTTGTTCGTTTTTAGACGGGATATATACCATGACAGTTAACCCATACTGTTTAAACATCGTGTTTTTCGCAAGCACTTGTTCTTGGGTTAATCCGGTATACGGTTTTGGATAAAAATTATGGCTAACGCGTATGCGCCTCATGTCTAATCCCATCACTGCTAAAGTCCGAAGTTGTTTTTCGGATACGGTTGACGCATTTAATTCTAAAAAGAACGGATATTGCAAGGATAATTCATATATTTCTTCTAAAGAAAAACCATAATCCAATCGTAGTGAATAAATATTCGGGATTTGAAAATGAGCCATCATTGGTTTAGAAACATCTAAAATGATTTTTAGACCTAAGGCTTCACCTTTTTTCACAAGTTCTCCAAGTTCAGTTTGAAAATCGGAACGCATTTCTGGCATATGTGCTGAAATAAAAAGCAGTTCGATTCCTAAACCTTTTAAAGTTTCTAAATAGGCAAGATTAGCTTCTAACGATTGCTCTAACCCAACATAAACGGATGCTCCTACTTTAATGGGTTTTTTTAAAGAAACAGGAAGTTTTCCCGTTGCCATTAATGTTCCCCCTAAAAAGCGGATGGCACTATTGACAGCATTTGGCGTATATTCATACAAACAATCATAATTTTTAACCGTTGGTAAAGCTAAAATATCATAAGGATTTCTTGTGGAAACAACGAATAATGCTGGAACAAGATAACTTAGTTTTGTTACTAACGTTGCTTGTTTCGAATTAGCCCATGCATTATATGTGAAAACGACAACTTGCTGGAATGAAGCAGCTTGTTTCAAAACTTCATCAATCTGCTCATCATCGGGATTAATCTTTATTTTGATGCCGGGATACGGCAATTGTGATCTTTTTAAAGCATCGATAATCGATCTTTTAGATAATACGTCTTCCACAATCGTCTGTGCAAATGGTTCAACCGCAATCACTAAGGTGGACGGATGAGGAGCATAGGTTGCTCCTTTTACATGCGTCAAACTTAAATCAACAATGTTTGAAGCAAACTTTTTGTGAAGAGCATGATTAATGATGGGATATTTTTCCATAAAACTTGGTTTGAAAAAGTATTGGTCCATAACTGGCAGCAAAGTTTCTTTTGCCTTTAAAACACGGGTTACTTTTTCATCAAGTAAGCTTTCAGGGAAAGTCCCCTCAAGTACAGCTTGTTCAATCAGTTCTAAGGCCAGTTTTTGTTTTGCAAATGTTTGGGAAACCATCACCATATCAAGTCCTGCAAGTAATCCAAGTAAAGCTCCTTTGCTTGCAGTATAAACTTCATCAATTGCCTTCATTTCCATACAGTCACTGACAATCAATCCATCAAACTTAAGTTCTTGACGTAATAAATTCGTCATCACTTGTTTTGATAAGGTTGCTGGCAATTGGTCTTTTTCATAAGCTGTAAAGAAAACATGAGCCGACATAATGGCTTTTACATTGTTGTTAATGGCTTCTTTAAAAGGTTTTAATTCGATCGCATTTAACCGATCTTTATCATGAGGAATGATGGGTAGACGGTAATGGCTGTCCGAAGATGTATCACCATGCCCGGGGAAATGTTTAGCAGTAGCAATAATACCGGCTTCTTGCATTCCTAAAATGGCTTGAATACCAAAATCACTGACCACTTGAGGATCATCACCATAACTACGAACACCAATAACGGGATTAAGCGGATTATTGTTCACATCGAGTGATGGTGCTAAATTCATATTAATTCCTAAAGCCCGCAATTCTTCGCCCATCATTTTGCCAAGTAAATAAGCATTCTGGGGATTAGAGCTTGCAGAAAGGGTCATATTACCCGGCCAAAAAGTACCTTCTTCGGTAATCCGCATAACCATTCCGCCTTCTTGATCGATGGCAATCAATGGGAGTACTCCTGTTTCATTCATAATCATATGGTAAATGTTTTGGTTTAAATTATGAAGACTTTCAATATTGGCAACATTTCGGGCGAATAAAACAATATTTCCGAGTTTATACTCGGAAATAAGCCATTTTAAATGGTCGTCAAAATAAGGCCCGGGAAAACCAACAAAGACTAATTGGCCAATTTTTTCTCTTAATGTCATTTGTGCAACAGTTTTCATGTGGTTCTCCTCTATATATTAATATATTAAATATTTTTTTCTGGTTAATTTAAATTTTTGCGTATCCTGTTCAAGGATGAAATATAACTCTTGCAGTGAATATGTTTGTTTTTTCACATAATCACAACCGGTATTTAATTCTAACATACAAGGGCGATTTTCTCGATAAGGAGGAAGAATTTTTAAGTCTTGTGGATACATCTTGCGCATTGTTTCTAAAATTGTCCATCCTGTTTTGACCGGCTTAAATAAATGACGGTCAAGAACATGGATATAAACACCAGCACACAACGTTCCCGCATGCTTCGAAAAAGTCGGCGTAAAATATTGGGCTCGGAATAAAACACCATCTAAATGACAATTATTTAATGCTTGTGCTAATTCATGCGGTTTGATGAAAGGTGCGCCAATCAATAAGAAAGGCGTTGCTGTTCCTCGTCCTTCGGAAATGTTCGTACCTTCAAAAATACAAGTAGCATTATAAACTAAAGTCGAATCGATTGTTGGCAAATTGGGTGAAGGATAAACCCATGGAAGATGGGTATCTTCATAGTACATTTTGCGTTTCCAACCCTTCATGGGGATGACTTTCAGTTGGCAATGAATATTGTCTTCCTCATTGTACATCATGGCTAACTCACCTAATGTCATTCCATACCGTTGAACAATCGGATAATAACCAATAAAAGAACGATAATTTAAGTCGAGGATATTGCCTTCAACATCAACACCATTGATAGGATTTGGTCGATCAAAAACAACAAACGCTTTATTATATTCTTTACAGGCTTGCATTGCATAAGCCGTTGTATAAATATATGTATAAAAACGTGATCCAACTTCTTGGATATCGATGCATAAGATATCGATTTGATCCATCATTTCCTTTGAAGGTTTACGGTTTTCACTGTACAAACTATAAACAGTCACACCTGTTTCTTCATCAACATAAGAAATAAAGCGTTCGCCTGCTTGAAAATTACCTCTAACTCCATGTTCTGGAGCAAACAAAGCAACTAAATTTGTTTTTTCTTTCAAAATGTTAATCGTTGATTTAAGCTGACTGTTGACCCCCGTCGTATTTGTAATCAATCCTACCCTTTTCCCTGAAAAATAATTTAAATGTTCATCAATTAAATCAATTCCTAATTTCATAACGTTCCTTCCTTAATCCTTGGACATTAAATCATCTAAATTGTGACTTAAATACCAATATTGTTTGCGTGATACTGCGTGAATAACATATAATGGACCACTGATACCTACAAGCAAATAAATCGGTAAAATTATTTGTTGTAAGAGGCTAACCAAAACAAGTGGGAAAATTAATAAAAACAAATAGCCCATTGTTTTAAAGAAATAGCGAAAAGCCATAAAAAAGGCGAATTTCACAAGGCTCCATGTTTTCATTCGAAAATTGGCTACAATCATCGGCAATTGAATGATTGCTAAGATGAGGGAGATTAATGTGAAAAACAAAACAACAAAACTTACGACAGCAATCCAGCTTCCTAAATCTAAACTGGAAAAGTATCCCAATATTTCCCAATAAAACAAAACACCAAAAGAATAAAGGGCAGCAAGTGGCAGCATAATTAGTTCTAATTTATAGACACTTAAAAACGTGTTCCATAAATAAGTGAAGAACAAACCAAATAAACTTCCTGTTTGATCTTCTTTATAAGCTTTAATAACCCGAAAAGCAGCAATGAAACAAGGAATAAACCCAAAGATAATCAAGACAATGGCAATAATGACTAACCATCCCAGCTGTTCGTTTTTATACCAAATCAAGAAAGGAACCCCACCAATTAAAGCTGGTATAGTAATCATCAGTAAATTTAGGAAAACTAAACGATATCCCCATTCAAAAGCACTATACCATTTACTATTAACCATTTTGTCTAAGTTCATTGCTTCACCTTTTTTTGATATTATACCACTAAACGCAATTTTATTCAAGATTTTTGGCAGGAGTGAAAATAAAAAAAGTGAAACCCTTTAAAGGATTTCACTTTTGTGTTTTTTATTAGCTATAAAGTTCAAGAAGTCTTGCTAAGTAAAGTGTTGTTTGAGCATCTAATACTTCATTGTAGTCAGCACCAGTTGTTACAACGCTATCTAAAGCTGGACCAATATTGACAGATACAGCAAGCATACCCCAAAGTGGATCAAAAATAACTTTGTCACGTTTGAAGAATACTAAAGCTTTTACTGATTCTGGATCATCAACTTTTTTCTCAGCAGCTGTTGTCATAATGCCATCTTCACTGTAAGTTGGATCTTCTTTCACAAGTTTTGTTGTTCCTAACATCATTTCCGTGAATGCTCGGTAAACGTCTTTAGCTGTAACGCCAGCTGGATATGGACGACCGGCAGCTTGCATGTAGCATGCTCCACCAGAACTAGAAACACGTGTGTTGTCTTTTGCAACGGCATCAGGATATGGGAATGGAACATAACCAAAACGAGAATTGCCACCAGCATCCCATAATGTTGAAGGCCAACGGTTGTCAGTTCTTACAAACCACAAACTTCCACCTTGCATAATGGAATTGCCTTCATTGAAGGTTGTTGCGCCAGCATCCCAAGCATTTGTTCCCCAACCAAGAGCATATAATTCTTTTAAAACATTAGCAGCTGTTTGGGCATATGCATGTTTTAAATTCATCGATAATGTTAATGTATCAGCTAGTTTAACGCCTCCGGCATTAACCATACCTTGCCAGAAAATGAATGGACGACCTGATAAAACAGTTTGTCCTTCGGCTAACAATGCATCTGCTTCTTTAACCCAGTTAGAGAATCCTGTATAAGTCCAATCGCCATCGTTAAATAACTTAGCAGGTGATGTTAATCCTAAACGTTCTACGAAAGCAACGTTATAGAAAATACCACTATCAACTTGTAATCCAGCAGTAGCAACTGTTGGAAGCGAGTACAATCCACCTTTATAAGTAGATGCAGCTTTCATAGCAGGTGACATTTGGTTTTGGCCATAAGTGTTATAGTATTCAGTTGTGTCAACAATTGAACCACCATCAGCTAGGACTTTTAACCAATCGGTTGTTGATACGAAAATATCTGTTTCTGCAGCATTTAAAGCTGCTTTTTCATTTAACCAGTTGTAACGGCTTGGTCCCCAAGGAGCAACATCTGGAAATGGAACAACAGCTAGGTCACAATTGAATTTTGATTCGATATCTAACCATGCTGTTTGTTTAGCAGTTTTATCGGAAGCAGTATACAACTCCAAAAACGGGTCATGTTCAAACATGGCATGTCCAGCAGCCATAATCTTAATTTGGTAGCCACCTAAATCAGGATATGGTTCAACAACAGGAGCTGGTTTCACAACGATTTTATGCATTGCGGAAATGTTTGTATCAGCAACAGATGTTGCTGTAATATAAACTGTTCCTTCTGCTTTCGCGTCAACTTCGCCTGTTGCACTTACTGTTGCGATTGCTTCATTACTTGATGTCCAAGTAACATTTTGATTTACGCCTGTAGGCAACACTGATGCTACTAAAGATATTTGTGTTTCCGCTTGCATTTGTGCTTCTCCTTGAATCACAATGTCAGTCGGTTTATCTTCTGGATCAGGAATGTTTTCTTCAATAACAGTTACTTGATATGTTGCTGTTAATGTTTGATCAGCAACTACTGTCACAGTTATAGTTACGGTTCCTAAAGCAACACCGTTAACTTTCCCTGCGCTTGTTACTGTTGCAATTGCTTCATCACTTGATGAGAATGTTACTTCTTGTGCAGCACCTTCTGGTAAAACTGTTGCTACTAATGTAATATTGCTTCCCATTGTTACTTCCGTCTTTGTTCCTGTTAATGTAACGGATGTTGGGTCAACTACTACTACTGGTGCTTTTACAGTTACTTGAATGCTCTTAAAGATCTTACTATTAGAAGCAGCGGCAGCAACAATTTCTGCTGTCCCTGCTGTTAAACCTTTAACTTTACCAGTGTTATCAACAGTGGCAATTGCTGTGTTCTTTGAAGACCAGTTTACTGTTTGTACTGCTTCTGCTGGTGTTATCGTTGCGCTTAATTGCATTTCTTCATCAATTGCAATTTCAGCTTTTGCTCCGGTAATCGTTACAGCGGTCGCATTGACAACATCTGGATCTTCGTCTTCGTCATCGGGTTTACACCCAACAAAAACAAAAGCCAAGATTAGGACTAATGTTAATGTTATCCACTTTTTCATAAATTCCTCCTTAGAATTAATTTATTTAAGCTTTGCTTAAAGTTTGTGTATACTCTTATAAAAAGAGCTCCGGTAGTATTATACTATTAAAGAGCTCTTTTTGCAATCATTTATTGTGAATGTTTCTTAGGATTTTTATCCGTAAACTTCTAAAAGACGGGCAGTATATGTGCTTGTTTGAGAATCCATTTCTTCATTAAAATCAACTCCTTGAGTAACAATTCGGTCTATAGCTGGACCAATTGCAACAGAATCTGCTAATAGTACCCAAAGTGGATCAAAAATAACTTTGTCGCGTTTGAAGAATACTAAAGCTTTTACTGATTCTGGATCATCGATTTTCTTCTCAGCAGCTGTTGTCATAATACCCTCTTCACTGTAAGTTGGATCTTCTTTCACAAGTTTTGTTGTTTCTAACATCATTTCCGTGAATGCTCGGTAAACGTCTTTAGCTGTAACGCCAGCTGGATATGGACGAGCGGCAGCTTGCATGTAGCATGCTCCACCAACATTTCCAATTCGCGTATTTTCTAAAGTAACTGAATCAGGATATGGGAATGGAACATAACCAAAGCGAGAATTGCCACCAGCATCCCATAATGTTGCAGGCCAACGGTTGTCGGTTCTTACAAACCACAAACTTCCACCTTGCATTAACGATTTTCCTTCATTGAAGGTTGTTGCGCCAGCATCCCAAGCATTTGTTCCCCAACCAAGAGCATATAATTCTTTTAAGATACTTGCTGCGGTCATAGAGTAAGAATGTTTCAAATTGGTTGTCATGGTTAAGGTATCAGCTAGTTTAACGCCTCCAGCATTAACCATACCTTGCCAATAAATGAATGGACGACCTGATAAAACTGATTCATCCGATGCCAATAGAGCATCTGCTTCTTTAACCCAGTTAGAGAATCCTGTATAAGTCCAATCGCCATCGTTAAATAACTTAGCAGGTGATGTTAATCCTAAACGTTCTACGAAAGCAACGTTATAGAAAATACCACTATCAACTTGTAATCCAGCAGTAGCAACTGTTGGAAGCGAGTACAATCCACCTTTATAAGTAGATGCAGCTTTCATAGCAGGTGACATTTGGTTTTGGCCATAAGTGTTATAGTATTCAGTTGTGTCAACAATTGAACCACCATCAGCTAGGACTTTTAACCAATCGGTTGTTGATACGAAAATATCTGTTTCTGCAGCATTTAAAGCTGCTTTTTCATTTAACCAGTTGTAACGGCTTGGTCCCCAAGGAGCAACATCTGGAAATGGAACAACAGCTAGGTCACAATTGAATTTTGATTCGATATCTAACCATGCTGTTTGTTTAGCAGTTTTATCGGAAGCAGTATACAACTCCAAAAACGGGTCATGTTCAAACATGGCATGTCCAGCAGCCATAATCTTAATTTGGTAGCCACCTAAATCAGGATATGGTTCAACAACAGGAGCTGGTTTCACAACGATTTTATGCATTGCGGAAATGTTTGTATCAGCAACAGATGTTGCTGTAATATAAACTGTTCCTTCTGCTTTCGCGTCAACTTCGCCTGTTGCACTTACTGTTGCGATTGCTTCATTACTTGATGTCCAAGTAACATTTTGATTTACGCCTGTAGGCAACACTGATGCTACTAAAGATATTTGTGTTTCCGCTTGCATTTGTGCTTCTCCTTGAATCACAATGTCAGTCGGTTTATCTTCTGGATCAGGAATGTTTTCTTCAATAACAGTTACTTGATATGTTGCTGTTAATGTTTGATCAGCAACTACTGTCACAGTTATAGTTACGGTTCCTAAAGCAACACCGTTAACTTTCCCTGCGCTTGTTACTGTTGCAATTGCTTCATCACTTGATGAGAATGTTACTTCTTGTGCAGCACCTTCTGGTAAAACTGTTGCTACTAATGTAATATTGCTTCCCATTGTTACTTCCGTCTTTGTTCCTGTTAATGTAACGGATGTTGGGTCAACTACTACTACTGGTGCTTTTACAGTTACTTGAATGCTCTTAAAGATCTTACTATTAGAAGCAGCGGCAGCAACAATTTCTGCTGTCCCTGCTGTTAAACCTTTAACTTTACCAGTGTTATCAACAGTGGCAATTGCTGTGTTCTTTGAAGACCAGTTTACTGTTTGTACTGCTTCTGCTGGTGTTATCGTTGCGCTTAATTGCATTTCTTCATCAATTGCAATTTCAGCTTTTGCTCCGGTAATCGTTACAGCGGTCGCATTGACAACATCTGGATCTTCGTCTTCGTCATCGGGTTTACACCCAACAAAAACAAAAGCCAAGATTAGGACTAATGTTAATGTTATCCACTTTTTCATAAATTCCTCCTCATTTCTTTCAATTAATTATATCGTAATTATTTGTTATTTTCAATTTGTTTTGCATAACAATCATAGCCCTTCCAGACTTCAAAACCAAATTGTTGATAAAATTCTAATAAACCCGTCCAATCAATCATGATTGGATGACAGCCTTTTTTTATCAACTCATTTAAACCAGCGGAAACAATATCATTTCCAAGTTTTTGTTTCCGATAATTTTTATCAACACCAAGTGGACCAAGGGCTCCTAAAGATGAAAAACGACTTACCCAAGTTAGATTATACGGAATTAAACTTAAACTTTCGTCATTGATTCTTGTGAAAGCAACAACCAAGTCATGATCAAGGGCAATATAATAACTTTGTTCGTCGGGTGTTTTTTCAATAAATTCTTGATATTCATATTTCCAACGACCAGGAAAATTGCGATCAAAAAAATCAAGCATCGCATTATAATCGTTTGTATTAGCGTAACGGTAAATGTATTGTTTGTTAGTAATCGGATAATTTTTAGCCGGTAACCAGTTGACTAAATCATGGGTAGTCCTTGCATAATTGTAATGCCTTTTTTCTAACCACGGTCCAGTTAAATTGTCAAAATCATTGGGAACTCCCGGAAAGAAATTGTGATAATCACGGCCGATGACGATTTCTGTTTTTTGTCTTTGAATAAAAACTTGCTCACACATTTCTAATAATTTACTGCCAATACCCTGATTACGGTGTTTTTTAGAAATATAAAACAGGGAAACAAAACCCATGTTTTGATATTTTTTAATTGCTTCGTTATTAAATTCTTTCGCAAACAAAAAACCAACTAACCCCGTTTCATCAAAAGCAAAACTTGAAGCTGATTTGTTTAAATCAGGGCAATGAGAAATATTTTGGAAAAAGATTTTTTTGGTAATCGGGAAAATCTTTCCCATTTCCCTATTCCACAGTTCTAGAGCATCTTCCCATCGTAAAGAAGGGTTTAATAAATTATTGATAAAATACATTAAAGCAGTGAAGCCGCATCTTCATCAATGATGACGGTTACTTTCTCATGATTTTTTAATGCGGAAGCAGGAAAATCAATCGTTGGATCGCAAGTAACAAGTTTCTTGACGGCTTCAGCTTTAGCTTTACCGGAAATAAGTAGTAGAATACTTTTGGCTGCTAAGATGTTTTTAATTCCCATTGTTATCGCCCGGCGAGGAACTTCGTCCAAGGAATTAAAAAATCTTTGGTTATCTAACCGTGTTTTTTCGGTTAATTCCACAATAAAGGTTTCTTGAGTAAATGGTGTTTTAGGTTCATTAAAACCAATATGACCATTTCCGCCAATACCTAATATCTGTAAATCAATCTGTGCTTTCGCAAGCGTTTGGTTGTATTTGTCAGCTAGTACTTGTAAATCATCACCTTCGCCTGATGGAAGATGGGTGTTTTTTTCTAAAACATCGATGTGATCAAATAATTGTTCATGCATGAACGAAAAATAGCTTTGAGGATGTTTCTTTGGTAAATCACAATATTCATCCAAATTGTATGTTTTAACTTGTTTAAAGGAAATTTCATTGTCATTGTACATGGCAATCAAATTTTGATAAAGACCGATTGGCGTACTTCCAGTTGCTAAACCAAGAGTCGCATCCGGTTTCTTTTGCACTAAATTAGCTACAATTTTTGCAGCTTCTTTGCTTAATTCTTCATAATTTTTAACTTTTATAATATGCATTTCTTTTACCTCATTAATTTTACGGGAACTTTTGTGTTAAATGGAATTGCTCCTTGCAAAGCAAGCGCACAAGCTTCAAGGGACTTCGGTGTTAATTCATATAGACATACATAATGTTTGATGCCTTGCAAATGAACGCAGTCATACGGTGATCGTAAAGCGATAACGAGCGTTTTCGCTTTATCTAACGCCATAAACAGCTTTGTTTGAAAATCATTTGGGACAACATTATATGTGCATAAGATGATTTTTTCATATTTGTTTGTTTCTTTCACAATCATCGATAAATTATTTAGAGCAAAATTATAGATGATTTCTGGTTTATCAAAAAATGTTTTTAATGATAAATACTTTTCGTTTTCGTTATCGACGAGGGACGCTAGTTTTATTTCAGGAAACAAAATTAAAACTTTATCACTTTGTTTTAACGGTAACCAACCCTGATTATAAACTTTTGTGACGGCACGCTCGTATAAACTTTTTGCTAACGGTAAATCGAGTTTGATGGCATCCGGATTAAATGATAAAGTTGCATATTTTTCTTTTAATCTAAGGATTTTTGAAACAGATTCTTGCACCCTAGCAAGGGAAATTTTCCCTGAATCAACAAGTTGTAAAAAACGGTCGAAAATCATTCTTTGTTCATTCAAATCAGCTTTTCCACAAAAAATGAGTAAGTCATTGCCAGCATTGACTCCGTTTTCTAAAACAGTATCAAGATCAAAGGAGTTATGGATGGCTCCCATCGTCAATGAATCGGTCACAATCAATCCTTGAAAGTTGCATTCTTTTTTTAATAAATCCGTAATGATGGCTTTGGATAATGTTGCTGGATAGGTTTGATCGAAGGCTTCATAAACGATGTGAGAAATCATCACACCATCGATACCTTGATCAATGGCTTCTTTAAAAGGAATTAATTCCATCTTGCGAACATCATCTTTGGAAGAAGTGACGCGCGGTAAGCCAATGTGCGAATCGACGTTTGTGTTGCCATGACCAGGAAAGTGCTTGATTGTTGATAATATCCCACTATCTTGAAAGCCTTTAAAAGCTTGGGTTGCCATCCGTGCTACATTTTTAGGATCGTCACCATAGGATCGCGAATTAATAACGGGATTATTTAGATTGTTGTTTATATCCCCAACTGGTGCAAAATTTAAATTGAATCCTAAACACTTGAGGTTTTGGCCAACAACTTTCGTTATGTCATAAATGCGATTTTGATCGGCTGCTGCAAGCGCCATTGCTCCGGGAAGCGGGGTTATACCCTGCATAATTCTTTGAACCATTCCGCCTTCTTGGTCAAGACCAATAAATAGCGGAATAGATGATTCTTGTTGCAGGCGTTTGTTTAATGTCGCTACTTGTTTGATGCTTTTAATATTTCTTGCGAAAAAGATTACACCACCAAGTTCGAATTCGTGGATAAAGGTTGTTAATTGATCGTCATATTCCGTGCCTAAAAAAGCAAAACACAGCATTTGGCCAATAAGTTGTTTTTTAGATAACTGCGAAATATCCATATTGTTTCCTTTCTAAAAAGATGTCACGATTATTACCGTGACATCTTTGTTTATCCGACGATGCCGGTTCTTTCTATGCTTTCAACGAATAATTTTTGCACAAAGAAATAACCGATTAATAACGGAAGCATCATAAGGAGTGCTGCCGTGTTGGCAACTAAGCCGTAAAATAAGGTGTTTTGACGAACTGTTTCATCCGTTAAATCTTGGAAGAAGGAATCGCCACGGGCAACCCAACCCGATAATACGGTGAACAATTGATCGGTTCCACCAGCTAATTTTGTGGAAAACACCGCAAAGTTGTTTGCAGAGTATTGGAACAAACTAGCAAAATAATAATCATTCCATTGCCAAACAAAGGCAAATAGACCAACAGTAACAATCGCTCCTCGAGCATTTGGAAGCATAACGCTCCAGAATGTTCTGAAAACGCCGGCGCCATCAACTTGGGCCGATTCTTCTAGTTCCGTTGGTAATCCTTTAAAGAATTGGCGGAATAAGTAAATGAAAATGGCTGAACGGATTCCCATTCCGAAAGCAGCTAGAATGAACATAGAGAACACATTTCCAATCAAACGAATGCCTAAGAATGTGGAATTCGTGAAATAAAGGACACGGGAAATGTGCAACGTTTCATTTGGCACAACTAACGTAAAGAGGACAATGTAAAATAAGATATTGCTTCCTTTAAATTTTAAGCGAGCAAAAGCGTACCCCGCGACGGCTGTTGCCATTACTTGAATAAACATGGAAACAGCTGACAAAATAAGGGTATTCCAAATGGTGTTGCCAAAGTCTAATAATTGATACGCTATTTGGAAATTGATATTACTAAAGGTTTCAGGAATCCAAATAACCTGTGGATTGGTAATATCCATTGGGTGACGCATTGCAAAGGAAAACTTTTGGAACAACGGTAATAAGATAACAAAGATTAACCCGATTAAAATAAAGGTTCGAATTGCCCCACCAGTAATCGCAAAAGCTTTTTTGCTTCTGATTTTTATTTTTGTAGGGTTCTTCCAATCAGCTTTTAATGCCTGCATTTTTTGTTTGAAGCTAACGTAAGTTGCTTGTTTCTTTTCATTATTCATCATAATAGAACACCAACTTCGATAAACCAAATAACCAAATGGCAATGATAATAATCGAGGAAATGCAGAATAACCACGACATAGAAGCATGAATGCCATAATAGGAAACATCGCCTAAACCGTTAACAAGTTTGCGGACACCTGCTGTTGCGAAAACGTTGATTGTATCAATCAAAGATGATCGCAACAAACTGTCAACAACGGTATAAACACCCGCCGTTAACATGAGTGGCGAAACCATCGGAAAAGTAATTTTCCAGAAAATTTCGTATTGGGTCGCTCCTTCGATCTTCGCTGCTTCATACAGATGTTTTGGCACTGATTGAATACCAGCTAAGAAAATCAGAATTTGGACACCGGAATAAGAAATAATATCATAAATTTGATCTGCCGTCGTGCCAAGGAATGTTACAGCTGATAGAGGGATGTTGGCATCAGTCAAGAAATCTTGAAAGTTGAACATTTGTGCAAAGATATCAGCAGTCGCACCTTCCATCGCTGCGGCTAATTGGGCACCTGTTTGCATGGCGGCATCAACTGCTTGCGAGTTAAAAATAACGGGCATGAAGAAGATGGCACGAACAAACGAACGACCCTTGAATTTTGAATTAAGAACGACAGCAATAATTAAACTAAAGATCAAAATCATCGGCACATTGAAAAATGTACTAATAAAGGAATCGGTCAACGTTTGGCGGAATGTCGAGTGTTCTTTTAAGATATAAGTAAAATTGTCTAATCCAATCCACTCGGAAATAATGCCGATATGTTGTCCTGTTGATGAATTGATACCTAAGTTTTCTACACGGGAAAAACTGTAAATAATTGTTACTAAAAACGGTAACAAGAAAAAGTAAATAAAACCAATAATTAACGGAAGGACAAAGACAAAGCCCCACAGTGCTTGACGTTTACGATAGCTAATTTTATTAGCTAACAAATTAGGGACATAACCAAAGATCTTTTTCAAAAAGAGCATTGGTTTTGTTTGCATCAAGTCATAGCGCCATTGGCTTAGTTTGTTTAGAACACGGCCAAAGAAAGCGCCAATCGATGTAAATGTTCGCTTAATAGCATTGTCTTTTTGCATTTACATCCCCTCCTGCACAATGGTGAACCAATTAGGTCGAACGGAGAAGCCGTTTGTCGTGTCATAATAAACGGTATCGTTATAATTAATGACTAAGACAGCCCCGTTGCTATATTCCACTTGGTAAACATTGTCTTGTAATATTTTATGCCCAACTAAAATGGCATTATAATGGATTTTTGCTTGATTGATGACATCATTCATGTAAAGAATCTTACTCTTCCAGTTAGCATAATAAGCATTGTAATACATCGTGTAATTGGTGTCGAGTAATTTTCTTGTGTCTTCATAAGAAATCATGAAGTTTAAGTTTGAACCAGTTTCTAAGGATTTTAATAAGTACCATTCCATCGAACGTTCACTGTCATTATTGACGGCAGGTCCCGTATAATCAAACAAGCCACTAACGACTAGTTGATAGAATGGAATAGAATAATCATAATATCCAAGTAAAGATGATTCTAAAGGAACATCAACAGCAAAGGTTGCATATTTTAAAGCATAATCAAATGGTGCTGATAACATGACGTTATCAACTTCGGAACTTATGTATTCCATTGCTTTTATTTGATAGTCCATGCCGTTTTCCGCGAAAATACTATCTTTTGAACTATAATCGCCAATTCGTAAATTGCCTAAATCGCTGAAGAATCCTCCGTCGATATTGAAGCGATCATAAGAATTAAAATATTTACGCGCTAAACTTTCATAGAATTTCGGTGACAACATGGAAATTGGTTCAACAGTTGAATTTGCTGCGCCAGTTGCTAAAATATAAGCCCGATGGGAAGCATAGGTACTACCAATGCTCTTCGCAGTATAACGGAGATTGCCAAACAAGAAGTCGTAACCCTTGTTGCTTGTAACATTGACTTGTGGATACAAAGCAATGTTGTTGTCTTCTAAATAGTCATTGAAAGAACGGAAACCACGGTTCCATCCCAGCACACCTGAAGCATTGACATTCGCGGTTGCCGATGGTTCCATTTCATCGTTCGTCCATGCCGTATAAGCAACACTTAATTGTGAGATACCTTCTTCCATGAGATCATCAACAATTTCCTTGGCTTGCTTAAAGGTTGTTAAACTCTTTTCATCGTTATAAACAAATCCTAAAGCAATTTCGCGCTTTTCAAAAGCACCCAAGAAGTTAAGATTGACAACATTATCGTTAGTCATATCTTTCGGAACCAATCCATATTTTTCAATTAAGTAATCACGATATTTGGAAGCAAGTGATACATATTGGATGTTTCCGTCATTGTCAATAAATTCATTCGGCATTAAGAATTGATAAATGTATTTTAAATCATTATGAATAAATTCATCCGACCATTTTAAGAATGGGGTTTGTGCTGTACCTGCAAAAACGGTTTCTTGCTCACGGAAGATTGCTTTAAAACTTGCAATATTCATTGTGGAAGCAACATCGGCACGTTTGAAGTTAGCATAAATCGATGTTTGGTTAGCACCTTGATCAGCAATTGCTAACACACCTTTTTTCGCTGTTTTATCTAAGAAACCATACATGGCAAACATCATTTTTTTGTTTTCCATTGTTTCTGTCTGTGTTTTAAAGGTGAAAGCTTGATCACTGCCATAAATGCTTTTCGCATAAGCCGTATACCCTAGTTCATCTTTTGGACTATTGAATTGCATAATGGCACCACTGCCATCCGGCAAAATAATCTGACCTTCACTTGTTAGGACATTGTTTGAAGTAAAGTACGGCAGAACATCAATAGTTCCTAAATAACAATCATGGGAATATTTGGTAAACTTACCATCTTCTTGATAATCAGACCCTTTTCCTTCACGAAGAGAATTGTTAAGAATCGTTGTTTCAACGCCTTTATCTGTTAACTCAAAGCGCATTGCTACTTGGAAAACAGGCGAGTTGCTTTCTACAATGTTGCCATAAAGGTCATTTTGAACATCGGCGTATTCTTTTTTAAAGACTTCTTGAATCGGTTTATTGTCTTCATCATATAAGAAATGACCTAATTCATCCCGAGCCTGATAACCACCAACAGGTACTTCAACTCCAGGAACCTCATCAAAAGGATTTTCATCATACAATACCGGCACCTTTTTCACATATGTTTGTCCAACTTCATAACCAGGATATTCGGACAGATTGTCTTCGGTAATGTCGATGTTTTCAGTATTGATATAAAAATAATTACGATCCGATGGTGAATCCATTTTATACATGTATTCAAACAATTTCTGTAGTGGAATCGTACTGTTAGCTTTTAAGTTGAATGTCGGTGAACTGTTCTGCACATTAAGATAAAAGTTCGTATTGTATGTCACAGGATTAGTTGTCGATCCATCAGTATTGACTAACGAATAATAACTACCAAACATGTTAGCAAGCATATAACTATTGGAGAAAGGATTTACTATACAAGGGGATGCCCCTTCTTCACCATAATTAGTTGCATTATAATCAATTCCGGCTTTCATCTTTAAACGGTTGAGTGGTCGATTTTGATCATCGCGCTCTAAAATGTTTGTTAGATTGTATCGCGAAGGAATGGGATTACCTTCTTCATCTAAGAATGTTTCACCTTCATAAACAGGTGTTACCGTTGCCAACCCTTTTTCTTCAAGATAGGTGGCAACCTCTTTATCCCAGGTATAGGCTGTATCGGAGTATTCGAAGACATTTTGATTGACTTTCGAGGCATTAATTAAAAACAATAAATTACCACGGAAATACTCTTCCATGTCTGTGCGTTTAAAGTCTTCTGGGAAGAAGCTATTGATGACGGTAAAATCACCAATTTCATACAAGATTTCAATGCCGTTTTCTACATCAAACTTAATTTGGTAGTGACGTTTGATTGTCCCATATAATAAATCGTTATATAAAACACTATTTGAATAAGTGTTAAAACCAGTTCCACTCAATTTGTCATTTGAACCGATATAGTAAAGAATGAAATTAGATTTCATATCGGTGGAATTCCCAGAATCAAGTGCTGTATTAAAAATTGTTTTGCACGTTGATTTTTTATAATTGGTGAATCCGGCTTCTGTTTTGTCGCTTGTTGGTGTACATTCACTATTGACTGCTATACTAACAACGGTCGTATCTTCGTTCAAAAACATCGTATATTGATTATTTTGCGCAACGATTCGTTCCTTGTTAAGTTTAAAAGTAACAGTATAAACACCATCGTCTTCATTAATTACTTTCACATAACTATTAGCAGGAAGCCCAGCGACAGCAGCATTTGCTTCGGTAGCACTAGTATATTCTACAAGGTAGTTACCCGTTCCATCATAGGGCGAGTAATCGACATACCCTGTTAAATCAAATTCCATATTGTTGGATTCAAGTGCTTGGGCTGTTAGTCCTCCAAAAAAGAAAACCAAAAGGAGGATGGAAATAATTAAAATCAAGCTTAATGCAAGAATGTTTTTAAGTTTTAAGAACTTCATAATTCCTCCTTTCTATAAGTAACGTAAAGCAATTTCACGATAAAGTGTATAAATAAAACCAATGATTTTTTGGAATAAATCGAATCCTAACATCGCGATAAAGAAAAGAACCAAAACAGCTAATAATGTTCCGATAATGGACAAGACACATTTAAATAGGCCGTATTCATGAATAGAGATAAGTCCAAAAAAGATCATATATCCCATTAAAAACGATCCTAAGCTGATGATAAGATTATAAAAGCCTGCTTCTTCAGCAACGATGATATTCGAAAACAGCATTCCAATGATTTTAGAAACGATAAGAGGGAATAACGAGTAACAAATCATCATGAAAATTTCTTTCATTTTCCCTTTACCGTCAAATAGAGTTGTAATGCTCCAATTACCAACGACAACGGCAATAATTGGAACAATAACAGAAGCAATTTCTCTAAAGGAATTTAAATCATTCAGGTCAAGTTGATTGACAACAAAACCTGTATATTGAAACTCCAAAATCTGCATAATTATTAATAGAACTACAAAGATTAAAGCAACGGACATCTTTGCTTTCTTTTCCCGTTTAAAGAAATCATATCCTTTTAACGGATGGACAAGGATATAAGTCGGGAAACGAATGAATTCTTCATAAACAAACTTTAAAAAGTTTTTGACTTTGGTCCAATTGATGCGTTGTGGACGACGTTTTATGACATTGCTATTATTCATTATTCGTCACCCCCTTCATCATCTTTTTTCCCAAATCGAATTTTGTGATAAAGTTTATAACCAATCAATCCAGCAACTCCTATTAAGATAACAGTCATGACCGGTGTAAAATAACGGTTTACTTGTTCATCACGATATAATTTATAAGCTTTTGAATAGTAATCAACACTGTAACCAGTTTGGAAATAACTCATTGCTTCCAAGTAACGTCCTTCATTTAAGAGGGATTTACCAATCCCCACATAAGCGTATTCATAGTTAGGATTTTGCGCTACAACGTTTTTCCATTCTTCTGAAGAAGCAACTAAATTACCAATGTAATGATAATGGACAGCTTTATTGATGGACAGGGCAATATCCGTTGGTTCAAAACGAAGTACGGATTGATTTTCCTTATCTAGAGCGATAATATTATCGCCTTGATAACGGATAGCAACTGGTGTATTTAAGTTGTCTAATTCATTACCACGACCACCGGAAATATATAGTAAATTGCCTTCATCATCATAAGAGAATAATCGTCCGGATTTTTCATCAGCCAGTGTATAAACACCATAATCATTGACGGTTACCGCCGAAAACCGCGATGGTCCTCTTGTTGCAACCGTTCCACCGGTTCTGATGTAAACAAGATCACCCTTAGGGACGGAATAGCCGTTTCTTGTTAAGACGTCCTTCCCCGACGGATTGATTCGTTTAATCATTGATGTATCATCAGTATCATTGACAGCTCTTGAAGTCGCATAAATAAAACCTTCATCATCGATTGTTAATGATGTGAAAATGGTATTTAAAATTGTTTCTGTTTGTGCTAATTGTTCATCCGTCATAAAACGACGCCAAAACAACTGCCAGAAAGTCATGCTTACATAGTTGACACCAACGAAACTGCTGAATGTTCCTTCATAAGACATTTGCATAATACCTTCATAAACGCCTTCAGAAATAACAAAGATTCGACCAGCAACATCGGTCACAAGTTTTACTGGTAAAAAGATTTTTTCAGCAAAACTAATGTCCGTTGGACTAGAAACAACTTGAACAACTTCATAATTATCAGCATCAACAATGACAATTTGATTATTGCTTTTATCTGACAAATAAATCAAATCTTGGAAAACACCTCTAATAATTGTTCCATCAGGATTTTTTGCGGGACGGACATTGCGGTAAACACCACTTAATCCGTACGGCGTAATATAAAACTTTTGGGCAGTTGTTCTCATGGCATAAGGAATGTCCTCAATGGCCCGAAAATCCGCTAAAGTCATATTCTTTTTCGCAAGATAATCTGTAAAACTAATGGATGTTGTGTTTTTATTAGCATCAATATGTGCTGTTTTCATTTTCAAAATTTGTTCATCAGTAAAATTTTCTGGTAATACTTCATAACTTGCGACTTTATATTGAAAACGCATATCGCCATCAAAAACAAACAACAAATTAGAAGCAGAATCAACGATATATATAATATCGGTTTCATTACCGCTTAAATCTTCTTCGGTATAGATGAATAAATCCTGGGGATTTGTGAATTGGCTAGCTTGTAAAGCTTCCCCACTTGGTGAGGTCCAGGCATCACTGATAACAGTATAGATACCTCCAGCTGCCGGTGCTAAACCAACAGTTGAATAAATGGGTTCACCACTATGGGAATAAGTATACCCAACAGCCGCATTGGTTGTCGGAATTAACAAGCTAAAAGCTAGAGCAATGCATAGAATTAAATATTTATAATACTTCTTCATGCCATGCCTCCTATTTCATCCCTGAATGCGCCATGGTATCAATCATGTTGCTTTGGGAAATAATAAACATAACAATCGGAACAGTAATCATGATTAAGGCAACAGCCGCTAATGTTCCTTGTCTTGCTGGACCGGCACTAGCGATTTGACTTAAAGCATAACTTAACATTTTATAATCTTCACGATAAATATAAGTTGATCCATCAGCTGCCCATAATGCTTTGAAGTTTAAAATAATCAAAGTAATCGACGCTGGTTTCACAAGTGGCATAACGACTTTCCAATAAATCTTGAATTCACTAGCTCCATCAATTTTAGCTGATTCAAGGAGTTCCATTGGCACCGGAATCATAAATTGCTTCATTAAGTAAAGTCCTAATGATGAAGCGATAACCGGAAGAATAATCGACCAATAAGTATCAATCAACCCAAACCAGTTTAAAATCATGTAGTTGGGAATCCCTGTTACAGCTGATGGGAACATTAGGGAATAAGTAACTAAACCCATAATGATTCCTCCACCAGGAACTTTGTATTTTGCTAGTGGATAAGCACACATCGAAGCAATGATTAAATGCCCGACCGTCCCAATCGCCGTAATGAGGATTGTATTGAAAAAGTATCGAGAAAACGGTACTAACGATGTTCCAAGAACAACACCTAAATCACTAAAATTATCAAGTGTCGGATTTCTTACAAAAAAGTTAGGCGGATAAAGGAAAATCTCATCAAGCGGTTTAAAAGCATTATTAATGATGAGTAGTAATGGTAGGATACTCAAGATTCCACTTAGAGATAAGAAGATGAATAGGACGATGTCGCCGGCTTTTGAACGGTTAACACGTTTTTTCTTTTTTGATTTGTATAAGATTTTAAACGATGCAATTTCAGCAAATGGTCTAGAATCAATCAGTTTTGATTTTCTCGCATTGCGCTTTTCTTTTAAGGTGAGAACTTGTTCATATTTATCGTTTGTCTTTTTTGTTTTAGCCATTATGAACCCACCTTTCGAATAATCTTTCTAATTAACTGATTAAGTAAAATTGCTGAGAAGAACAAAATCGTGGCAATTGCAGAAGCATATCCCATCTCATAACGGATGGACCCGAAATCCTGTAAATGATTGACAATGGTGTGGCCTGCATAAGCAACGGAAGGGAATCCCGCTAAAGACGTCGTTACGGCCCCAACACCAAGTGCTCCAGAAATTTGAATGACCGCTGCAAAAATCAAAATAGATTTCATATTTGGAAGTGTAATATACCACAATTCCTGCCAACGGTTTTTGATACCGTCGACTGCGCCGGCTTCATACTGGTTACGATCAATTCCTTTTAATCCAGCGATTAAAGAAAGGAAGTTAACGCCTAAACTCATCCATAACTGCACAATAATAACAATTGGCAAAATGTAATCAGCGTTTTGCAACCAGGTAATCGGTTCTGTAATAATACCCCAATCGGTTAAGTAAGCATTCGCATAACCATAAATATCACTAGCAAAGATAAGTGCCCAAATGGTAATCGCACCACCAGCAATGGATGGAGCATAGAATACCAAAGTAATAAAGGCTCGAAGTTTTTGTGGCAATTCATTGATTAACCAAGCAAAAACAAACGCCATGATATAACCTAGGGGACCAGTAATTAAAGCAATAATTAAAGTATTTTTAATAGCCGTAATAAAAATCGGATCATTTAAAAACAAGTCAATATAATTTTGCCAACCAACCCAGCGTGGTGCTTCCAACATGTTAAAGTAAGTAAATCCTAAAAGGAAACTCATAATAACAGGAGCAACGGTAAAACAAATAAACATGACTAGGTATGGTGCCATCATTGCATAGAGCGAACGATTTAAATACATTTTTCGACGGAAAGGTTTTTTACGGCTCCAATGATCAATTTCGATGGCTTTTTGTGCACGCCATTCACGGAAACGAACCCAAATTGATGGTTTTTTTATCGGAGTTGATATTTCATTTTCATTCATCTTTTCCATCTCCTTAATCTAAACCAAATTCTTTACGTTTCTTAGCAATTTCCGCATTAATAAGTGCGACATATTCTGTTAATGTTTCCCGTGGATTTGCGTCATTATTAACAACTTCACGGAAAGCATTCTCTAAATTTCGACCTGTGTAATAACCACCAGGGACTTCAGGAACACCAACGGAGTTTTCCCATTGGGAAATAAGCACACTTTGTTCGGCTCTTGTCCATGGTAAGTTTTTAAATGCTAGAACATTAGCGGTATTATGTCTTGCAGCAGCTCCTAAAATGGATTCGAGCTCGCGGGCATAACTTGTTTGGGTATCTTTAGAAACCCACCAACGCATAAAGTCCCAAGCAGATTCTGTATCATCAGCTTGTTTCATCATGACGATGGCACTGCCGGAAGCTGCACCATTGTTGATTAAAACATTTTCATCATTGTATGTTCCTGGAAGTGGAGCATAACTCCATTTATTGGAAATTTCAGGAGCAAAAACGGTTAATGTATTAAACAATTCATAGTTCGCAATGCCAATCGGCGTTTCACCGGTACGGAAACGGTTTAAGAAACTTGCAGCAAGTGGGAAACTGTAATCGGTATAATATTTACACCATTCCTCAAAAGCTTGCATGGCTTCTTCGGTATCAAAGTTCGATTCTTTGTTATCATTACGATAGAAAGTCCCTTCCTTTTGATAGAGCATGGAAGCAAAAACTTGGTTAACAACACTTGTTGCGCCCGATGCCGATACAGGTAAATAGAACTGTAAATTGGAAATGGACAACTCTGTTACCAAACTAGTAACTTCACGCCATGTTTCCGGAACAGACCAACCGCGGGCTTCAAAAATATCATTTCTAACAAACATAACTAAGAATGATTGAGTATTAGGAAGGGCATAATAGCCCCCGTTATATTCATAAGGTACCATGGCACTGTCATAGAATAAATATTGCGCATTTGGATCATTTAATCGACCAGCATTGTAGTCCGTGTTTAAATCACACAAACCCATTTCCGCATTCTTTGCGGAACAGATGCCCGTTACTTCATAAAATTCTTCAAATCCGGAAACATCCATAATGGCATTACGCATAGCATAATTGACAGGTAACCCGTTAGCAACATTTATTGCGATATCGGGACCGGTTCCTGCAAGTGTTGATGGCAATAAGACACCTGCCGTAACAACTTTCAGTTTAACGTTAATACCGTATTGTTCGGTAAATGTATTACTAATAAGAGTACTAATGGAGTTAGCTTGTTCACGTCCAGTTGTTTCACTTGTTAAGAACCAAACTTCAATTTCTTTACCCGTATCAACAGCAGCAATTGTGCCGATTTCTTCATAGTTGAAGAAGAATGATTGAAAGAAACTACGAATGCCAAACCATGTACTTGAAAAGAAATTAGCATTAGCATGTGGTAAAAGATCAGTTGATGATGTTACCCATAAACATTCAACAGTTAAGGCCTGTTGTTTGACATCACTAATCCATGTTCCTAATGATGAAATATTCTTGGAAAAACTACTCAAACGTTCTTGGATTGTTCGTGGTTTTTCAATCATATCCCGGAGTTGAATTTCCATTGTTTCTAATATTGCAATTTTATCGCTTTTTTCACCGGATATTTCCACAATATTTTCGGAAACTTCTTTTAAGATGTCAGCGGCAATTTCAAATGTTTCAATTGTCCCTTCAACTCGGGCATTTTCACCATATAAATAATAATTGATAAGTGGGTCAGGATTAAGACCAGTTACGGCAATAATCCTTAAGTATAAATTATTGAGCATATCGATGGCACCTTGGACTTGGCTGATTGGTACGCCGTATTCTCCAAGTGTCGACTCTAAGCTAATGGTGTTTTTCTTGCCTCCTTCTAAGAAGAAAGCATATGGTTCTTCGCTATCACCGAGTGTGACAATATTAAAATCACTACTGTAAGAAAAACGTGCACTGTTGGCTTCTGCAAAAGGAATAACATCGTTGATGTAAACACGTCTTGTAGAAAAGAGCCCACGAGAGACATTTTGTTTAGCACGGAAGCTAATATAGTAAAGTCCCGATTGCTCGTTTGTTAAGTCGACTTCCCAAGTAATCATATCGCCGGGTGCAGTCCATTTACTCCCACCAATAGCGTTTAGTTTAATTTTTACGGTATCAACAGGAATGTTCGTTGGATCAGTTCGATCGCCAATCGCATAAAGCGTTGGTGAAGTTCTTTCGACGGCATCTTCGCCTTCAATTCTAATCGGTTCGTCTAAAGTTGCAACATCCGTATATCCTAAATTATTGTATTTGGTTTCATAATCTAGATAACTTATTTGACTTTCATAAGAAGAAATGCCAACAGCCACAATTGCCATCGATTCACGAATTGATTTTAAGGTAATTGTATTGTCGCCTGCTTGTAAATAAATTAAATAAGGTTCTAAAACATAGCCTGTTTCATCACGGACATAGGTCATTCGTTCCACATCAAGGATTTCTTTTTGGCTTGGTTTCATATCGTTATCGGTTGTATCTTGAATGATTGGTCCAGCATTTGTCCAAAACCTAGCAAATTTAAGGTTTTCTAAATCAGGATATTGAGCTTGATAGGTTTTATCAGGATCCAATGGGTCGATTGTTTCGTTAACATATAACGCACGTTCAATCGGTGCTCCGCCATCGCTCAATGGGAAATAACGGAAATAAACATTGTAAAGTCCAGCATTGGCAACTGCAGGAATAATCCATGTTGCATATCCTTCATCGGTTGTTTTGTACGCCTGCACTTTTTGACCCAAATGATTTGTGATTTCTATTGGACCAAAACCATCGGCATGAGTACTTGTTGCCGTTGTTCCCAACACTTCAATATTCGTTGTTAACTGAGGAAGTGTTAAAGCAGAAAAATTAAGCGGATATTCATCTAAAGCATCGGCAGGAATCCCTTGTTTTATTTTGAGAAAATCTTCATAATCTCCAGCAGGGATTAAGACTAAAGGAGCTTTTGATTGAGAAAGCACATGGCTTTTACTATAACTTTGAACAATAACGGTTGTGAAAAAGGTAAGAAAAATAACTATGAAAAGTAATAAAATTGCTCTTTTCACAACTTTTGGTTGAAAATTGATTTTACGCGCCATACGCTTCACCTCTTAGTAAATATTTTTGTGTTTGTTCGGTAAATAAGAAAAATTTA
This sequence comes from Bacilli bacterium, assembly GCA_050174575.1. Taxonomy (GTDB): domain Bacteria; phylum Bacillota_I; class Bacilli_A; order ML615J-28; family CAG-698; genus UBA2253. The sequence goes on from JBFXJT010000008.1 coordinate 38,585, forward strand.
TGTAAGTATCCTAAACTGTCTTCCAGCCCGCCTTTTTTATTCCTTGCTAACCATAATTGTGTTTGTTTTTCAAGGAATGCTTCTTTCGCATCTAAAATTTTCTTAATAAATGCTAAGCGTTTATCGGTTGGTAATGCAGAATTATAGGCTTGATTTAAATATTGGATTAATAATACCAATTGGATGGATTGTTCTAACTCCGAAATGATTAACTGGCCGTCATCCATCTTTGTTTGGTAAAGCGCTTGCAATTGTAAAGCAAAAAATTGCTCCAACAATTGGTGCTTCGCAGAACTCAAAATCGTTGGTTTTGTTCTTTGAATAAAATAGTCAATCGGATTTGCTTCGGTTACAGCTGCTGTTGCCCACATAAAATTATGGAAAGTTGTAGTTCCGTTGCTACGATATTCATTTAAATAATGGTAATAATTACCTAAATCCATGATGGTATCAGCCATAATGTTGGCTTTGTCACAAAAAACAAAGTGATTCAAATAATCTTTTAATAAGAACTGAGTTCCTTCTTTTACACGCCAGCTTAACAATCCCATAAAAACAATCGGTGCAAAACTAATTGGTAAAAATTGTAAATGGCCAAAATCGCCCCAATCAGTTAAAATAACACCTTCACCATTTAGACGAAATACTTCCGTGACGGCATTACCAATATTTTCTAGCCAGTCGTCTTTTCTGCCTAAATAGCTACACCATGAAGTTGTCCCAGGAGCAGCCAAAAAGCGTTTATCTAAGTTAGAAAGTTTCTTCAGATGCGTTGAAAAAGGATAATTGCCATCATAACCCCAGTCAATAAATAACATATCATCGGGAAGACGGTACAATAACTCCGGATGATGATTTAAAACATCACCCCAAATTAAAGGTATTTTATGGTATTTTTTAATTTCGTTATAAGCTTTTAAAACAAAATCGATATACACATGCCCAACGCCTTCTTGTTCACAGGCTTCTTGAGAACGTCCCTTACCTAATTCAAAAGGTTCATCAAAATTCATATTGAAATATGGCGAATGAGCAATGCTCAGCATATCTTTGTATAATGTCTTAACTAATTCGAAAGATTTAGGATCTAGGGGATTTAGAGTACTCGGTTGTCGGTGTCTTCCCCATAAAAAAATCCCATCAGGCTTTTCAGCAAGATCTTTAAATTCGTCCGTTGCAAGCCATTTTGCCATGTGCCCAAACCCATTTTCGTTAGGGACAAGATCAATAAAGTGCTCATTTGCAAATATTTCCAAAGCTTCATATTCGGAAACAGAAATGAAACCGTCTTCTTGCAAATATGAGGTGAAGGACGGATAGCCAAAGCTGAAGCCCTCCACATACAATTCCAAATGATTCATCTTTAACTGACTCATCATTTTGATGATTGCTTTAATGGTATGAACGGTTGGGACTTTATCCCGACTGATGTCAAGCATAAAACCACGAATTTTTAGATCTGGAAAATCATTAATGGTACAGCAAGTCAATTTGTTCGTTTGTTTTAGGATTTGTTCTAAAGAAAGAACAGCATAATAAGCTCCACTTAAGGAAGCGTATTTCACAACGATTTGCTTTTCAAAAACACTAATCTCATATTCTTCATTTTTGAAATGACTCGAATAAACGAAAACAACATCAGCTTCTTTGGAGTCACTAGTTTGACTAGAAAAAAAGTTTAAAAAAGTGTTTTGATACCGTTTATCAAGATTATCAAAGAAAAATAAAAGTTCTTTTAAACCATTAATGGGTTTATAAAAAACACATTCATGCATTTGTATATGTTTTACTTGTGGAAAAATCCGATACATGTTCTTCTCCTTACTCGAGTAAGCCATTCTTACCGATTTTACTTCTATTCATTATATAATAAACCAGCCTTTTTTTCAAGGTGAAATCGAAAATTAACCGGACTTAAAAGAAAAAACCCCGAAAAATTTTCGGGGTCTATGATTATATTTCTGTTGCTTCTTTTGTCCAAAGTTGTTTTAAAAGCTCACGAGCTTTAACTAAAGGAACAACTTCTTCACCAATGAGATTTTTATAGGTAAAGAAAACGACACCAAGAACGTTTTTAAAGGTATGATTGTACTTAAGTTGGTTAATGATTTCTTCCGGGTTGCTCCAGTTTCCTTCCTTTGCATAACGATACAATCCCATTCCCATGTATAATTTGACACCTGTTTTTAAAGCTGCTTCGGCCCACCATTTTGCAAGGTCAGCATATTTCACAACTTCATAATCATTGCCATTAGCATCTTTACGCCAGTAATCAAAATCAAAGTAATCCTGAGGAACGATGTAATCAATCCATCCTTCTTTCATCCATAAATAGATATCTGCAAACAAACCGGTATAACAGTTGTAACAAGAAAAATGATTGTCGGAACCAAATTCCCAAGCTGATTCGTTTGGTTCTTTAAACCATTTCGTCTTTGTGCGGTAAATACCAAAAGGGCTGATTCCAAATTCTACTTTTTTTGGCAATGTTAACAGTTTTTCATGCATTAGTTTAATTAACAGATCAACATTATGGCGACGATAATCCCCAAGTGTCTTAAAACCAGAAGCCAAAAACTTTGGTTGTTCTGATTCATCTTTTATGGCTTCATAAGGGTAGAAATAGTCATCCATATGAATGGCTTTTACATCATAATTTTTCGCAATCTCTAAAGCGGATTCCGAAACAAATTCCCGTACTTCGGCGCTTGCAGGATCCAAAATCAATTTATTTTCAACGGTCTCAATGACTAATTCCGGATGAAGTCTTGCGAAATTGGATGGTGCTAAACTATGTAAATATTCATCCTTCGTTTTTTTGATATCGGAAAGTTTTACCGAGCAAACACGATAAGGATTTAACCAAGCATGCACTGTTAGTTCGGCTTTTTTACATTCCTCAACAAACCAGCCGAATACATCAAAACCTGGGTCTTTGCCCTGTTCACCAGTAATAAAGCTTGTCCAAGGATTTAGTTTTGAAGCATACCAAGCATCATTCGTTGGACGGACTTGAAAAACAATGGTGTTAAAGTGGTATTCTTTGACTTTCGCAATCACACCCTTTAAATAAGTTTGGTATTGGTCAATTGATTCCATTTTAGGAATATCGATATTGTTAACTGTGGAAAACCATATTCCTCTTAATTCATGGCTTTTTTCTTGATAAACCTTGGGAATCAGCACCTCTTCTTGACTTTGGTAATAGGTAACATTCCCAGGATGACTAAATCTTTTAATTGGTTGCATATAACTCCTCCATAATTGTAATTGTTTTGGCATCAGCATCTAATTTGACTTTAATGCCAATTGGTAGATTAATAAAAGGGTAATTGTGCCCGCTCGCAAAATGTTTAAGAACGGGAACATTAAGTTCTTTAAAATATTGATCAATAAGATGATCGACGCTCCAACCGTTTGGGTCTTTTGGCTCACAACCGGTAAAATACCCAAGGACAAACCCTGAAGCTTGTTTTAACTTGTGAGCAAGCCTAAGATTTGAAAAAAAGCGATCAATGCGATAGGGTGCTTCATCGACATCTTCGATGAAAACTATTTTATTTTGGAAATCAATTTCCCAAGGTGTTCCTTGTAAAGTGGCAATCAAGCTCAAATTCCCTCCAACTAAAATGCCTTGTGCAACCCCTGGGACGACAGTATCACTATCGTCTTTAGGATTTTTTAAAATGCGTCCTTGTTGCCAAGAAAAGAGCATTTGCGAGAAATCATTGAGCGATGCTTCATCAAAAGACGGACTCCCTAAGTAAATGCCAACAGCACCATGCATCATTGGAAGATTAGTTTTTTGGTAGATAGCATTAATCAAAACAGTAATATCACTAAAACCGATTAACAATTTCGGATGTCTTTTAATTATGTTAAAATCAAGTTGATCAACAATCCGCGAACAACCATACCCACCCTTTAAACAAAGGATGCCGTTTACTTCATCGTCTAAAAACATTTCATGGATATCGTTTACTCTTAATTCGTCCGTTCCAGCTAAATAACCATAGTTTGCAAAACAACTTTGCCCATATTTGAATTTGATATGTAATTTATGGAGTTGTTCTTCCATCGATATTCTTCTTGAACTAGATGGATCCATTAGTGATGCTGGACAAATTATTCCTAATGTATCATTTGGTTTAAAGCGATGAGGAAGCATTAGAAGCCATCCATTTTAGTAAACTTTTGATAGTTTTTTACATTAAAGCATTGGGCATGATTAAATTTCGCTAAACATCCGCGAACAAAACTTAAATGCGTATAATAGTCAAAATAGCGGAATGATGAACTATTCATGATAAACCAATGTTTAGCAATGGCTTCCTTCCAAAGTTCATAGCCATCCGAACAATTAACATAAATATACGGTTCAAAGCCTTCTCTGTCTTCCCAGTTTTCCGCATAATACACCGGTGCCCAGTGTGGGGTCCCAGTTATTTTATCACCCATATCAAGAGCTGCCCAAAAAGAAGCATCATTAACGATTTTATGGGTTAAAGCATGATCTTTATGCATGGAATTTTCCCAATGAGTGAAAATATAATTTGGTCGGTATTGACGAATTAAATTGGCAACTTGAATGCGAACTTCTTCGTTATCCGGTAATTCACCGTCACAATATTCTAAAACGACTGCTTCACCATTCAACATTCTCGCAAATTCATTAGCTTCCTTAATTTTCTGGACACGATATTCAGAAACGCTTAAATGTTTTGGATTACCTCTTTCTCCTGCTGTGAGGGCAACAGTGATGATTTTATCACCTTTAAGAGATTGGTTGGCTAACACACATCCTGTGGTTAATTCCACATCCCCGATGTGCGCACCGATGGACATAAATGTTTTCATTAATGTAACTCCTTCCTTAAGACAGCAAACGACTGAACTAATTTCATGCCTGCATATAAATATATTTCACGAGCTTTATTGTCAGAGCCAGTAAATAACGTCATAAACTTCGCACCGTTTTCTTTGGAACGCTGGCAAAGCATACAAAACAGCGATTTACCTAATCCGTGCCCCTGTGTTTTTGGATGAACGCCAATTCCTCCAAGGAAACCACGGCCGCTTGGTTGGGTAAAAACAGGTCCCGTCCACCCAAGAATTTCACCGTCTTTTTGTACAATCAGCATCGGATCTGGTTTGTCTTTCGCAAGATTGTTATTGACAACTTCACGCCATCCTTCATTTTTTAAAGCATCGAATAAAGCATCGAATCCAAAATGAAGTTTTGGATCATAATAAGTAATCGTATAACCATCTTGCTCGTTTATAGCCATTTTTTTCTTGACGTCTTCTGGCAATTGATAGTTTTTTAAATCTAAATGATAAGCATCTTGTTGACCGTTGACATTATATCCATTAACCATAAACAAAAAATAATAAGGCGTATTATATGGAATTGCGGGTGCTCCTGGGTGTTCATGATGATCATGACCAGGAACTAACCATTCCAGATTAATCGGATTAAAAAATAAATTACGGACATATGTTTTTCCTTCGGCTTTTAAAAAAGCTTCTAAAGTTAATAATAATTTAGTGCCGATGCCTTGTCTTGTATATTGATGATCAACGGCAACACAAGTTATATAACCGGGAGTTAACGAAGGATCCTTCCCTTGATTGTTTATCGTCGCATTCGCAAAGCCAACAATTTTATGATCGATTAAAGCAACATAGGATCCCTTAGGATTATAGTGGGGATTATTTAAAAATTTAGCTTGAAAAGAAGCAACCGTAAACGGTGAATAAACACTATGCTTAGCGACACTTTCGTTCCATAAACAAACGACATCACTTAACATTGATTCGTTAAAAAGCTTAATTTCCACTTTTACTTCCCCCTTGAAAATGACTTAAAACATAGTTCCCTATTTTTGCTCTAAATGGGATAATCTTAACATTGTCCCTTGTTGGATGAACACGGTTCGATAACATACAAAAAGCTATGCGGTTTGTCCGGTCAATGAATAAGTTTGTTCCCGTAAATCCGGTATGCAATATCGTATTTGGACTGACAAAATCACCAGCAGAACAGAAACTTCCCCGAACAATCCAACCAAGTCCACGAGCATCGGTATCTAAAGAAATACCCGTTGCTACTTCAACCTGCTTTCTAAAAAGCAAATCGACTGTTGGTTTTGATAAGATTTGTTTTCCAAAGTATTTGCCATCATCTAAGATCATCTGCATAAAATGGGAAAGATCGGAAACAGTTGAAAAGACACCAGCATGACCAGCAACACCCCCTAAAATATAAGCTTTCTCATCATGGACATGTCCTCTAACATAGCCCTGATAGATGTCATCTTGACGAAGTTCGGTTGGTGCACATAAATTTATATCTATAGGATTGTATCCCGTGTGCATCATCCCTAATGGTTCAAATAAATTAATCCGTGCAAATTCGTTTAAAGGCATCTGGGCAATTGCTTCCACAACCATACCAAGCAAGATGAATCCAATATCGGAATAAACAATTTTGGAATTTTTAGGATAAATGGGGTCACAAGCAAAAATCTTTTCTAATGCTTCTTCTTTGCTTACTAGTTTTGATGCTCTAGGAATGTCTGATTGCAATCCTGAAGTATGCGTCAACAAATCCCAAATTACAATATCCTGATGACGAAATTGTGGCAAGTATTTCGCAATTTGATCGTATAAACGCAGTTTGCCTTTTTCCATTAAAAGCATAATACAAGTTGTCGTACTGACAACTTTGCTAACAGAAGCTAAGTCGTAAAGAGTCTCTAAATTATTGGGTTCTTCTTGGGGAAATAGGCTTCTTTTCCCTAAGCTCCCTAAATAAACTTGATCAGCAATCAAACAATAATTGACTCCTGGAAAAACGCCATTATCAATGGCTTCTTGTAATAAAGCATTTAATCCTTTAATCATGATTTCACCTCAAACTTATGGATATGACGTTTGTAACGCCCATAAAAATTATCAAAACATAGTTTTTGGATCTCATCTTCCCGATAACCACGTTCTAGCATCTTGCTTATAAGTCTTGATGTCTTTGAAGCATCTGGTAAATCAGAAATGTTTGAATTCGGGAAGTCACTTAAATAATCCATGAAATCAAAGCCAAACATCACATGATCGATATCCATAATGGCTATTGCTTTTTCTAAATGGTTAAGGAGATGGTCAATATTTTGTTCATCTTTGTTTGAAGAAACAAAATTGTTGGCAAGTGTCAGCCCAAACAAGCCTGAAGCTTCTCTTAGTGCTTTAAGCTGATCATCCGTGAGATTGCGTCTGTGGTCACAGATGCTTTTCACATTCCCATGGGAAAAAATAATATTTTTTTGCGTGTAATTTAAAACATCATAAAAACTTTTTTCATTTAAATGGGCAACATCGATAATCATGTCTAATTGTTCCATTAATGTTAATAATTGTTTGCCGTTAGGCATTAAACCGCGGTTTTTATCGCCAGCAACACCGGTCGCATATTGGTTTTCTTCATTCCAAGTAAGCATAGCATGCCTGATTCCCAAATCATAAACCTGTTTGATTGCTTCAGCATTTGGTAGATTGCGCAAACCTTCAAGCCCCAACATAACCAAAAAATCTGGAAGTAGGTGCATATCAAGCTGTGATAATGCCAGTTTGATTGCTTCCACAAGGTCAAAATCATCGGGTGAGTACATCGTCCATAGAGCTCCTTTAATATCGGAAACCCGTAATTGTGGCGCATGGTAAAGGGCAAAACGGTTTGTTTTGCCTTGGATTTGTTTTGTGTATAAATCATAGAGCATATCACTATGAACATCAAATATTTTCATCATAACCTCCAAAAACACATGTGGAAACAAGATGATCCAAAGACTCTTGTTTGATAACTGTTTTGACCTTATCGTCTTTAATAAAGACGACTTCGCCTTTAGTCAGTCCGTTATAATTCATCGACATTGAATAACAATAAGCACCGGTTGCGAAAACAATGATGGTATCGCCTTCATATACTTCTGAAAGCATCACATCCTTGGAAATAATATCACCGGACTCACAGCATTTGCCAACAACATCATAAACGGTCGGATTAACAGCATCGTTCTGATTAAAACGGTTGGCAACTTTTACGGTGTATTTGGCTTGATACAAAGCTGGCCTAATATTGTCGGCCATGCCTCCGTCTATAAATAAATAGTTCTTTTTGCCAACAGTGTGTTTTGTTCCGCCACATTGATAAAGAGTAAAACCAGAATCGCCGACAATACTTCTTCCTGGTTCAATCATTAATTTTTCAATTTGTAAATGTTGATCATTAATGGCTTTTTCAACTGTATGAACAAGTTTTTTAAGCATAACAGGAAGATTGATTTCCTTGTCGCTATCTAAATATTTAATGCCAAACCCGCCACCCAAATTAAGGATCGAGACTTGGAAATTTGTTTCTTTTTGAAAATTACGAATAAAGTTAATCATCGTTTTTGCAGATTTTGTGAACGAAGACGGCGTATTAATCTGGGAACCGATGTGGGCATGGAACCCAAGCAGTTTGACATTTTTTGATGTTTTATAAAGATTGGCAATCTCATTAATCTTATCTTGATCATAGATGGATTCGCCAAACTTGGATGACAAAAGGGCTGTTTCAATGTAAGCATGGGTGTGGGCAGCAATCCCTGGATTAACACGAAACAACGTGTTAACCAAAGAAGATTTGCCAGCAAAACGAATCAGTCGTTTTAATTCGTTAACATTGTCAACAACGATTAACCCAACATGTTCATTTATGGCCATTTTTAATTCAGCATCCGATTTATTGTTTCCGTGGAGAATAACTCTTTCCATCGGAAAACCGCTTTGTTTAATGAGATACAAATCTCCTAAAGATACAGCATCAATCTCCAAACCTTCTTTATTCAAAATATCACATAAGTAGGGAGCCAAAAAAGCTTTCGATGCATAAACTGTTTCACAAACAAATTGTTTGCTTTTAAAATGTGTTTTAAATTGGTCGATTTTATTTAAAACACCTGCTTCGTCATAGACATATAACGGTGTTTGGTGTGTTTTCACAAGTTCGCTTAAGGCAATCTTGCCAACATATAATTCATTATTTTTGTCGCTCATCGCATAGGTTTTCATTTGGTAAGTAAATTATCTAATAAACTAAATAATTGTTCCTTTCTGGTAATTTCATTTAATTGCTTTCGGAAGTCTTTACTATGTTCAATTCCTTTTACATACCAAGATGCCAGACTTCGCATTTCTAAAATAGCTTGATGGGCCGGTTTGATGGCAATCAACCGTTCAAAGTGGTTTTTGCACATGGCAACTTTTTCTTCAGGTGTAGGTTTTGGTGGTATTGGCAAACCTTTAAAATGGTTTGCTAAGTCCCGGATAAGCCAAGGATTTCCTAAACTTCCACGTCCAACCATAATCATATCAACTCCTGTTTCATCGAGCATGATTTGTGCATCTTCAATTGTTTTGATATCGCCATTGCCGATGACAGGAATCGAAACTGCATCTTTGATTGCTTTAATGTAATCAAGGCGAACTTTTCCTGTATACATGTCGGATTGCGTCCGCCCATGAATCGTGATTAACGATGCTCCTGCTCTTTCAATTGCTAAAGCATTACTTGGGCCATTGATTGCTTGGTGGTTGACTCCGGCTCGCATTTTGACGCTTACAGGTTTTTTCACATGTTGAACAATCTCTTTTACTAAAGTTTCTAGTTTGCTTGTGTCAGTTAACAAATAGCAACCGCCTTCAGCTTTCAAAACCTTTCTCACAGGGCAACCCATGTTGATATCGATAATATCGGCATCTGTTTTTTGGTCGATTATGATGGCAGCTTTGACCATCGCATCAAGATCACCACCAAAAATTTGAATGGCAATGGGGTGCTCTTTTGGGTCAATCATCGTTAAATCCCAAGTTTTATCACTGTCATACATCAACCCTTTTGCGCTAATCATTTCCGAATAGACCAAGTCTGCGCCAAACTCCTTCATAATCGTTCGGTAAGCAGCATTTGTATACCCCGCTAAAGGAGCTAATGCAATTTGTCCGTTTATTTCAATATTGCCTATTTTCACAAAATATTCCTCATTTTAATTTACTTTAACATTATATCATAATGGAATTTTTTAATAAATATCTTTTTCTAAGAACAAATAAAGAAGCCTGCTTATGTAAAAAAAAAAAATTGACACTTTCACTAGTTGTGATAGAATATGATTGGGATACTGGGCGTCTTTTCATGCCCATTAATCTGATACCAATATTTTTTTAGGAGGTAAATGTGAAAAAAGTATTTCTGTTTTTATCCTTATTCTTGGTTAGTGCTTTCTTAGTCGGATGTTTCGAACCCAAAAATATTGTATCTTCCATTGAAGTCGTCAGTGATGAAGCCGAATTTGATGAAGGTTTCCAACTTTCTGACTTAGACGTTAAAGTTACAATGTCTGATGGAACATTCAGTCTTGTTCCATTAAATGAAAGTATGATTAGCGCTGATGACTTGGCAAAGTTCCAAGAAGAAGGAACTCACACTATTGCGGTCAGTTATCTTAATGCCGCAACAACGTTTACTATTTCCATCGCTGGGGAACAAGGTGATCCCGGCGTTGACGGTAAAGAAATTTTACTTCAGGTTGCTGAGGGATATATCCAATGGCAATATGAAGGTGATACTACTTGGACCAATTTAATTGCTCTTGAAGCTCTAATGGGAACATCGGGAACAGATGGATCCGATGGAAAACCAACAACTTTTAGAGTTGATAGTGGTTTTATTCAATGGCAATATGTTGGAGATGAAACTTGGACCAATTTAATGGCAACTGCCGATTTGATTGGTTTAACGGGTGCAACTGGACCAGCCGGTGCCAATGGTACTGATGGCAAACAGATAACATTCCAGGTTACAGCCGAATATATTCAATGGCAATATGTCGGTGATACCACTTGGACGGATCTAATTGCTTTAAGTGCTTTAAAAGGTCCTGCAGGTGCTGATGGTGTTACCCCAACAATTGGTATTTCTGAAGATGGTTATTGGGTCATTAATGGTGTTAAAACCACTTATAAAGCAAGTGGTGAAGCTGTTGCCCCTGTTCTTCTCAATGTAACCTTTGATCCTATGGGAGGAACATTACCGGAGGGAACACCAACAATCATGACTAATGTAGAAAAAGGGTCAACAATCATCCTTCCTGTCCCTACTAATAATGGTCTAATTTTTGAAGGATGGTGGACTGGTGATACTGTCAATGATGGTAAATTCACCAATGCTACCCCTGTTACAAAAGATATTACCCTTTATGCAAGATGGAAAACCGATTATGTTCCTATTGAAACATTCTTAGCTATTCCAACAACTACTAACTTTACTGCTGATAGTTTGATGGTCGCTGAATTTGTTTGGGGAGCAATGACTGGTAAATTCGAAAACACGATGAACTTTAAGATTTATGAAGAAGCCGGAATCATTTACACCTATGAAAATTCAACTGAAAAATCATTCCAAAATGGTGTGGAAATTCCTCAAGACGCCCGCTATTTTGAAGGCTTCAATGCTTATAAGCAAAATCAGGTTTTCTCATTACATCGCTACGAACTTGCTGGCAAATGGGAAATTGGGGTTTTTGAAGATAATTATGAACAAGAATTCCCATTAGGATTTATTGATCCACATAAGTTTGTAAAACGTGTCGGTGTCAATATTTATGATTATCCTTTGACTGAAGAAGAATTGATCATGTTAACTCAAAACATGGATATGGGTGGTAAGGTCATTCCTAGTTCTGCTCACTGCTATCTTGATCTTGATGCTCACAAATTAGTTATGGCTTTCAATATGGAACAAATGATGGAAGACGGAACAAAAATGACTGGTTCAGTTTCCATGGAAATCGTCTTAACTAATCCGGGTTTGACAACAATCGAACTTCCTCTTGCAGATACAAAAACAGCTGCTTTAGAAATGATCGATCAAGTCGCTGCTTCTCGTGAAGAAATTAACTTTGCGAAACCGGAATCAGCTCAATTATTCAATGATTTAGTCGCACAGATTAAAACAAAGGTAACTGCTGTTGTTTCTATTCTTGAACTTATCGATATTTTACCACAGGAAATGCCAAAGATTCATATGTTCATGTTTGAAATCGATAACTTGGCACAAGAAAAGTTCTACAAGATTGAACAAATGACGGGTTATCTTGAAAGCAAAAAAATGTTAGCAACTGCTGAAAGCGTCTTAGCGATGACTGCCATTCATGATGCAGATGTTGCTTTGTTGCAATCGGCCATTTCTTCCGAACAAATAAATCAAATATTCAATGATTACTTTGATAAGATTGATGCTGCTTATGTGGTTGATGAAGCAAAAGTCCAATTAATGAATTATATTGGTGAACAAAAAAATATTCTTTCTTTCTATCAGAACTCTTTGTCACAATATTTGGCAACGATGCAAGATCATGAAAAAATGAATGAAGTTGTTCAAAATTACATGTTCTTAATGCAAGAAGCTTCAACGATTGCTGATGTTGACTTATTGTTTGCGCAAGCAATCACTGAGTTAAAAGCTTTACAACTTGCATGGCTACCAGAAGTAACTGAACTTCCAAATCAATTGATTCCTTATTTCACTAATATTTTGGAAAATATAAAACCAATTATTGGCGAAAATTCAGCTTTAGAAGTTCAGATGAATGCTATCATCGATGCTATTAAAGCCGAACCTAACCCATTACTTCAAGTTGACAAATTTGTGGTAGGTTATTTACAGTTTAGTAAAGACGTTGCCGCTCTTGTAAAAACATTTGCATTAAATAGACTTGAAGGATTAAAAAATTATTTTGCAGAGATTGTTGTTCCTGAGGATTATGACCAGTTAATGGGCATGTATAATCAAGCGGTAATTGACATCAATGCAAGACAAGATTTCTGGGAAATAATGAGTATTGTTAACCAATTTGAATCGGATGCTCAATATTTACAATTTGATCCTGTTAAGCAAGCCATTGCTAATTTGATTAAAAATTTATTACAAGAATTAGCTTGGTTCTCAGAAACTGCTACTGTTGATAGTGTTGTAGCAATGCAAACAGTTGTTGATACTAATATTCCATTGATTGAAGCAAGTACAACAGTTGAACAAGCAGAAGCTAATTACTATGTTGCTTTCCAAGCTTTGGAAGCTGCTTACGTTATTGATCCAATCAAACAAGCTCTATTTGATGCCATTTTTGCGACAGAAAATGAGATGCTTAATTTATTGGATTTCTTAGGTCAATTAATTCTTCCAGTTGTTATGGATGAAGCATGGACACTATTCGATACCTTCTCAAATCAATTGCATAATGTCACAACCATTGCTGAGCTAGATGTTATTTATAACGAATGGTATGCAAAGATTGAATTGCTTGACTTGACTGCTGGTGAATATCCTCTCATCCAAATGAGAAAAGATATTCTAGATTATGCAAATGAACTTCATGAAATTATTGTGACGACAGTTGATCCATTGCCTGTTGATTTTGAAGCTAATTTCACAGCTTTTGTAGCAATGGTTAATTCTACAACCAATGCCTTGGTTTTATATAACCAAGGGAACCCATATATCGAAGGATTGCAAGCTTTAGCTATTGAAGCTTTCCGTGCTGACTTCTTAGTACAATTACAAGACCAGTTCTATTATTTTGCTTCAATCGTTCTTGATTCTGAAATGCCAACTTTGCAAGCAAAATATGATGCTTTTGTTATTAGCATAAATGAAGCTATTGACCAATGGGAAATTGAAAATTTATTTTATTCTTTCATTGATTTTGCTTCAGGATTAGAAGAAGATCCAGTTAAAGCTGATAGAATGTCATTCATCAATAATGCTCATTATAATTTGCAACAATGGTTAGAAACAGCTAATGCTGAAAGTTCCTTAGCTTTGGTTGCGTTGTTTGATGCATTTATTGTTGACATTAATGCGTTAGTAGATTACTCAGAAATGAATACTAGATATTATGAATTAATGGATGCTTTTGATGCAACTTACATTCCTGACTACGATAAAGTAACTCTTATTTTTACGAAAAACGAATGCATGAATAAGGTTTATCAATTTGTTGGAGAGTATGTTCAACAAGTCGCTTTAGAGCCAGATTATGCAGGTACCCTTTATGAAAAAATTAATGAACTAAAACATACTATTTTCGATGCACCAACTTTAACTGAAGTGTTTGCAGCTTGTACAAATATTATGGCTGTTATTGATGTACCATTCCCAATTGATTCAAATAAAGTTGAACCTTATCGTGATGGTATCATTAGTACGATTTACTATGAATTCAACAACTTATATTCGTATTTGCCGTCAATTCCTGCTACTCTCGCAAATGAATA
>JBFXJT010000008.1:53060-69799 GCA_050174575.1 Bacilli bacterium
TACCATTCCCAATTGATTCAAATAAAGTTGAACCTTATCGTGATGGTATCATTAGTACGATTTACTATGAATTCAACAACTTATATTCGTATTTGCCGTCAATTCCTGCTACTCTCGCAAATGAATATTTTGCCGTTTTAGGAAATCTTGAAATTGCTGTTACTCCTGGTGAAATATTCAATCACTATACAACCTACATGAGCAATTTAAATTCTCAGTTGTTCGGTTTGATTAAAGCTGAACATTTAGCACTTGCATTACAATATAAAGAAGAATTTGCTTTAATAGTTACTGATGCCAATATTCCACTAATTGAACCTGCATATTTGCAATGTGTAGAAGCAATTAATCATGCAAATGAAATCTTTGATATTTATAATGCTACTGATCGATTGTACTATTTGTTAAGCAGTTTAGAAATGGATTATTTTAAGCAAGATATAGTTGATGCAAAATATTATGCTTTTAGTGGTATTGAGAATTTGTTATCTACCGCAACTGCTGATAGTTTAGCATTAATGCAAGCTGAAATATCATCTTATACTACACAAATTGAAGCTGCTACAACATCTGAAGAAGCTTGGAATATTGCAACACAAGCCTATGGAGCTATCCAAGAATTATATGCTCGTGACTTTGCGATTTATAATCTTCAAGTTCTTAAAGAACAATATAAATCACAGTTAGTTGATTATGTTTACACTTATTTCTATGATTTATATCTAAATTGGGATTCATACTTCCCAATCAAAAACGTTCAAATGATTTATGATTCTCTGATTAATGAAGCAGGCACCCCAGAATTAGTTGATTCATTATATCAAGAAGCAATGAATAAATTTAATTTATATCCATTTGATATTGATGGGTCTTTAGTTCCTGGTTTCATCAATAACCTTGTTTCCGAATTTAATGATTTCTGTTATTGGGAATTACTATACTTAAATGAATTAGAACCGGAACTTGAGAGCATTATTGATAATGCGGAAACAACTATTCAAAATGCAACCTCTCCTTTAGATGCTATGTTATTGTACTTTGGTTTCTGTGACCAAGTAAGAAACATCGTGTTTAACCAATTTAGAATTCAGCAATTGGCAATGATTACTGCCGATTATAACTATTATCATTCAGTTATCGCTGATGCAGATGTTCCTGCTTTGGAAGCAGCTTATGCTAATCTTCAAAATTCGTTTGGGTTATCAATCGATAATGGATCTTTGGATTTTGCAAGTCAAAAATTCTATATGTTTATGAATGACTTGCCAATTGATGCTCTAAATTTAGAGAAATATAACCGTATATATGACTTGAATTATTATTATGATTCATTGGTTAGAACCGCTACAGCCGACTCCATTACAGCTTTGGCTGCTGCTTTAGCAACTCACACAGCTAACATTCAAAACGCAACAACATCAGAAGATGTTGAAACTGCTTATAATGCTGGTTTAGCTGCTTTAGATGCTGCTTATGTGGAAGACCCAGATAAAGTAATTCTTGTAGGTTGGCAAGATGTTGCAATTGATGATTTAAATGATTATGTCGTTTTCATGGGACCGTTCATACCTGAATGGGAAATCCACCATCAAATGTGGGATATTCTTAATACATATACAAATAACATTTATTTAGCAACTGATGTTGCTTCAGTCCAAACATTATTAAGTGATGGTTTTATTGCCTTGAAAGCAATTGAAGTATTGGATAGTACTGCTGTAATTAATTATCGAGATAATGTATTAGTAGTAATCACAGATGAATTCAATAATATTGTTGGTCCAACTCAAGAGCAAACTGACTCTTACAACAACTATTATGGTCAAATTTTGACAGCTGATCACCCTTATACTATGCTCTTGTTACAGCAAGAATATTTGAACTCTTTTATTCCAATTGTTTGATCAAACTTTTAAGAACCGGTTTTCCGGTTCTTTTTTTTGACAACTTTCGCTTTTTAGTATATAATTCTCACAAGGTAGGTAAAAAGCATGAACAAAAATTTACGGGTTTTGATGGTTGGTGCAGGTGCTATCGGGGGAAATACAGCTGCTTTTATTGCTTTGGCAGGTTATGATATTACGATTGTTGCCAATCGTGAAGAAGTGGCGGAACAAATCAGAACAAAGGGCATTAAAATTGCTGGTGTTTTGGGCAATCATGAAATCGCTATGAAAGCCGTTGCGAAAGTCCCAGAATTGAAAGGTCTATTTGATGTTGTTTTTATTGCCACAAAGGCTTATGATATGCCGAAAGTGGCAAAAAAATTGTTGTCATTCATCCATGAAAAATCGTTGGTCGTCTCAATGCAAAATGGGATTTGCACTGATGAATTAGCAGCGATTGTTGGTCCTGCCCGAACTGTTGGCTGTGTCATTGGTTTTGGTGCAACGATGCTTGAACGAGGAAATCTTTTAATTACTAGTCACGGAGAATTTATTATCGGAAGCATTGGCAAGGATCATAAACCTAATTTAATAATTATTCAGGAAATGCTTAATAAGGTTTTTCCAACAATTATTTCCGACAATATTTTTGAAGAACTTTATTCAAAGCTAATTATTAATTCGTGCATCACTTCACTTGGTGCCATTTGTGGACTAAAACTTGGGGAAATGTTAAAAATCAAAAAAGCAAGAATAATCTTCATGAGTATTATTAAAGAAGCGATGAATGTTGCGAAAGGGCTAAATATTACTGTCCCTCCTTATGCAGGAAAATTAAATTATTATAAACTGATTGATGATAAAACAACTTGGAGCCGTTTTAAAGCTAACTTAATTATTACTGTTGTTGGTCACAAATACCGCAATTTAAAATCTTCTAGTTTGCAATCCCTTGAACGAGGGCAATTGACCGAAATCGATTATTTTAATGGGTATATTGTGAAAAAAGCTGATGAAATTGGGATTGACGCTCCGATTAACCGCCAACTGCTTACAATGATTAAGAAAATTGAAGCAAAGCAGCTAACCATTCAACTAGCAAATTTAGATGACATTCAAATATAAAAAAAGCAATCATAGAGAAAATCTATGATTGTTTTTTTATTTATCCTGATATTGTAATTGATATAATTTGTAATATTGCCCACGCTGTTTCAAAAGTTCCTGATGGTTGCCTTCTTCAATAATAACGCCTTTTTGGAGAACAATTATTTTATCGGCATGTTGAATCGTTGATAAACGATGAGCAACCACAAGCATGGTACCAACATTCATCATTTTTTCAAGCGAATCCTGAATCAATACTTCTGTTTCTGTATCAATGTTTGCTGTTGCTTCATCAAGAATCATCACCTTTGGTTTGTGAGCCATTGTTCTTGCAAATGACAGAAGTTGCCTTTGCCCTGAAGAAAAGTTATTTCCTCGTTCTCGCACTTCTTCTTCGTAACTGTTTGGTAAACTTTCAATGAATTTATTAGCATTGACATATTCACAGGCTTGTTTAACATCTTCATCGGAAATTTGTTCTTCGCGCATCTTGATGTTAGAAACAATCGTTCCGCTAAACAAAAATACATCTTGGAGCATCTGACCGATTTGGGAGCGCAATGATGCTATTTTAATACGGCGAATATCAATTCCATCAATTAAAATCTGGCCTTTTTGAATATCATAATTACGAACAATGAGCGAAAGAATCGTTGTTTTTCCACTTCCTGTTGCGCCAACAAAAGCAACAGTATCGTTTGCTTTTATTTTAAACGAAACATCTTTTAGGATCCACTCATCGGGAAGGTAACTAAACCAAACATTTTTAAATTCAATGTCGCCTTTGACGTCGGTTAATTCAATCGCATCAGCATCATCAACAATTTCTGGTTGTTTATCGAGAACTTCGAAGATTTTTTCCGAAGCTGCAAATGCTGATTGTAAAATATTAAACTGTTCAGCTAATTGTTGAATCGGGTTAAATAAGCGGTCGATATACTGATGGAATATGATGATAATCTCAAATGTTAATCCTGCTTGTAAAATAACATTGTTACTGCCAAACCATAGGATTAAGATGACTGTTGTGATATAAAGAACATAAATGGCTGGACGGAAAATCCCGAAAATAAAGATTTCTTTTAAAGAACTCTTTTTTAATTGGTTGTTCTTCTCCTGAAATTCTGTAAGCTTCTTTTGTTCTTGGTTAAAAACTTGTGTTATTTTCATCCCAGAAATGTTTTCCGATAAAAAAGCATTGACATTAGCAACATTTGCGCGGACTTCGCGGTATGCTTGTCTAGAATATTTGCGAAAAACAAACGAAATAAAAATAATGATTGGACAAATCGCCAGAACATACAAACTTAAAGTGACATCAACAAAAAACATTGCGACCAACACACCAACGATGGTAAAGGAGTCTTTCAATAAATTGATAATAACACTTGTATACATTTCGTTTAAAGTATTCGTATCATTTGTCACTCTAGTCACAAGTTTTCCGACAGGAACACTGTTCATTTGGGCTATCGAGTATTTTTCAATATGAGTAAATACTTGTTCCCGAACTTCATAAATAATTTTTTGCCCAGCTTTTTGCAAGGTCATTGCTTGATAGAATTGGATGATGAACATAATTATCAATAAAATACCATAAACGACAACAATCCAAATGATTTGTTGATAATCGATAACATCACTTCCTAGGATTTTTGAAGCTAATCCAATAAGTAATGGTAAAACAAGATCAATTCCTACAGCAAAGATCATTAAAAAGACAGCAATAGCAAAGGCTTTTTTATGGTTTTTCGCATAATTAAGCAATCGCTTGATAATTTTTTTATCGGTTAAATTGACTTTTGTTACTTGCTCATCCATCAATCTCACCTCCAACTTCATCTTCAAGTTTTTGTAAAGCTACCATTTGTTGGTACATCGTATTCGTTTTGAGCAATTGATTATGTGTTCCAAAACCAACTAATTTTCCTTCATCGATTAAAGCAATTTTATCCATTGTTTTAATTGTAGAAATACGGTGGGCAATTAAAATAGTTGTTTTACCCTTGCGAATATTATGAATATTTTTTAAGATGATTTCTTCGGTTTTAGTGTCTACCGCCGAAACAGAATCATCAAGGATTAAAATGGGAGCATCCTTCATCAAAGCTCTAGCAATTGAGGTTCGCTGTTTTTGTCCACCAGAGATGGTAACGCCACGTTCACCCAATATTGTTTGATAGCCTTCTTTAAATTCCATAACATTAGCATCTAAATCCGCATTGATTGCCGCATTTTTGACCTGTTCTTCATTCTTGGTTGCA
This sequence comes from Bacilli bacterium, assembly GCA_050174575.1. GTDB lineage: Bacteria > Bacillota_I > Bacilli_A > ML615J-28 > CAG-698 > UBA2253. Next base: position 58,318 of record JBFXJT010000008.1, read on the forward strand.
AATGCGAAATTAATATTGTTTTCGATTGTGTCTGAAAATAAGAAATTATCCTGGGGAACATAAGCAATCGCATCCCTTATTTTTACAATTTTAAGTTGCATAATATCAACATCATCGATTAAGATTTGCCCAGGATCTAAATTATATAAGCGAAGCAACAAATCAACTAATGTCGTTTTTCCACTGCCTGTTCGTCCAATAATGCCGATTTTTTCACCAGCATTGATGGAGAATGAAATGTTTTCTAGAATGTTTTTTTCTGTTTGTGGATACTTAAATGTTAAATTATTAAAAGTAATCTTGCCCTTTATGTCATCAAGTTCTACTAAATTTTCATCTTTAATATCGACTTGTTCATTCAACAAGCCATCGATTCGTTTTAGCGATGCTTGGGCTTGGCTTCGTAAATTGATTAATTGCGCTATCGCCATCATCGGCCAAGTTAACGTTCCAAAGTAGGAAATATACTTGGTTAAGTCACCTACAGTAAAGGCTAGTGTTTGGTTCATTTGCGATTGATAAACTAAATAACCACCATATCCCATGATAATCACAATGATGGATGCAATAAGGGCACCAATCAGTGTTTGAAGCAATACGCCTGCTTTTACAAACTCTAGATTGCGATCATAGTTATCTTTATTAATTTTCCCAAAAGCTAAAAGTTCCTTGCCTTCTTTCACAAATGCTTTCACAACAGAAATCCCAGAAAATGATTCTTGGGTGAAATCCGACATGTTCGCAAATGCTTTTTGTCTAGCAGCAAATTTTTTGCTCATGTATTTACCGATAATCCGGCCACACAACGCCAAAATCAAAAGCGGAATGGACGAAATGAGTGTCAGGGTAATGTCCATCTTCCACATTTTTGTGAAAGCCAAAAAGCCTAAGAAAATAGCATCAATTAGCATGACCGTTCCTTGTCCAAAAGACGCTCGAACAGTTTGCAAATCATTGGTGTAAAGAGCCATTAAAGCTCCTGTTTTATTATGTTGGAAATAATTTTGTGATAATTTTAATGAGTGGGCGAACATCCGTTTTCGTAAATCCGTCTCGATCCGAATACCATTTCCGAAAATACATATACGCCATAAAAATCGTCCAACAAACATAACACCAACAATAATCATTAGTTCTTGCATAAAACCAGTCAGTTGGACTTTTGTTAATGTTTCATAACGCAAACCATCAATGATTAAACCAATAATGTTGGGAATATTGAGTTGGTAAACATCGACAGCGATTAACGCGGCAATTCCCATTAAAAAATATAAACTGTATTTACCATAATATCGATTGATGTTTTTTCCAAATAGCATATGAACCCTCTAACTTACGTTAAAAGATTATAACATAATTTCTCGATTTGGTAAAGAAAAATAAGGATTTGCTTTATTTCACGACTTTCTTTATTTTTCCGTGGTTTGTTGGTATAATGTTACTAACTAGAGGAGAATTATTTTATGGAAACTAAGCAAAATCGTTTTTCTTATACAAAAATAGTTTACAATGATTTTGATATTTATGTTTTAAACAATGAAGTTGCCACAAATATCGGCATCATTCATGCTGGCCAAAATTCTCTTTTGTTCTATCCCAATATTAATATGCTCAACATCGTTGCTTCCTGTAAGGATGCTTTTGCTAGTAACGAGAGTTTGAAATATGTTTTGATAAACCCCGATGATATTATTACTAATGAAGTTGTGGAATGCTTAAGTAACAGTTTTCCAAACGTCACTTTTCTAAGTGACAAAGATACTGTTGCTCGTTATCAACCATTATTCCCTAAATTAACTTTCCAAATAATCGGAATTGGCCAAACAATCAAGCTTGATGCCAACCATCAATTGAAATTCTTGATTACGCCTTTTATTTCTCAATATGATTCTTTTGTAATCTTTGATGAAAAAGCCCATGTTTTAATTAGCAATTTGCTTTTTTCTAATCCTAACAATCAAAAGGATGCAACAAAATCATTAATCGCTTTTCATGAACAACGCATTCCAAGCAGTGATTTTTTACATCCTTTAATGAAGATTATCGCTAAATTAAATCCTCAATTAATTGTCCCATATTTAGGAGAAGTTTTAAATAGCGACAAAATCGCTAGTCATATTGCCATTCTTAAAAATTTAACGTTTTATAACTCAACATATATTGTAAAAAAAGTCATTGAAAACCGCCGTTTCTATAATTATATCAATTTAGGAAATCAAATAATTACACAATTAAAAAACTTATATGGTGAAAATGAAGTACTAAGTGTCTTTAAAGACACGGATATCGTCGTTAGTCCCTTAACTTTAGAAATTGTAAAAACACCATCCAATAATTATCAATTCTGGCATCATTTATTCAATATCATTTTTGATAAAAAAGGTCCTTCTTGGCTTGCTGTCTTAGAAAAAACCGTCAATAAACTTAATCGTTTGTACAACATTAAAAAGCCAACGGTTTATAAATCATCCTTGGTGTCTTCACAATTTGAAAATATTGAATTGCAAACACAATTTTCGACACTCCAGGAAAATTATAAAGAAGTAACCGAACAATTAAGCCGTTGCCCGATTACCAAAGCTTTTAATGAATCGTTTTTTAAAAATTTATTAAAGAAAAAAACAAATGACATTGTAAAAAGCAACTCTGAAGAAGAATGGTCCATCCTTTTCGTCGATATTGATAATATTAGAAAATTGAATCTGATCCATTCAAAAGAGATTGGTGATGAAACAATTAGAAATTTATATTACTTGCTTAACCAAGTCAAAGACGAAGACCAAGAAGTGTTTAAACGTAACGGACCTGGATTCATCCTTCTATGTCCTCATTATGACTATGACAAAAGCTTACAATTAGCAGAAAAAATTCGTAATTTTATTGAAACAAGCGATTCGTTTGTTGAAAAGATTACTGTCAGTATTGCTATTGCCCGCTTGCAAGAATTTTCATCCGGACAAAGAAGAAGTGAAGAAATTGCTCTATTATGGTTTGAACGCGGCGAATCACGCATCAAACTTGCTCCATCTTTAGGCAATAATCTAATCATTGATGAACGAACAAAAAATATTGTTTTGTCAATTGGTAAAATATTGATTATTGATAATGATGAAATCATCCATAATGTATTTAAACTAGCTTTCTCCAGTATTAATTATGAAGTCGTGATTGCCATTAATGGACTAAGTGCCATAGAGATTGTTCAAACCCAAAGAGTTGATATGATTATTTGTGAAAAAAACATTCCGAAACTTGATGGTTTTCAGATAAAGACTCGTTTAAACCAAACTTTGGAAACACAAATGATTCCTTTCATTTTAACGACTTTCAATAAGAACAAAGAAATCGTCATTGCCGCAAATGAACTGGGAATTGATGTTATTCTTACAAAACCACTGATTATGGAAGAAGTCGTTGGTTTAGTCAAACGATTAACCACTAAAAGGGTTCGCTTATGATTCTACCTTTAAAAGTCATCATAGCAATCTTGTTCGGATTGCTTTTGTTTGCTTTCGCAATTGTTTTTCTTATTTTCACCAATAAACTAAAATTACGGTATGACTTATGGTTATCAAGCAAAATTAAGAATTATTTGATTGATAAATATATTAATCATAAAGCAATCAAAAAACATTATCCAAAAAGACGTTTAACGGATGAATTTATTAATATATGTGAACAAATGGAATTAGAGCCTGTTTTAAAAGAACAAATCATTGCTGACTTCCATACGCTCAATATTGTCAATTTCTATATGTTACAACTAAATTCATGGAACATTACAAAAAGAAAATTAGCAGCCCATTACCTCGGTTTTTTTGCTTCTAAAGAAGCAATCTTGGCACTTGCAAATAGATTAAAGATAGAAAAAAACAACGCCGTCAAACTTTATATTTTAAATGGGATTAAAAACCATTTAAATGATTATCTCGATGTTGCAATCAATAGTTTAATTGGTGCGAACCAATTTTACCGTCATCGAGCAATTGGGATGATTAAACATCATCATAACCAATTTGGTTCAGTGCTTCAAGATGCGATAAATCGTCATGAATTTGAAATCAAAGAATTGATTGTTGCTTATTCGGATATTATTAAAAATGATGCCATTTATGCTTTTTTAAAAAATGAATTACAGAAAATTGAATCATTTTTATTTTTAAACGTTCCTATTCCTATTGAGTATGCTTCCAAAAAGTTTGATGTAAAACAATACTATTTAACAATCTTAGAAAATTTAGTCCAAATATATAATGAAAACATCAACCAACCACATTATTTAAATCATGAAGACCATGACGTCCGCCGAATTGTTGTTGACTCAAAAAGTAAGCAGGCCAATTTTGATGGTATTCTCAACATTTTAAATGGATGTGACGGTGGTGAAGTTGATAATTATCGGATTGAAGTCATCACGAGGATTTCGGAAACAAACCGAGATTATTACATGAGCCTCGTAAATATTTTCCAAAATCCGGGCAATATTTATAAACAAAAAGTCATTGCTTCCGTCCTTTCCTTTCGAATGGATTATTTGATTTTAAAATTAAATTCCGCACAACGCAATCAAGTTATCAAAGCTTTAAAGTTGATGGTGGGTTTTGGTTTAAATGCCGATTTAATTGACTTTTTAAACAGAAATAAGGACCCAAATATTGAAGTAGAATTAACAAACATTTTAACTTCTTTATTCCCTTCTGATGAAAAACTACGACAAGAATTAAACCAATATCTAAATTCTGACATTTTATTAAAGATGGGGATCATCAAAGAAAAATACATCCCCGCTCCAAGAGAAAAAGCAAAAAGTGAAAAGAACAAAAAACGTTGGCTCATTACTATTTTAATTTTTACGATCATTTTGCTGCCGATTATTTTTGTTGTTCGTTATTTTAATGTTTTATTAACTACCCGCATCATTGATTTATTGATTTATTATGCTGTTGATGTCAACACTTATATTGTTTATTATTATGCCATTGTTAATATTATTTATATTGTTTTAGTCATTCTTTCGATTGTTGGATCGAAACAACAAGTTGATTTATGGCATTTAAAAAACAAAACCATGTTGTTTGAAAATGAAATGCTTTCACAAATCTCCATTATTGCCCCAGCATATAACGAAGAACTATCGATTATCGATAGTGTTAATTCGTTGTTAAACTTAAATTATCCGCAATATGAGGTTATTGTTGTTAATGACGGTTCCAAAGATTCCACACTTCTAAGCCTCATCAAGTATTTTAAACTTGAACGTAAAAACATTATTGCTTCGCAAAAAATCCCTACAAAAAATGTCCGGGGCGTTTACAAAAATAAATTGATTACCAATTTAACAGTAATCGATAAAGAAAACGGTGGTAAAGCAGATGCTTTAAATGTCGGGATTAATTATGCGAAAAGCGAATTTGTTTGTGGAATTGATGCTGATTCTTTGCTCGAAGTTGATTCTTTGTTAAAATTGATGTCCGTTACAATTGATCATAAATATCAAACGATTGCTTTAGGTGGCAATATTTTCCCAGCCAATGGTTGTGTAATTGATCACGGCCAAGTTGAGAAAAAAGGCTTGCCAAAAACACTGATTACGCGATTACAAGCAATTGAATATTTACGGGCATTTACTTCTGGGCGGATTGGTTGGGCCAAATTACATTCCTTGCTTATTGTGTCGGGAGCTTTTGGTTTATTCCATCGCGAAACACTAATCAATGCGGGCGGTTATTTAACGAGTTCCGGCATTTATAAAAAAGATACTGTAGGCGAAGATATGGAATTAGTTGTTCGATTATCGCGAAAAGCATTAGAAATGAAATTGAAATATCATGTTGATTATGTTTATAATGCGACGTGTTATACTGAAGTACCGAATGATTGGAAAAGCTTATTAAAACAGCGTAATCGTTGGCATCGTGGCTTAATCGATATTTTATCATTCCATCGACTAATGATTTTTAATCCAAAGTATAAACAAGTAGGAACTATTGGTTTCCCTTACTTCTTCTTGTTTGAAATGATTGGTCCCCTCTTTGAAATTCAAGGTTACCTTATGTTGTTTTTATGTTTAATCTTTGGATTGCTGAATGTTGAAATTTTACTTTCGTTGTTTATTGTGACTGTTATGATGGGTATCATTATTTCCTTGTTGGCTCTTTATGTCACAGAACGAGAATCCAAATATTTAGGTGTTCGTGATACTTTATTACTTGTTTTATTTGGCTTTTTAGAAAATTTAGGATACCGTCAATTTGTTAGTTTGTTCCGTGTTCGCGGTTTCTTCGCGGCTCTTAATGAAACAGGGGCTTGGGGAACAGTGACACGTGCTGGTTTTAAAAAAACAAAATAAAAGCGACAAAACTGTCGCTTTTCTAAATCAAGAAAGGAATTAACATGTACGATGTTATTGTTATTGGTGGAGGTCTATCTGGTTTGACTGCTGGAAGCCTATGTGCTAAAAGAAATTTAAAAGTATTAGTTTTAGATAAAAGCTATCAGCCAGGAGGTTCTTGTGGTTCCTTTAAACGTGGTGATATCACTTTTGACCAAGGAGCAGCAATGTTATATGGCTTTGGAAACAATGGATTTAATCCTCATCGTTTTGTTTTCAATTGTCTTGAAGAACCCCTTAAAATGATTAAACACGAACAGTTATACGGAATGAATTATCGCGGAAAACACATTATTTTCTATGCTGATTTAGAAAAGTTTATTGACGAATTAGGCTCTTCTTTCCCTCAAGAAAAGGACAATATTAAACGTTTTTATCATCATTTTTATCGTTTATATTCCCATGTGATGGTTGAAACTCCGATGTTTTCAAGCCCCGATGAAATCGATAAAAAACGTGCAGGTAAACAATTTTTAAAACACCCTTTATCTTATTTAGAATTTTTAAGTTATATGAATAAAAGTGCAGATAGTTTATTGCACAAATATTTTCCCGATCCTGAAATATTTCAATTTTTTGATAAGTTGACTTCAACTTATTCATACACGACTACTAAAGAAACACCCGCTGTTTTAGGTGCTGTCATGTTTGTTGACAATCATGTTGGCGGAAGTTATTATCCTGCTGGTTCCACAATGTTTTTGCCTGGAAAATTGGAAAAGGTAATTGAAGAGCATGGTGGTGAAGTAAGACGGGAAAGTGAAGTTGTGGAAATCGTAACAGAAGGTAACCATGCAACAAAAGTGAAATTGGCTAACGGTGAAGAAATCGAAGGCAAAACAATTATTTATTCAGGCACTGTATGGAATTTGTATCAAAAACTGATAAAAAATCCTCCTGCAAAAATCCTCTCTTGGAGTAAACAAATCGTTCCAACAATGGCCAGCAATGTTCTTTATTTGCATGTAAAAAAAGAAGCCATCCCTAGCGAAGTTCTTCCAATCGAAATGATTGTTTCAAATCCTGAACAAATTGATGAAGGCGAAATAACATGTTACTGTTTCTCGCTTGATGATAAAACACTGACAAACGATGATACGCATACGATTGTCGCCATTGGTCCATCATTAGTTAAGTGGGATGGTTTAAGTAATGCTGATTATTTAAAACAAAAAACAAGAGAAGAAAAGCGCATGATATCCGTCATCAGTAGTCGTTTCCCTAAACTTGTTGATAATATTATTTATCAAGAGTTAGCTACTCCCAAAACAATTGAACGCTATACTCTAAAAAACAACGGTGCCGTTGCTGGACCTAAACAATTTATCGGTCAGCATATGTTAAATCGTCAACATACGAAAACAAAATGGGATAACTTATTTTGTTGCGGCGAATCAACTGTAATGGGCACGGGAACACCTTCTGTAACTGTTTCAGGAATTAGTGCTGCAAATGCCGTTTTAAAAGCATTTAAACTTAATCCGTTTTTCTTTAATCCAAACATGAAAAATTATGTGGAGATTGTTAATCCTCCTTTTACAGTAGAACAATTATTTGCTAGTTATCCAGAAGCAGTTTCTAAAATAATGGAGCAAGCAAACAAATGTTGGTTCTGTGAACATCCAACTTGCCGGGAAAAAACCAATTTAGATATCCGGGCAATTATGCGAAAAATAGTTGTTGGTAATTTTGTTGGTGCTAAGAAACTCATTGATGAAAACTTTGATCCATTAGAAGATTTAAACGCCGCTGAAAAAGCATGTATCCAATTTCAGGCTAAAAATGAAGGCGTTAAAATTAAACAAATTATTATGAATTTAAAGGAAATGTCTATATGATTTATCTTGTGATTGCTGTTTTAGGCTTAGTTTTTGGTATTCTTCTGTTCTTTAAAACACCCTATGTTCCTATTATTAACCCCAAACAAGCATTACCAACTTTATCGATAATTATTCCCGCACGGAATGAAGCTAAAAACATCGGCCAGCTTCTTTCGCTTATAACTTCTGAAAAACCAGTTTTTACCGAAATCATCGTTGTTGATGATGATTCTACTGATGATACTTTTTTAATCGCTTCAAACTATCCGGTTAAAGTCCTGAGGGCGATAGATAAACCCAAAGATTGGTTAGGCAAGACCTGGGCTTGTTTTTTAGGAGCACAAAATGCTATCGGTGAACAACTTTTGTTTTTAGATGCCGATGTAAGAATTACTTCAAAGGAAATCAATAAATTATTGTGTGCTTCGACTGTCTGTCCAATTTTTTCGGTTGGTCCTTATCATTACACAAAAAAATTCCATGAACAGTTCTCTTTTTATTTTAATGCTGTTGGCTTAGCAGCAAACGGTTTTATGCTACCTTTTTCATATAAAAAAGTGGGAATGTTTGGCCCAGCCATTATGATTCCCAAGTCTGTTTATTTCGAAATAGGTGGTCATGAACAAGTTAAAAGTTCGATTATTGAAGATGTAGCTTTTGGCAAGAATCTCGTGAAACATCATTATGATTATCAATTATATTTAGGTACATCGGAACTTTCTTATCAAATGTACGCTCATCGGTTTTCTGATCTATACCACGGATGGATTAAAAATTTTGCTTCTGGAGCCCTTAAAACATCACTATTAATGCTTGTTTTCACAATCATTTGGGTTAGTGTCGGTTTTGCTGTCTTAATTCATATCCCGCTTAGTTTCATTAATCAAGAATGGTTATTGTTTATTGGATGGTCGATGGTTTTAATCGGATACTTGGGTGAATTAATCATCATTGCCAATAAAATTGGAAAATTCAAATGGTATACGATTGCGCTTTATCCTTTGTTTCTCTTGTTCTTCTTCCTTATTTTTATTATCTCTTTAGTCTATAAATTATTTAACCTTCCAGTAAAATGGAAGGATCGTAAAATAAAATCGAGGTAGTAGTATGCAAATTTTCTTTTTCAACCCAGTTGTAACCTTAATTATCGCTTTTTTGCTTTGGTTCTTGCTTCAATCTGGAAGTGCTTATATCTGTTTGAAACTAAATGACAAATATTATCAATCGCAAAACTTTATCTTTAAAATAAGAGCATGGGAACAAAACGGGTTTATTTATGAGCGAATTTTTCATGTAAGACGTTGGAAAAAATTTCTTCCCGATGGCAGTAAAGTCGTAAAGGGAGGGTATCAAAAAAGTCATTTACATGATTTTTCAGAAGAAAACTTGCATCGATTCATCATTGAATCCGCAAGAGCTGAATTAACACATTGGTTGGCAATCATCCCTTTTTGGGTATTCGGTTTGTTCATGCCTTTGTATGCTGTTTTCATTATGTTGTTATATGCCTTGATTGTGAATTTGCCTTGCATCATCGCACAGCGATACAACCGTCCAAGAGTCATTCATTTAATGAATAAAAAATATCATAATAAAAGCATCACTTGAAGTGATGCCTTTTTAAAGATAGATGAAGTTTTACTTTTTTAAACAAACATGTTTTCTTATAATTGTAATTGAATAAAATAAATTTGCTTAAATTAATTTCCAATGGTATAATCAAAACGAGAAAACATAGGGGTATTAATATGAAAAAATATTTTTTTTATTTATTATTATTTTCTGTTTTGTTGATAGCGGGTTGTAGTTCTCAAATTGAAACTCACATTGTAAGTTTTGAAGCTAATGGGGGGATTTATGTTGGTGGGGGACAATTAAGTCAGCAGATTATTGATGGAGAAAGTGCAGTTACACCTATATTTGAACGTTATGGATATGAATTAATTGGCTGGACTTATAACTTCGATCATGTATATTCAGATTTAAATATTATGCCAATTTGGCAAAAAATTATATTTTCTGGAACAGAAATTTATGAAATTGCTTCCCCTGGTACTGTAGAAATTACAACTTACGATAAATATGAAAATGAAATTTCATTGGGATCAGGTTTTTTCAGGAATGAAAAAGGAGAGATAATTACAAATTATCATGTTATTGATGGGGCTTATTCAGCAAAAGTAAAGATGAAAAATGGAGAGGTTTTTGATTTAATTTCAGTAATTGGTTATAGCATATTATTAGATATTGCAATAATAAAAATCAATTATTCGACTTCACTTTTTTTGAAAGAATCACTTAGAATCCCTAAAACAGGTGATACAGTATTTGCTTTAGGAAGTTCCCTTGGATTCTCTGATACATTTTCTTCAGGAGCGATTTCAAATATATCAAGGGAAATAGATGGGGTGTTTTACTACCAAATCACTGCCCCTATTTCTCCAGGAAATAGTGGAGGCCCTTTAATTAATGAGTATGGTGAAGTTATTGGAATAAATACTGCCGTAATTCCTTCTGGGGAAAATATTGGTTTTGCTATTAAAATGAGTGAAGTATTAAAAGTTGATTGTTCAACGCCTAAAACATTAATGGAAATATATGAAGAAAATTATGTTCCTTATCCCTATGAAAAAATGTCATCTGAAACCGAACCAAATTCATTTCTATCAAGTCCAAATAATGTCATAAATGGTTATACATATTCTGGCGAGTTAAGTTCAAAATTTGATACTGATTTCTACAAAATGAATTTACTCGGTAAAGCAACTCTTTCCATAGTGTTATTCTCTTATTACGAGGTAGACATTGACTATTTTCTTGTTTCTTTGAGAAATAGTTTAGGAGAAGCCATTGCAACTGGCCAATTTTATGAAATTGAAGGATACACTATTATAATGATTGATTTTTCTTTTTATTATTCTCAAACAATTTATATTGGTTTATCTCTATCTTCAAGTTATCCATATAGCGAAGGTGCTCCTTATGACGTTTTTATATATGCGGATTATGAATAATATAAATTGACTATCTTCTTATAAAAAAGAACTGTTTTAAATAATTGAAAATTTATTAGAATCAATAATTATGTTGTTTAACTGTAATTATAAACAAAAGCATTTCGTGTTAACACGAAATGCTTTTAAATTTAGGTAAGTAAAGGATTTTAATGATAAGGGCACCTGTCAAGGATTCTAGTGATGGTCATTAGAATTCTTGACAGCCCCTTTTTTTATTTTATAAAAAATGTCCTTATGCTATACTTTAATCGCCA
>JBFXJT010000009.1:0-4624 GCA_050174575.1 Bacilli bacterium
TAAATAATCTCATGATTTTTATTAAACATTTGGTAACAACCAGGTTTTTTAGGAAGCTGCTTTAGTTTATCTTTTAGGTCCATTTACTCACCTCTCTAAATAAAAGGCATTATAATTTTAAATTATTTAATATATCGTCAATTTTTTTGCCATACTCTAAAGATTCATCATATTTAAAGCGCAAATCCGGTGTTTTTCTCACTTCTAAGACCTTGCTTAGCATCGAGCGAAAATACCCTTTTGCTTCAATTAAGGCATTTGTTGTGGCGATTTTTTGTTCATCATTTCCATAAACAGAGTAATAAACAGTGGCAATTGATAAGTCGTTCGTTAGGGCAACTTTGGTAATCGTGACTTGTTTTAACAATTCATTTTTTACATCTGATAAAAGTAGCATGCCTAATTCACGTTCAATGTTTTTTTCTAAGCGTTCAAGTTTATATGGCATCGTTTTATTCCGCCTTTACTTGTTCCATCGTATAAGCTTCAATAACGTCACTTTCTTTGATGTCATTGAAGTTTTCAATGGTAATACCGCATTCGTAACCCGCTTTAACTTCTTTTACGTCATCTTTAAATCGTTTTAACGAAGAAATTTTCCCATTATACACAACAATGGAATCACGAATCAAACGGACATCAGCTGAACGAACCATCATTCCGTCCGTTACATAACAGCCAGCAATCGTGCCGATTTTTGAAGCTTTAAAGATACTGCGGACTTCTGCTTGCCCAAGAATTTTTTCAGCAAACACTGGTTCAAGCATCCCCTTCATTGCGGCTTCAATATCTTCCAACACTTTATAAATGATATTATATAAACGAATTTCGATATTCTTTTCTTTCGCATATTCCATAATCTTTGAACTTGGACGAATATTGAAAGCAATGATGATGGATTTCGCAGCAATTGCTAAACTGACGTCGGTCTCTGTAACCGCACCAACACTGCCGCGGACAACTTTAATGTTGATTCCTTCAACAGTCAATTTTTCAAGCGAACCTTTAATGGCTTCAACAGACCCTTGAACATCCGCTTTTAAAATTATATTCAAATCTTTTGATTGATTATTAGGATCATCAAATAAATTAGCTAACGAAACCGGTTTGCCTACACCCATTTCTTGATTGAACGAACGCATTGAACGTTCTTCAGAAACTAAACGAGCTACTTTTTCGTCATCAAAAACCATAAAATGATCACCAGCAAGTGGCACATCAACTAAACCCGTAATTTCTACCGGTTTTGATGGACCTGCTTGTTTTAGGGCTGTTTTTGTTTCATCCTGCATTGCCCGAATTTTACCAAAAGTATTTCCGATAACAATTGGATCACCAATTTTGATTGTTCCGTTTTTCACAAGCAATGTAGCAACGGGACCGCGACCTTTATCAAGTTTTGCTTCAATAACTAGTCCTACGCCTAAACGGTTAGGGTTAGAGCGATAATTTTCTAAATCGGCAGTTAAAAGAATCATTTCAAGCAATTCTTCAACACCTTTCCCTGTAAGTGCAGAAAGCGGAACATAAATAGTTTTTCCGCCCCATTCTTCAGGAACAAGATCATAATTGCTTAATTCTTGTTTAACACGATCGGGGTTGGCAGTTGGTTTATCCATCTTATTGATAGCAACGATAATTGGTACTTTTGCCGCTTGAGCATGGTCAATAGCTTCTTTTGTTTGTGGCATAACGCCATCATCAGCAGCAACAACTAAAACGACGATATCGGTAACGTTGGCACCACGGGCTCGCATTTCTGTAAAGGCAGCGTGTCCCGGTGTATCAATAAAAGTAATCAATTTCCCATTTTTCTTAATCTGATAAGCACCAATATGTTGCGTAATCCCTCCAGCTTCGCCTGAGGCGATTTTGGAGTGACGAATTGTATCAAGTAATGTTGTTTTACCATGATCAACATGGCCCATAATTGTAACAATTGGTGGGCGAGGTTTTAACAGTTTTTCTTCATCTTCAATGATGATTTCCTCAAATTTGGTAATATCTTCCAAAATTTTATCTTTAACAGCAAAAGAATATTCATCAGCAATGATTTCCACAACATCTTTTTCAACAGTTGCGGTAGCACTCATCATATATCCAAGTGTAACTAATTTTCGGACAATTTCTCCCATTGGTACGCCAAGCCCATCGGCTAATTGGGCAACTGTCATGTTTGGAGTATAAACCAAAACATTGGCTTTGGCTTTATCGTTCCCTGTGATATTAGTTTGACGTGAACCACGATTGCTTGTTTTACTCTTTTTTACATTCTTAATACGCGTATATACTTTTGATTCTGTTTCATAATCATTATATTTGTCATCGTATACGCGTCTTAAATCTAGTTCTACACCAGCGACTGGTGTTTGTTCTTCTTTGCCTGTTTTTGGTTTGTCTTCTTGCTTTGGCTTATCTTCTTGCTTTGGTTTTTGCTCTTGTTTTGGCGTAGGTTTTGGCTCTGGCTTATTGATTGGTTTAACCTCTACTTTTGATTGTTGCGGTTTTTCAACGACCGTCACCTTTGGTTGTTCTTCAACTTTGGGTTCTTGTTTTGGTTGCTCAACAACAACTTTTGGTTGTTCAACAACGACTTTTGGTTCAACCTTTTCAACCGGTTTTTCTAAAACGGGAGCTTCTTCAACCTTTGACTGTTCTTTTTTTGCTTTAATTGGTTTTATTTCAACACCGTATTTTTTGCTTAGTTTTTTTATGACTGTCGGCTCAATATTGGCTTCGAGATCAGCTACAATCCCAATATTATCTAACAATCCAAATAACTCTCTATCGGTAACATTTTTACCTAAAGCTATTAGAATTTCTAAAATCTCTTTAACCTTCATTTATTTCACCTCCATAAATATTTTTTGTACAACGTCTGTAAATCCTGCATCGGTAATCGCCACAATTTTACACAAGCTTTTTCCTAAAGCGTGGGCTAATTGATCGCTATCAAAGTCAAGATAAAGGGGAACCTTATGATAAAAACATTTTTTATCAAAACGATCCTTTGTTTTTAAAGAAGCATCACTGGCAACAAAAACCATTTTGGCTTTGTCTGTTTTCACAACATTTAAAACTTCTTTTTCACTTGTGACAAGCTTTTTGGCCCGATAAGCGAGACCGATTAAATTTAATACTTTTGTTTGCTTTGTGTCTTGCAAATTATTCACCTAGAATCTTTAATAATTGTTCATAAACAGTGTCGGGAACTTGCGTTTCTAAATGGCGGTCTAAAACTTTCTTTTTCATTGCCATTAAGATAACTTCTTTGTCTTTTGATAAGTATGCGCCACGACCACGGATTTTCCCTGTTTGGTCAACAACTGTTGGTCCTTCCGTCGTATGAACAACGCGGAACATATCACTTTTAGGGTGTTGTTCATTTGTAACAACACATTTTCGCATTGGTATTTTTTTGGGTTTCATTGTGACCTACTTTCTGGAAACGTTATATTGAAACTCGATTCCTTCGTTTGTCGCATCAGTTAAATTTTTAATATCGATTCGCCAGCCGACAGCATAAGCAGCTAAACGTGCATTTTGACCACTTTTACCAATTGCTAAAGAATATTGATCGTCTTTTACGATAACAATTGCTTGTTTTGTCTTTTCATCCGCAAGCACGGCTAAGGCTTTTGCCGGTAACAATGCTTCCGCAATCAAATCAACTGGATTATCACGCCATGTGAAAATCTCGATTTTTTCATTGTTTAATATTTCATTGATTTGGCGAATACGAAGACCACCTTGGCCGACGCAAGCACCTTTTGCATCAAGATTGTTTTTTAAAGACAAAACACCAATTTTGGTTTTTTCGCCTGGTTCACGGGCAATTCCCATAATCTCGATGGATCCGTCTGCAATTTCAGGAATCATCATTTCAAACAAGCGCTTAACAATTTCACGGTTAGCGCGTGTCAAGAAGACTTTTGGACCTTTTGTTGTTTTTTCAACTTTGGTGATATATACTTTTTTCTCATCACCGACGTTGTATGATTCTCTTGGCAATCCTTCTTTATCAGGCATGTTGGCCTGAACGTTTTTGCCAATACTAAAAGTCACAAAATTATTGCTATAATCCAGTACTGTTGCGGTAATGACTTCACCAACACGTTCTTGGAAAAAAGCAAAGGCTTCTTCGCGTTCTAGTTCTTTCAAACCACTTAAAAGACTTTGACGGAATACCGAAGCGGCCTTACGACCAAATGCGGTAATATTGA
Source organism: Bacilli bacterium (assembly GCA_050174575.1). Lineage (GTDB taxonomy): Bacteria > Bacillota_I > Bacilli_A > ML615J-28 > CAG-698 > UBA2253. Next base: position 4,224 of record JBFXJT010000009.1, read on the forward strand.
TTTCTGTTTTAAACTCCGTTCCTACTTTTGTTTTAGCTTTAATGGTTTGGGCTTCTTCTAAAGTGATTTGTCCACGCGGACCTTCGGGGTCAACTTCTTCTACAACATATTTATATTCAAAAACACGGATTTTTTTCCTTTCAAAATCCCATTCTGTTTTTATATCACCGGTATATCCACTGTTTCGACTTGATACGGAAATGGCTATTTCCACCTTTTCTTTTACATCCTCAACATTAAACCCTCTTTCAAAGGCAATGGCTTCAAGTGATTCAAAAAATTTTTGACTAATCATGATTCCTCCAAAGATTTTGTCCACCGGACAGTATACTTTTAAAAAATGTGCATAACATTATTTAAAGGAGTGAGATAACTCACTCCTTAGTTTACTACATCTACAT
>JBFXJT010000009.1:4724-7395 GCA_050174575.1 Bacilli bacterium
TGCCATGATCTCGCTTTATAAGTTTCAAAGTTTGCGGAACCGACAATATACAGGGCATGCATATTAGCATTTGCTCCGACGCTGTTATTACCTGTATCATGATAAATAATGTCGGAAATTGTTGGTTTAATAACACCACTTCGAACAGTTTTAAACTCCGTTGCTAAACGGATTGCGGAAGTATAAGTAAGACCAATATACGCATTAGGAACACCATCGATTGTAGGCGTAATAGGAATAATGTTTTCTTTTAAGTTTAGTTCTCCAGGATAAAACTTAGAAACACTGCCATAAACCCATTGATGCATTTCTGTGTTGCCATAAGTGGTCACATATTGAACAATTGGGTTAGTAACGTTTAAACTTTTGATTAAAGCAACAGGATCCACTTCAATGTTCATTGTTAAAACTCCTAATACTGTATCTTTTACAGTTGATTTCGCAATTATTTCTACTTGCCCAATTCGTAATAAACTTACTTTACCGTTGGCATCAACTGTCGCAAGTTCTTGGTTGCTTGTTGACCAAACAACTTCTTGGCTTGCGCCAATGGGCAAAACTTGATGTTCCAAGGTAACTTCGCTGAATGTTTTATATGGACCTGCTGTTTTCGCATTTACTTCAAGGGAAGCTGGTTCAGGAACAATGACGGTAACAGCTTTTTCTAAAGTGTCTAATGACATAAAAGAAGAAATTTTTATTACGGCTGTTCCTCCCGCTTTTCCAGTAACAACTCCGTTTTGATCAACGGTAGCAACATCGGGATTCAACGATTCCCAAAACACAACATTTTCGGTGTTTTTGCGATCAGAAGCTATCAAAGTAATAGTTTCGCCAACAAATACTTCCTCATCACCCGTTAAGGTCAACGCAAACGGAAAAACCTTTACAGTAATGATTGTGAAAATAGTCGGATAATTGGTTAATTTTACAGTAATGGTCGTTTCACCTGCAGCTACAGCTTTAATCGTATGATTATTGATGGTGCAAACTAAAGTGTCTGCAATTTCGTAATCTACGGTTAACTGCTCGCTTGTTTCCCCAATAATTGGAACAATTGTTGCTTCTTCGTCGATTTCTAATTCATACGAAGCAACAGTTACGCTTAATGTTGGGTCGACAACAATTGGATCATCGTCTGGGTTATCATCGGGATCTTCTTCCGGCTTTGTGCAGCCAACAAAAACAAGCATGGCAAAAAGCATTGCTACTGTAAAAAAGCCCATTTTTAAATGTTTATAAAACATGTCTTTATCTCCTTTTATTAATTGTTTTTATTATATCAAATTTGATGAAAAATTAATATGCTTATTTGCGTTCATTTGAACGAATTAACCCAAAATTAACATGGCAATATCCGTTTGGATTGTGATCTAAGTAATCTTGATGGTAATCTTCAGCTAAATAGAAACCCATTTCTTGAGCAAGTTCCACCGCTAAACGGCCGTGTAGGTTTTCATTTTTTTGTTTTAAAAAGCGTTCAATTATTTGTTTGTCTTCAGGATTTTGATAATAAATTCCTGTCCGATATTGAATGCCGATGTCTCCGCCTTGACGGTTAATACTTGTTGGATCAATAAAGCGAAACATATGTTCTAAAATTTGTTCTAGCGAGATAACTTGTTCATCATAATATATTTCAACCGCTTCCGCATGTGTAGCAACATGATGTTTTAAATCTTCATAAGTTGGATTTTCAAAATTACCATTGGTATAGCCGACATTTGTGTCTAGCACTCCTTTTAACCGTTTATAATAACCTTCGACTCCCCAAAAGCATCCGCCTGCAATTACAATTCTTTTCATATACTTTCTCCTTGTTCTATTTGTTTTGATAAATAATCTTTCGCAACCAAATAGGCTCCTATCAACATGAATATCAAAGCTCCCAAAAACAACCATGTCGGTTGGCTTTTAAAAATAATCAATGATATTCCTGTTCCCACAAATGGTGCAAATGCATAAAAGGCACTTGTTTTACTTGCTCCTAAATCACGTTGTGCACGTACATATAAATAAATGCTTAATCCATAAGCAACAAAACCCAGTAATAAGGCAAAAACAATATAACTCCAAACAACATCATCTATTCCAATAATTAAAGCGACAATTAACGAGCCTGTTCCCGAAGCAATTCCTTTCATAATAACAATTTCTAATGGATCTTTCGTTGATAGCACACGGGTGCAATTGTTTTCTAACCCCCAAAAGAAAGCTGCTAAAATGACAAATAAGGAACCTTTAGAAAATGATAAGCTTTCTGGATCTTCAATTGAGAGAAAAAAACTTGCCAACAATATAAAAACAATGGCCAGCCACATCCGTTTATCAATCTTTTCATGAAAAAACATTAATGCGAAAAGCGATGTAGCAACAATTTCAAAATTGTTTAATAAAGAAGCGTTTGCTGCCGTTGTCAGTTTCAATCCTAACATAAGCATAATCGGTGCCAAAACATCTAATAAAATCATACCAACGATGTATGGCCATTCTTTTGCCTCTAAATGGTTTGTTTGTTTTTTTGACTTCAACAACCAAATAATACCCATCCCAAAACCCGCTCCAAAATAAAGAAGCGAAGCCATTAAAAAAGGTGATACCTTGTTTAAAAGCAATTGTGAAAAGGGAGCATTAATCCCGTAAAGGACGGCTGCCATTCCTGCTAAAAATA
>JBFXJT010000009.1:7495-43626 GCA_050174575.1 Bacilli bacterium
CCCATCCCAAAACCCGCTCCAAAATAAAGAAGCGAAGCCATTAAAAAAGGTGATACCTTGTTTAAAAGCAATTGTGAAAAGGGAGCATTAATCCCGTAAAGGACGGCTGCCATTCCTGCTAAAAATAATGCTTTAGTTGTTTTTTTCATAAAAACCCTTTTTATTTTACTTAAATGATTATACCAAAAAACAAGGGAAAAGAAAAGAAAAAAGAGCTATTATCAATTGATAATAGCCCTTAGTTTTATTTTCCAATCACTTTTACGCGTTCAGAGATGGGTATGTTTGTTTTTTCTTTTAGAGGTTCTACGGGGACACCAAACGGCATTTGCGCAATTAATTTCCAGTTGCTTGGAATATTAAATTGTTTTGCAACTTCATCATCAATAATCGGATTATAGTGTTGGAGGGAGGATCCAAGGCCATTTTCCGATAAAGCTGTCCATACCACCAAATTTAGCATTCCTGCACTTTGGTTTGACCAAACAGGGAAAACATCACGATAAAGCGGGAATCGCTCTTGTAAATTGTTAATTATATTTTGATCTTCATAAAATAAAACAGTTCCATAAGCTTTTTTAAAAGCTTGCATTTTTTCTAAAGTTGCTGCAAATTTATCAACTGATACAATTTGTCGCAATTCAGAAGTTATAATATCCCAAAGCCGATCATGTTCTTTATGTAAAAGAACAACAGCTCTTGCTGATTGTGAATTAAAAGCTGATGGTGTAAAATAAACAGCATCCTCAACCAGCTTCACAATTTCCTCATCGGAAATGGGTGATTTTTTATCTAATGCGTACTGACTACGACGATTTTTTAAAATGTTAATAAAATTATCTTTCATAAAAACTCCTTGTTACAGGTTGATTATATCAATTTTTGCTTGTTTTTGCACAAAATTTGCTTAATCAATAATTTTCGTAATTGACGAAATTTTAATTCTTTTTCCGTTAATAAAAATTTCCTTAAAGACAAAATCTGCTTTGGATATTTCTCCGCGAACTTTGCAAAAGTACCCTGCTTGGAAATATATAATTTCTACTTCGTTTTGACTGTGTAATGCATTTTGTAGCTTTTCGTTTAACAATTCTAATTCATCGGGCATCAGTGTTGGTTTTGTCTGACGAATACGTCCTTGTTCAGTACCATTGATGGATTTTTTAAAACCAGCTAAGCCATCAAAGGGCTGCCATTTTCCTTGTCTTTCGTTAGTCGGCATTGTGACCTCCAATTAATTTATTGCGTTTAATAAGTGTCGCTTTTTCAGATTTGCTTACTGCTAAGAAAATAGCTCCCCGTCCAAAACGGTTCTTTATTTCGCCAATTGCTTGATATAAGTCATGCTCTTTTTGTGTTTTGTTCATGCCTTCAAAAAGATCTGCCTGAATATACTGTTCATTGGTCAGTTTCCCTAAACGGACGCCAAGACGGCGAACTGGTAACTGAAGCGTATATTTATTATATAAACTCAAAAAGCCATCTAAAATCATTTTTCGGCTATTTGTTTGACAATCAAAAGAAAGTTGTCTTCCAAACCCGCCACCAACTTTTTGGGAATAACCAATTGCTAAACCAATTAACTGGCAACATTTTTTGCGCATAATTAGTTCCGTAACTAGTTCATCAACCATTTCTGTTAAAATAATTTTCGCATCTTCACGGCTATAATCTTCATAAAGTGCTTGTCCGTGGCCAAATGAACGACTTTCGGGAATGTAGTTTCTTGCTTCTTGGACTGTTGTTTTATCAATGCCATGTGCATGATCATATAATTCTAAGCCGACCACCCCAAATGTTTTTTTCAATTTTTCTGGGGGGTAATTAGCAAGGTCCCGCAAGCAATAAATTCCCATTTTCTCTAAGTGCTTTGCTGTGCGAAACCCAATTCCCCAAATTTCACTAATCGGACGTAAATCCCATAGTTTTTCTTTAAAGGAAGTATCATCTAAATAAGCGATGTTACTGGGGCTTTTTTTAGCTAAACAATCAAGGGCAACTTTTGCAAGAAACATGTTTGCACCAATGCCACATGTTGCAGTAATATTTGTTTTTAAATAAATGTCTGTAATAATCTTTTTTGCTATTTCTTCAATCGATTGCTGATAGTATCGCATATAAGGCGATAAATCTAAAAAGGCTTCGTCAATGCTATAAACATGAATATCTTCAGCGGATACATATTTTAAGTAAACATCATAAATCATACACGAATAGTCAATATACTTTTGCATTCTTGGTTTCGCAAAAATAATATCTAAGTTAGTTGGCAGTTCATATATGCGACATCGTGATGCCACGCCATATTTTTTTAAATGGGGAGTAACGGCTAAAACAATTGATCCGCCACCACGCTCTTTATCGGCAACAACCAAATTAACTGAAAAAGGGTCAAGCCCTCTAAGAGAACATTCTACGGATGCATAAAAGCTTTTTAAGTCAATACATAGCACATGTGTCATTTCCATAAAATTGCCCTCCTTTAATCTCATTTTAGCATAGCCGTTTATACAAGTCATTCGTTTTTTTATGAAAGTTTTTCAGAAAGAAATGATAACAAAGGGTAATTTCCTAACAAAAATAAGAAATATTTATTAAAAAAAGACAGTTGTTTTAAACTGTCTTTTCATTTTTTATTGCCAAAATAATACTGTCATGTATTTGTTTTAATTGATCGGTTTTTGGCACATAATTAATGCGAACCCCAGGAATTAATCGGTTAAATCCGAGTGTGTCCAATTGTTCTTCGATTTGGGCAATACTTTGACCACCCCAGCCATAACTACCGAAAGCAAAACCCGATAATCCTACCGGTGCTAAACCTTTTAAGTAGCATAAAAAGCCCGCAATTGTTGGCAACATATTATTGTTGATTGTAGAAGAACCAACGGCCAAATATTTCGCATCGGCGATTTCCGTAATAATATTAGAAGCATCAGTATCGTTAATATTATAAAGCCAAACCGACATCCCTAATTCACTAAAAGTTTCTGCAATCGTAATTGCCATTTTTTCCGTACTGTGCCACATCGTATCGTAAACGACAACAGCTTTGTTTTGTTTTTGGGATTGCGTTAAGTATTCATAAAGCTTCATTACTTCAGGAATATAATCACGCCAAATAATACCGTGACTTGTGGCAATCATCTCAATGTCTAACTGTTTTATAACGTTAACAATTTTAGCGGCTTGACTTGTATATGGTAAAACAATGTTAGCATAATATTTTTTGGCTTCATACAAAATCATATCCAGTGGTAATCCACCATCAAAACGTTCTGATGATGCTAAATGCTGACCAAAAATATCATTACTAAATAAAATTTTATCATACTCATCATACGTTACCATGTTATCCGGCCAATGAACCATTGGGGCATGGAAAAACTTCAAAGTGCGTTTCCCAATACTTAACTCTTCGCCGTTTTTTACAGGAATAACGGGAAAATCATCATAAATAGCTTTTAATATTTTTACTCCATTAGGAGATTGTGAATAAACCTGCGCAAGGGGAGCTCTTTTTAATATTTCTTTTATATTACCGCTATGATCGGGTTCCCCATGATTTGAAATAACAACATCAATTTTACTTGGATCAATAATAGAAGCTATCCGCGAAAACATTTCATCAGCTAAGTATGATTTCACATTGTCAATTAAAGTGATTTTTTCATCAATAATGAGGTATGCATTATATGTTGAACCGCGATCAGTTGCATACCCATGAAAAGAACGAAGCGACCAATCGATCGCTCCGACCCAATAAACTTGTGGTTTAATTTGATAAGCTAGCATAAATTATTCTTTGGAAAAGTTTTCTTTTCCGACTCCGCAATCTGGGCAAACCCAATCATCTGGCAAATCTTCAAAAGCTGTGCCAGGCGCGATTCCTTGGGTTTCATCACCAACAGCCGGATCATAAACATATCCGCATACATCACAAACGTATCTGTCCATGTTTTTCCTCCTTCTCTTTAGATCTCTTTAATTATACATGATAATTTTTATTACAACAACTAAATTGATTATTGATTTAAATTCGCTAAAATAATGCTTCCAGCGATAGCAACATTCAATGATTCTAACGTCTTATTCATGGGAATAAAAATCGTTTCATCAACAAATGGCCATAAATCGTCGTTAATTCCACTTCCTTCGCTGCCTAAAAGCAACGCCCATTTTTGGGGAGCAACAAAATCATAAAGGCTTGTCGCTTGTCTCATGGTTGTTCCAATTATCGTTGTTCCGTATTTTTTTAAATCAAAAACAGCTGTTTTTAAGTCCGTTCTTAACACAGGAATGTGAAAAAAAGCTCCTTGAGTAGATCGAATAAACTTATCATTATAAATATCAACGGATTGTAAACTCATGATAACTAAGTCAATCCCAAATCCTAAAGCACTTCTAACAAGTGTTCCAACATTACCGGGATCTTGCAAATTATCGAGTAATAAAAATCGTTTACCCTTTAGTTCGGGTTGTTCAAAATAACTGCAGACACCAATAATAGAAGAGGGGGATTTTGTTTGTGATAATTTATTAATGATTAACGGGTTAACTAAATAATTTTCAATACCATCTATCGCTTGCTTTTCATCAGTTATCAATACTGCTTCTAGCCGATTAGCTTTTTTTGCTTCCTTTATTAAATGATCGCCTTCAATTAAAAACTGACATTCTTGGTCACGATATTTTTTTTCACGCAGTTTGTACAGCTTTTGGACATATGGATTGGCTAACGAATCAATTGTTTTCATCATTGTAGTACCACGTACAAAAGCATACCTGCTGCCATAAGTGTCTCAATTCCATGAATGAGATAAATATATAAGAATATTTTTTTGTGGGTTTTGTTTTTCAACAACAATAAAATAATTAATGACAAAACTAAATTAAGAAAGGGAATAATAAATAAAGAAAAATAAAACAGAAAATCTGTACTTCCGTTTACAAGCGGAAAAAACCATTGGGCAAAGTACGTACTGATTTGCGTTAAAATTAGATAAAAAGAAAATATAAATTGGAAAATAGCATATAAGCCCATCCAAAATGGAAAATTATCCCATAAGGAAACTTTTAATGTTTTTTGTAGTTGTTTTTTTTGCTGGAATAATTCGCGGTATTGTTGCTTTAATTGACGAATCTTATCTTGTTCTTCCTTGGCGATATCTTTGCCTTCTGTGTTGCTACCATAAAGTTCATCTTCGAATTTTTCAATTATGACATCAATCTCCTGCATTTTTATTTCAATTTCAAATATTTGTTCTTTTGTTTTCCCCACTTCATCGTTTTTTTGTTCGATATCCGTTGTTTGTTCTTTTATTTCATCATTCATTTTTTTAGCTCCTTATATTTCAAATTGCGTTACTTCGTTAAAAATAGAGTAGTTTTTTGTACTACTTAATTCAATTGCTTTGGTTTGATTGACAGCTTCATCAACTAAGTCTTCTAAATGACACTTTGCCTCTTCGGCTCTTACAAGCTCAATCTTTGGACGAATAATCGGGTGTTCAGGAACAAAAACTGTGCAACAATCTTCAAATGGGCGGATGGAAATATCAAAGGTTGCAATTTCTTTTGCAAGTTTGATTATTTCTCCTTTATCATAAGTAACTAACGGCCGTAAGATAGGAATGTTTGTTACTTCATTAACAACAACCATGCTTTCAAGTGTTTGCGAGGCAACCTGCCCAACACTTTCGCCATTGATAATAACATTAATATTGTGCTTATCACAAATTTTTGCAGCGATTTTATACATTTGTCGACGCATGATTGTTACTAAATAATCAAGCGAGGCTTGTGTTCTAATTGCTTCTTGGATTTTAGTAAAAGGACAAACAAAAAGTGTCATTTTCCCTAAATTCGTAAACTTAGCAAGTCGCTCAATTAAATCAACAACTTTTTGAAGCGCTTGGTCGCTTGTGTATGGCGGGGATGCAAAATGTAAAGCATACATATTAATCCCTTTTCGTAACGATAAAAACCCCGCAACGGGACTATCAATCCCCCCAGAAATCATTAGTAATCCGCTTCCGGCAATTCCACCAGGATAACCCCCAAGTCCAGGAAGACTATTTACAAATACAAACGTTCCTTCATGGCGCAAATCGATGGATAACGTAATGTCGGGATTATGGACATCGACTTTTAAATGAGGAACCTGTGGCAAAACTCTTTTCGCAACTTCTTGTGAGATAACTAATGAAGTGTCGGGAAATGTTTTGTCTCCACGGTTTGATTCAATTTTAAAGGTTTTGGCATTTACTTCTTTTTGAAGCATTGCAATTCCCACTTTCGCAATCTCTTCATAATCAGGTAACACCTTTTTACATAAACTGTAAGAATTTAATCCAACAACTGTATTTAATGCTTTGATGACTTTTTCGTGGTCTTCGCCATTTAATTCAATATAAAAACGATATGTTGAGTGAAAATATTTAAGTTTGGAAAAAGCACGGCAGTGATAAATAATGTTTTGGTTTATTTTATTTAAAAACTCTTTATAATTTTTCTTTTTTAAAGTCATTTCGCCATAACGGATCAAAATAAAATCATACATAACATATTTCCTTTAATGCTTTGACTAACTGGTCAATTTCGTCTATTGTGGTTAAGTGAGATATGCTAATCCTAACTGCTGATGTTGAAATAGGAAGAGAGTTCGTCATGGCCATGACCGTTTTTTCGGGTTTTTTTGCTTTAGAATGACATGCTGAGCCCGCAGAAACATAAATGTCTTTTGCTTCTAAACTGTGAAGAATCGTTTCACTATTCATTGAAGGAATAGAGATGTTCAAAATATAAGGAGCAGCTTGAATCGGACTATTAATCCTAATTGATTTAATATCTTGCAATTGTTTTCGCAAATAATTATTTAGATGCATGACCTCACGATAGTGCTCATTTGTTTTTGAATAATATATTTTTAACGTTTTGCATGTTGCAACCACTAACCCTAAATCAATTGTTCCTGGTTTAATGCCATACTGTGTTTGTGAGCCGAATAATCTTTTTGATAATTGGATTGTGGAACGATAAGCTAAAAAGCCAATTCCTTTCGGTCCGTAAATTTTATGAGTGCTCATGGTAAACATATCAACCAAATTAAGATCAAAATCGGGATTGACTTTACAAAGTCCTTGAACGGCATCCATATGAAAAAATGTCTTTGGATAATCTTGAATCATTTCAAGGATTTGTTTGATTGGTTGAATTGCGCCAACAATATTATTAACCCACATAATGGAAACCAAAATGGTTTGTTTGTTTAGACTGTTTTTTAATTGTTCTAAATCAACAATGCCTTGATCGTTAACGTCTAAAAAAACAACATCAAACCCCTCTTGTTCTAAATCTTTAAATACTTCCAAAACGGATGGGTGTTCAATCTTTGTTGTGATAAGACGCCACTTTTTGTTATCTTCTAGGGGATACCGATGAGCAATCCCATAAATGGCAAGATTATTGGCTTCGGTTGCATTACTCGTATATACCAAATTGTGGCCTGTTAATCCCAGCACTTCTAATGTTTCTTGTGTCGCTTTTTCAAGCATGCAGTTGCTTGCTAACCCAAGCTTATGGGTCGAAGAAGTGTTTGCGAAAAACTGTTTTTGTGTTTTGATGTATGTATTCAATACTTCTTCATCAATGGGCGTTGTTGCTCCATAGTCAAAATAAATCATATTACCCTCCTTGGGTTAATTTAAGATTATTATAACCTATTTTTCATTGTTTTGAAAATATAAATAAATTAAAATATGGTAATTTGCGTTGTTTTTTGATAAAATGCTTATACAAAAAGGAGTTAATCAATGAAACATACTACCGAAGATATTTTAATTAATTTAGATAATTTATTACAGGACGATCAATTTGAAATGTCGATTCTCGCTAACGCTTCTTCATGGTTATATGAAAAGACAGCGAACATTAATTGGCTTGGTTTTTACATATATACAAATAACAATTTATATTTAGGTCCCTTCCAAGGCAAAGTCGCTTGTAATTTTATTAAAATGGGACATGGCGTTTGCGGTGAATCTGCACAAAAATTAAAAACCGTTATTGTTCCCGATGTTTCTTTATTTTCTGGTTATATTGCCTGCGATGGGGATACAAAATCGGAAATTGTTGTTCCAATTGTGGTTAACAATCAATTATATGGCGTATTGGATATCGATAGTCCTCATTTAAATCGATTCACAAAAGACGATGAAACGCTTTTTTCTCAAGCAGCTAAAATTATTGCGAAACACTTGTCAATTGTTTTATATAAGTAACATTATAAAAAAATCCGTGATTGTTCACGGATCTTTTTTTATTAACGGTTGTAGAACTCAACAATTAGGTTTTCTTTGATTTCAGGTAAAATTTCACTGCGTTCTGGATAACGAACGTATTCCCCTGTCATGCTTGGTTCATCAAAAGTAACAAATTCTTTTCTTGCAACCATTGCTCCTAAGGCTTCCGCAATAATTGTAAATTTTCTTGCTTGCTCTTTGACACCGATTTTTTGTCCTGGCTTGCATAAATATGAAGGAATATCAACTTTTTTGCCATCAACTAAAATGTGACCATGATTAACTAATTGGCGAGATTGTGCTCTTGAAGTTGCTAAACCTAAACGGTAAACAAGGTTATCTAAACGTGATTCTAATAGAATCAAGAAGTTATCGCCATGCTTTCCTTTCATTTTTCCTGCAAGATCAAACAATTTTCTAAATTGTCTTTCGTTTAACCCATAAGTAAAACGAACTCTTTGCTTTTCTTGTAATTGTGTGCCGTATTCAGATAGTTTGCTACGACGTTGTCCATGTTGCCCTGGAGCAAACGGACGTTTTAATAATTCTTTGCCAGTTTCTAATGTGGAATATTTCAAACGACGTGAAATTTTCCAACTTGGCCCTGTGTAACGTGCCATATTTTTTTCCTCCTTATATGTTTAGTATAGGACCTGAAGTCAATGAAAGTTTAGATTAACTATGGTTTTCATCACAGCAGCTGATTACTTGCCCCTCCTTAGGTGTTATCTAATTGTTTTCATTATTCAAGTGCTGCTATTACTGCACTGTGCTTAATGCACTTTAGATATTATAACATATTTTTGATTAAAGTCAAGAATTATCGATGTTCTATTTATGGTAACAAGATGTTTGCGACTGCTTTTAATGCTTTCTTCGATTGTTTAATAAAGTTATTGCCATCAACAATTTTAATCGATTGTTAATCCTTTTCATTTGATCTTGAATTAAAAGTAGTATACCAATTCCTATCAACAGTAACAACTCATCGTCTTCTTCATAAACTTCAACCAAAGCAGAAGCATTGGTTTGGTTTTCTTTTGGTATGTCACAATCTATTGTAGCTTGAAGTTTATCATCTTCTTCTAAAAAAACATTATTAATTGTATATAGGCTTCCTTTTTTTACAATTTCATAACCAACATTGTTTTCTTTTATAATAATATCTAAGTCGTTATTCATCACAAATTTAAGCTTAAGCTTTTTATCTTTTTCAATCCTGATTTTATTGTTTTTATGATTTAAAAAATATTCGTTGTTTTCATACACTGTGAAGCTGTTTTTCTTCTTTTTTACTTGATAAATTTCTTTATCATCAAAACAAACGTGGTGAATCTTATTATGATTTTTACTTAAGACTGTTGTGAACACATTATTACCAAAACACATATCATCAGTAAAATACTCAATTTTATCGATAGGATCAATGTCTATTTGGTCATATTTCCATTTGTTTTTGCTTGACAAAAATTGCATAATTTTTCGGTGTTTTTTGATTACAAATAAGTAGTCTAAAATTAACAAATTTACATCTTGAACATTTGTACATTTAGTTATTTGACGCAAAAATAAGTCCTCATAATCAGCGAAATCAAAGTTTATTTTAGGATAATAATTGATTCTTTCAAATATTGCTTTGATTCTAATCATATTTTTTAAAAGCATTTAAACCCTCTCGACATATAAATTCATATTAAACAAAAATAGTTTTATTTTTAATTTTAATGATATTATAACACATTTAAAAAAAGATACTAACTACCTTAGTATCTTTTGTTTTTGCTTATTCGGTTTTTGCTTTAATTGCTGCATTTAAGAAAGTAAGAAAATCTTCAGCTTTCAAACTTGCACCACCAATCAAAGCGCCATCAATGTGGGGCATTGACATTAATTCATCAATATTGTTTAATTTTACGCTACCACCATATTGAATCCTTAAACTATTAGCAACATCTGTTGAATACATTTTCGCAACTTGTTGACGAATATGTTTGCAAGCTTCATTAGCAACTTCGCTCGTAGCAGTTTTTCCGGTTCCAATAGCCCAAATTGGTTCATAAGCGATGACTAAATGTTCTATTTGTTCGGCAGTTAAACCAGCTAAATCGGCTTTTAATTGACGATTTAAGACACGATTTGTTAAGCCTTTTTCACGTTGAACAAGCGTTTCACCAATACATAAGATTGGTATTAATTCGCTTTGAAAAGCTTTGTGCAATTTTTTGTTGATTGCTTCATCTGTTTCATTAAACATTGCACGGCGTTCGCTGTGTCCTACAATAACATAACTGACACCAATTGCTTTTAACATTGGCGCAGATACTTCTCCAGTAAAGGCACCTTCATCTAAAAAGTGCATATTTTGCGCACCAATACGGACATTTTCTCCTTGTCTTTTAGCTAAGCAACGGAGTACAGTCGCTTGCGCACAAATAACACTGTCAACAACTTCTTGGCTTGGCGCTTGATCTGAAACAGTATAAATAAATTGTAAAGCTTCATCACGCACCTTATACATTTTCCAATTGCCAGCAATAATCGGTTTTCTCATTTTATCTCCTTATTAATTAACAGCAACATTCACAATCATCATCAATGGCAGCAACACCGGGCAATTCCTTGCCTTCTAAATATTCAAGGCTTGCTCCACCACCAGTGGAAATGTGTGTAAACTTATTTTCATATCCAAATTTTATCGCTGCAGCAGCACTATCTCCGCCGCCAATGATCGTTGTTGCATCAGGCAAATCAGCTAATAATTGGCATATAGCTTTTGTTCCATAAGCAAAATGATCAAATTCAAATACACCAGCAGGGCCATTCCAAACAACGGTTTTTGCACCTTGTAATTCTTCTTTAAATTTAGCAATTGTCTTTGGTCCAATATCTAAACCCATTTTGTCAATCGGTGTTTTATTAATATCAACAACTTCAAATGCTGCTTGTTCAGAGTATTCAAGCGAAACAGCATGATCAAGTGGTAATACTAGTTTATCTTTTCCTTTTGCAAGCAATGATTTTGCAAATTCCACATAATCGTTTTCACATTTTGAAATACCAATTTCAAGTCCTTGTGCTTTAAAGAAAGTATAAGCCATTGCTCCGCAAATTAAAATTTTATCAGCTTTATTCAATAAGTTTTCAATAACAGAAATTTTATCACTAACCTTTGCACCACCCAAAATAGCAACAAACGGCCTTACTGGATTGTCAACGGCTTCACCGATAAATTTAATTTCTTTTTCCATCAAGAAACCAGCAACAACATCATCGACATTGTTAGCAATACCAACATTGGATGCATGAGCGCGATGAGCTGTACCAAAAGCGTCATTAACAAGTACATCGCCAAACGATGCCCAGTATCTTCCTAATTCAGGGTTGTTTTTTGATTCGGCTTTTCCGTGCAAATCTTCGAATCGTGTATTCTCAAACATTAAAATATCACCTATTTTCATGTTTTTGATTGCTGTTTCCAGCTTTTCTCCCCTTGTTTCGTTAATAAATAAAACAGGTTTTTTTAATAATTCACTTAATCTTTTCGCAACTGGAGCAAGCGTGTTGGTTGCTTTGTCTTCTTCTTTTTCAACACGTCCAAGATGTGAAAACAAAACAATTTTAGCTTTTTGCTCAAGAACATAATTAATGGTTGGTAAAGCCTGAACAATGCGGTTTTGGTCGGTAATTTGCCCATTTTTCATTGGCACATTAAAGTCAACACGAATTAAAACAGTTTTCCCAGTTAATGTTACATCTCTAATTGTTTTTTTACTCATTTATTTTTCTCCTATTTTTTATTTTTTGGTGATTTAATTATAGCACAAAAACGCCTTTCTGTATATATATAAACTTTAATGTAAACCGTTTTTATCATGCAAACAAAAACACTTGTTTAAAACAAGTGTTGATGATTTGTTATTTTAACATTTTTACTAAAGCATTTTCAGCTGCATTAACCAATTGATAAGCAATTGGTGAAGCTGTAAGCGCAGGATGTGTTCCTGCTTGGAAAGTAACGATTTCTTCAGCAGTCATTTTTTGTGATATGAATGCGGAAACGGCATTAATTAATTCCCCGCCGGAATAAGCTCCATAAATTTCTCCGCCAACAATTACATGATTGCCTTTTTCAAACAATAATTTTACTTTCATGTTTTGGGCTCCAGGCATTAAACCAGGATGGCGGTTAACAGATTCCGATGCTCCTGAAACAATCATATACCCTTTGTTTTTGGCTTCTTCTTCATTAAGTCCTGCAGCAGCAAAAACGTTGCCATTTAAAACAGTTGAAAAGCAACCAACAACGCCTTGATTGACTCTGTTTAATTTGAAGAGGTTTGCGCCAACAATTCTGGCTTCCATTGTTGCAATTGATGCTAATTTTAACATGCTTGGTTTGTGATCAAAGAAGGATTCTTTGTCTGCACAATCACCACATGCGAAAATGTTTGGATCGGATGTTTGCATATAACGGTTGACTTTTATTCCTCGTCCTGGTCCCATATCTAAAAGCGCTTCTTGGGCTAATTGCGTATTCGCTTTTGCACCAATGCCTAAAACAACTAAATCGGCTTTTAAGATTTTGCCAGAAGCTAATTTGACACCTTCAACGTCATCTTTGCCGAGTAATTCAACAACTTGTTCATTTAAGTATAAATTGATGTTTTCCGCTGTTAAAGCTTGTTCTGCAAATAAGCAGTATTCTTCATCATAAACAACTTTTAATAAATGGTTTTGCATTTCCACAACCGAAACATTAAAATCCTTGTTGTGCTTTTTGATTTCTTCCGCCATTTCACAACCGATGAAACCACCACCGATGACAACAACATCTTTCGTTGTTTTTAATTTATTGTATGCTTTTTGTAAATATTCTGGGTTTTTTTCAATGGAATAAACATGATTTAAATTGATCCCCTTGATTGGTGGAATAATTGGTTTCGAGCCAGTAGCGATAACCAAACGGTCGTATTCGTAAGTTTCACCGTTAACAAGAACTGTTTTAGCTTGTCGATCAATTTTTTCAACTAGGCCAATGACTGCATCAAGTTGATTGCCTTTTTCAATGTTTTCCACAGGAATTAAATTTTTCATAGGATCGTGTGCTGTCCCAAAAATGTACGGAATTCCACATGGAATCGGAACAAATTGGACATCTCTTACCGTTAGAATTGTTTTTTCTGGATAATACTTTCTTGCCGTTGTTGCTGCTACAACTCCAGCGGCACTTTCTCCAATGACAATAACATCGTATTTTTTCATAAATACCTCCTCTTTTTATTGACATATGCCATCAATATGATATACCTATCTCTTTTTCAAGTCAATGAAAATTGCCATTTAATTCATTTCATTTATTGCCGATATTCGCTTATTAGCCCCAATGTTTTCCATAATTTTTGAAACGCTCTTAATGATTTTGACACATTGATTGTTTCATTGTTTTCTAATAAAATAACTGTTTTGCTTTCGCATTGCTTAAATCTTTTTACTTTATAATAATTAATCCAGTATTGTTTGTTATTATCCATTACTTTAAACAACAATACATGTTCGTTGATATAAACAGGAATATTGTATTTTAAACCAAATAATGTTTTCATGGCTTCTATTCGTCCGCTTAATGTTGTTAATTCTTGTAAACAAGCTTGTGAAAGCAAAAAACCGAATGAGACACTGTGCTTAATTGTTTTATCGCACCTGTGCTCAATCACATGGTTTGAAGTGTGAAAATATAATGTGTTTTTGTCCATAAAAAAAGCCACCTTATTAGGGTGGCTAGATCGTCTAGTATTTTTTAATTCTTTGTTCTGTTTCAGGATCGAAGAAATGGCATTTATCCATTGCAAGGGCCATTTCCATATCGTCACCCATATGAATGTCAACGCGAGCTTTTACTTTCGCAATCAATCCTTGGCCGTTTAATAGACCATTGATTAATGTTTCTGCACCAAGTAATTCAGCAACATCGACTTTTAATTTTACTACTGAATCTTTAAGTTGAGCGATGCGTTCTGGAGTATCATGAATATCTTCAGGACGAATTCCAAGAATAATTGTTTTTTCAAGGAATTTTTGTTCTTTCAACATTTCAAATTTATCTTGAGGAACTTTAAGACGGGAAACGCCTAATTTGTGATCACCAAGTTCAAAGAAACCATCTTCAAAAACTTTTCCTTCTAAGAAGTTCATTGGTGGTGTCCCAATGAATCCACCGACGAAAATATTGTTTGGAAAATCATAAATTTCTTTTGGTGTTCCAATTTGTTGAATGAAACCGTCTTTCATAACAACAATTCTTGTTGCCATGGTCATCGCTTCAATTTGGTCATGTGTTACATAAATTGTTGTAATTCCTAAGCGTTCTGTTAATTTAATAATCTCGGCACGCATTTGAACACGCAATTTCGCATCAAGGTTCGATAGTGGTTCATCCATTAAGAAAACTTTCGCATCACGAACAATTGCTCGTCCTAAAGCGACACGTTGTCTTTGCCCACCGGATAAAGCTTTTGGTCTGCGGTCTAAATAAGGCTTTAATCCAAGGATGTCAGCGGCATTTTGAACACGACGATCGATTTCATCACGTGAAAATTTACGTAATTTTAATCCGAAAGCCATATTATCATATACAGTCATGTGTGGATAAAGCGCATAGCTTTGGAAAACCATCGCGATATTACGATCTTTTGGTGCAACATCGTTGACTACTTCGTCATCAATTCGCAATTCACCTGAAGTAATGTCTTCAAGTCCGGCGACCATTCTTAGTGTTGTTGTTTTTCCACAACCAGAAGGACCAACGAACACAATAAATTCTTTGTCTTTAATGTGTAAGTTAAAATCCGCAACGGCATGGACATTGCCATCATAAACTTTGTTTAAGTTTTTCATTGTTACTGTTGCCATAATTAATCTCCTTTATAATTTGATAGTCCCATTATAAAGAAAAAAGCAACAATAGACAATGTGCAACCTGCACATTTTTACTTTTTATGATGGAGTAACCAATACATACAAAAGGCATCTTTAAAGTGTTGGATATTTAAACCAGTCTCTGCTTTAATCAATTCAAGTTTGTTAATCATTGTATTTCGATGCATATAGACGCTTTGAGCCGCCTGAGAAACGTTTAGATCGTTATCTAAAACCGCTCTAATTATTTGTTCAAATTGGGAATCATTGTAAAGGCGGTCAAGAATAATTGGAACTAACGGTTTCAATAAGTCTTTGTCCGTTTTCACAAGCCCGATAATCAAATCCGCTATATCAACAAACACAAATGTCCGATTATGAAACTGTTGATGAAAAGAACTTAATAACGTGTGAAAATAACTTGGTTTTTCGGGATTCATTTTTTTGCTTTGAAAACAACTTAAGGAAAGTGAAAAATCATCACTCATGGATACGATGACATTTTTAAAGTCATATTCTTCAAAATAAAACACAATTATTTCCTGATCCAATTTCAAAAAATACGCTTCAAATAACAATTCTTCTAAAAAGTTGATAATTACCTTTTCGTTTTCTGGTTTAATCATTTTGATAACTAAGAAGTAATAAGGACGGTTAGAAAAAGGATATTCTCCTTGATTAAAGAGATATTCCTGCATTTTTAACGCTTGATTAGATATAAATAAATTCCCCATAAAATCACCTTTTTTATTATAACATGATTTTTTAATATTGATAACCATTAATTATTTTTTTCAAAAAGATTAACATTAATTGCTTATCTAAATCAAGTTTGATATAATTGGACTATCTTAAAAGAAGGATTGTATATGAATTTTACGGGAACAATAACAATTGAAACAAAAAGATTACGCCTAAGAAGAATCACTTTGGCTGACGCTACACCTATGTTTCATAACTGGGCAAACGACGATCAGGTCACGCGCTATTTAACTTGGAATTCCCATCAGTCGGTTGAAAACACTCAAGAAGTAATCCGCTTTTGGATTGAACAATATGCCTCTTCGTTTTTTTTCCATTGGGCCATTGTTTATTTCCCAACCCATGAATTAGTAGGTACCATTTCATTGTTTAAAATCGATCAAGAAACAAAAACAGGAGAAATTGGGTACTGCCTTAGTAAAAAGTTTTGGAACCGTGGTATTATGACGGAAGCCGTTCATGCTGTTTTAGACTTTGCTTTTAACACTGTTGGTTTTAAAGAAATTGAAGCTAAACATTATCTTGAAAATCCTGCTTCCGGCCGTGTTATGGAAAAAAATAAAATGGTCAAAATGGAAAACATTACTTCTTTTTCAAAAAAAGACAACAAAGATATTGTATTAACGGTTTATCGAATAAAGAAAGAGGACTTTGTATGAAAATGGTTTCGTGGAATGTAAATGGCTTACGAGCAACAATGAATAAGGGCTTTAAAGATTTCTTTGAAAAAATAAACGCTGATATTTTTGCTATTCAAGAAACCAAAATGCAAGAAGATCAAAAAGACTTTACTTTCCCTGGGTATTATGAGTTTTGGAATAGTGCAATCAAAAAAGGATACTCGGGAACGTTAATTTATACAAAGGAAAAACCTCTTAATGTTGTTTATGGGCTAAACGGTAATCATCAAGATGAAGGACGTGTTATTACACTTGAATATCCGCAATTTTATTTTGTGACTTCTTACTCGCCTAATTCTAAACCGGAATTGGCAAGATTAGATTATCGAATGGAATTCGAAGATGCTTTTCGCAATTACTTAATGACCTTAGATTCCCAAAAACCAGTTATCATTTGTGGCGATTTAAATGTTGCTCACCGCGAAATCGATTTGAAGAACCCCAAAACCAATGAAAGAAATGCTGGTTTTTCCATTGAAGAAAGAACAAAATTTCAAAAATTATTGGACAGTGGTTTTACTGATAGTTTCCGTTACTTTTACCCAGAACAAATAAAATATACTTGGTGGAGCTATATGTTTAATTCACGAGCCAATAACGTTGGTTGGCGGATTGATTACTTTTTGCTTTCTTCTCGATTAACTGCTAATTTACATAATAGTTATATTCATGATGATGTTATGGGAAGCGATCACTGCCCCGTTTCAATTGATATCTTTTAAAAAAAATGACCACTGTTGTGGTCGTTTTTTATATTGTGATAACAGCGTTATAAAGGGCTTGATAATATCCTTTGTTCTTAATCAATTGCGCGTGTGTTCCTCTTTCCATAATCCCGTTTTTACCTAGAACGATGATTTCATCGGCGTTTTGGATTGTAGAAAGACGATGGGCAATCATGATTGTCGTTTTATCTTGGGTTAATTCTTCAAAAGATTGTTGAATCAAATTTTCTGTGATGTTGTCTAATGACGATGTTGCTTCGTCCAAGATGATGATTTTAGGATTTTTTAAAAATAAACGAGCAATGGAAATTCTTTGTTGCTGGCCACCGGATAATTTTACTCCGCGTTCACCAGTTAAACTCTCATATCCGTCTTCTAACGACATAATGAAATCGTGGATTTGCGCTCGTTTTGCGGCTTCCACAACCTCGTCAAATGTTGCATCTGGACGTCCGTATAAAATGTTTTCTTTGATTGTACCCCAAAAAATAAAAACATCTTGTTGAATAATCCCAATGGCGTTGCGCAAATCATAAATGTCATAATCTTTTACATTCACACCATCAATTAAAATTTCCCCTGACAATACATCATAAAACCGTGGAACAAGTTTGGAGATTGTCGTTTTTCCAACGCCTGTTTCTCCAACAATGGCAATCTTTTTTCCTGAAGGAATATCATAACTGAAATTTTTGAGAACAAATTCATGATCATCTTGATTATAACTAAATTCTACATTTTTAAATTGAATATTACCAATAACATTGTCATTGTGAATGGCATCTTGCTTCGAAACAATTTTCGGTTCAACATCCATAATGTTATAAAACTTTTCGATTCCTGAAAAACCCTGTTGCAGTTGTTCCATGGAATTAGTTAAGCGTTGAATTGGACGGATTAAAAAATTCACATATAAAAAATATGTCGTTAAATCAATGTAATCAATTCGGTTTTTATAAACAAAATATCCACCAACTACTAATAAAGCTAAATTGGTTAAGTTTGCGAAAAATTCATTCCCTGATCCATATAATCCAATCTCACGAAAAATATTAGAACGAGCTTTGCGATATTGATAGTTGACTTTCTCAAACTTTTTCTGTTCGTATTGTTCATTGCTGTAAGCTTTTGTCAGACGAATTCCACTAAGGCTACTTTCAATTTCCGAATTTAGTTCGCCTTGAACTGTTCTTGAAACACGGAAAGAATTAATCATTTTTCGTCTTCTAGAAATAGAATAAGATACAAGCATTAACAAAAACACAAAAACAATCATTGTTAATAAAGGTTCAATAAACATCAGAATTATGAAACTCCCTATTAACATGAGCGTTGATATAAATAAATCTTCAGGTGCGTGATGACTCATTTCCGATACATCGTGTAAATGTGTCGTTAAATTAGTCATTAATTCGCCTGTTTTTTTGTTATCAAAAAATTGATAATCTAATATTTGTAATTTTCGAAACAAATCACTGCGCATATCTGTTTCGATCTTAATTCCCATGACATGTCCATAATAGCCAATAATATAGGAAAAGATAAATCTAACACCATATAATACTAATAAAACCGCTCCAATAATAAACACCGCTCTAATTTCTTGATCGGGAATATATTGTTTTAAGATCTTGTTTGTTGCCATTGGGAACAATAAGTCAATTGAAGCAACAGCTAAGGCACAAAACAAATCTAAAACTAATAATTTCCAGTGGGGGCGGTAATACTTAATAAATCTTCTAACCATGTTTACCTCTCTTCTTTTAACGCAACAATCGGGTTTTTACCCGATGCAATAACGGCCGGAATAACTCCTGCTATCAAAGATAACAGCATGCTTCCAAAAACCATTAACAAAATATATTTTGGTTCAAATTTCGCAACAATAACCTGAGAAATACCACTAAACGATACTGTGTAATCTTGAACCATTTTTTTCACAAACTCATTTACCGGATTAACTAACACTAAAACACCTAAAATACCTAACAATCCGGAGAATAAGCCGATTGTCAATGTTTCAAAATTAAACAGGGTTGCAATATCCCATTTTCTTGCTCCGACACTTCGTAATATACCAATATCCTTAATTCGTTCAAAAATAGAGACATAGGTAATAATCCCAATCATAATTGCGGAAACAATTAAAGAAACAGATGAAAATATAATTAAAACTGTACTGAAGACTTTCACAAGCGAAGCAAATTCTGTTGTAACGTTGTTCATATAATCATAGTAACTGATTTTTACCTGGGATGCTTCATCTTCATAATTTTCTACAAAAGAACTAATAGCCAATCGATCAGCAAAAGTTGGCGTATAAACATAAATTCGATTTGTATTAATTAAAGAACCAATATTGAGATATGTTTGTTTTAACTGATATTCCTTGGAAACCGTTGATGAAAAAGAAACTTCGTCTTCATATGGTTGTCCTGTAAACACATTTTTAGATAAGCCATAGGCAAGTTGATCTAAATAAACTGCTGACTGGGTAGCATTTTCATAAATGACATCGGTCAATTGCGGTGTATAAAGTAATCCGCTTCCATACAAAACGGTATTCGCTTGCTTTTTTTCACGCATGATTGCGGTAACTTTTAAAGAAAATTGTGAATCGTTATAAAGGGTTTCGTAATAACTTGAGCTTTTGGTAGTATAAATATCTCCTTGTTTCACATACAAATCATTGTTGAAAACAACTTTGAATTGTTTGCTTAGCAATTGATCAAAAGTCAAATTTTCAAGTCCTTCATAGTCGATTCCTAAATAATAAAGCGTTAAAGCGTCAAGACAATTATATTTATCAATGATAAGTGCCACTTCGTCAGCAGCATTTGGTATGCTGCCTTTTAAAACATCATATTGTGCTAAAACAAAATCATCGTCTTTGCTCATCTCACTGAATTGGCTTTGGCTGATTTTGCGATAACCCATGAGGGTTTTAGAAATGATATTCATCGTAATGCTTGTGTTGTAATCGATAACAGTATAGTGAGTTTTTGGGAGGTCTTCCATATAATCTAAAAAGGCTTCGTCCATAACGTTGTAATAGTCATAGCGTTGTTCACCTTCGCGAATGGAAACAAGCTCGCCTTCAGGAAATTCTTCTCTTTCAATTATTTCTTCGTCTTCTTCATCAATTGTTTTTGCTTGACTCATGATTGTTATTGGGTAATTGCCAAGTGCTGATTTCTGTACTTCTTCAATATAAGAATTGACACCTTTGGAAATAGATAAAACAAGGCCAATTCCAATGATACCAATGCTTCCTGCAAACATCGATAGTAGTGTTCGTGTTTTTGTTCTTAACATATTTTTAAAACTTAAACGCAGTGTATCGAAAAACCTCATTTTTGGATATGCTCTCATTGTTTGGTCTTGTTTGTTTTCTAGAATGACCGGATTGCTATCTTTTTGAACTTGCCCATCAAGAAGTTCAATGATTCTTGTTGCGTAAGTGTCAGCTAAAGCAATATTGTGAGTAACTAAAACAACGAGACGTTTTTGTGAAATGCTTTTAAGAATATCCATGATTTGGGTAGCCGTGTGGGAATCAAGTGCTCCTGTTGGTTCATCTGCTAAGATGATGTCGGGTTCATTGACAATCGCTCTAGCGATGGCAACTCTTTGCATTTGTCCACCGGATAGTTGATTAGGCATGTTTTTGGCTTCATCGGTTAATCCAACAGCAATCAAAGCTTCATTAACTAAGTGTTGACGTTTTTTCTTTGGTAATGAAATGAGCGATAAGGCAATTTCGACGTTTTCGTAAACATTTAAGTGTGGTAATAAATAATAATTTTGGAAAACAAAACCCACGCGTTGATTACGATAAGCGTCCCAATCACGGTTTTTATACAAAGAAACATCAGTTCCATCAATAAAAATTTTACCAGTTGTTGCTTTATCTAATCCACCAACAATGTTTAAAAGTGTTGTTTTACCACATCCTGAGGGACCAATGATGCTAACAAATTCATGCTTGCGAAATTGCAAACTTACATTATTTAAAGCTTGAACTTTAAATTTTCCAACTTGGTATTGTTTCGAAATCTTATCAAGGACAATCATTGCCTCCTCCTTTCAAAAAATCCCTAAGCAGGGATTTCTTCGTGTAAAACAAAACGTTTTATTTTCTTTGGTAATTCAATGCGTGGAATAATTATAATTCTTTTACATGTTGTGCATTCTAGTTTACAATCTACACCAACACGAATTAATTTCCAATTGTTTCCACCACATGGATGGGTTTTTTTAAATTCTAAAACATCGCCGTTATGAAAGGTGATCTGATTGTTCATGATCAATGACCAAGTGCTCAGTTGCAAAACAAATATTGTTTTCATCAAACAATTCTTTCACTAACTTTTGCACTTCCCTTTCTACTGAATAGTGGTTTTCCGATGTTGTTTTTACAATAATTCTTACAACAAAGCCTTTCCTTAAAATGCTTACGACGCCAATAACGTTTGGCCCTTCAAGAATTTGGGGAAAAATATCTTTTAAATAAATTAATTTTTCATCAAGCAATGCTATGACGTGATCAATGCTTTCTTTGCTGTCAACTTCAACATCAATAATGCCTGTTGATGGATTTTTCGAAAAATTGATAACATCCTTAATGTCTCCATTAAAAATGGTTTTTACTTCGCCCTTCCAATTAACAATTCGGGTTGATTTTAAACCAACTTCTTCAACTTTTCCTTTAAATCCGTTGATTTCAATGACATCGTCGATATCGTAATAATTTTCAAAAACGATGGCAATGCCAGCAAGAAGGTCTTTGATTAAACTTTGGGCACCAAAGCCGATTGCTAAACCTAATATTCCTGCTCCAGCAAGTACTGGCATGACATTTAAACCCCAAACATCTAAAATAACGATAATGATGATGATACTAACAGTATAACGAAATATACTTTGAACCATTTTCGCAAGCGTCACTGCTCGTCGTCGTTTTTCCTTCTGTTTGCGAATAAAGCGGCCAACAATCAGACCAAAAATAATAAACAAAATGATTGTTCCCGCAATTAAAACAGCTGTTGTAATTACTTTTGTTGCTTCATCAATTAAAAATTGTTTGATTGTATCCATATGCACCTCTATTTATTTTGAATTATTTCTAAAGCTAATTCGCGATATTCTTTACTTGCTCGTGAATGAAATGCTGTTTTTAAAACGCTTTTCCCTAACATTGGGGCTTCTTGCAAATGGCTTGATCGATTAATAATCGTTTTAAAAGTTTTTGTTGGAAATAAATTTTGCACTTGATCGACTATTTTATAACCAAAAATATTACGGTTGTCAAGTTTTGTTAGTAAGACACCTTCGATTGTTAAAGTCTGCATCAGTTTGTTTTTTTGTGTTTGCACTTGATTAATCTTGTTAACCATCTGAGTTAACGCATCATAGGCAAAATACTCACATTCCACGGGAATGATGACGCTATCGCTTGCATATAAGGCATTATCGGTAATGACGTTAAAAGATGGTGGGCAATCCAATAAAATAAAGTCATACAAATGCTGAATTGGTTTTAGTTTTTCATACAGCAGCCATGTTTTATTGGCTTCATTGAATAAATCCGATTCTAAATTGGCAAGTTCATTTGATGCGGGGACTAAATCAATGCCCAACTCTTGTGTTTTGTAAATGGCATCGGTGATATTTTGTTTGGAAGTCATAACATCATATAGAGTAATTTCACAATGTTCTCTAGATAAGCCAAGACCAATCGTCGCATTGGCTTGTTCATCGAGATCAATCAACAATATTTTTTGATTTTCATGAGCAAGCGCCGCTCCTAAATTTATTGCGGTCGTTGTTTTTCCAACGCCACCTTTTTGATTGGCGATGGCAATGATTTTTCCCATATCCCACCTCGTTATAAATGTTTTTGTTTGATTTGTGCAAATTTCCGTGGATAAATAATCGGTGTAACGTCTTTTTTTAAAACTTTTATTAGAACTCTTGTTCCCATGTCGTTTGATAAAGAGTAATGATAAATATCCGAAACTTCACTTTTGAGTTTCACCAAAGCTGTTTTGGCTTGCTGTAATTCTGTTTGATACTGCAAACTTTTCATTGCAAAGAAGTATCCATTTATTTTTGTGAAAGGAACAATCAATTCAACCAGCATTGCTAACGGAGCAACTGCTCTAGCAATCGTTAAGTCGAAAAATTGTCGGTACGAAACATCTAAATCCTCAACCCTCTTATTGACTAATGTAACATTGGTTAAGTTAATTTTTTTAATTAATTCATTTAAAAAATGAATTTTTTTCATTGTTGGTTCAACAACGGTAACTTGAAGTTTAGGATGTAAAATCGCTAAAGGTATTGCTGGCAATCCAGCACCACTTCCAACATCGAGAAGTGTTGTTATTTTATTTAAGTCAATGGCTTTTGAAACATACAAACTGTCTTCAAAATGCTTGATATAAACCTCTTCTTGGCTTGTAATCGATGTTAGATTGTATTTTTCGTTTTCAGACACAAGAAATAAATAATATTCTTGAAACTGATTGCATTGTAAAGGAGTTAAGTTAAACGCTTCAAGCATGTTTTTTTGTCTCTAACCAAACAAGAAGGATGGCGATATCGCTTGGATTAACGCCACTGATGCGTGATGCTTGTGAAATTGTTGTTGGTCTAACTTTCTTAAGCTTTTCTTTTGCTTCCTTCGCAATATTGGGAACTTTATCATAATCAAAATCATCAGGAATTCTTCTTGTTTCCATCGTTTGCATTTTTTTTGCTTCTTTTACGGCTTTGTCGATATATCCTGAATACTTTATTTCAATCAATATGCGTTCTTCAATATCCGCAGATGCTTCGATGCTTGCTCCACTTATGGCGTTTAAATCAGCGAAATTATTATCCGACCTTTTTAAAAATTCATAACCTGTGATTTTTTCATTAATGACAGCCCGGTTCATACTTGTTAAATAAGCATTGACTTCTGGTTTTGGATTAATGAATATTTTCTTTAGGTCACTCGTTATTTTCACAATTTGTTCTTGTTTCTTTAAAAACTTTTCATAGCGTTCTAACGGAACTAATCCAATTTCATAACCGTATTTTAATAAGCGTTCTTCCGCATTGTCATGACGAAGAAGTAAGCGGAACTCTGCTCTCGAAGTCAATAATCGATAAGGATCTTTTACCCCTTTTGTTATTAAATCGTCGATTAAAACACCAATATAAGCTTCATCCCTTCTTAAAACAAACGGTGGTAAATTATGGAGATTACGGTGAGCATTTACGCCAGCCATGAGTCCTTGGCAAGCAGCTTCTTCATAACCGCTTGTTCCGTTAACTTGTCCCGCAAAGAACAAATTTGTGATTGTTTTAGCTTCTAGATTACGCTTTAACTGTGTTGGATCAATGGCATCATATTCAATGGCATATGCGTATTTCGCAATCACAGCATTTTCTAACCCTGGAAGGCTATGCACCATTTCCACCTGAATATGTTCAGGAAGGCTTGTAGAAAAACCTTGCAAGTAAATTTCATCAATAAACAAACTTTCCGGTTCTAAGAACACCTGATGGCGTTCTTTGTCCGCAAATTTCACTGTTTTATCTTCAATCGAAGGACAATATCTTGGGCCAACCCCTTCTATCAAACCAGAAAAAAGCGATGAAAGATGAATATTGTCATGAATAATTTGATGCGTTAGTGGCGTTGTATAAGTTAAATAGCATTTTTCTTGTTTGGAAAAAGGTAAAACTTCCGTTGTTTCTTCACTAAAACGCCAAGGTTTATCATCCCCTGGTTGAGGGATGGTTTTTGAAAAATCAATCGAATCTTTTTTTATGCGCGCTGGTGTCCCTGTTTTTAAACGGATGAGGGTAAATCCTAATTCGCGAAGTGATTCGGATAGTTTGTTTGTTGTTGGTTCGTGATCCGGGCCTTCTTTCCAAAACTGGTGGCCAATGAGTGTTCTTGAAGATAAGTATGTCCCACTGGCAACAATAATGGCTTTTGCTTCTATTTCTTCGTTTTTATCCGTAATTACGCCGGTAACTCTACCTTCTTGTACAAGGATTTTCTCCACAAACGCTTCTTTCAAATCCAAATCTGGCGTTTGTTTTATAATCTCTTTCATCATATTAGGATACGCTACTTTATCGGACTGCGATCTTAAAGCACGAACAGCCGGACCTTTTGACCCGTTTAACATTTTTATTTGCAATAATGTTTTATCCGTTGTTTTCGCCATTTGTCCACCCAAAGCATCAATTTCGCGGACAATTGTTCCTTTGGCCGGTCCACCGATGGATGGGTTGCAGGGCATATTCGCAATCCTTTGATATGATCCCATGATCATGAGTGTTTTATTTTTTAATCTTGCACTGGCTAATGCCGCTTCAACTCCGGCATGTCCAGCACCAATTACAATTACATCATACATATTTTTCACCATCCATATTTTACCATAATTTCCATTTTTTGCACGATATTTTTACTGTTTGCTTGGGAATGTTTATTATTTAGTGTTATAATATTTCCTGTAATAAGGAGCAAAAATATGGATACTTTAGAAATTACTCGTGATTACTGGCTGACAACTGGCGATTTTGATGAAAATAATCAATTGAAAGCATATGCCGTTTTAGATTATTTTCAAGATATTGCATCCTACCATTCTTGGCAACTTCAAGCTGGATATAACCATTTGTTAGCCCAAAATAAAATGTGGATTTTAATTAAAAACATATTTCAAGTTTACGAACAACCGACATTTTTTCAATCAATCAAAATAACTTCTTGGCCTTTACCTGTCGATAAAATTTATTACCCCAGAGCTTATCAAATAAAAAATAAGGATGGCCGTATCATTGGAGAAGGCATGTCTTATTGGTCAATCATTAATCTTGATACTAATATGGTTTCTCGTCAACCGTGGTTTTTAGGTGATTGTTTTAGAACAGATATGCCGTGCTCTTTTCAAAAGAAAATTGAAGATCGAACCGATGCCCTATTTTTAGACCATTATGTTGTTAGAGCATTTGATGTTGATCATTATCATCACATGAACAATGCCGTTTATGCCAATTTAGTTCATTTGGTTGTTGATAAATTGGGATTTTTGCCAATAACTAATTTAGAAATCCATTATATTCGTCAAGCAAAACTTGGCGAAACTGTTTTTCTTTATTATCTCATCGATGATGAAAAAATATTTGTTTATGGAAAAGACAAAGATAAAAAGATCATTTTTTCTTCACAAATAAAAAGGACTTAAGTTTCGGCTTAAGCCTTTTTTTACCTTGCTCGTTGTGATATAATGTTAACCACATGGAGGATCATATGAAAAAATTATTTCGGTTTTCGTTAATTTTGCTCATTTTTATTGCATTATTTAATGTTAATATATCTGCAGCTACCGATGTTACGATGATTATTACAAATCCTGGTGAAGATGCTAGCACACAAATGAATATCTCCTGGCATACTACAAGTGCTTTTTCCGCCTTACAATATACTAAGGCCACAGATCCTAATTTCCAAGCTCCAATTACAAAGTTGGCTGTTTTCAAATCAATTCCTTTTGAAGGAAAAGAAGCAACTAAACAGTGTACGGTTAATTTAAATAACCTTGAAAGCGGAACAGAATACTTATACCGAATTCAAACAACGGCGTATTCCGATGTTTATCACTTTAAGACAGCAAGTAATTCGACGTTTAGTTTTTTACATATTACTGATATCCATTCATACTTGTCAATCCCAACGCGTGTTTCCACCGCAAATGCTGTTTTAAATAAAGCAGAAACACTGGGAGAGAACATGGCCTTCACTTTGTTAAGTGGTGATGTCGTCGCTTATGGAACAGTTTATGAACAATGGGAAGAATTATATAAAATGGACACTGCAAAAAAGATGTTTTATGTTATGACTCCCGGCAATCATGATTATTACGATACTTCTGCCCACGTAACAAATATTTCTTATTTTAATGGTGTCACAAATTACCCAAGTAATGGAGCAGAAAACCATATTGGTCAAACTTATAGTTTCAAATACAATAATACATTAATTATTTCGTTGGATTCTGAAGCAGCCGCTGCCTCAACAGCTTCTGTAACCGCTCAGCAAACATGGCTGAGAAAGACAATCACGGAAAATCCTGCAGAGTTCATTATTGTTTTAACGCATCGTCCGTTTTATACTGGTGATGGTTTAAATGCCAGTCAAGCTTTAGCAATGCGTAATGCTTTCCAAGCTATTTTCGATGAGTATGGTGTTGACCTTGTTCTTACTGGTCACAATCACGTTTATGCTCGGTCTTACCCTATTTTAAACGGTGTCAAAACGACGACTCCCGGTCAAGGAACAGTTTATATTACGGGTAATCAAATCGGTGACCGTTATGTTACCGCTCCAGGCACACCAATGCCAGAAGTTGATTTCGCAATGGTCGGAAAACTTGATGCTTGTAACGTTATCACTGTTTCCGATCAATCGATAACCATTAAATTAGTTAATTTAAATGGTGATGTTCTTACTACTGCTACTTTTTATTCTAAAGCAACCATTGATTCCGAAGTTTTTAAAGCCGGAATCACTGCAACAAGCGATCCAAGCGATTTTTCAAAAGCCACTATTAGTTTTCCTAACACTAATATTGGAAGAATTAATACATTGGAAGTCTTGGATGAAGACGAACAACTGTTAACTTCATTAATTTATCCGCAAAATGAAACATCTCTTTCTTTAACAAATCTTCCAACTAACGTTGCCACTTATTCGTTGACTGTTCGAACGACATTCCGTGATGGAACAATTACGTCACAACCTTTGACTTTGGTTAATGAGGCTAAGCGTTACGGCACAATTTCAAATGTTCGAGCAACGGAAAATAATGCTGGCATCGCTGGCGTATTTTGGGATAGCGATCTTGTGGAAGGAAAAATTTTAAAGTTTGAACTATATGTTAATGATTCCTTATATGGCACAGCACTACCGACAGATCACGAAATCTTAATGCCGGATGTCACTCCTTACGAAGAACAAAATCTTGAGTTACGAGCACTTTATATGGATGAGACTACTGCTTTTTCCGAACAATTAACTTATGGTGTTGATGTTGATCCTGTATTGTTAGCTTATGATTATCCTACTAAAACAATGAAGGTCGGCGATAAGTTCACACCATCATACGTCATGGTTTCCAATGAAACTTATCCTCTAGAATTTAAATCAAGTGATGAAGCGATTGCAACCATCAGCGAAACGGGTGAAATTACTGCCGTGGCTGCTGGAACAGCAACAATCACAATGAATGTGAAAAAATGGTGGAGCATCAGTTCTTCCATGGAAATTACTGTTGAAGCCGTTGTTGAACCGGAGCCCGAACCCGAACCGGAGCCTGAACCAGAGCCGGAGCCAGAACCCGATAAAAAGGGTTGCTTCTTAGGAACAAATATTGTTTTCACAATTTCTATTCTGGGTATTGCTTTCTTTTTCAAAAGAAAACATGACTAATAAAAAATAGCACATTAGCTTAACTAATGTGCTTTTTTTATTGAACAAATTTAGGTGGAAAAATGATATTTACAAACAAGCCGAAACCGATTCCTCCAAAAAAACCTGTTAAAATTCTTAATAAATTGGTCGTTTCGTTTCCTAATAAATGATGATTGGCGCCATCCGCTATTAAAATAAGAAGTCCCATGATCATTAATAATATTTGTTGTTTTTTACTTGAAAAAAGGGGTGTTTTCAATTTAGAAAATACAAAAGTTGTCAGCAAAAGTCCAATAATGATAAATGTGCAACGATAGCATAAAATAAAAGAAAAGCCAAAAACTTGAAAAGTTGTTTCTGGCTGCCCATTACAAAGAGGCGCTTGACCTAACAACTGCCATCTTTCTTTTAATAATTCCCAAAATGTCATTAATATGGTAGTCCCCCTCCGCCCATAATTATGATTATTCCATAACAAAAGCCAATAATAAAACTTGTAATAAACCCAATTAAAGCTCCTTTGCCACAAGATTTAGCTTTTAATGGGTATTCATTATTCCAAACAAGATAAAGGATTAATCCAATCATCGGAAAGAAAAATCCTAAACAAGCAAACCCAAAGCTTGGAGCATCATCATTTGCTTTGCTTTTTAAAGGTCCTTGGCCAATTCTTGCACCACAATTAGGACAAAAAGTTGCATCCTCTTCAATTTCGTTTCCACAATTTGCACAATATTTCATATTCCCCTCCTTATTCTTTATGCGTTTGGATCTAAAACTGTTATGTCAATTGTTCCAACAATGTTATCCAATGACTTAGCAGTAATTGTTGCTATTTCGTAATTCGTACTTCCTTCAGGTATGGATACTAGCCCCGTTGCGCTAACAACAAGAACTGATGTATCACTTGAAGTATAAGTCAAAACCTGACATGCATTCGCAGGTAAAATGGCTGCTTGAATTTGCAATGTTTCGGTTCCTTCGATGGTTGTCTTTCCGCCTTCACTTGTTAAATTGATGGTTGTCGTCGGTGCGTATTTCACAAATATTGTTTTTTTAACACTCATTGTTGAATCAACTTTTGATGTTGCCACAACAATAATCTTTTTGCCACCAGCAGTCAATTCTTCTTTCGTTTCTGCACCGATAACACCGGTTAAAACACCTGATTGGGAAATCGTTGCGGCATTAATATCGCTTTGTTCGCTATCTTCAATGGCCCAAGTGACTTCATTTGATAAATGACTAGGTAAAACAGAAACAGTTAATTGTATTGTTGAACCGACCAAAACATTATTTAAAGAAGTAATACTCATCGAGTTTATCGGTTCGTTAACAACGGTCACAATTATTTTTGTTGTTTTTATGCCATCAATGGTTGCTGTAACAGTTACTTCACCAGCAGCAATTCCTGTTGCTGTATTGTCATTTAATGTAATGATGCCTTCTTCTGATAAAGTATAAATAACCACTTCATCTTCGTCATACTCGCCATAAATCAAATTCAAAACAGCATCATCGCCTACTTGAATTGTTATTTCATGGTTAACAAAACGAAAAACATCAATGTCTGTGGCTTTACAACCAACAAGTAAAATTCCTAAAATTGTAATTACTAAAATATTAAATTTTTTCAATGGTCAAGGTCTCCTTTAATTTAAAACTATTGCTATTATATCATAAGTCTTAGTTATTGTTAAGGGGCGTTCTTGGTTTTTTTTGTTTATTTCGCAAGATGATATAGAATAAAAGCAATCCAAAGACTGTTCCAACGTTATCGATGGCAACATCAATAATTGTTCCAGCCCTCCCGTTAACAAACAGCTGAAGAATTTCGTCAGTAATGGCAACGGCAATGGCACTTACTAAAGCTTTTTCAATTGTGCTTTTTAATGGATATCGTGCAAGATAATTTATACAAAAAAGTAGCGCTAGGACAAAGAATTCAAACATGTGCGCTCCTTTACGAATGAGCAAAGATAACGTATCTACTGATGCTTCAATTCCAAAAAACGAAAGCATCTTTTGAAAAAGGGTTGTGAAAAAACCACTAAAGTCCGAGGAAGTATCCCCTGTTTGAAGCGAATTAAAAAATATAAAGGCAATCCAAATAATCAATAAAATCGGCCATACGCGTTTTTTCATATTTTTTCCTCAAAGTATTCTAACATAAGAACGAAATGTTGGTCAATCATTCTTTATTTTGTTATAATATCTTCGGTGATTTATATGAAGAAATTTTTGATTGTTTTTGTTTTGCTTTTTTTATGTTCTTGCAAGTCAAAAGACTCTCTAACGTATGATAAACAAAGCCCTGAAAGTATTGTGATTGCGACATCTTTTATCCCAAACAATGTAACAATTGTTTTCGAAAATCAGGAATTTTTGATAAATTGGGAATATGATAATGGACATGTTTTATTTGCAAGTGATGCTTTTTTATTGTTTTTAGCTGGTGATTATGAAATAAAAATAGTCAAAGAAAAAAATACAGTTTTTGTTTCTTTGACTATAATTGGCCTTAATACCAATATTCCCTATCTTTCTCAAAACGATTTATTTTTAAAAGAATCCTCTTTTTTAGTTTTCTTTTCGAAAGAAGGCTGTTATGCCTGCGAATTTATCATGCTAGATGTCTATCGCTACTTTGATAAATCCATTTGCGTTAATGCTTGTTCGCTGTTACCGATTTACCAATTAAAGTATGATGAAACAAATGCTTTTTTGTTTGGTCCAAATGAATCTGTATTAGGCGTTAACAACCTTAATGATTTAGAAATACCTTCCTTTCCGACACTGCTTTTATTTGAAAACAAAACAGTCCTTGCTTACTATCACGGGTCAGCCTCCATCGCTAATTATTTAAACTCCCTTTAAAAAGAACCCCGCTTCAATGAAGCAGGGCTTTTTTTATAAATAGATACGCATCTTGAAGCATCGCTTCCGTTGATGCGTGAGCTGTATCATATTCCTTGTAATAATAAGATTCTTCTTTAAGCTTGTCTTTTAATAAACGTGCATATTGTAGGGGAACAATTTCGTCTTTAATTCCTACACCTATGAATATTTTTTTGTTTTCAAATTTATGATAATTGATTAATGGATCAAGATAACGATATTCGTGCTGTTTCTTTTGGTACTCTTCATTATCTTCCCATCCGTATTTTTGTTTTTTCCATTCATAAAATTCACAAAACGATGGTGAACCAACAAGGGTAATAATGGTTTGTAGTTCTTTCATGATTGTTGCCAAGTAAAAACTTGTTTGTGATCCCATGGATACTCCAAAAGCAAAAATAGGTTGTTTGCTTATTAAGCGGTCGTATTGTAAATGTTGTTCATATAACCACTTTGCATCATGAGCATAATTAATCACAATATCAATGATGTGTTTTTGTTTGTCGCTACTTGTAAGGCCATGAAACGATTGTGTGCTCCGGTCTCCGTGAAGAGGGGCATCAAAAGCAACAACGTTGATTCCCAGGTTCGCGAGAACTTCACCGCGTCCCATAATCCCGGTTTGGCGATTTCCTGTAAATCCATGAAAGAAAAACAAGAGGGGATGGGGTTGTCCATCCGTATATAAGGTGTAATTTAATCCTTGAAAGTGACGTTCTTCTTTAAAAATTTGTTCATTATTCATTATTGATAGCACGTTCCTAGCTGAGCATTCAGCGCATCAATGACGGCTTGTGCTCCTTGAGCAACATATTTAGATGTTTTTATACCACTTGTATTTTTAGAAACAGAAATAAGTGATGACGTACTAGCGATGTATAAATCTTCCCAATCGGTTACTCCGTCAACATAGTACTTGTTTTCCGTCCCTTGTCCACCTTCGCCTTCATACTCACGGTAAATATATGTGGTTCTTCCCGGCTTTTCAGACTTTGTATATAACAAAATAGCATATATCGGACGTTTGTCACTGCAGCCTTCATAATTTTTGATGATTTGAGCATAATTGATAACATAGGGTGATGATTCCTCACAATCAGCACAATCGACACGATGGAAATAGATATAATACTTGTCTTCTTTTTGATTGAAAATATCTTGTGGGGAAATATTACTAACCCCTTCTAGTTCCCCTGGTTCTTTAGTACAACCAACTAAAAACCCCAGTGATAACAATAATAATATTAATCCTATTTTTTTCATTTCTTTACTCCTTGTGCTTTATACGAATACCCTGTTAAATGCTGGTTTACGCCCTTAATTACCATCATTTGATCATAATTGGGGTCTCTTTTAAATCCAGCCTTTAATAGCACTTTCCCAGAAGCGCTGTTTTCATCGATGTGCGTTCCGATAATGATTTCTTTGTGCAAATCATTAATTAGATAGTGAACAAATAGTTTTAGCGCTTCGGGCATCAATCCCTGATGCCAATATTCTTCCGAAAGTCCATAAACGACTTGGGCGGTCGTCTGTGTTAAGTCGTAACGAGATACCCCGATGAACCCAATAATTTTGTGCTTTTCACAAAGTTCAATGCCTAAACGGAAGATCTCTTGTCGCTCATACTCGAGTTCGCATTCGTTTAAATAACGATTGACAGCAACCATGTCGTTCAGTTGGTTAATCCCTAAAAAACGGACAACTTGTTCGTTCC
This sequence comes from Bacilli bacterium, assembly GCA_050174575.1. GTDB lineage: Bacteria > Bacillota_I > Bacilli_A > ML615J-28 > CAG-698 > UBA2253. Next base: position 40,975 of record JBFXJT010000009.1, read on the forward strand.
CCAGCAAACAGAAAAGGTCATCTTGATCGCTTCTTACGAAGGGGCGAATCAATAAGTGATTATTGGTAATTTTTAAGTGGTTAAGTGCTTGTTTCTTCATTGTTTATTTTCCTATATAATTTCGTTTTTTGCTCATTGTTTAAAGAGACATATTTTACTTTTTGCTTTTTAAAAACCATCATAACGACTTTTTTAGTTATCACCCAGTAAGCAAAAACAAATGAGAACATCAATAAAAGGGTGCCAAAGAAAGCCAACGTTATCACAACGTTATTTGTATTTCCATCAATCGGCGTTGTTTTTTCATTGACTAAAAAACCACCAAGCAAAAACAAAAGCCCGCTGATGAATAAGCAAACAAACAACAGTAAGTACCGTTCGATGCGGCTTCTTTTAATATTGTTTAAAATAACGCTATGCAAATATTCTTTATTTATCGCATCTGTCATAGCAAGTATTTGTTTACTTGGATAATCGCTATAGACATTAAGCATGGCCATCCATGTTTTTGTTTTGTAAAAACGGTTATTAAAGAAAACACCTTTTTTCACAATTTTTATGACATTTTCGCTGCCACACTTTGGGCAAACTAAAAAATCGCTTTCATTATATAAACATTTTAAACAAATATTTTTTTCCATACTTCATAAATTATACTCTTTTTTACAGATGATTACAATAAAAAACACCAGTTTTCCAACTGGTGTGATTGTTTAACGAACTGCTTTTCCGACTGATCCAAAAACGCCCATCTTTTCTTTTACTGCTGCCGCAATTCCTTTGGCTGCTGGTCCAAGAATCTTTCGTGGATCATAAACTTTATCATCATTTGCTAATAATTTACGAAGTTCACGCGCGAAAGCCATTTGGCATTCTGTGTTAACATTGATTTTACATGTCCCACAAGCAATTGCTTTGCGGATTTTTTCATCAGGAATTCCTGTGCCACCGTGTAAAACAAGTGGTTTTTTTGTAGCATTTTTAATTTCTTCCATTTCTTTAAAGCCAAGAATGGGTTCGCCTTTGTAAGGTCCATGGACACTTCCAAGTGCTGGTGCTAAAGCATCTAAATCAGCTTCATTGACTAAACGAACACATTCGTTGACATCTGCATAAATGATTCCTGCGCCAATAACGTTGTCTTCTTGACCACCAACTGTTCCTAATTCTGCTTCTACAGAAACATTACGAGCATGAGCATAATCGACAACTTCTTTTGTCAAGCGGATGTTCTCTTCTAATGGATGATGGGAAGCATCAATCATAACCGATGTAAACCCAGCATCGATTGAACGCTTGCAATTATCAAAATCTGATCCGTGATCTAAGTGAATAGCGACATCAACAGTGATATTAAGGTCAGCCATCAATCCTTTGACCATCCCAACAACGGTACGATATCCACCCATATATTTAGCTGCTCCTTCAGAAACACCTAAAATGATTGGTGAATTCAACTCTTCTGAAACTTGTAAAATAGTTTTGGTCCATTCAAGATTATTAATATTGAATTGACCAACAGCATATTTCTCATCTTTTGCTTTTAAAAGCATGTTTTTCATATTAACTAAAGCCATATATTTGTCCTCCTTTTATGTCTTTATTTTTCTAAAATAAAATAACCAACGCCAATGATTCCACAACCAATGTGCGCGCCAACGGCTGGTGTAATCATGTGTAATTCAATCGACTCAGCATTTTTGCATTCGCCTTGTAATCTTTTGACTAAATCTTTTGCATCTTGGTCACGAACAGTATGGAAAACCAAAATTTTGACTTTTTTCGCATCTTTGATTTCTTCCATAAACAATTCTAAAGCCCGTTCAACGGCCTTGGAATGCGTCCTTATTTTTTCCTTGCTAACAATTTTCCCTTCTTTAGTCAGTTCAAGAACCGGTTTTACTTTAAGAAGACTACCAACAAAACCAGCAGCACCACTTAAGCGACCGTTTTTAACTAAATAAGATAAATCATCAACAACAAAATAAGCATGGCTATTATTAACTAAATAGTGACAATAATCTAAAATATCCGAAACTTCTTTTTTCGCAATTGCCATTTGTTTAGCGGTAACAGCGATGTAACCTTGTAAATAAGTTGCCGCTTTCGAATCGATGACATGAATTTTAATCTTGTCAGCATATTCTTCAATTAATGTTTCCACCATTTGTCCGATTGAACTTAATTGGTAAGAAATGGAAACCATGATAACATCGGTATATCCTTCGTCGATTAACTTATCTAAAAGTTCCATTGCTTCACCAACTGTTGGTGCAGAAGTAGATGGAATGATGGGGCTAGTTTGTAATTTTTTATAAAATTCATCAGCTTTTATATCAATCCCATCAATAAAGTGTTCTTCACCAAAATTGATAATCGAACGCAATACAGGAATCTGAGGATCATAACCTAAATAATCTAATCCGGCATTAACATCGGAAATGACTGCAATTTTTTGCATATATTATCTCCTTTTCTATTGGCAATTGTGATTATACCACTAATCGGCTTTTTCTTCAACAGGTAAATGCTTCCATATGTTTTTGTCTAAAAGCGCTGTTAACAAGAAAATCCATTGCTTGCTTTTTGGTTTCTTTTTTATTTTAATAATTATTTGTTGGTTTTTATATTCAAAATTGATATCCCGACTAA